>NZ_QORZ01000016.1:0-786273 GCF_008368785.1 Bacillus sp. AY3-1 | reverse complement strand
GATTCTTTTTTTCTTTTTATTAGGGGTAAGGTATTCTATGAGATTCATAGAAGCCTTATTACTTTTTATTATATAGAATATATTGGAATAAATGTTTATATTTTTCATATTAATTGTGAAAATTTTATGAACTTTATATTTTTTGTGTTTTTATACTACTAAAATCGATGTGTATGACTCTGATATTAAAATCCGGTTTCTGCATGAGTACCCGTTTTAGGTTGGTCGTACATTCAGAATTAATATGTGATGAACAAAATACGTACTGATTAAGGATTCATTTTATACGCAAATTCTTCTCTATTTTAATTGAAAAATAAAATTTATTCGAATAATTATTCTGCAGCTATATACCTAAAGGCACATTCTACGTATAATGGAGAAGTATAAATTTTGAATTTGTATTAATTTTACATATTGAGGTGAAAAAGGAATGAATGCGCGGCTAATGGAACTTATTGATGTGAGTACAATAGAAACCATGGCAGAACAGTTTTATAAATTAACCAACATATCACATCAACTTCTTGATGCTGAAAAAGAATGTATATTTTCTTTTGGAATAAATGAGATGAAAATATGTAAACTTCCCAAAATTGAAATCCCCATTTTTTTATACAATCAACATTTAGGATCTTTTGTAGCATGGTCAAACAAAAGTGACATTTTCAATTGTCAAAAATACTTTGAAATGCTTTCAAATCTAATTATAGATGGAGCAACAAAGGTATTTCAAAGTAAAAATACAACGTTGCTTTCTCGAAAAGAGGAGGAACTGCATACGATTTTACAAAACATGCCTGTTATGGTTGATGCGCTTGATTATAATGGAGATTTTGTTTTGTGGAATCGGGAGTGTGAAATTGTAACAGGTTATACAGCTGAAGAAATAATAGGGAATCCAAATGCCCTACAATTATTGTACCCAGATCATAATTATCGTCACCAAATACAAACGAAATTTTTAACTTGTGGAAAAAATTTCAGGGATTGGGAAATGCACTTAACATGTAAAAATGGTGAAATCAAAACAATCATGTGGTCCAATATATCAGAACAGTTTCCTGTAACAGGATATAGCTACTGGGCTGTCGGAGTAGATATTACACATTTAAAAGCGATAGAAGACCAGTTAAAACAACAAACGTCTGAATTGGAATTAATTTTTAAGGCTTTACCAGATTTATGTTTCTTAACAGAAGATGATGGCACAATTATAGATTATAAAGCAGGGTCCCCTTCGAAATTTTACGTACCGGCACAAGCTTTTATGGGAAAAAAGTTTTTCGAAGTATTACCATCTCCAGTAGCACAGCAGTTTCAGGAAGCAATTCATCAAGTGAAGGAAAAAGGGACGAATGTAATTGTTGAATATCCACTTACAATTAATGGGAGTGTCGATTTCTTTGAAGCTAGATGCTTACCATTATTACATGATAAAATTATGATCATTGTACGCGATATTACAGAACGGAAAAAGACAGAAGAATTGCTAAATAAATCAGATACACTTGCAGCAATTGGTCAATTAGCAGCTGGTGTGGCTCATGAAGTGAGGAACCCCTTAACTGTCATTAAAGGGTTTATACAGTTATTTCAAATTAATAAAGAAGATCAAGAAAAATATTTTGATTTAATGCTTTCTGAAATTGAAAGAATAGAAGCGATTCTTCAAGAGTTTTTATCAATTGCTAAAACAGAGGAGATAAATACAGAACAAAAAAATATTTATCAAATTTATAATAATGTCGTATCGTTAATGAATACAAAAGCAATTATGACGAATATTCAAGTGGAACTATATGCAGACAACAAAGACATAAGCATTGAATGCTCAGAAAATCAATTGAAACAAGTGTTTATTAATATTTTGCAAAATTCAATCGAAGCTATGCCAGATGGCGGGAAAATTACAATTCATATTAAAGAGATAAACGATGAAGGTGTCATTATTCATGTAATTGATGAAGGAATAGGGATACCTGAAGATAGAATTAAGAGATTAGGTGAGCCTTTTTATAGTACGAAAGAAAAAGGTACCGGTATCGGATTAATGTTAAGTTATAAAATCATTGAAAGTCATCAAGGGAATATAAGTATTATGAGTGAAGTTGGAGTCGGGACAACAGTAACGATTTACTTGCCGAAAGCTCAGAGCGAAAAATCTCTATCAAATTATGATGATAGATTCGAATCAATACGTCCAATTATTAACTCTTAAATTACTAAATCCCCAATAACCGAAAGCTTAACTTTTGGTTATTGGGGATTTTTATATTTAATTTAGTAAACTTTACCTTTTCTTAACCTTTGTTTTAATTTCTATTAAGTTTTTATCAGTATATTAATATTTGTGCAAAGTACTGTATAGAAAATGTGCATTACTTTTAATATATAGATTCAATTATTAGTAGGAATTCGGTAAGGAGGAGATTATGACAAGGTGAAAAAGCATGAGAAAAAAAGTGGTAGAGCAATACCGACGCGGTTAAATATTTTATTTCTTTGTGTATTTTTATTATTTTCTGCAATGATTATACAGTTAGGTAAAGTGCAAATTTTCGATGGAGAGACTTATAAAAATGAAGTAGAAAAGAGAGAAAATACAACTGTGAGCCTATCTGTCCCACGCGGAAAAATATTTGATAGAGAAGGCAATCCAGTAGTTGATAATAAATCTTTACGTACAATTACATATACAAAGATGAAAGGTGTAAAATCAGAAGATATATTAAAAACTGCAAGACAACTTGCAGACATAATTGAAATGCCGCAAGAAGATATAGCTAAGTTAACTGAGACAGATAAGAAAGATTTTTGGATGCAATTAAATCCGAAACTGGCTGAAAATCTAGTATCGAAAAAAGAAATAGATACATTTAGAGAAAAGGATATTAGCGGCAAGAAGCTAGATAAAAAAATAGAAGAGTTAAAAAGAAAACGGGTTACAGATAAAAATCTTCAGGAATTAACAGAGAAAGATATAAAAGTGTTAGCTATTAAAAGTAAGATGACTTCTGGTTATCAAATGGCTCCTCAAATTATTAAAAAAGATGTTAGTGAAAAGGAATTTACTATAATTAGTGAAGGTTTAGCGAATCTCCCAGGTGTAGACGTATCGGTTGATTGGGAGAGAGTGTATGTAAATGATGGATTATTCCGATCTGTTCTTGGAAATGTTTCTAATTCCGATGAAGGATTACCAAGTGAACGATTAGATTACTACTTGGTACGTGATTATAGCCGAAATGATAGGGTTGGAAAAAGTTATATCGAGCAGCAATACGAAGATGTACTTCATGGTACAAAAAAAGAAGTAAGAAGCGTTGCAGATAAACAAGGTAATACAATTAGAACGGAAATCGTTTCTGAGGGAAAGAGCGGTAAGAATTTAACTTTAACAATAGATATGGAATTACAGAAGAAAGTAGAAGAAAGTATTGAAAAAATATTAAAGACATATAAAGGGTCAGAATCCATGTTGGACCGTGCTTTCGTTGTGATGATGAATCCGAAAAACGGACAAGTATTATCCATGGCCGGGAAAAGACTTGTAGAAAAAGACGGAAAAACAGAAGTTGAAGACTATGCATTAGGCACAATGACTAGTTCTTATGAGCTTGGATCAACAGTTAAAGGTGCGACAGTTTTAACTGGATTTGAAACGAAAGCTATAGCACCAGGTACTTATTTTTATGATGCACCTATGAAGTTTAAAGGAACAAAGGAAAAAAAGTCTTGGAAAGAGTTTGGAAATATTGATGATTTAAGAGCGTTACAAGTCTCTTCAAACGTTTATATGTTTCATACAGCATTAAAAATTGCAGGTGTAGATTATGTGAAAAATAGTTCATTAAATATTAAACAGGAGTACTTTGATAAAATGAGGTATTATTTCAGGCAATTTGGATTAGGTGTTCCAACGGGTATTGATTTACCAAATGAAACAGCTGGACAAATTGGTAAAAAAGATAATCAACCTGGTTTCTTACTAGACTACTCAATTGGCCAGTATGACACCTATACGCCACTTCAACTTGTACAGTATATTTCAACAATCGCAAACGGTGGATATCGAATGAAGCCACAAATTGTTCGAGAGGTAAGAGAGCAAACGTCGCAAAAAGATGAGATTGGTAAAGTGGTGCATGCAGTAGAACCAATCGTTTTAAATAAGATAGATATGAAAGAGGAATATATAAATCAAGTAAAAGAAGGATTTAGAAAGGTATTCCAAGAAGGTGATGGAACAGGAGTAAGGGCGTTCCAAAAAGCATCTTATAAGCCAGCAGGTAAAACAGGGACAGCACAGACAGTATACGGTGGAGAAAGTGATATTGGAAGAAATGAAAAAGGTGAGCGAAGAGAATGTTATAATTTAACGTTAGCAGGATATGCGCCGTATGATAATCCTGAAGTATCATTCTCTGTAGTTGTGCCGTGGGTTATTAATGATAAATCTGGTATTAACTCTGATATTGGAAAAGAAGTTTTAGATGCTTATTTTGAACTGAAAAATAAGAGATTGACTGGAGAAACTATAAAAATAGATAGCTCTCAAGAAGGTTAAAACATATGAAATAGTACAGAAACTAGAGTCGACTTATTTAGAAATAGGTTCAAAATGGGTGATAGAGAGGTGAAATCATTCTATCAATTATTCACATTTTATAAAATAAATCATATATTGATAGCATAGGACAAGCTGAAAAGCTTATTCTAACCTCACAGAACACTCCTTATCACGGTTTGGCATCTACTTATGTAGATGCCTTTTTTAATTTAATCACTAACAATTATTTATCAACCTAAAGTAGCAAGCATATTAGGACTATTAGGTGAAGATTGACGGTAATAATTACAGTATGCTTAATAAGCGAATTGAAATGTAAGGAGTGAGAAATAAGTGCTAAATATTTTAGTGGTTAATTTTCCAGCAGAGGGACATGTAAATCCTACATTAAGTTTAGTCAAAGCCTATACTGAACGAGGTGATCACGTACATTATATTACGACAGAACAATTTAAAGGCAGAATTGAAGATTTGGGAGCTACTGTATATACACATCCAGATTTATTAAAGGAGATTTCTATTGATTCTGAAACTCCAGATGGGCTGAATTCTTTCTTTCGTGTACATGTTCAAACTTCTTTATATATATTAGAAATTACGAAACAATTATGTGAAAACATACATTTTGATTTCGTAATTTATGATATATTTGGCGCTGGAGAGTTAGTAAAGGAGTATTTACAAATTCCAGGCATAGTTTCTTCTCCTATATTTTTAATTCCTCCAAATTTTTTGGAAACATTACCTTTTCATCCAAATGCAGAAATACCATTCCAACCTGATAAAATTTCTGAACAGTTACTGTATCAAATGGAACATGAATTTGGAGTAACACCTAAAAATAATCTTCAATTTATGCATAACAAGGGAGATATTACTCTTGTGTACACAAGTCGCTATTTTCAACCTAATAGCGATTTATTTGGAAGAAATAACATTTTTATTGGACCGAGTATTTCAAAGCGTAAAACAAATGTACAGTTTCCATTTGAATTACTTAAAGATAAGAAAGTTATTTATATTTCAATGGGGACACTGCTTGAAGGACTCGAACCATTCTTTAATACTTGCATTGATACTTTCTCGGATTTTGATGGAATAGTTGTAATAGCAATTGGTGATAGAAATGATTGTTCAAAAATTAAGAAAGCGCCAGACAATTTTATAATTGCTTCATACGTACCCCAATCAGAAATATTAAGTGAAGCAGATGTTTTCATTACACATGGTGGTATGAATAGCGTACACGATGCCATTTATTTTAATGTCCCATTTGTTATAATTCCACACGATAAAGACCAGCCAATGATAGCGCAAAGATTAACTGAACTTGAAGCAGCACATCGGTTATTGAAAGAGAATGTTAATGTGCAAACTTTAAATGAAGCGGTAACAGACGTTCTTTCAAATGAAAAGTATAAACATGGTATACGAAAACTGAATGATAGTTTTTTAGAATGTGGTGGTACTAAAGAAGCAATTGCAGTGATTACATCTCTTTTAAATAAATAGTTTAGACAATATAAAAGCATAGAGGCACTACCTTTATGCTTTTATATTATTATACTGCAAACTGCACAGCAGTATTTGCATGTAAAAAAGCGGTATCAAAAACAGGTACAGTAAGGTCGTTTTGGGAAATGAGCAATGGTATTTCAGTGCAGCCTAGCAATATACCTTCTGCGCCATTTTGAATTAATGAGTTTGTAATTTGTAATAGCTTTTCTTTTGATGTTTCTGAAATAATTCCTTTACTTAATTCATTTAAAATAACATGATGAATAAAATTTCTTTCCTCTTTATTTGGAATAATTGTCTCAATGTTATAGTTCGCTAGACGTGATTTATAGAAGTCTTGTTCCATCGTTTGTTTCGTACCTAATAGTCCGATCCGTTTTATATTCTGCTCTACCATTTTTTTAGCACTTACATCACCAATGTGAAGAAGTGGAATAGATATTGCCTGTTCTACTTCTTCAGCAAATAAATGGACCGTATTGGAACACATTAATAAACAATCAGCTCCGGATTTTTCAACCTTTTTTGCGACTGTGACTAATTCGTTTTTCACTTCTTCATATTGATGATTTTGTAATAAAGTAGTTACTTCACCAAAGTCCATGCTATATAAAACAAGCTTCGCATTTTGATCGTATTGAGAGAGTGTAAGTGTATTAATATGTTTATAGTATAACGATGTAGATTCCCAACTTAGTCCACCAATTAAACCGATTACTTTCATCGTACATTCCTCCCGTAACTATTTTGAATTTATTATTTCATAATTCCTATAAGAATACAATGATTTAAATGTATAGTTAAACGAAAAATAAAAATAATTAGAAAAGTGTTGAAATTTACACTTATTAGTGCCATAATACGAATTACAAATTAATACTTATCCAGAGAGGTGGAGGGAACGGCCCTATGAAACCTCAGCAACCCCTATGTACATTTATAGGAAGGTGCTAATTCCGCAGAGGACACGATGTGTTTTTTGGAAGATAAGAGGATTCTTGAACGTGAAAGAAAATGACCTCTTATATAAGAGGTCATTTTTTGTTGTATAGAAAGGGAGTGTCGATGCATAATTCATTTTTAAAATAAATATAGAGTAATAAAAGTTGACTAATATGAGAGGGGAATTGTAATGAACAAATTATCAACGAAGTTAGTAGTGGCAATCGGAATTGGAGCAGCATTATACGGGATATTAGGACTTTGGGGATTTTCAATTGCACCAAATACATTTATTAAACCTGCATTAGCTATTTTAACTGTTTTTGGAGCGTTATTTGGCCCAGTGGCAGGACTGTTAATAGGGCTTATCGGTCATACCGTAACGGATACAATCGCTGGTTGGGGTATTTGGTGGGGATGGGTAATTAGTTCAGGCATTATCGGATTTGCAATGGGACTCATTCAAAAAAGAGTTGGCTTTAGTGTGAAAAATGGGACGTATAATAAGGGGAATATTTCTTATTTAGCTATTACGGGGTTACTTGGTATTGTCATTGCTATTATATTTGCTGGTGCATTCGATATTATTGTGATGGGAGAACCGTTTGACAAAATTGTTATACAAGTATTAGGAGCAACAATTGCTGATGTTATTGTATTTTTAGTTCTTGGATTGCCAATTACAATAGGTCTAGCTAAATCTAATAAGAAACATACACATTTAAAAATTGAAAAGTAGGGATGTTAACATGCAACCAATCATTTCTTTTGAACAATTCAGCTTTCAATATGAACATGCTGCGCAGCCTACTGTAAAAGACATTACATTTCATATATACCCTGGAGAAAAAGTACTAATTGCTGGACGAAGTGGTTCAGGGAAGTCAACGTTAGCTCATTGTATAAATGGGCTAATCCCCTTTTCTTATGAAGGGATTAGTACTGGTAATATTTTAATTGCCGGAAAAGACCCGAGGAAAGAGAGTGTTTTTGAACTGAGTAAACAGGTAGGAACAATTTTGCAAGATCAAGATGCTCAATTTATTGGTCTTACAGTAGAAGAGGATGTAGCTTTTTATTTAGAAAATGAATGTGTAAATCAAGATGATATGAAAAAGATTGTTTCGGACTCATTAAAAAAAGTAAAGATGCATGCTTTTCATAAACAAAGTCCACATGAATTATCAGGAGGGCAAAAACAAACTGTTTCTTTAGCAGGTTTGTTAACAACAAATGCTGATATATTATTGTTCGATGAACCGTTAGCAAATTTAGATTCAGCAAGTAGTTTACATACGATAGAACTTATTAAAGGCATACATAAACAATATAATAAAACAATTGTAATTATTGAACATCGAATAGAAGAAATGTTAAACCTGGATTTAGATAAAATCATTTTAATGAATGAAGGGGAAATTGTTGCGATAGGGACACCAGAAGAGATTTTAGCGTCAAATATATTACCATCTATCGGCTTAAGAGAGCCTATGTACGTAGAAGTATTAAAGAAATTGCAGTTTGATGGTAATAATGACGTAATATACTACCCGCTTGAAAATCTTCAAAGGGAAAGTGTTCGTAGCATAATAGATGAGTGGATGGAGAAGCAGGTTTCTTTTAAAGGTACTCCTACAAAAAAAGAATTATTGAAAGTAGAGAATTTGTCATTCTCCTATCCTAATAAACAAAAAGTATTGGACAATGTAAATTTCTCCATATATGAAGGTGAAATTGTAGCACTTTTGGGCCATAACGGAGCCGGTAAATCAACATTAGCTCATAGTCTTATAGGCATAAACAAAACAAAAAATGATAGGATTGTATTTGATGAAGTAAATATCAATTCTTGGTCTATTCGTAAACGTGGTGAGGTTATATGTTATGTGATGCAAAATCCAAATCAGATGATTACACAACCTACTGTTATAGAAGAGGTTTCATTTTCATTAAAATTAAAAAAGTTTTCAAAGGAAGAAATTAAGCTTAGAGCGGAAGAAACATTAAAACTTTGTGGTTTGTATCCATTTCGAAATTGGCCAATTCAGGCATTAAGTTATGGACAAAAGAAGAGAGTAACGATTGCATCTGTACTAATAGCAAATCCGAAACTTATCATATTAGATGAACCGACAGCGGGACAAGATTATTATCATTATAAACAGTTTATGTCGTTTATTAGAAAACTAGCTGTAAAGGGAATATCTTTTATTTTTATCACACATGATATGAATCTCGCTTTAGAATATGCAGACAGAGCGATTGTTCTAGATGAAGGGGAAATTATTGCGAATAATTTCGCGTGCGTTGTATTAGGGGATACAGAAACGTTACAAAGGGCGAACCTAAGGGAAAGTTCTTTATTCAAACTAGTTAAATTTAGTGGAATTTCATATCCTGAAAGGTTTATGGAACATTATTTTGAGGATATTAGGGGGGAGGAAGGTGTATAGTACATATTTTCATCGCATGGATGGAGCAGTGAAATTGATGTTATTTATTTTTTGTATGACACTTACATTTTTGTTTTTTGATTTTCGTATATTGCTATTTGTATTTATGATTGGATGTATCGGACTATTTATTGCTAAAATTCCATTTCGTAAAATTTGCATTGTTTTTACTGTTATATTTACATTTAGTTTATTAAATTCTGTCATGATTTTATTTATTACACCAACTCATGGATCTGAATTAACCGAATCATATACTTCGTTTTTACATATCGGATATGCAACAATTACATATGAAACATTATTTTATGCAGCTACACTTTCATTAAAATATTTTACGTTATTACCATTTACACTTATTTATATATATACGACTGATCCAAGCAAATTTGTGAGTAGCTTAAGTAAATTTCGAATTCATTATAAGATTACATATGCAATAAATATTGCATTACGTTATATACCTGATATTCAGTCCGAATATAAAGTTATTAAACATGCACAAGAGGCGAGAGGAGTAGCTTTTGAAAAAGGAGAAGCAAGTTTATGGATTCGTATGAAAAACCGTGTCTTAATTTTTTGGCCTTTAATTATTCATTCACTAGATAGAATCGATACAGTTTCAAATGCAATGGATTTAAGAGGATTTGGAAAGAAGAATACACGAACTTGGTTTTATACAAATAAAGCGAAAAGCGGGGATTTCATTGCTTTATTTGTAGGTATTTTTATTTTAATTGTTGCAGTGTATTTAAAGTTACATGTATTTCAAAACTTTTGGTATCCATTTTAAAGCACTCTCAAATGAGTGCTTTTACTTATTTTTATGTGGACATGCTCAAAAAAGGGATATTTACATAATGTATAATACGAACCAGTTAAAATGATCAACTACCTATTAGTTTTCAAACCAAAAGGAGGAGAAAATATGAGTTACGGTGGTTCTTGTGGTTTTGGTGGAGGTTTCGCGTTATTAGTTGTGTTATTTATTTTATTAATTATCGTTGGATGCAGCTGCTGGGGCGGAGGGTACTAATTTCTAATTAGTCTCCACAAATGTAAACTTAAAAAACATAGAAGATACTTATGTATCGAAACAAATAAAAAAGGAGCAATTATGCTCCTTTTTTATTTGTTTTCAGATGAGTTCATATTACATTTCGGCAATGTAATTGTCAAAGTTGTACCTTTATTAATAACGCTTCGGATTTTCAAACTACCTTGCATCGTTTCAATGATTTTAACAGCAACCATTGTACCTAAACCTGTACCTTTTGTTTTTGTACTAAAGTATGGTTCACCAAATCGATTTACTTGCTCTTGTGACATACCAATTCCGCTATCCTCAATTCGAATAATAACTTTATTATTACTAATAGATGAGGAGATATGTAAAGTACCACCATTAGGCATTGCTTCAATCCCATTTTTTATTAAGTTTAAAAAACATTGTTGAAAGTGCTGTTTATTGCCTACAATTGTTGCTGTGGAAAAATCTTTTGTAATATGTATTGTATTCATATTGCATAATGGTAAGATCATATTAATAACTCGGTTCAACTCTTGTTCTACTGAAATATGATCTGATTTTTCTGAAGCAGGTTTGGCAAACGTTAAATAATCATCAATAATTCCTTGTGCACGATGTAACTCTTCAAGTATATGTTCAATATACTCGTCTCTTGATTCTGGAGTTAAATTAGGTGTTTTTAAAAGTTGAGTAAATCCTTTTACGACAGTTAAGGGGTTTCTTACTTCGTGCGATATACTAGCAGCAAGTTGGCTAACAATCTCCATTTTTTCCATTTTAATCATCTTCGATCGCATACATACTGCATCTTTTAAAACTTCATTAAAATAAATGCCAAACAACATCAAAATGGTTGGTAATATTATGAAATAAATAATGTACAAATTATTCACTTCAAAATCTGATAAAGTTAATACAATTACAGTTGTAAATATTGCTAGAAAAAATGTTAAAAACATTCCATAAGCTACTTTAATTTTTCTATTATACTTATTAAATTTTGCGGATGCGAATGCTGTAACGATAAACATTGTTCCATAAACTAGTATTGTTAACATACTAAATCCATAAAATGAAAATCTTGTAATTAATAAAATAGCAAACAAAATGATACCAACAGGGAAGCCACCATAAAGTGTGCCTATTATAACTGGTATTTGTCTTAAATCATGAATACAATTTTCATCCATATAGATTGGATAGCGCATACATAAAATAAGAGGGATACTCGTACAAAGGATAATAAGTAATTTTTTATATTTCTTTAAATAGCGTCCGCTATCATATATAAAATAAAAAATAAATATACTACTTAAAATGTAAAGAAGATTATTTAATACGTTTTGATTAATATAAACAAAGTTCATAATATTTTCCTCGTTATTTTGAATTTCCATTTTATATGTATTATACATGATTATAGTAGAAACTTTATGTTTTTAATAATATAGGTTATATCTTTTCAGCATTTGCCACGTTTATCCACTCTTCATAAAATACTTTAACTGATTCATATCGTTCAGCTCGGCTTTCATTTACAGCACGATACGCTATTTCATATAAATTCCTACTTGCTTCCCATTTTGTAAAGGAACGATCTTTTCCATCTCCTAAAATTTCGAAAGCCATCGCCCCCATATTAAATACATTTGTTCTTGCATCAATCATAGCGTTTAGCTCAAATTCTTCAGGAGACATAAAACGCGAGGAGCCCCATAATCTTCCCATTTTATTCACGTATGGTTTTTTAGAATATAAATCAATATCACAAATCTTCGTCTCATTTGTATGGAAATTATATAAAATACTACCGTCATAAAAATCTATTGCTACATAGTTTTTCTTTTCGACATATGTATGGAAAGAAAACATAGAATTTAAGGATTGAATTCGTTCCAAAACAGATAAATGCTTATATTTATAATAAGGAGAGTTTGGATTTTTATATTTCTCAGGAGGCGGGAAACTCCAATGTGAATGAAGACATTCACCATCAAACCAATCAAAAATTAAGACATATCCAGATTGAACGGGAAAATGTTCAATTAATTGTATAAGTGACTCATGCTTTAATTCTTCATATAAGGAAACTGAATTTTTTAATCTATCAATTGCATCGCTGGTCTTTCCGTTATATGCAATTGTATGTGCCCCTGCATATTTAATAAATTTCTTATGACCATCTTTTTCTACACCAAAAGATAGATTTCCTGAATCTTGCTGGTCAAAAACCGCAAATACGGTTCCTAATTTCATAAGCCAATCAAAATTATGATGTTCTTTTAATTGGAATGTTACTTGATTTAATTGAATTTCAACTGGAATATCTTTCATAATATACCTCACATTTATTATAATTAAGTTGTATATTTCAGTATTCGACATATTTTGTAAAAATCCTATGTTAATCACATGAAATTTTATAAATATAATAATAAACACTTATAAGAGGGTGAACAATATGGAACAACAAATCGTTATTAAACCATATCAAAAAGATTGGTATGAAGAGTATGGAATAGAAAAAGAGAAATTTATTTCATTATTTGGAGGAGAATGTATCGCTATTGAACACATAGGGAGCACATCTGTACAAGGATTAGGAGCGAAACCTCTAATTGATATGATGATTGGCGTAACGGATTTACAAATTACTGAAAAGTGGATTGAAGATTTATTAAATATTGGATATGAGTATGTTCCAAAAGAAACACCTAATCGACGTTTTTTTAGAAAGGGAAAATGGAGAGCTGGTACCCATCATTTGCATGTTTATATTTATAATAGTGACGAATGGAAAAACAATCTTTTATTTCGAGACTTTCTAATAAAACATGAATGGGCACGTAAAGAATATAGAGAATTAAAGGAGAAACTTGCAACTACATATCCTTTTGATCGTGTTTCATATACAAAGGAAAAAGCACCGTTTATTCAAAGAATTTTAGAATTGGCCAAAACTCAAAAAAACTAAAATTACAGATTCTTATCTAAAAAATTTTAAAAACCTTTCCTACGTTATTTATAGGGAGGGATTTTTTCTTTTGTCATAACGATATACATTATTTCTAATTATTGGAGACGGATTATTTTATTTATTTCGATATTTCTAGTACATTGAAAATATTAAGGGGGAATTAAACAATGAAAGCTATTGTACATCAATATAAAAAAGGGGTAGAAGGATTAGAATATAAATTTTTACCTGAAACAAATCTTAATGCCGGTGAAGTAAAAGTAAAGTTAAAAGCTGCAGGATTAAATCATAGGGATTTATTTATTATATACAATAGAAAAGAAATGGAGCTGCCGTTAGTAATAGGGTCAGATGGTTCAGGAATTGTTACAGAGATCGGAGAAGGTGTTTCAAATAATCTATTAAATAGCGAGGTTATTATCAATCCTAGCATTGGATGGGAAAATATTACCGAAGTACCAGATTTACCAGAGGTGTTAGGTGGACCGAAAGATGGAACGTTTGCTGAATTTGTTATTGTGCCAGCTGAAAATGTAGTGGCAAAACCGTCATATCTTACTTGGGATGAGGCTGGAGTTTTATCTTTATCGGCATTAACAGCATATAGAGCGCTTTTTACAAAGGGTAAATTGAAGTGTGGAGAACATGTTTTAATTCCGGGAATAGGCGGCGGTGTAGCGACATTTGCCATGTTATTTGCGAAAGCAATTGGCGCAAAAGTAAGTGTTACATCAAGGGTAGAGAACAAAAGACAGTTTGCCGAAACATATGGCGCAGACTTTTCTTTTAATAGTTCTGGAAATTGGGAAGAGAGTTTACGCGGAGAGAAAGTAGATTTAATAATCGATAGTATAGGTCCAGCAACATTCTTACAATATTTTGATGTATTAAAACCAAATGGGAGAATTGTTAATTTTGGTGCAAGCTCAGGAGATAAAATTGAATTGCCATTACGTGCATTATTTTATAACCAAATCGATATTATGGGGACATCTATGGGTAGCCGTGAGGAATTTAATGAAATGGTTAAGTTTATTGAGAAACATAAGATTAAACCAATTATTGATAAAGTATATTCGTTAGAAGAAGCCATTGGGGCATTAAGTCGTATGGAACAAGGAGAACAATTTGGTAATATCGCACTTCGTATGTATTAAAAATACGATTTCGCAACTACTATATTTAAGTAACAATGTTATGTATTCTACATATGAAAAGTATGTAATTCGTATTGTTTTAAAGGTTTTTCAGCTTTATACATAATTAGCCGTAATAATTAGTCTCAATATTGTCAAATGAGTAATAATAAAATGAGAATTAGATGAGAAAAGTTTAAGCCCATTTTCATATTGATGTTGTATACTGTGTAAATCAAGAATGCTTTTATTTAAGGAGAGAGTATTATGAATTACACAGTATTTCAATGGTTTAATAGTTTTGCTGGATCGTCCAAACTATTAGATACGCTAATGGTTGCTATTACAAATAGCGCTGCATATGTAGCCATTCTATTTATGTTTATCTTATGGTTTAATAATGGAAAGAAAGAGAATGCAATTATAAAACAATATACAGTTTTATATACGACACTTTCAGTTATTATTGCATTACTAGTAAATGTTCTTATACACGAGGTTTATTATCATCCGCGTCCATTTGTATCACATGATGTACATCAATTAGTACCACATGCAGCAGACTCATCATTTGTTAGTGATCACTCTGTACTTGTATTTTCCATCGCATTTGTATTTTTACTTAGAGGAGAAAAACTTAAATATGTCGCTCTTATTTGGGCAGTATTAGTTGGTGTATCACGTATGTACGTAGGAGTTCATTATCCTCTAGATATACTTGGTGCAGCTTTCTTAACATTTATTACGAGCGGTTTAGTAGTGCAAAGTACACGTATGTTTGAACCGATAGCTAAATTTGTATTTAAAATGTACGCATTGGTAGCGAAACGAATTCCTTTTTTAGCGAAATATAATCATATAGCTTAATTTTTATAAATAACTATTTATAGGTTTGTTAAAAAGTTCTCCTTTGGAAATCCAGAAGGGAACTTTTTTATTATGCACAAGATAAGGGTATGCGTATGAAAAGAGTGGCGAAAGAACAACGGAATTAGCATCAAAAGTTCCTATTAAATTTGTATAAGTTAACTATCTTGTGACGGAATATTCGTAAATTTCACGCACCGTACTGTAAATAGAAAAATAAAAACAGAAACAACAGCTACTTTCAGAACGATTTAAAGGAATTAAAAGGAAAAGTTCGAAACATATAGTATTGAAAGCAAAAATTACATAATTTGTAGCACACCTCTGCAGTAGTTAATTGTGAAAGAAAGGGGATAAATATGCATAAACTTCAAACGAATAAAGGCGCGCGGTATTTTATGGTTGCTTTTATTGTTTTGTTTCTAATTATGCTTTTGCGTTTTTTCTATATTCAAGTAGTAGGGGTCGTCCATAATGTAAATGTAAAGGACCTTGCAACTGAACAACATAATAAAAAGGGTGTTTTGGAAGCAAATCGTGGCACGATTTATGATCAAGCTGGAAAAGTGCTAGTCCAAGATTCCACAACATATCGTGTTGTTGTGAATTTAAAAGGAACAAATAAAGTGAAAAATAAAGATGAAACCGCAAGGCAATTAGCTGATGCGCTTGAAATTGATAAAGAGGATGTATTAAAAAATTTTCATGATGGACGTACGCAAGTTGAAATCGGAAAAGTTGGTCGGAATTTATCTAGAGAATTGAAAGAACAAATCGGGAAAATGAAAATTCCGGGTGTTTCTTTTATGCCAGAGAAAGCAAGAGTGTATCCAAATGAAGATTTTGCATCTTATATTCTTGGTTTTGCTAGACCTGACGATAAAGGAAATACAGAAGGGAAATTCGGACTTGAAAAGAGTCTGGATAAATATTTGCGCTCGACAAATGGGAAAATAGAATATGTGGGAGCACGAAAAGGCATCCCCCTTACAAATGATATAGGAAAAATAGAACCCGCTAAAAATGGAAATAACGTGTACCTTACGCTTGATAAACAAATTAATAGTTTTTTAGAAGAAGCGATGAATAAGGCACAAGATCACTATGATCCTTCTATGTTAGTAGGAATCATAGCGGATCCAAAGACAGGGAAAGTTTTAGCGATGTCTAGTAAACCAAGTTTTAATCCTAATAAAGGCGATATTGAATACTTTTTAAATGACCCAATCGCAAATGCATTTGAACCAGGTTCAACAATGAAAGTATTTACGTTAGCTGCTGCAATAAATGAAGGGGTATATAACGGGAAAGAATATTTCCAATCTGGAAAATATTCAGTTGGTTCATCTGATATAAAAGATCATAACGGTGGGTTTGGATGGGGATCTATTACATTTGATGAAGGGTTTGAAAGATCATCCAACGTAGCTTTTTCTATTTTAGAAGATCAGTTATTGAAACCGGATAAATTTAAGCAATATATGAATAAATTTGGATTCAACCAAAAAACCGGAATAGATTTACCTGGCGAAAGTAAAAACACATTATTATTAAATACACAAATTCAACAAGTCACAACTTCTTTCGGACAAGGTTCTACAGTAACTCCCATTCAATTAATCCAAGCAGCTACTGCTATAGCAAATGACGGAAAAATGATGCAACCATATATTGTTGACAAAGTTGTAAATCCAACTAACAAACAAGTTATTATGGAAAATCAACCGAAAGAAATTGGGAATCCGATAAAAAAAGAGACAGCGGACGAGGTAAGGAATTTAATGGAGCGTGTTATTACGTCTTCAAAAGGTACTGGTACAATGTATAAAGTGGATGGTTATCCAATAGGAGGTAAGACCGGAACAGCGCAAATTCCGAATCCTGAAAATGGACGATATATGGAAGGGAAAGGAAATTATATTTTTTCATTTTTAGGTATGGCTCCGATTGATGACCCAGAGTTAATTGTATACTTAGCTATTAAACAGCCAAAGTTAAAGGGAGACGAGTATGGAGCTCAGCCGCTTGCTGAAATATTTAAACCAGTTGTGAAAAATAGCCTTGAATATTTAAAGGTGAAACCATATACAGAAAAACAAATGGCAGATGCAACGGAACGATCCCAATTAAAAGTACAAAACTATGTCAATCAATCAATGGATACAGTAGAGAATAGTGTGAAAAAAGAAAAGCTCCAACCGATAATTTTAGGCGAAGGAAAAATAATAAAACAATATCCGCAATCTGGTGAAGTAATGAGTGAAGGGGATCGTATATTTTTATTAGGGAAGAACGCAAAAATGCCAAATTTACAAGGTTGGTCAATGCGTGATGTTATGTATTTCTCAAAATTATTAAAATTAGATTTAAAAACTACAGGCACGGGCTATGTAACGAGTCAGAGTATTGAAAATGGACAAGATATACAAGAAGGCGATGCATTAATCCTAGAATTGGAACCACCGTTACAACCGTTAGCAGAGGCGAATACAAACTAATTTGGATAAAGTGAAGGGTCTATATACAATAGGCTCTTTTTTTATAGATTTAAGTAATTTCACGCACCGTAATTTTTTTGAAAAAATAATAAATAAGATAATCACCAGTGACATGTCGGTAAATATCTGATTATTTTATATTTACAGTTAAATGAAATTGTGATAATATGGAAAAAATCAAATGCAGTGAAGAGAAGAGTAAATAAAATGAATTTTTCACAGAGAGCTCCATTTAGCTGAAAAGGAGTAAAAATTCTTTATTGAACCAAGCCTCTGAGCAGCACATCGGAACCTTTTATTAGGGGATAGTGTGACGGGAGCTCCCGTTATAGAGCTATGGTATAAGCATGAATTAGAATGCAGTACCTGATAAGGTTAATATGGCGACATATTAACAAACTAGGGTGGCACCGCGATGATAAATCTCGTCCCTAAGACTAAAAGTCTTGGGGGTGGGATTTTTTTATTGTTTCAAAACAATTTGGAAAGCGGGGGCCTAAAATGAAAAACTTACTTAAAGATTGGAAATATCCATTATTACTACTGTCTGGAGTTGGTATTGCGAATTTAGGGGCATGGATTTACTTAATAGCACTAAATGTACTTGTCTATAATATGGGAGGATCAGCCTTAGCTGTTGCTACTTTATATGTAATTAAACCATTAGCCGCTTTATTTACAAACGCTTGGTCAGGAAGTATGATTGATCGTTTAAATAAACGGAAGTTAATGATTCACCTCGATATATATCGTGCGGTATTTATCGCTATTTTACCGTTACTTCCATCACTTTGGGTTGTTTATGTATTCGTATTCTTTATTAGTATGGCAAATGCGATTTATGAGCCTACTGCTATGACATATATGACGAAATTAGTTCCAGTAGAGCAAAGACAACGTTTCAACTCATTACGTAGTTTAATAGGATCTGGTGCATCTTTAATTGGTCCAGCGATAGCGGGAGTATTGTTAATAGCAAGTACACCGGAGTTTGCTATATATATAAATGCTATAGCATTTCTCATATCAGGAGTAATTACATTGCTGTTACCTAATCTTGATAAAAAATCCGATATTACTACGTCAAATGATAAGTTATCTTTAGCTGTACTAAAAAAAGATTGGAACATCGTTTTAAATTTCAGTAAAAAATCTTTATATATTGTTTTTGTGTATTTCTTATTTCAAGGGATGATGGTTTTAGTTGCCGCAACTGATTCACTTGAATTGTCATTTGCGAAAAAAGTTTTATTGTTAACAGATAGTGAATATGGCTTTTTAGTTAGTATCGCTGGAGCCGGGTTTATTTTAGGAGCTATAACAAATACAATTTTATCCAAAAAAATAGCGCCTTCATTTTTAATTGGAATAGGATCATTATTCATAGCAATCGGTTATTTAATTTATGCTTTTTCAAATGAATTTTTAATAGCTGCTATCGGATTCTTTATTTTATCTTTCTCTATGGCGTATGCAAATACAGGATTTTATACCTTTTATCAAAATAATGTCCCTGTCCATATGATGGGACGGATTGGGAGTATATATGGGCTTGTGATTGCGGGCATCACCATTTTAATTACGATTTTGTTCGGAGTCGCAACTCAATTTATTTCTATACAACTTGTGGTTATTGTAGGCTCACTGGTAATGCTGCTTATAACTATCATATTGTGTGTATTTACTTTATTGCCCTTACATTCTAAAGTGTATTCCTCTGAGTCAATCAATTCAAAATAGTAACCTTGGTTTTGATTTATGGTATTCAATAGGAGGGTTTACCCTCCTATATATGGAAATATAAGAAGGGTGAACAATATTGATAAACGAGGGTGGTTTTTGTAATGAAAACAAAAGATCAAATAGACAGCATTGTAAAAGAAATGCATCAGCATATAGATTTCTCTGGGGTAATTTTAGTAAAAGAAGAAAAAGGCTTAGTCTATGAAAAGGCGTTTGGTTACGCAAATCGCAATGAATGTATAAATAATACGCTACAAACAAGGTTCGGAATTGCCTCCGGTTGTAAAATATTCACTGCTATCGGTATCTGTCAACTTGTTGAGAAGGGGATAATTACTTTTCAAACAAAGTTAAAAGATTGTTTACGTATAAACTTTCCAAACTTCAATGAAGACATTACAATACCTCACCTTTTGACGCATAGTTCGGGTATTCCAGATTATTTTGATGAAAGTATTATGGATAACTTCGAAGATCTTTGGAAACAAACTCCTATGTATCTATTAAAAAATTTAAAAGACTTCTTACCATTATTCCAAAACAGAAATATGATGTTTGCACCTGGAAGTAAGTTTCATTACAACAATGCAGGTTTTATCATACTTGGATTAATAATCGAAGAACAGACAGGACTTAAATTTACGGAGTATATAGAAAAAAACATATTCAATCCAATTGGTATGAATGATTCTGGCTATTTTTCTTTAGATAGATTACCAAGACACACAGCTCTAGGATATATAAAAGACGAAATTAACCAAAATTGGAGAACAAACGCCTACTCTATACCAATAAAAGGTGGTTCTGATGGTGGTGCTTTTATTACTGCGCCAGACATGCTGAAATTCTGGGAAGCGTTATTTAACTATGAAATCATAAGCCGAGAATATACAAACATGCTTTTAACTCCTCATATTCAAGTAAATAATAATCAGTCTTACGGCTATGGAATATGGATTGAAACAAGAGAAAACAAGATATTCAAATATCATGTAATGGGATATGATCCAGGAGTCAGTTTTCGCTCAGCCGTATATCCAGGCTTAGGAATTACATTAGTTATTCCATCAAATAAAGGAGCAGGACCCGAAAAATTAATGACAGAAATAGAAGGAGCTTTTTAATTATATGGATATAGAAATTAGAGCGTATAGAAAAGAGGATGAAACTGGTTGGGTACGTTGTCGTGTGTTATCTTTTTTAGATACAGCATATTACGATAATGTATTTAGAGAGAAAGAAAAATATGAAAATCCTGCTATTGAATTAGTAGCAGTATATGAAAATCAAATTGTGGGTTTAATAGATATCGAATATGAATTAGAAGAATGTGCAGTTTGTTCAAGAGGAATTGGTCTTGGCGGCATGATTTGGCATATTGCAGTTCATCCGGATTTTCGTAGAATGAAGATTGCTAATCAACTATTAAATGCGGCAGAAAAGTTAGCGAAAGAACTTAACCTAAATCGATTGGAAGCGTGGACTAGGGACAATTTATGGGTTCACGAATGGTATGAAAAGAACGGATTTGTAAACGTAGATTCATATTTACACGTATATTCCGATCATACAGACGAGATAAAAGGTGTAATGAAAAGTAATATAGATCAGTTATATCCAGTTCAAACATTTGCTCATTATACAGGTGAAAATAAAGAAGAGATAAGAAAACAATTTAAACGAGTTCATGATTGTTTTTGTTTTGAAAAGTATTTTAGTTGACTAGAAAACCTTTATTTATAAAATAAAGGTTTTCTAGAATGAAATATAATTCTATACAAGTGAATTTAATAACATTATATTTATATCTAAAGATTTATAAAATATTACTATGAAGGGATGTGTTAACAGTTTGTATATGATCAATGGTAGTGTGTTTATCATAGTAGGAGTTATCTGTTATTTGATTGTACGAAGTATTTTTATTGGAATGAAAAGTAAAAAAGGTGTGAATTGGTGGAAAGAACTAATTAGTTTTCTATTCGTAATATATATTGGTATGGTTGTTGCAATAACTTTATTTCCTATACCAATCGGTTTTCCAACGGGCATCGAGAATATAAGACTTTCAATCAATATTGTCCCCTTTGCTTCAATTATTAAAGATATTGGTAAAATAGGAATTGCTTATGATGGTGATGTTCTATTTATGATTGGTCTCATCGTAAGAAATGTAGGTGGAAATATTTTATTATTAATGCCTTTAGGATTTTTAGCACCAATTATATGGGATAAATTCAAAAAAATTAAAAACACTATTTTATTAGGTTTAGCTATATCAATTAGTATTGAATTATTACAACTAACAGGGTCTTTATTTAGTGGATGGGGACGTATTACTGATATTGATGATGTGATTTTTAACGTTATAGGTTCTATTGTAGGATATTTTATTTATAAAATCACTTTAATGCTAGCTAGTAAATTTAATATTCAAGTATTAAATAAGACTAATTCTAAAAGTGTAGAATCTATTGATAACTAACAGTTCATACGTGTTAATAGATATGTTTATTTTTATTAATAATGCTTACGATTATTACATTATGTACCGTAATAAATAGACGAGAGTATAACCCAAAAATATAAAATGAATTAACAAAAAAATTGTAAATACATTCATCCTTTGTTTATCAATGCTGTGAACGGTAATACTAAATAACATTGAACTTTTACAACAAGGGATGATAATATGATATTCATTTATACAGATTTTGGCGGAACACATTCAACTTCACTTGCTGCAGCTTATCATTTAAATAAATTACCAACTGATCGTAAGTTAACGAAAGAAGAAATTTTGAATGTAGATTACTTTAATAAATTAAAAACAGAAGATATGGGCAAAATCATTTTTCATGGAATAGACGAAAATGGTAATCCGGTTTATACAATTGGATGTGGTGCATCAAAAATCGTTGTACCTGCGATGAAACATTTAGGAGAGATTTTGCAAAAACATTATCAAAGTCATGAAAAGATTGTTTTTTCTAATACATCACCAACTGTTCCTTTACCAATGACTTTCGGTGGTCTGTTTTCTAGAAGGTTCCACATCGACTTTATCGGTGTACCACTACTCGTATGGGGAGCAAAACTTAGCTGTGATAACATACAAAGACTTGTTAGTTATACGAAGGAAGCTGGCCGATTGACGAATGATTATGTTGTAATTTTAGATAATGAAACTTTTAAATAATGAATGAAAAGAAGAAAATTGGGCAAATACCTCGATTTTCTTCTTTTTTTCGTGAAAATGACAAAAAATATTCACATTTACTATTCATCTACTATAGCCAAAACAATAAAGTCCTGTTACTATTACAGGGATATTCTCTTTTCGTAACATAAATATATAGAAAAGTTAGAAAAGAGGAATTGAATTAAGGGAGGAACAACATGAAGCGTGTTGCTTGGATTACTGATAGTACAACTGCGAGTTTTACAACAGAAGGAGATAACTTTGTTATCCCAATTGAAATTATTATTGATGGTGTGTCGTACAAAGATTGTGAAGATGGTGTGCGTGAGCGCGTCTATAATGCGTTAAACGAAGGTAAAACTGTCACTACATCACAACCTAACATAGGGGAAATGGTAGAGTTATTTTCGAAATGCAAAGAAGAATATGAAGAGGGATTTGCAGTTGCTATTAGCGGAAAAGTAAGTGGAACTTATCAAAACATGAAGTTAGCTGCAGACATGGCAGGTTTCCCATTAACGGTATTGGATAGTGAAACAACAAGTTATCCAATGGATGAACTAATTAGAAAAGCGAAATCGTTATACAATGATGGTATGACGTTACAAGATATACACAAAACATTAGTAGATGAAAAAAGAAGACCTTTCCACGTATTCCCGAAAAGTTTAAAAGGCCTTTACGCAAGTGGACGTGTAAAGGGAGTTCAATTTTTACTTGGAAGTTTATTAAGTGTCAACTTAATATTAGAAGTAAAAGGTGGAGAGCTTTTACTTGAAAAGAAAGTTCGCAAAATCCAAAAATGTCGAGAATACATTAAAAATGAACTCGAAAAAGAATTACCAAAAGTACTTCATATGTTCCATGCTAACGATAAAGATGGAGCTGAGGAATGGATTTCAGATATTAGAAAAGCATTCCCTGAAATGGACTTTAAACTATATCCATTACCAATTTCATTTGCGGTTCATGCAGGTGAAGGTACAATAGCAATTAGTTATTAGTTATTAGTTATTAGTTATTAGTTATTAAGAGGAAAACCCGTGAATGATTCACGGGTTTTTTATTTAATTGAATTGAAATTGGAGGCATATCATGTCGCCATCAAACAAAAAGGCTCATTTTATCGTTTTAAGGAGCAACCAATCCCTCAACTTGATTTGAAATTAAAAATATAAACCTTTGCCTACTGGCTGAACAGTTTCTAGAACAGTATCGACCATTTCTTCATTGATTAGGGTTCTTATAATCCAGGCTGAGAGATCTTGAGCAGCAAAACAGCCTGCAGCAGTCGAGATATTTCCTTCGTTTACGAAACTTTGT
The DNA here is from genome assembly GCF_008368785.1 of Bacillus sp. AY3-1. Classification (NCBI taxonomy): domain Bacteria; kingdom Bacillati; phylum Bacillota; class Bacilli; order Caryophanales; family Bacillaceae; genus Bacillus; species Bacillus sp. AY3-1. The sequence continues at coordinate 762,011 of NZ_QORZ01000016.1, read as the reverse complement.
TCAATAACGTCTACATCAAATTCTTTAAGCTGTTCTACTACGGACGGATATGTAGTGGCTTTCTTACCTGTTAGTAATTTTTTAGCTCCTAGTAGTAATGAACCAGAACACATAGATCCTATTAATTGTCTTTGAGGATCTACATGAATGCTATTCAGATACTCTTGATTTTTATATAAATTTTGTACACCCTTACCACTTGCAAATATTACAGCGTCAGCAGACGGAATATCAGATATGCTTCCTGTCATGGGAATACGTAAGCCAGACATGGATATATGAGTTTTTCCCGTTCCTAATAGTTGAACGTCCCAATCAGAAATACCGCCAACTAAACGTACACGATTTAATAAATCCCATGGTAGAAAAACATCTATATCAGTAAAGTTATCAAAACAGACTATTGCAATTTTCATTTTCTAATCCCTCATTCCGTATGTATGTCCCCTAATTTAGAATATAAACTGCTCCTTTTTATGTTCTATATTAAGTTGTAAATTCCTGTATATTCTATGCGATGGAAATTTAATTAAATAAAAGGATTATACACCTATAAAATATGTGGAATTCAAATATCCCATACATAACGTAAATAATGTTGTTTCGAAAGTTTAAAGGGTTTTTAAATATAAAAATAGAAATCTATATAAAAAAATATATAAATGGTAGTGATGCTATGAAAATAGGTAAATTTGGAGAATTAAATAACATAAGTATTGATACAATTAGACATTATATGGACCTGGGTCTCATTATTCCTGAAAAAAGGGGAGGGCATTATTTTTTTGATGAGTATTGTCAAATAGATTTAGAACTTATATTACATTACAAAGATCTAGGATTTAGCTTGAATGAAATTAAAGAACTATTTTTTTATAAAAATTTAGCGAAATCTATGAATTACGAAAATGATACTTTTTACCAATCTTTATTTAAATTGAAATATGACAAGATGGAACAGGAAATAGAGCTTTTGGGGAAGAGGCGGGATAAATTAAAGGAAGTGTTACAAGATTTATTATTAACAAATGAAACTTCAAATTCAATTATAGGGATAGATTTAAGCGTACTTCATTTACTTACATGTTCTAAGTGTAGCGAAAAACTAATTCTTCAAAATGGAATTATTACTAACAATCAAATTACTGAGGGGAAGCTAATTTGTAATTGTGGTGAAGAATATATTATTACTTCAGGAATTATAACTGCGGGTAAATTATTTAAAGTAAATGAGCAAACGTCACTTGAAGATACTATTTCGGATTATATTCATGAAACTGATAATGCGTATTTGGAAAATATGCATAGGGAAGGGGAATGGGCGAAAAAGAAACTAGTACATTTAAATTTAAATAACAAATTAATACTGGATTTAGGATCGGGACTTGGATTCTTTTTGAGAAACATTTATGAAGAACTGCCCGAAAATTGCCTATACATTGCAGTGGATCGAGATTTAAATAAACTTTTATTTTTAAAAGATGTATTAGCGAGAAGAAATCCGAAAAGAAACATTCTCTTTATCTGTGCTGATTTTTTGAATATCCCTATTCAGAATCAGTCAGTTGATGTAGTAATTGATCATTCTGGTACGAGCAATTATAGTTTTGAGCATGAGGATTTTTTACTTCACGAATTAAATCCACTTTTTAAAACGGATTGTTATTTAGTAAGTTTATTTATTTTATTTAAAAATTTTAGCTCAAATAGCCAAATTACAAATAACTTTCGAGAAAATTTTACACTTTCAAAAGTAACGAAAGAAATCCAAAATCTACACTTTCAATCCATCGATGAAAGTACTTCAAATTATTTGAAACGAGGAGGAAAGTACGAGGATTTCTTTGTTCAAGGAGAAGAAATTTATACATATTCATTTTTCGGAAAAAGATGGGGTTAACCCCATCTTTTATTTATTTTCCCTGAAAACTTTTCAAATAGTACATATTGTTATTGGGTTGACCCAAGAACTTACAATGTACGTAACACAAAATTAGGCAGGGGGAAAAGTGATGGGAAGTTTACGATTACATATAGAAAATAAAAAAAGAAACCAAGAACTAAGAAATATTTGTTTATATTCAATTGCAAAAACAGTATCAATATTCGGTAGCTCTATGTATAGTTTCGCGCTAGGATTATATGTTTTACAAATAACTGGATCTGCGTTAAATTTCGCGATTACGCTCATATTAGGAACGATTCCAATAATTGTTTTGAATCCCTTTGCTGGTGTAATTGCTGATAAGGTTGATAAAAAGAAACTAGTTATTTGTATGGATTTACTAAGTGGATGCTTATTAATAGCTGTTTATATATTAAGCAGCTATTATGGATTAAACTTATTCATCATTTATACTACAACCTTTCTTATGACAGTGTTTACAACCTTTTTTGGAATAGGATTAGAGGCTGCAAAACCAAATATCGTCTCTAAAGAGAAGCTTATGAGTATTAATTCTATAAGTAAAATTATCGATTCTGTATCTGTAATTCTCGGCCCTATGTTAGGTGGCATCGTTTTTTCAGTATTTAATATTAAGACTTTTATAATTATAAACGGTATTTCTTTTATTCTTTCAGGGATAGCATTACTATTTATTCATTTTAGACTGTTCGAGTACAACATAAATGAGGGAAATTCAAAAAGAGGAGTTAATTTTATTAAAGATATAAAAGAGGGGTTTTCTTACTTACTTAAAAAGGAAAGCTTAAAGAATACGTTTCATATTTTAATTTCGTTTAATTTCTTCTTAGGCTTTGCTGTAACTGTTCCATTGCCATACATTATTAACACAGTACTCAATCTTGGTTCTAAGCAATTTGGTATCATTCAAGGGACTTTTCCAGTAGGGATGATAATTGGTGCAATTGTAGTAAAAAAGATAACTGATCGTTTTTCTTACTCTTATCTTTTGAAAAAACTAAGTTCTATGTTATCAGTTTGTATGATTATTTTAGGAATTCCAGTTTTATTCAAAAGTTTTGAAGTGAATGATTTAGTATTCGTTATTACGTATTGTGTTGTTATGATCTTTTTAGGATTTATTATAGCGTTAATTGATATTCCTTTAATTTATTTCATGCAAAATGAGATTCCCGATGAATACAGGGGAAGGGTTCTCAGCATTGGATTAAGTATAGGTAAAATGATGCTCCCTATAGCAATGGCACTATCCGGTCTATTATTAAATTATATCCCAGCGTACACCATTCCAATTGTAGGGGGATTCTTATATTTCATAGTAATTAAAGTTTCATCAAATCGTTTCATATTAGAGGTTCATTCGAAAGATTATAGTGCTTAGTAGATTCTTAGATTATTTATAGAATGGATACTGCTACCTCTTTCAAGCTAAGAAAAGCAAATACTATAAAACGAAATTTATTGTTTGTTAATTCCTATAGGCCTATTCTTTGTATTTGTTTTTGACTATATTCCGCAATCTGATGATTACTTACAGAATAAGTACGGTGAACAATTTACAGTGTATAAACAGAAAACAAAAAAACTAATACCGTTTATTTGGTAAATCAGTTTCATAAATTATAAAAAGCGCAGGATCATCATCCTGCGCTTTTCTATCGTAATTCAGCTGTTTTTCTAATAACAATCTTATCAATATCATCTTCTTCATCACCATTAAATAACCCGCGTTCTTTTAAATACGCCTCAAAATATAAATCTGCTTCTGCACGTTCATCATATGGTTTTACAGATAGAACGAAACCTAATTTGTTTTGTTCCTCTAAATGAGAAGTGGAGATGTAGGCCGGTACATTGTGGCGTAAAAAGAGTTCTTTAACCGGAATAATCATATCTTTCATTAATTTCGTTAACATACCCATTTCAAACTCGAAATTAAAGCGATCTATGCTACATAAATCAGCGAATACTACACCGATAAAACCTGTATTAAATACTTCTTGATATTCTACATCTTCGTCATTACCGTAAAAATTCTTTTCGATTAAATAATTTATAAAGTAAGCAACACCGTCACTTTGTTCAAATGGTTTCGTTGAAAGAACAAAGCCGATTTTCTTTTGTTTATGTAAATACACACATGACATGTATGCTGAAATGTTATGTTCTTTAAATAGAGAACTTGTTGCCCCAGAGAGGCCATCAAGTACGTGATGAACAATTTGAAGTTTTTTACGAGCGAAATAATAGGATTTCTTTTGTAACTCCAATGTATCAATAAAGACAGAGCCGATAAAGCCTGTATTTGAAATGATAGGTGTTTGCTTTTTTCTTCCTCTGCGCTTTGCTTGAGCCATTGTAAAAATCATCCCTTCATGTACAATTAAAATAAAAAGAACGTTTGTTCGTATATTTATATTTTACTATTAAAACGCTCTAAAGTAAAGGGTTTTTGACGAAAAAAACAACAAAAAAGACACCTGTAAAAGGTGCCTTAAACGCTGTAGGGAAGAGGGTTCATCCCAACTATTTATATTATGATACAGAAACGATCTCTTCTGCATCTTCTACATCTAAATGACAGTCCATAGTACGAACATCTTGATCTTCATGACTTCCGAAATAAATAGTAATTTTCATATGTATCGCTCCTTTATTCTAGGAATACCTAAAATAATTACTAGTAATGTTACTATTTATTATATACCACTTTTTTCATTCCGACAACGTTATATCATTTTTAATTCTTTTAGGGCAAAAAGAGTAATGTATAGAGATATTTTTATAGAAATAGATACATTTCTTATGTGTTATATTTAATACTGAAGAATTCGAAAACGAATTTTTATGAAAGGAGCAAAATGAATGAATTATAAACAGTTACTAATAGATAACTTCACATATAAAACCTCATATATTGCGCGGCAGTTACATGGAATGAATGTAAAAGAAACGAAGGATTACATTGCTGTCGACTGTGGTTTACCGGCAGATACATTTAATATCATTACTATACTAAACAATAATTTAACGGAAGGTATTGAGAAACTATATAAAGTGGTAAACAACTATAATCAAAAGAAATTTCCAATGAGTGTTTGGTTTTGGGATGATAGGCATGAGCAGACTATAAAAAGCGAATTAATAAAACTTGGCTTAAAAGAAGCAGAACAAAATATCGCGATGATAGCAGACTTAAAAACAATTCATCCAACAATAAACATGCCAGAAGGTTTTACGATACAAAAAGCATCTTCGTCAGGACAAATTAAAAATTTGGGGGAAACGTTAGCTAATCTATTTGGTACTTCAGAGGAAGGTACACATGTACAAGCATTCTACAATGAAACTGCTTCTTTCGATTTATGGAATAGTGAGAATATGAAACTATATTTAGGGATTTTTAAAAATGAAGTCGTATCTGTTGGTTCATTAGTATGTACAAAAGATAGTATTGGTATTTATGATATAGCAACGAAAGAAGAAATGAGAGGGCAAGGATTTGGCTCTACTATGTTTAATTACTTGCTACAAGAAGCAAAGGAATTAAATGTTTCTCAATGCGTATTACAAGCGTCACCTGATGGGATTAATATTTATAAAAAGGCTGGTTTTCAATCTGTTGGACAAATGACTGTATTTGAAAATAGACGTTTAATTGAATAAATTATTCAATCTAAATTGCTTTCATGTAGGAGTTAATACATCATTATGAAAAAAATATATATCGTTACAATCATTTTCACCTTTATAGTAATAGTCACTTTTGCTTTTCATAAAGTAAATGAACTTAAGTACACAAAAGCTATTAATCAATCAAATCATATAAAAAACATTGCACATAGAGGAGCTTCTGCGTATGCGCCGGAACATACAATACAAGCTTATAAACTAGGACAACAATTAAAAGGAGATTATATAGAAATTGATCTTCAAATGACAAAAGATGGACATTTAGTAGCTATGCATGATGAAACAGTAAACCGCACTACAAATGGTAAGGGGCTAGTTAAGGAACATACATTAGAAGAAATAAAGCAACTAAATGTAGGTTCTTTTTTCAATGAAAAGCATCCAGCTTTAGCAAAGAAAGAATTTGAGGATGCTACAGTTCCAACACTAGAGGAAATTATTGAAACGTTCAGGAATAGTACTAATTATTACATTGAAACAAAATCGCCAGATGAATATCCCGGTATGGAAGAAAAGTTATTAGAAATTATAAAGCACTACGAAATAAGTGATAAAGTTATTATTCAATCATTTAGTAAAGTAAGTTTGCAAAAAATTCATAGTTTAGATGTTCATATACCTCTAGTACAATTACTACCTTACAAAAAGGCAGTTCAATTAACTGAATTAGAGATAAAAAAGTATAAAACATACTGTATCGGTATTGGGATGAACTATAAATATATTGATTCAGCTTATGTAAAGAGAATAAAGAAACACGGATTAGAAGTTCATCCATTTACTGTAGATAATGAAAAAGATATGAAAAAGTTACTTCTATGGGGAGTTGACGGGATGTTTACGAATTACCCGGATCGTTTACATTCGTTATTACAATCTTGAATTATAATGGTGTAATTATCACTGAATCAATACAACAAGTACCCACAAGTATACAAAGATAGTTTGTGGTCCAAATGGTAACATCATTGAATACATAGAGCCGATATTGAAATGAAATCCGAAAAAGAATCCAATATTTTTATTGGATTCTTTTTATTTAGCTCCAAGTGACGAACTTAAAGCAATATGAATTTGAATTTGTTAATAAAATATTACATTGAGTATGATTTTTTGTAATTACCATTAGAAAGTAACGAAATTGTAATGAATTTTAACTACGCTTTTTATATTTTTTTGATACACTGACTACGAGAGGAATACCGATTAATGTAGGTAAAAACCAAAACCATATAGGCGGTAATAAATTAATTATGGGAATATGAATACCGACGTTTACTAAAAGTGCGGTAACGGCACCAATATAAGAACCTAACATACCTCTAATATGGTGATGGAGCCAATTTTTCCAACGTTTTTTTCGTGCGAGGTATCCATATATCGCAAATGAATAAGAGAAAATTGCTACATAAAATAAATATGCGATTTTATCCCAGCTTATAATGGATAATATAATTGCAGTAAGGGTGATGACAACATAGGATGCATGATATATTTCACCCCATTCCGTATGTTTTCCTTTCTTCTTTTGAGCAACCATCGCTACAATACCGGTGATTAAGCATATTGTTCCAAATAATATGTGGATGGTTAAAAGAATGTGAAAAATGCTCATAATAATTCCTCCTTTTTTATTTTTATAGTATTGCAGTATAGGAGGAAAGTTGAAACGCATTGTTTATTCACCTTAATATTTTGAAATAAATGTACTCCTAGCACAAATATAAACAGACAAATTTTTCTTGAACTTAGCGGAGACACGTATTACGTGAAAAGAAGGAGAGACTTCCATGTTTACATCTATTACATATTTACAATCTGGGAATGAGAAGCAACAAAAAGTGTATGATGTTTTGAATAAACTTAACATTATGGAGGATTTAATTTTGTATAGTCCGGTTCTTTGCGGGACAATTCCTATTAGAATTGATACGCTTCAATCTGACTTAGATATAGTAATGGAAGTACATAACTTTGATGTTTTTGAACAGGAAATGAGATCTTTATACGGTTCTTATAAAGGATTCAAAATAAAAAAGAAAAAAATTAAAACTACAGAATCGATAAAGGTAAATTTTGAATTTGAAGGTTTTAAATTTGAATTATTTGCTCAGCCTAAGCCAGTACGTAACCAAAATGCATATAGACATATGATAGTAGAGCACATGCTATTAATACAGCATCCCCATATAAGGGAGGAAATTCTTCGCTTAAAAGAGAACGGTTTAAAAACAGAACCTGCTTTTGCTCAAGTATTAAATATTGACGGAGATCCTTATGACGAACTTATTTTATTGGGACAGGAAATGAGATTGTGGTAAATACGATACACAAAAACTCCTCTATAGTTAAAAGAGGAGTTTTTGTTATGCCATGAGCTTACGGATTAATTCACTCAACAATTTAATTCCGCTAGTTATTTGCTCTGGAGAAACATATCCATATGATAAACGAATGTACCGATCTGATTCTTCTTCATATATACGTCCTGGGTTTAAAAGAATTCCTTTTGATAGCGCCTCTGAAAATAATTTCTTCATCGGAATGTTAGGTACAATCTTTAGCCATATAAATAATCCACCACTAGGAATATCCCACGATGCAACATCTGCGCAGTATTTATTTAAAGCCCGTATCATGAATTGTCTTCGTTCTTTTAATTGAATTCTTACGTTTGCAACATGTTCTTCATAAAAACCTTTATTTATCCATTCAGCAGCAACTCTTTGAGATAAAGAGCTCGATCCATAGTCTGTTTGCATTTTTATATCTGACAATCTATCAATAACTGGTTCGGGTCCAATGATCCATCCAATTCTAAGTCCTGGGCTAAGTGTTTTAGAAAGACTACCAACATATAATACATGTCCGTGTTTATCTATCGACTTTAAAGGAGCTGGAGGTGGTTCATCAATCCATAACTCTCGGTAAATATCATCTTCAATTATAGGTAACTGTTCCTTTTCACATATTTTTAATATTTCTTTTCTTCGTTCTTGAGACATTAATATCCCTGTTGGATTTTGAAAACAAGGGATAGAATATAAAATGTTTTTCTTTTGATTATATTTAATTCGTTAGGTAAAATACCGTGATGATCCATACATATACCAGATAGATTTATATTTGCTGATTGAAATACATGAAGTGAATATAAGTAAGAAGGTTGTTCAAGTAAAACGGTTGATTCTCTATGCAAAAGACCAATTGATATTAATTGGAGTGCTTGTAATGCACCAGAGACGATTAATATAGAACTGGCTGAAGTATGTATTCCGAATGATTTTACGTATTTACTAATTGCTTCACGTAACGGCAAAAAACCTTTTTGTTCTTCGTATCCAAAATAATCTATTTCGTCACTTACGCTTTTCATAATGGACTGCATAGTTTCTAGCGGGAAAAGTTGAGGCGCAAGTTCACCTTTACTAAGATGGATAAGTTTTTTATTTGCTTCTGCTTCATTGATTTCTCTTACCATTAACTTGCTAGGTTTGTGAATACCAGCTTTTACATAGTCACTCCAATCAGGCGGGGGATTCGTCGCTAATAATGACCATGTATTATTTGTTACAATTGTTCCTGCTCCAATTTTCCCTTGAATCAATCCATCTGCCATAAGTTCATCTAGCGCAGTTATTACAGTACTTCGATTTACATGAAATAATTTGGCTAACTGCCGTTGACTAGGAATCTTACTTCCAATAGGCCATTCTCCATTTTCAATTTTTTCTTTCATATAGTCTACTATCTGCCGATACTTAGGCAGTTTTTTATTAGTTGTCATAAAAAAACTCCCTCGTTCACTTTATAAATGCCAAGTGGTTGGTTTTTACGATAAATAACTGGTTGAAGACATTGTAACAACTATTAAATATGATGAAAAGAAATAATTGGTAATTATAAAGTGGTTGGTTTGAAGGGGGAGAAAAAAACATGAATTATAAAAAATGGGACTTTCGGATTATTTGTGCTCATGCTTTTACGATTTTAATATGGGGGACTGCCTTTCCAGCAATTCGTATGGGGCTCGAATCTTATACACCTGAGCACCTTACTTTACTACGTTTATTAATCGCTTCATTTATTCTTCTGTTGTTTTCCTTTATATACAAGTTACGACTGCCAGATTTAAAGGATATCCCAGCAATTTTTATATTTGGTGCTTTAGGATTTACTTTTTATCACATTGCATTAAACTACGGCGAAAAAACAGTAAATGCTGGATCTGCAAGTTTAATTGTTTCAGTCACACCTATAGTAACGGCTATTTTTGCATCTGTTTTTTTGAATGAAAAAATGAAATTAAATGGTTGGATCGGTGGTGTAATTAGTTTTATAGGAATTGCTTTCATATCATTTAGTCAAGGAGATGCTATTCAATTGAATAGTGGAGGATTATTTATTTTATTAGCAGCGATTTCAGAAAGCTTATTTTTCGTTTTCCAAACTTCTTACTTGAAAAAGTATGGCTTCTTGCCATTTACCATATATACAATCTTGTCTAGTACTATATGTATGCTTATTTTTTTACCAGGAGTTTATCAAGAAATACTGGCATCTCCAATTGAAGTGAATTTGAGCGTTATATATTTAGGTTTATTTCCAACAGTACTCCCATATATCGCATTGGCATATATCATATCTCATTCTGGTGCTGCTGAGGCAACAAGTTCTCTATATTTAACTCCAGTAACTGCATGTTTTATTGCTTGGATATGGTTAGGTGAAGTGCCGACTTTTGTTTCGATAATTGGCGGGGGAATTACTATAATTGGAATTGTGATTGTTCATATACCAGTATTAAGAAAAGAAAAACATAGGAATCTAGCAAATAATCAATCAGTATAATGTAATTCAAAAATAATTTTATGATACTTTTTTATATAGTTTCTTTCTTATGTTGATAAATATAATATTTTGTATTTCAGTTAAATATTGTATGTTACATTTTGTGTAGTAAGCATTTTAAAAGGAGATGACAACATAATGAATGGAAAAAGAAAAGTTTTTACATGTATTTCTATTATAGGAATCGGGCTAGCTAGTTTTTCTAATTCTAGTTTTGCAGCAAATGTAACGGACAATTCAGTACAAAATTCTATCCCCGTAATTAATCAACAAGTAGCGACCGCAAAAGAAATGAAACCATTTCCCCAGCAAGTTAATTATGCAGGTGTTATAAAACCTAATCATGTTACACAGGAAAGCTTAAATGCTTCTGTGATAAATTACTACGATAATTGGAAAAAGAAATATTTAAAAAATGATTTATCTTCTTTACCTGGTGGTTATTATGTAAAAGGAGAAATTACCGGTGATGCTGATGGGTTTAAGCCACTTGGAACTTCAGAAGGTCAAGGATATGGGATGATAATTACAGTATTAATGGCTGGTTATGATTCGAATGCCCAAAAAATCTATGATGGTTTATTTAAAACAGCAAGGGCTTTTAAAAGCTCTCAAAATCCTAATTTAATGGGGTGGGTTGTAGCAGATAGTAAAAAAGCACAGGGACATTTTGATTCTGCCACTGATGGAGATTTAGATATTGCGTATTCCCTTCTTCTTGCTCATAAGCAGTGGGGATCAAATGGATCGGTTAATTATTTGAAAGAAGCACAAGACATGATTACAAAAGGTATTAAAGCTAGTAATGTTACAAATAATAACCGACTAAATTTAGGAGATTGGGATTCTAAAAGTTCACTTAATACAAGGCCATCAGATTGGATGATGTCACACCTTAGAGCATTTTATGAATTTACAGGTGATAAAACTTGGCTTACTGTTATTAATAACTTGTACGATGTTTATACACAATTTAGCAATAAATACTCTCCAAATACGGGGCTCATTTCAGATTTTGTTGTGAAAAATCCACCACAACCAGCACCTAAAGATTTCTTAAATGAGTCACAGTATACAAATGCATATTATTACAATGCTAGTCGGGTACCATTAAGGATTGTAATGGACTATGCGATGTATGGAGAGAAAAGAAGTAAAGTTATCTCTGACAAAGTCTCTTCATGGATTCAAAATAAGACGAATGGAAATCCTTCTAAAATAGTGGATGGTTATCAATTAAATGGATCAAATATAGGTAGTTATCCAACTGCTGTATTTGTGTCACCGTTTATTGCTGCAAGTACAACGAAAAGCGATAATCAAAAGTGGGTAAATAGTGGATGGGATTGGATGAAGAATAAGAAAGAAAGCTACTTTAGTGATAGTTATAATTTATTAACTATGCTATTTATTACGGGAAATTGGTGGAAGCCTGTACCTGATGATAAAAAAACACAAAATCTAATAAATGATGAAATGTATGAAGGATACGATAAATAATCGAATTTGAGAATAGTTACCTAGGAAAAGGAATTAGCATATGCTAGTTCCTTTTTTATATCTTGTAAAACACTATCCATTTTAAATTTTGCATAGATATACTTGCTTTTTTCATATAAATAGCTATTGATAAATCTATTTTTTATGAGGGGAGAGTATTTCTTGGAAAAAGTATTAAGAATATATTTCATGGGTGGTGTCTTTTTAGAAGTAGGAAACGTTACCCCATTAGATGAAGAAAAATTTATTCAAGATTTTATTAAAACTATGTTATAAGTCGCTGTCGAAACAGGGAATTATTTTACTACGTTGAATATATACATACATTCTCTTTATAAAGGAGCTTAAAATATTGAATGTCCAGTTAAAGGTTGTTACGAGAGATAATTGGGAAGATGCTTTAAAGTTACAAGTTAAAGAAAATCAGACGAAATTTGTGCCAGCTGTAGCAGTTTCACTAGCTAAAGTGTATATAAAACCAGATGGTGACAATGTAAAGTACATACCATTTGCGATATACGACGGCAATCTAATGGTTGGTTTTATTATGCATGCTGTTGTAAAAGAAACAACTGATATGTATTGGATAAATGGATTTATTATTGATCAAAAGCAGCAAGGTAATGGTTTTGGAAAAGCGGCATTACAAGAAAGTATTTCCTTAATAAAAAATACATGTAAGGCGTGTAAGGAAATTAGATTAACAGTACATAAAGATAATATCTCTGCAAAGAAACTATATGAACGTTACGGTTTTCAACCATTGGGACATGATTATGATGGTGAGCAAGTATATCGTTTATTTGTTAATCAAATATAAAGTAAATGACTGGGAGGAATAACAATTGAAAAATAAATTTCATCATATTGTACGAGCTGTTATGATAAAGGATAAAAAATTGTTAGTGGCTGAATATATTGGCCATCATTATTTTTTACCAGGTGGTCATGTTGAAGTTGGCGAATCAGCTGAGAATGCATTAATAAGAGAACTACGAGAAGAACTCGGAGTAAACTGTAGTATAAAACAATTTTTAGGCGTAATAGAAAACAAATGGGAAGACCGAGAAGTTCTTCATCATGAAATTAATCACATTTTTGAAATAGATTCACAAGAGTTACATATTGATTTCATACCAAAATCTAAAGAATCTCATTTAGCGTTTCACTGGATAGATTATAATCAAGAAGCTTTACATACGTATAAAATCATGCCAGTACCTTCAGTTAAAGAGTTACTAGAAAGGAAATTAAGCGATGAACGACTAAACTGTTGGATTAGCAATTTTTAAACACCTCTATTAATAGTAAATACGTCCCTGAAAGGAGATTAAGAAAATAGGCTGAAAAACAAGGTACATCACCTAGCGTAAGTTCATATTTTGTTGATGTACGCATTTAGTCTATAGCCTTATTTCTACTTTGTTTGCAAAAATATATAAACTGTAACATTGGGACGGAATTTATTTTTATAAATGGAGGGTTTCGTAATGAATCAGTTTCAACAAGAACTACAATCATTAAACCTTAATGATTATCAATCTGGTAATGTTGTGTATTGGGATCAACTACAACAAAATCAATATCCATACTATTACATTCAAGACGATGCACGTCGTTGCGGCGGATGCGGAGGTTGTGGTGGTCGCTGTGGTGGATGTGGCGGCGGAAGATGTGGAGGTTGTGGTGGTCGTTGTGTAGGCTGCGCTGGATGTTTCGGTTGTTTTAACTGCTGGAACTGGTGGATCATTTAAGTATAGAAAACTAACAATGGTGTACATGAAAGAAAGGTGTAAATACTATTTTATACTTTTCTTTCATGTTTTAATTCTTTATTCGTGTTAAGGGGGATTTATTTGTATACATACGATAAGTTAATTTCTTGGGTAGAAAATATAAAAGAAGAAAATCATAGTTCTGCTACAGCACTGTGCATTATAAAAGATAACAAAATCGTACTAGAGCATTATAGTGGCCATCATTCAAATACATCTACAAGTAAAAAAGTAACAGCATCTTCACAATTCAACGTTGCTTCTGCAAGAAAAAGTTATTTAGGTTTAATGGTAGCATATGCGCTTTACGAGGGGAAAATAAACTCTATTGATGAGGAAGCGATAAAGTATTTTAAAGACTTTAATCCTGTATTACTTGGTAAAACAACGATAAGACATTTAGTAACACATTCGCACGGTTTAGGAGAAACGCACGACGGGACAATTTTTCGTGAATTTGAACCTGGACAAGCGTGGGCGTATAGAGATATTAATGTAAGAATGATTACATGTCTTATTTATCAGCTCTATAACAAAAGTTTTCCTGAATTGTTAAAGGAGCGTATATTTGATTTAGCTAACTTCCAAGAAACAGGTTGGAGAATTCAGAAAGATGAAAACTTAGTTAAAGTTGTTAATAATCCAAGTGAAGACGCAATTAATGAAATTGGTACAGTAGATGATGGTTCTGAAAAAAATCTATTTGTCTCAGCTAGAGAATTTGCTTATTGGGGCAATCTTCATTTAAATCAAGGTATGATAAACGGTAAACAAATTGTTCCAAAAGAAGTTATAAAAATTGCTACGAGTTTGCAAAGTCCAATATTTACAAACAATGAACTACCACAAAACGGGTTGTTTTGGTTCGTTCAAAATGAACCTGCGCTTTCAAGTGAACTTGGTGAACGAGTGCCGAAAGGATCGTATCAAATATTAGGAATTACAGGACCGACTCTTTTAGTAATACCTGAATATAATGTAGTTGTTGCGAAAATGTATAATAAAAGGTATAACTACGGCGGTGATAATTATTTATATTATTTACGTGAATTTAGCAATTTAGTCGCTGATACATTTCGTAACGGTAATGGGGCATAATTACTCCTATAATGAAAAGGAGTGAGAGAAAGTGAAAGATAAAATGAATAAAAACAAAAAGCAAAACAGTAAAGATGTAAATACAGAGCAAAATGCAATTTATAGCGATCCCAAAGATGCAGCTAATATGCAAACGGTACCGCAGCCAAAGGATTTTGATGAAATTGAATATTAATTTTTCGTTCATCCGACTATATGATGAATGAAAAATACATCTTAAGTCCCATCACGTGACAGAAATATTTTGGTATCCTATATACATAAGCATTTGAAAATGTCTTATCTTAACAAAGCTTTCTTTAAGTAAATCTAATATAACCTACAAAAAGACACTTCATTATGGAGTGTTTTTTTGTGTACATGAATTCAATTTCCATTTTCCATACAGTATCTTGCTTTTGATGATGGTTATACTAACTGTGAAAATTCATGTCAAGATAAAAGAAGGGGACAGTTAGTATGAAACAAACTTCTATAAATCCGTTACTAATTGTTCTAGGTACAATTATTGTTCAAATTGGCCTTGGAACAATTTATACATGGAGTTTATTTAATCAACCCCTTGTTAGTAAGTTTGGATGGAACCTCAATTCCGTAGCGATAACTTTCTCCATAACAAGTTTTTCATTATCATTTTCAACCTTATTTGCAGGAAAGTTGCAGCAAAAATTAGGACTTCGTAAACTCATCGCTACTGCAGGGATTGTTCTGGGACTCGGTTTAATACTTAGTTCGCAAGTTTCTTCCTTACCATTACTATATTTATTAGCTGGTGTCGTTGTTGGTTATGCAGATGGAACTGCTTATATTACATCACTATCTAATTTAATTAAATGGTTTCCAAATCGAAAAGGACTTATTTCTGGCATATCTGTTTCGGCATATGGAATGGGCAGCTTAATCTTTAGATATATAAACGGAAGTCTTATCGATAGTCTTGGTGTTTCACAAACATTTTTATATTGGGGTATCATCGTTTTACTTTTAGTATTAACCGGATCGTTCTTCTTACGTGAAGCAATAGTGAGTAATACTGTAACTGAGACATTACACAATGATTATACGCCTCGTGAAATGATGCGAACGAAACAAGTATATCTTTTGTTTTTTATGCTATTCACATCGTGTATGGGCGGTCTATATTTAATCGGTATGGTAAAAGATATCGGAGTGCAGCTCGTTGGACTTAGTGCAGCAACTGCAGCTAACGCCGTTGCAATGATTGCAATTTTTAATACGGTAGGTAGAATTGTTCTTGGAACGTTATCAGATAAAATTGGCCGAATGAAAATTGTCTCTGCAACATTTATTATTATTGGATTGTCAGTCTTTACTTTAAGTTTTATCCCGCTAAATTATGGCATTTATTTCGCTTGTGTAGCAAGTGTTGCCTTCTGCTTTGGTGGTAACATTACAATATTCCCGGCCATTGTCGGAGATTTCTTCGGCTTGAAAAATCATAGTACAAATTACGGAATTGTTTACCAAGGTTTCGGATTTGGTGCGCTTGCAGGAGCATTCATCGGAGCACTACTTGGTGGATTTCAACCAACCTTTATTATAATTGGTGTGCTATCTGTTATCTCTTTCGTTATTTCAATATTAATTCGTCCACCAAAAGCAGAAAAGAAAAAAGAAACAAAACATTTATATCGGAAAGTAGCTTAATTCTGGAAAAGAGTCCTAATAAAGGGCTCTTTTTATATTACAAAATATTTGATTTCCCCTTTTTAATAAATGTGTAGGAAGAAAAGAGTTACTTAATTCAAAATGAAATGATTTGAAAAGTAATAAAGTGATTTATTTCTCAACGAACTAAGTAGCAGATTAGTAAAATATTCATATTGTTTTATAAAGGTACTGAAATCATGTTATAAAACTACATTAACCACCTTTGTTATTAGATAGGCAATTCATTTGTATACCATTATTTTATTATAAAGGTAGTTGGCTTTTATTGGTTACAACTATAATTTCTTCTTTTATTGCATTCACTTCAACAAATATTGATGATATTTTTATACTTCTTGTTTTATTTTCACAAGTAAGGACAGAAGTAATTAAGAAAGAAGGTAGAAATGTCCGAGAAAAAACTAAGGTGAAAGAACTTTATATTGTTATTGGACAATATTTAGGATTTAGTTTAATTATTTTTCTGAGCATCATTGGTTCTTTAAGCTCCTTTTTCATTCCTATATCTTGGATTGGGTTATTAGGATTCGTGCCAATTTATATGGGAGTGAAAGGACTATTGTCACTTCATTGTTATAAAGGTAATGAAGTCATTGATAACGCTTCTAGTTCATTATTTAAAGTAGCTTCGATTACATTAGCTAATGGAGCTGATAATATTTCAATTTATATACCGATGTTCGCTAGTCAAAATCTTAAAACAAATATTGTTACATTAATTATCTTT
This sequence comes from Bacillus sp. AY3-1, assembly GCF_008368785.1. Taxonomy (NCBI): domain Bacteria; kingdom Bacillati; phylum Bacillota; class Bacilli; order Caryophanales; family Bacillaceae; genus Bacillus; species Bacillus sp. AY3-1. The sequence goes on along the minus strand of NZ_QORZ01000016.1, from coordinate 744,748 downwards.
TTTTGCATGATAGCAATATGGTGTTTTATTAGCTACAAATTGATAAGAGCTCCTATTTTAGCTAAAGTAATTGAGAGAAATTGTCATATTATCGTTCCAATCGTTCTAATTGGTTTAGGAGTGTTCATTCTTTTTCGCAGTGATACAATTCGATTATTCTACTAAGGTGTGAACTTACGGAAGTTTTAATTAATAAGAATCGAACAACGTAAATATTTTCGATAATTACATTCCTTTAGATTAATTCGATTCTATACAGTGTATAAAAGTCTTATTACAGATGAAGTGTAGTAGGGCTTTTATTTATTTTAGTGAAATGAAACAGTGCCCTACGACTATTAAGTTAGACAGGATATTACGATTATTAAATTGAATAGATACTTTAAAAGGAGCGTGATAATTAAAATGAAAATAGTAAAACAATGGGTCCAAGAAGATAGTAATTACATAAGAGAAAAAGTAATTGAATATAACCAAAAACATATTTCAGATGAAGACAAAAAGCCATCAGAAAAAATTAGTTTTATAGTAAAAAATGATAAGGAAGAAATAGTAGGTGGAATAACCGCAATTTCATTTTGGCACCATGTTCATGTTGATTTCTTATGGGTTTCTGAAGAACAAAGACACGAAGGCTATGGAAGCAAGTTAATAAAACGTATTGAAGAATTCGCAATTGAAAAAGGCTGTAGGTTAATCAATTTAGATACTTTTAGCTTTCAGGCGCCTGATTTCTATAAAAAGCATGGATATAAAGTGATTGGAGTAAGTGAAGATCATCCGAAAGGACATAATCATTACTATTTAGAAAAACGTTTATAAAGTGTATATAGAAGTAACGTTAGTATTTTGAATACAAATTTATCCTTTTGGATTATGCATTTAAAGGAGAATCTTGAGTGAATTCATATTTAGAGGCACTTCTAAAGCAAAAAAAAGATCGAAGTGGAATATTAGTTACGGGAAACTAATTATTTATAGCGAATATATCTAAAATAGGCATCTAAATATATGCATTCAGATGAAGGGGGAAATGTTATGAATTCATTTGTAAATGATAGGTTTGATGAAACGAGAAAACATCTATTCGAGGAAATTATGATATTGGATGATGCTCAATTCAATAGTAAGCCAGACAAGAATAAATGGAGTATAGCACAAGTATGTCATCACTTAGTTTTATTGGATAAAGTGGTCATAAAGGTTATTTCATCTGGCTTAAAAAAGATTGATAGTACCCTAAAAGAGCGTCGAGAAATCCGCTCTATATTACAAGATAGATCGCTAAAATTTATAGCTCCAGGAATGATTGAACCAAGTTTAGAACCATTTGAAGTGCAGCAAATGGTCGATTTGTTAAACGAATCGAGAAAAGAATTAATGCGTTTCCTAAGTACAATAGAAGATGAATCTATATTAACGAAAAAATCAGTGATGCATCCAGCTCTTGGAGAATTACTTCTTGATCAGTGGATAGAACTGATCTATTTGCATGAACAGCGTCATATAGAACAAATCAAAGAGATAAAACTACTTTGTGAAATTGGGAAGTAAAAAATCTTTGGCTATTAACAAAAAATACGGGTCTCATATGTATACTTTTAAAATTGATCTAAAGAAACGTTAATTTGGAATCCGTTTGTTATATAAGTTTAACCTCGTCTCAAAATAGGAGCAGGGTTTTTACTAATTTAGGAGTTATTCTGGCATTTTCATTTAGTATTAATTTAATCAATTTTTATTCTAATTATTAAAACAAGTTAATGATAGAATGATAAATAGACAGAAAATTCCTTTTAGTAAAAACAGAGGAGGTACGTATGAAAAAAGTAAATGTTACATATGCACTTTTATACGATAAAACAAATGAAAAGATCTTAATGGTAAAAAACAAAGGGATGAATGGTTCTTATTACACGCTACCAGGTGGTGCAGTTAAATTAGGAGAAACGTTAGAGGAGGCAGTAATTCGGGAAGTGAAAGAAGAAACCGGGCTACATATAACTGTAAACGGTATTTGTTACATTAGCGAAGCTTTTTTCGAAGAGAGAGGTCACCATGCAATTTTCTTTAATTTTTTAGGTGAAATAATTGGCGGAGAGACAAATATATCAAGGCCAAAAGAAATCGAAGAGATTACTTGGATGGAATTACATAGAGCAGCACCGCATTTACGTATACCAGAACATTTACTAAATATAGTACAAAGTAAAGAAACTGTACCTTACTTTTTTAACGGAACAATCGCTCATCAATCTTCATAAAATTATCATTTCATGTAAGGCGGGGAAAAAATGGAGTTTATCGTTAATCATAAACATTTCACTCAAGCACTTTCAGAAGTAAGTAAAGCTATATCTACCAAAGCTATAATCCCTATATTATCTGGTATAAAAATAACTGCAGATCAATCTGGAATTACTTTAATCGCAAGTAATTCAAATATTTTCATTGAAAAATTCATCCCTAGTTCCAACGAAGACGATCAAATTACAACTATAGTAAAAGTAGGAACTATTGTAGTACCGGCAAAATATTTTATTGAAATTATAAAGAAAATGCCAAGCGATGTATCATTAAAAAGTACGAATGAGCAAATAATTACGATACAGTCAGAAGAAATCACATTAAACTTAAATGGGCTTCCAGCATATGAGTTTCCGAATGTACCACTTATAGACGATCATGCAAAAATTCAAGTAGAAACGGAACAATTGATTGAAGTGTTTAAACAAACAGCCTTTGCAGTAGCTAAAAATGAATCTAGACCTGTTCTTACCGGTGTTCATATAGAGTTAGATCATAATAAATTAATTTGTGTAGCAACTGATTCACATAGACTTGCTATACGCGAAACGATAATTTCTACAGAGGTAAAAGCAAGTTGTATCGTACCAAGTGCAACTATTAGTGAACTGCTAAAATTAATGAATAGTAATTCAAAATTCGTATACATCTATCTTTCAGAAAGTCACATTATTTTTACATTCGGTACAACTACATTATATTCAAGATTAATTGAGGGAAAATATCCTAATATATCTAGTTTAATTCCAAATGAATTTCAAACAGTCATTAACGTAGATAGAAAAAGGATTTTACAAGGTGTAGATCGATCCAGCTTATTATCAAGTGAATGGGCAAATAACAATGTTAACTTAGAAATCATAGACGAATCCACAATTAAAATTTCTTCTAACGCTTCTCAGATTGGAAAAATATCCGAGACACAACAGATAGATGAGATTCAAGGTGAAAAACAATTAAGTATATCTTTCGATGGACGATTTATGATGGATGCTTTAAAGGCGATAAAAGAAGAAACGGTTACTTTAAGTTTCAGCGGTTCTATGAGACCAATATTAATTGAAGCAGGGACACCATCTGCAGCAGTATATCTTATATCTCCAGTAAGAGCTTATTAATAACAAAGGAAGGAATCACATTATGTACAAGCACACTTTATGTTTTATAAAGAGAAATGAAGAGATACTTATGTTAAATAGAGAATATGACCCTGTAAAAGGATTATGGAACGGGGTAGGTGGAAAGATAGAAAAGGGAGAAACACCTTTAGAAAATGCGATTCGTGAAATAAAAGAAGAGACTAATATAGAAGTTACGCATGAACAAATTCAGTTTAAAGGCATTATTAAGTGGGAGGACTCATCTTACTCTGGTGGTATGTATGTTTATTTAGTAAAGCTACATAATGAATTTACATATCACACTCCAAAAAAAGTATCAGAAGGAATTTTAGATTGGAAAGAGATTTCTTGGATTCTAAGTGACTATAATTACGGCGTAGGAGAGATGATACCTAAATTTTTACCGGATTTATTCCACAATGAATTAATATTAGAGCACAATTTTGTTTTATCTAATCATAAATTAATAGATTATAGGAATGCGGAATTGATTAAGCAGGATAGTTCTATAGATAATATAGTTCAATTATAAAAAGCAGGAATTGTAATCTATAATACGCAGCACAATCATTATAGCCTAAATATAAAAGCCATAGATTATTCGAAGAGTAGCTAAGGAGAAAACTTATATGAGGATGAGTGTAATGAAGAAAATAATTATTTTACTCATAGCTGTAGTTTTAATTACTTTTGCTTTTTATCAATACAACAAAAAAGATAGCGTAGCTAAAAATGATAAAGTGTATGTAGAAGACTTTAAAGGTAAAAATGATTCAAACAAAATACAATCTGCTATTAATAAAGCAGAATCAAGTACAATTAAAACAGTATTGCTTGAGGATAAGAAGTATAAAATCACGTCACCAATCGTAGTGAAAAAAGGTGTAAAATTATTATTCGGTTATGGAACACAGTTTGTTGTTGAAGGTAATTTCAGAGTTCTAGAATTAGAAAAAAACGCTTCTATCGAAGGAGCCTATATAGCTGTAAACGATCCTACATTTAATTCTGAAGTTATATATTTAGACGGCAAAAATAAGTATTATAACACTTGGCACAAAACACAAATAAAAGATATAAATATTATTAATTGGACAGAAACAAATAAAGGTACTGGAATTTCTTTGTATTCTGGTGGGAAAGAAAATGAAATTTCATTTATTAACTTTGAAAATATAAAAGTTGTAGGAATGGAAACTGGGCTGAAATTAGTAGCAAAGAAACCGCAATCTGGTTATGCTTGGATAAATGCCAACCGTTTTATAAACTTCTCACTTGAAGATTGTGTAAATATGATTTATATGGATAGTAATGTAACTACACCAAATGAAATTAGCGGTAATCAATTTACAAATCTACAATTACAGCCATCAAGTAAAACGAAAAATATATTAAGAGTAAGTGGACAACATAACGAGTTCAATGGAATGGTGTGGGATTTACAGAAAATCAATCACGAAAACGAACTTATTGAACTAACTGATAAAAGTATGAATACGGTTATTAATATTACCTCTGTACAAACAAATAGAGTTTTAGATAGCGGTAAAGCAAATATAGTGAAATAAGGTTAAATACAGAAAAAGAGCGAATTCCTTATAATAGAGATCGCTCTTTTTTTATTTATAGTTAAATTTCTCTCCACCAAGTTGATGAAGGATAGTATGTAGATTTTAACGTGATAGATTCACCAATTTGTGGCGTTGCAATATTAACTCCTAAACGCTTTGCTTCTTTTGTCACACGTTCAATAGGATCACTCCATTCATGTAATGATAATGTAAAAGCACCCCAATGAATCGGAAGAAGTAATTCTCCTTTCACGTCAATATGAGCTTGCACTGTCTCTTCTGGTAACATATGAATAGCAGACCACCTTGGATCATATTGCCCGCATTCCATTAACGTAAGATCGAATGGACCGTATTTATCACCAATCTCCTTAAAGTGAGGAGCATACCCGCTATCACCACTAAAGAAAACTTTAGTCTCTTGACCAAGAATAAGCCATGAACACCATAACGAACAATCTCTATCTGTCATACTTCGTCCTGAGAAATGCCTTGCAGGTGCGCAAACTAATTTTATATTATCAAACGTAATTTCGTCCCACCAATTATGTTCACTAATTTTGCTAGGTGAAACACCCCATTTAATTAAATATTGCGCAACTCCAGTTGGAACATAAAAATGCTTCACACGATCTTTTAACTGCATAATACTCTTGTAATTCAAATGGTCATAGTGATTATGTGAAATGATAATCGCATCAATTTCTCGAAGGTCTTCACGTTCTAAAGAAAAAATACCACTATAACGTTTACTATTAAACAGAGGAAATGGGGAAGAGGCATCTCCAAACATTGGGTCTAATAACAATGTTTTACCTTCTATTTTCAAAAGAGAAGCAGAGTGCCCAAACCATGTCACACTCTCTAAAGACTCATTATTTTTATCCGATAAAACAGTAGGTAAATTCTTTAAAGGACGCAGCTTTGATTTCATTTTAAAGTAATCAGTCATTAAACCGATTATATCTTTCGGTTTAAAACTTACATCAGTATGAATTTGATTCATATATTTCTTTTTCATTCGTTCTCCTTTTTACGTTTAACAATATACGTATGTTGTTATTGTAGCTATTTGTAGTTTAAACGAAATTAATTTACCTTTCATCTTAAATTCAGTACATTTCATAAATTTGTCAAATTCATTATTCTTATATATAAAAAATAAATCAAGCAGCAGATAAAACGAATATGAAGTAAATGTAAATTATTTAAATTTAGTAAATTTCTTCTTACAAGCAACAAAGAACATACGTTTCGTTATATGTTATAGAAGTAAATACGCCTGTAAATAATAAAAGGAAGGAGAATTTATAAATGCATGCAGATAGAAAAAAGAAATCAAAATGTAAACTATCAAAATCTGAAATCATTCATTTGTATGCAGAAGGGAAGAGTACCTCAGAAATCGCCATGCTTGCTAATGTGTCTGCAAGATATATTCGTATGGTTCTATCAGACAGCAACGTTCCAAGGCGTGCTATAGGGAGCTGGAAGAGAAAGTATGACATAACAGAAGATTATTTTAAAATGTGGTCAAATAATATGGCTTATATATTAGGATTTATAGCAGCAGATGGTGTCATACAAAAAGAAAATCAATGCGTCAGTATATCACAAAAAGAAAGTTACATTTTAGAAGACATAAAAAAAGAACTAAAAACAAACCAGCCACTTTACCAAAATAAAAAAACAGGCGTATATATGCTAAATATTAATAGCAAAACAATAAAAGACGACCTTATGAACATACACGGAATCATGCCATGTAAATCATTTAACATTGAATTTCCTTTTGTACCAGAAGAATATTTACATCATTTTGTTCGTGGGTATTTTGATGGGGATGGTTACGTCAATTATGAAACTTATACAGTAAGCTTTGTAGGAGGATCATATAGATTTATGAATTCTTTACATCAAATTCTTCAAAATCACAATTTACGAGCCGATTTACTAAATCAAAACAAACATTATCGCGTTATTTTATCTGGAAGAAAATCAATACAACTATTTTCAAATTGGATTTATAAAGACAAAGATATTTATTTGCATAGAAAACATGAAGTGTTTCAGAAAGAAAGTCTAAGTTTAGGTCAATTACAAGATCGAAAACTAAAACAAACTCAAACCGTCGTTAAACAAAGAAAACAAAATTTCCTTAAAGAATACATGAAAGATAAATGTAATGCTTTAGCTTGTTCAAATTTAGAAATAAGCGAATCGACTTTTAAACATTGGTTAAAAAATGATAATCAATTTAAAACAGAGTATGAAAAGATTAGTTTGACAAGTTCCACTAGCGATAACTAAATATAAAACTCTAGAAAACCTTAGTATAGGTATGAAGATAGCAATACTAAGGTTTTTAATTTGAAATCATTAAAGGATTCTTAGTTTTATTTATGGAACATAATAAATACATAGATTTTACAATTAATTTGCTAAAAAAGGAGAGAGACACCTTGCAAAAGAAATTTATCAATCCAGAAACCATGCCACCAACTTTTGGATATTCGCATGTTGTCGAAGTTAGTAACGCTAAACGAACAATTTACATATCTGGACAAGTAGCGATCAATACGGATGGTCAAATAGTTGGCGTTGGCGATTTAGCTACACAAACGCGACAAGTATTCGAAAACATCAAAAGTGCATTAGAAACTTCGGAATTAAGATTTAATGATGTAGTAAAATTAACATTTTTCTTAACAGATATTTCTCAAATGGCCATTGTTAGAGATATTCGAGATCAATACATTAACACTAAAAATCCACCAGCAAGTTCAGCTGTTGAAGTTAGAAAGTTAATTAACGATAACTTATTAATTGAAATCGAAGCAATTGCTGTGGCAAACTAATTTTAAAAACTCATTCGTAATCACATCAATGCAATTCGTTTAATGCGTTCATTTAAAACGAATTGCATTTTTTATTGTCTTAAATATAATTTATATCTGGAGACATTTTCATCAACAACTTATAAAACAACAAAAAAACAAACAACTAAACAATCCCATCACACAGAATGATTAAAAAGAACAAGGGGAGGCTAAACACTAATGCTAACATTTAATAAGTTTATTATTTTAAGTTAGTTAACATAATATATATTATAGGCAGTTATAGAAGCAAAGCGATATCAGGTATCAAAAACCAAGTAAACTATACTTAATGAGACGAAACGGAGATTTTTAGTGAGATTTACATAAAATCTTATCTAAACGAATTTCTACAGTTTTTATCGTTTTATTGTTATAAATCCATCACAGCAAATTCAAATCAATAATCCAATAAGAATTATCGAATCAAAATCATTTTTGATCGGCAAGAAATTTTTATACAGAAAAATTATTTCTATACAAAATATAAATTAGTAATTTTATTTTATGTTGTACTTAATGAATTTATTGCTATTTACACACGTTTTACAACTTTACATTATTTTTGTTATTTACGCTTGACTTTCATTACACTCATTGTTTTTTATTCTAGTTAACATAACGTTTATTTTTAACATAAAAAAATCTCCCTCACCTTTAGGAAGATTTTTTAGCTTGCTAGTATTTCATTTATATATTTTTAATAACAATCCCAATTGTAAATAACATTGGAAAAATCTAGATTTAATAAATCGTCTTTCTTTATAAAGAAATTAGCAACACCAGAATCTCCCCACATAATATTTAATGAATCATCTGTATCAATTTGCAACAATAACATGTCATGTTGCTGGTATTTTTCTTCCCATTCCCTTGGATCTGTCTGTGTGAAAAATGGATAACCACCAATTTTATGCCCTTGATCTTTACATAAATCATCATACAGTTCGCCTAATTCTGTATTATTTTCTTCATCAACAATTTCTTCCCAATCAATGTTATCGCTAAAAATCTTTTCAAATCGATAATCCCTTGATGTTACTGGTTGATAACCTAATTCAAACTTTATTTTCGCTGCTTCAGGAATGATAAAGTCCTCTAATTCTAAAGTGTTTAAATAACTAAAATCAGTAATAACCTTATTTAAATCTTCTATAATTGTAGAATGATAAATAATTCGAAAGTCTTTTTGGTTTGTTCGATGATCTAAATCTGCTCCATAAAGCTCATCATCAGCACTTACGAAAAACTGTAATATTCCCTTTTGAGGCATATATTCAACATGCGGCATTTCTTCAAAGTTTAACTGCGCAAGTAACATCATAGGTTGTCCATTTGAATCTTTAGGATGCTCTTGATCTATAGGTAAATACGGATAACCACCAAACTTACTCTCAAAAAGCGTCGTCTCTGCTAATGTTCCAGACACTTTAACATACGGTTTCACACTTTCTTCTAAAATACTACGATATTTTTCTAGTTCTTTCGGAATTTGAAGTTGATACGTATTCTTCATCACATTTGCCTCCCTTTAAAAATGAATGGATAATACCTTACTTAATTATATAGCAAGTGATGGCTTAATTGAAAATTGTTAAAAATCCGTTTTCACCCTCGTTTTTTGCGCACTTGGTGGACAAAGTAGATTATGTTCTAATACCTTTTTATTAATAGTTCGAATTAGATCCGCCGCTTCTGCAGTATTTGTATTATCTTTTAGTTTTTCTTTTAATTCATCAATTTCCTTTGAAAGCTCAATCCACCTAGGTAAAACATGATTATTCTTTAAAGTTCTATACAGTTGTTTTTCAGGATTGTACGAAAGGTCTTTATCAAGATTAAGAGGTTTCCCTTTACCGAGTAAATTATTAAAAGACCCTTTCTTTTCTGCTTCTTTAACGATAGAACTAATATGATCCTCATACGTATAGGACCAAACTTTCTCATCTTTTACTAAAATCTCTTGCTTTTTCAGTTTTTTATCTATTTCTTCTTGATTCATAGATTCTCGCTCCTTTTTATTTTATAGTGTCGTTTTTTTTTTTTTTTAGTTTTAATGCTTTCAATCCATCAAACAACTTTTCTCGCCACCACACGCCGTCATGTCCGCCTTGAAACTCTTCATAAGTATTTGGTACCCCTTTCCTTTTAAAGCTTTATACAGGCGCCTATTAGCCGTTAAAAGAGGTTTGTTTTCAAGTTCTCCTGCTGCTATGTAAAAATGAGTTTGACTCGTATTGGAATCTATAGATGAAATTTGATTTTCAATCCAAGGAATTTGATTTTCATAACCACCCTTTTTCCAATGCACGGATCCAGACATTGATAACACGTTTCCGAAAACATGTGGATTTTGAAGCGCTGCATAAAAAGCTGCTAAGCCACCAAGACTGAAACCAGCAATTGTTGTATGATTCTTTTCTTGATATACGTGATACCTAGCTTGAATCCACGGAAGTAGTTCCTCCGTTAAAAATGTATTCATTTTATCGTTATAAGTTAGCTCTTCTAGTCGATCAACGGGTTCTATAGCAACAGCAATACAAGATGGGATTTCTTTTTCGTATATTAAATAATTGAGTGTTTTTGCGATTGAAAGGTTCTTAATAAATGAATTCCCATCAAATACAATGAGAAGTTCTTGAGGATGTGAAGTGTGAAAATAATCATGAGGCGTATAAATATGAATTTTACGTGTGTTATTTAAAATCGTACTATGAAAAGAATGTGTTTCAATTTTTCCAGATGGATAATGATTTGAAGGGAAACGACTGCTATACTGCACTTCCATCCCTATACTTAACACTGATGCTTTATTAGCACCTTCTCCAAATGTATTTCCATTAAATCAGTCTAGTTCGTACTGTTCACTACGCTTTATCCAATCATTTTCGAAAAAATCGTTTACTGAAAAATAGTAAGTTGAAATAAAACTCTTATCCGTCCTAAACGTTTCATAACAAATATCTGTCTGTCTGTAACAATCGTTTTAATTGATTTACAGACAGATCCCAACCAGGAAAACTACCGAATACATAAACATTTTCAGTTTGGCGTATGATTTGACTTTATTTCATGCAAAAAAGTATAAAAAGCTTTCTCGTTTCCATTTTTTAATTGATTATTAAGCTCCTCTAACTTAGGACTAATTATTGAAGTCACCCATCTTCCTCCTTTGTATTTCTTTTCACTAGATTGCTTTTATAAAAATTAGGATTAGGATGATATTGTATTTAGATGAGTTATTTATTAGAAAGTTTATCAATTGCCTGAATAGAAAGTTCCAACGCTTTGATTCGTCTTGTTAAAAGAGTTCTTTGTGGACTACCAACTTTAGACTTATCATAGGCTCTCTCAATTGATGGAAGTAAACCAACAAGGACATTACGAGCTTCTGCTAACTCTTCTTGACTATACTGGTGACTTTCTTGATTCCAAACGTTTTCTAGTACTGCTAACCCTACACAAACGGCTTTAAGTCGTTTTTTCACTAATGTAGTATTTGCACCTTTTTGAGTCATCTGTAATAGTGCATTTTCAAGTTTACGAATAGTCGATTGTAAAGATTTTATTGATTCCGATTTATCTATATTTGATACGTTTTCCATTTTACTGTTGTTCCTCCTGGCTTAACTTATTTAATACTGGATATAATAAGTACTTGATTTCACTCGAAATATTTTATCATAAATAACTAACGATATTCGAGTTGGACAATCCATTAAAGGAAAACAATCGCTAAACGCTTCTCCTCCCTTACTTCATTCTATAAGTACTTCTTTCTGCACATTAAAATTCCTATATAAGCAAGGTATAAATATTGTCTTTTTTATGAACAAAAAACGCACAAGCAGCATAACTTGTACGTTTTAATTTTTATTCAGTAAGATAATATAGTAATAGTTTTCGCGCTTTCTCATAATTCATGAAATCTCTATACAAAACGGGATACTTCACAATTTCTGTTTCTATAGAACGATATTGCGGAAACCATTCAAAAAACGATTTCCTTAACCACTTTATTTGCTGAAACGTAATGTTCTGTTCGTTTCCATTTAGTACAGAACTTAAAGTACCTGCTGTATGCATCCAATAATGATTAAAATCAGCGTTTATACAGTCATCATCTGTAAATTTACTTTTTAAGTCTCGTTGCAATTTTCCTGTAGCACGATGCAGCAGACTATGCATTTTCTGCAATTCATTAAAAATAACCATTTTACCTAATAGCAACTTTCCACCCCTTTATTTCTCTATCCAACTTAATAATTTTTCATAATGATATTGAGCATCTTTATAGCCAAGATTATATAAATTAACTAGCTTTTCTTTATTTCTTTCTATTCCGCTTATAGGAAGTTGTGAGCTAGGCTGAATTACATAAAAATTATCTTTCTGTTCGTTGCCATTCATATAAGTTACGGTTTCATTATAATAACGATAATGTTCTACTAAATGTTCTGCGATTTTCGGATATTTACTATATAAAATTTTAGCCAGACCAGAAAATTTATTCCGCTGCTTCTCATATCCTTCTGGCTTTGTCATAATCACGACGTTCTTTTGATAACCATCAGTTTGTGCTTTTAGAACCGGTATAGGATCTATAATCCCTCCATCTAACAATTTTCGATTATCATATTCTACAGCAGGCGCTATAAACGGTACAGAACTTGATGCGCGAATGATTTTTAAAATATCATTTCCGTGTTCTATTTTATTGTAATAAACTGCTTTTCCTGAATCACAATCAGTCGTTCCTATAACAAATTGTTCATTGGAATTTAAGAAAGTTTGAAAATCAAATGGAACAACTTTATTAGGGACTTCATCAAATAAAAAGTCCATTCCAAATAATTCACGTTTTCGAATCAAATTTCGATAAGATATATATCGGTGATCTGACACTAGCTCTGCATTTACTTTTTTATTCCTTCCTTTTTGACGTGATAAATAAGTTGCGCCCATACATGCACCAGCGGATACGCCAACTACATACGGAAAGAATAAGTTTTTTTCCATAAAATATTCAAGTACTCCTGCAGTATATAGACCTTTCATTCCTCCGCCCTCTAATACTAAACCTATATTTTTCATGCTATATCCCTCTGCTTCTTTTTTCTTACTTACATGTTAACACAAGATTTTAAGACGAGGTTATATAAACGAATTGCAATAATAACCAGAAACTACTAAAGTAATGCCATAATTTCTTAGTAAATAGCATGGTACAATATAAGTAATACATTCCACAATTAACCGAGGAGGAATTTCATATGGGTTTATTTAGCGGTATTTTAGGAAATGCATCAAATACGAGTACAGAAAGTGTAGAACGTGATTTAGAGAAGATTATGTTAGACGATGAGAAAGTTGAACATGCTTATAAATTAATTCGTGATTTAATCGTATTTACAAATCGTCGTCTTATTTTAGTAGATAAACAAGGGATATCAGGTAAAAAAACAGAGTATCATTCTATTCCTTATAAAAGCATTACACAATTTAGCATTGAAACAGCTGGGCATTTTGATTTAGACGCTGAGCTTAAAATTTGGGTATCTAGTTTGAGTACACCAATTACGAAAGAATTTAAAGGTGACGATAGTGTTTTAAGCATTCAAAAAGCGTTAGTAACATATACGACGAAATAACGCTTTTATGTATATTTATTCAGTGCTAAAATTACTAACCCGAGTATTTTGTAAGAATATGCATCGCTTTTGTATATTTAATCTTAAGTAACAGAAAAAGGTAAAGCGTATTTCAAATGCTTTACCTTTCTTTTTTGTAATAAATGAGTGTAGTTCTATCATTTAATTTCTTTATTACTTCTGTTCTTTTATACCCCATTTTTTCGTATAGAAAACAATTTCTTTCTTCTTCTAAAATCGTAGTAAGTTCAAAACTCCGTGCTTTTGGAAAAATCTTTTCAATTAAAATAAGTACCTTTTGAGCGATTCCTTTCCCTTGATAGATTGGATGAATGAACATTGGACTGATCCAAAATTTATAAGGTAGTTCTTTTTGGGATATACATATCGCTCCAACAAGGTTCGAATCTATTATCATCTTATAAAAGTTGTTGCTTGGATTATTTATCCTTAAAATAGTTTTTTCAATAGTTTCATTTGCTGGATTTGTTTCATAGTCTTTATATTTATTTAATAAAGGGCTAAATGAGTCTATTTGCATTTGAAATAAAACTGCTGCATCATTTTCTGTTGCCTTCTCTAATGCAATCTCCATGTTACCAATTTAGTCGCTTTCTTAATGAAGTTATATGCGCTGTATGATGACGTCCATGCCATGCATATAGTCCAATTGCAGCAGCAAGTTTTGTTTCACCAGTTTCTGGATGATTAAATGTCTTTTCTAGATCTTCTAGTTCTAGAGAATATAAAAGGTTAACCCATCTTTTATGTAACGATTCTAACATTACTAGTGAAACGTCTACTGGTAATTTAGAATCAGGTAGTTCTGCCCACTTCTCTTCTTTATATGGTTTAATAGTAGGATTCTTTTCTGTTAGTGCTAATTTAAAGCGTATGTAGCTATTCATATGGCTATCAACAACGTGATGAACTACTTGACGAACCGTCCATCCACCAACTCGATATGGTGTGTCTAACTGCTTCTGATCTAAATCTTTAATTGCTTTTGCTAGTTCATTAGGTAAATCTTCAATTTCTTGAATCCATGTATCAATCATTTCTTCAGTTATAGGACGTTTGTATGTAAATTGCCCAATTGGATAACGTAAATCATTCATGTATAAGTCCCCCTTATTATAAGCGCGAAGTATTTCTCCATATATAATGTACAAACTTCACATGTTCCCCGTTTAATTCTACAGAATTTGTATCTGCTTCGTCTTGATAAGAAGAAAACCCGCTTTTTTCTAATACACTTTGTGATGCGAGATTATTAGTAGTTGTTTTAGCATGAATCTCATTAATTTTATTATTTTTCGCTACGTCTAAAACTAATTTTACAGCTGCTGTTGCAACCCCTTTTTTAGTAAACTTTTCTCCGACTCGATACCCTAATGAACTCCTTCGAGTTTCTGTATCAATATCTACTAAATTTATTCGTCCTACAATTTCTTTTTCTTCATTACGAATTAAATAAAAATAAGAATCTCCATCCGCTTGTTCTATTAATAAATCGTCTAGTAGCTTTCGGAAATATTCAAAATTAAAATATTGCGAGCCACGATTTGGTACCATTGTTTCAAAAAAAGATTTATTCGTAAGTTCAAACGTAAATAAATCTTTAGCATCGTGTTTCTTTAATTGTTCTATGTATATTTTCATCTCGCTCACTCCTTCTATATATACTAACTGTTATATATTCTTTTTAATCGATTATTTTCCTGCTATTTCTTTCGCTTCAGTAATACAGTAAGTAGTACTTTCGGATGAAATAGGTGCAATGGACTACGAATTAAATTCATCACTCTTACTAATCGAATATAAACATTAGAGTCAGTTGCAGATAGTTCATATATTTGTTTCGTATACCATAGCTGAAATTTTTGCTTCATCGATAATATTCTTGTTAGCTGAGGATGACGTGATATTTCCGTTGTAGTCATTTCCCAAGGAGTTTGTATGATATTAGCGGTCTTTTTATAAAATCGCTGTGTAAATGTTTTATCAAGCTTTTGTCTCTTTTGCAAAAGTAACTGCAATTGGTGAGCTTCCATAGCAGCAACTGAAACACCTTGCCCAAAAACAGGATCAAAACGACAATGTGCATCCCCAACTACTAACAATCCTTCTGGTAAATGATTAACTAAATCAAATCGCCGACGTACTTGATAAGGAATTTTGTACGTTTTGATATTTGAAATTGCCTCAGCTTTATTTAGAAAATCTGTCACATTAGAAATTGATAGGTTTTCAGCAAAATCATAAAACTCATCATCTGTTTGTGGTGCTTTCTCATTTGCATATCCGCTGAAAGTAACAAAATAGCGATTATCCTCAATCGTTTGAATAAGAACACCATACGGATTGTCAGGGAAACTTGGAGACATTAGCATATTACAACAGTCTAATTTCTCATTTTCTTTAAGTTTAAACATTCTAGTTGCGTAAAACAAATCAATGCGCACTTTCTCTTCTTGCACTTCAATATTGTATTCACGTAACCACGCTATACTTTTTGAACCGAATCCGCTTGCATCAACAACAATATCTGCTTGAATTTCTTCTTGCGTGCCCGTCTCTAAGCATTTAGCTTTTACTCCACTTACTTTGTTAAGCTTTCCATCTACTAATAAACCATCAACTAATGTTCCAAATTTAGTGGTAACATTTGAAATATCATTAATTCGTTTTTGAATATGCCATTCAAGCAAAAACCTACTTTGTTGAATCATATGTACTTTACCTATGAATTGCTGTTTCCATAAACCAAATTGATGCCATTTTATATCACGAGTAAAGTTATTTACGATACTACCTGTTTCAATTAATTCATTAGTGATAGTAGGAAACAATTCCTCAATCGCTTTTTCTCCACCTTTTAATAACACATGAGGATGATTACTTTGTGGAACTCTTTTTCTCGAAGACTTTCCATCCCATCTTTCACCAGCTTCTATAATGATTACTTCTTTAAAAGTAGATGATAATGCTTTTGCTGCGAGTTTTCCTGCGATACTTCCGCCAATAACGATAGCCTTATTAAACATATTTTCCCCCTTAATGAAAGAAGACCCTGCCTTGTATGAATGAAACAGGATCTAAACGAATAGTTACTACATTAAAAAACATGAGTAAATTGTAACGTTAAAATTAAAATGCCTAATCCCCATACGTAATACGCGAATACTTTTAAGGAGTGACGTTTTAAATATTGAATCATCCATGAAACGGCTATATAACCGAAAAACGCTGCTGATAATGTGCCGACGATTAAAGATGTACTAGAAATAGATTCTGCTTTCCCTTGATAAACATCTGCTAATTGCAAAATGATAGCTCCGACAATGGCTGGCGTTGATAATAAAAAAGAAAAGTAAGCAGCAGTTTCGCGGTCTAACTTCCTCCATAATGCAGCAACGATTGTCATACCAGAACGAGAAATTGCTGGGAAAATAGCAGCAGCTTGAAATGAACCGATAATAAATGCATCTTTATATGTAATGTCATCCATTTTTTTACGACCATTTTTTTGTTTTTCAGCCATATATAGAAAGAAACCTGTCACTAAAAACTCCCATCCAATCGTAATGCCTGTTTTTGAAATATCCTCAAAAAAGTCTTTAAATAACAATCCGATTACAACTGCGGGTATCGTCCCGACAATAAGTAGTAGCATTAGTTTGGAAAATGGATTTTTAATTAAATATATAAATTCTTTTTTGTAATAAATAAACACTGCAAGCAAAGTTCCAATGTGCAGCATCGTATCTAAAAACAATCCTGCTTCATCTAATTGAAACAAATGCCTTCCTAAATAAAGATGACCCGTACTACTTATCGGTAAAAACTCTGTTAAACCTTGTATGATTCCTAATATAAAAGCTTCTAACCAATTCATGATGGTCCCCTTTCTCGTTTGCTTGTACCAATATATGAAGGTTAAATTTTCGATATGAAAAAAACTATATTTCTCTATGAATTTACTTTTATTTTATAGATATATATGTAAAAAGAGGTAAGGAGGGTTACTATGTGGCAACATACGAAATTCGGCAATGTATTACTGTGGGCAGGACCTATCCTTGTGTTTATAGGGTTATGTATGACAAATGTTATTTCTGATATTCCTTTTTTTGAGGGAAAACATAAATCGATTGGAATTGTACTTATATGTATAGGTGTATGCTGTTTTATTGTTGCTAATCATTTAAAAAAAGGAGAAAAATATGAGGACTAAATTTAAATAAAAAAACAATCCCAGTATATGCGCTAGGATTGTTTTTTTTATTACTTATTTATAGAATACTTTATCAACGTTATATTTTGCTTTATATTCATTAATAATGTAAGTTTCGTAAATTTCTCTTTCTGTTGGATCCTCTACGATACATGCATCGATGCGGTATACTTCATCACGGTGATTTTTAATTGGTGAAACATTGTCTTCAAAATGCTTCTTAATACGTTGTCTAATTTTACGAGCTTTACCTACGAAAAGAAGTTCGTCATTAATATTGTAAAACATAAAAATGCCGCCTTTATCTCTAGGGAACAAGTGGAAATCGATAAATCCATTAATTGGAGTAATTATTGGCTCGTCTCCTTTAATAACTTGTTTACGTTCAGTAATTGAAACATCAGCTTCAGGAATATTAATTTTAATCAAGTTCATTCACGTCCTCTTTTATTATAAAGATAAATAATAGCATACATATGTAAGAAAAGCTACGTTCAGAGGCATATTTCATTTTATAATTCAAATATTATAGGTGTATCATGTAAACTCTTCTTCCAAATCATATGATCGCTTGATTCTCCCCAATACTCCTTCAGTACATAACTAGGTTCTCCAAACTTCTTCGTCCATATACTTTGTGCTTTTTTGTATCCACTATCTAAACAGTATTCTGTTATTCCTCTGCTAAGTAACGTAATATACATTGCATGTAGTAATAAATTGCCTATGCCATTTCGTTGATATTCAGGTAGTACAAATACAGTTCCTATTTCATATAAATCTTTAAATACACCACCTGTACAGCTATGAATCAATGTACTTGCTGGACCGATTTCAATTGTTCCAATGATTTTATCATTACTTGTATCAATGGCTAATAAAAAGTAACGACTGTCTCCATTGCTCTCCATATCATTTTTCAAATACTGTTTTTTCGTATGTATTTCATTTTCTATGTCATCTAATAATTGTAATAACCCTTCATTATTAAATGTGTCAGTAATAACAAGACGAAAAAACATATTCAGTTCATCTACATCATCCGAATTAGGTCTTCTAATTTTAACGTTATACACGACTTGAATCTCCAATCTTTAAAAATATATGAGAAATTGTTAAGACCATACTTTATATACTCTATTCAACATTATTCTACAAATGCCTGCATAGATCCAGCAGTATAGAAAGCTCAGAATAAATATTAATAGAATAATTTTTATATCCAAAGTTGTATGAACAGTAGGACCTAATACAGGAAATCGAAAGATATTAAGTACAATTATAATACCTAGAAGTAGACATATTGCTGAAAAGGAAACAATCAAAATCCTTCTCTTGAATTGTATAAAGGATACTCCTAACGCTATACCTAATAAACCTGTAGTAAAAGGAAAGACAATTAGTTCGCTTGGCTCAATAATAAATAATAGGAGAATAGTAAGAATGTAAGAAAGTATTCCCGTGCGAGTAGAATAACAAATAGCGAAAAATATAGGCAGCGTCGCAAAAGGACTAATAAATAAGCCTATACCAGGGATTAGGTTCCCGGCAGATTGAAAAATAGCAGCAAGTGAACCGAGTAACGCTGTAATCACTAACCTCTTTGCTGGCGTCATCTTTCTTTTATGAACAAAATTCGCATCATGCGCGATCATCGGTTGATACCAATAGTTTCTAAAGTGATTCATCAAAATCCCCCTAAAGATATCTAATTTATCACTTTCTATTTTTATTCATACACTTATTGTTTATTTGTTACCTTCTAAAAGGAATCAATCATTATACAATAGACGATTATATAAAGAATGTATCTGAAAGTTTTTATCATATCAAGGAACGATTTCAAAAATAGTACCTTTGTTAAAATCCGTTACTTTCATAGAACCATAGACCCCTAAATATAATCTAGTTTGATCTAAATTTGTTCCCAAACTCATATCAAAATCCGCTTGCGTACCAAAATCATAATCGATTTCAATAACATGAAAGTCAGTATGTTTACCATGCGTACCAGCTCTAGAATAAGCTAACGCACCCTTTACTGGAGACTGAGATTCTTCTTTCTTAGCAAGGTCAGTAAATACGACGCTACCTGTTAAATTTGGGATTGCAGTCCCCATATATGGTTGAACTCCTGTAAGTGAAGTTCCTCCAAACTTATCCGGTCTGGAATCTTTATGATAATAACTTATTAGAGGTTGAATACGATTTACTGATGTTACTATTGTTTCATCATAATAAGCCGTTATCCTCTCATCCAAAGTAGGATTCTCAGAACAGTGCCTTATAAAAGAAGTAGGTAATTCCCCTTCCCATCCTCTCCACCCAAAATTAATAACTCCATATTGATCAGGAGTATCTCTCATTAAATGGGTTTGAACGATTTCGGTAACTGGTATTGATTTATATAGAACAAAAGAAAAAATAGACTCTACAATATCTTGTCCGACGTTACCGGCATATTTGATATATTGATTATGCAACCTTTGAAATGAAATACCTGTTATATTACGTACGCCTTTTGCAATTAATGTAAGAGTTTCTTGAATAGATAGAGGAAGTTCATTAAAACGTGTAACTACTGGAGGATTATTTATGGACGTATTTTTACTTACATCGATTTCAATTATTTTACCCGCTATTTCTAAATCATCCTGGCTTAAATTAAACGGATCATAGCCAGAACCACCATCTCCATTAGTAAAAACAAGTTTTCCAGTCTCAGGTGAAAAGTTTAAGCTATTTACGCCGTTATGATTAAAAAATGGCCGTTTTATATTAAGTAATGTTCTTCGCTTTTGAGGTTGGCCATTTGATTGTAAAACCCATTCTTCAACTGTATCAATATGATCATATTGAGTATCTCTATTTGTCCACTTTAAATTTAAAGTTTTCGGGTCACAAGGATTCGGTTTAAATTGTTCTGAAAGCGAACCTGGTCCTTGAGTTCCAGCCATTGAATAATGAAGGTAAAATAAGCCGTTATGATTAAATTGTGGATGGAACGCTAGTCCCAGCAATCCGCGTTCATCATAACCGCTATTAGAAACACCTTCTTCAAATGTACCTAATTTAATAATTCGGTGACGAATATTTAAAAATATCTTTATATCTCCGTCTCCTATGTAAAAAACCTCTCCTAATTGAGTTGCGATAAATAGTCTTTCGATCGATTCACCTGGAAGTATAGCTGTTTTCAATACAGTCGGTAAATTTACTTTATGAACGATGGGCCGTAAACGAACCTTAACTTTTGTCAATTAACTTTACACTCCTTGTTATTCTTTTTAATAGAAGAATATGATGAGAGTAGTTAAATTAGTATCAAAACTATAGACGTAAAAGTGTGATATCCCTGTTCGTACAAGTCTGTTTTCTACTTAGCATCAATTAACTTACATTCCTTTTTATTACATTTTTGATATAATATAAGTATAAAATATAAATTAGGGGGACAATTCATGGCAATCTTACTACAAATCATCGTACCACTTATATGTGCAATATACTTATTTACCCTCTATCGTAATAGTACTATTGGAAAAGCTGCTTTTCTCTTAGCAGTCGTTATTGGGATTTTCGGTTTAGAGAATATCTTTCAATATGCTAGTTTAACTGATCATACTGTTTATCCATATTGGGGTAGTTTGAAGGCTGTAATCTTTATTTTATCAGTGGTGTTTTTATTCAAAAGAACCCCCACTCCATTTAATAATTAACAATTATTCATGTTTATTTAAAGCTTATTTTCAGAAAGAGGTTATGCAATGAGAGCACCATATCAAGTATTAATATTTCCTTATATAATAATTGAAGATTCTATTCAATACGCTATTTTTAACCGAAGTGATTATGGTTATTGGCAAGGAATAGCTGGTGGTGGAGAAGATGGTGAAACTCCTATTGAATCAGCAAAACGAGAAGCGTTTGAAGAGGCTGGTATTATAAAAGAATGTCCCTATATAAAATTAGATTCTGTTTCTTCACTACCTGTAGAGGATGTAGTCGGAGGATTTCTTTGGGGAGAAGATGTTTATGTAATAAAAGAATTTTCTTTTGGAGTTAAAGTTTCTACAAAAAATGTTTCATTATCTAAAGAACACTCCAATTATAAATGGTTATGCTTTGAGGATGCAGTAATGCTTTTGAAATGGGATAGTAACAAAACAGCATTGTGGGAATTAAACAAAAGGTTATTAAAGCAATTAAAGTATTAGCTATAAATAAAAAAGATTAGGAACGAATCCTAATCTTTTTTTGTTATTCAATTGCACCAGCAACGTCATAATCGTTTAAATCTAATTCAATTGGTTGTCCGAGTGCTAATTTAGCAAGTTCTGAACCTAAATATGGACCAGCTGTTAAACCTGAAGCTCCTAATCCGTTTGCAACAAGAATACCGTCGAAGTTAGGAAGTGGTCCGATAACAGGTAAGAATCCTGGTGTAAATGGTCTAAACCCAACTCTCGTTTCAAGCATAGTACCATCTTCTAAACCAGGTGCAACTGTTAATGCTTTATGGAATACTTCATGTAAACCACCTGCTGTTATACGATGATCGAAGCCAGTTTCGTTTTCATGAGTAGCACCAATTACGACATGACCATTGTCAAACGTTAAAATGTATTGATCGTTTGGCGGCATAACAACTGGCATATTTTCGGTTGCTGTATTTTCCGTTTGCAAATGAACAATTTGTCCTTTTTGGAACGTAACTAAGAAATTGATTCCTAATGGATTCAATATTTCATTCGCCCATGCCCCTGCAGTTACAATTACCTTTTCTGCTACCATTGTTTCGTCATTTACTTTAACTCCAATAATATGATTACCTTCACGGACTAATACTGCGTCTCCTTTTATAAAAGTTGCGCCATGTTTTTTTGCAGCACTTATTAATGCGTTACGTAATGATCTTCCGTTTACTCGTGCAGCGCCACTAATATGAACAGAACTGTATTCTTCAGATAATGCTGGGAATAATTTTTTCGTTTCTTCAGCTGATAAGCGAGTGATTTCACCAATCTCTGGTGCATCTTCACGTCGTTTATAAGCGCGCTCTTCCATTTTATCTAACTTTTTCTCATCAGTATGTAAACTAATTGCACCTACACGTTTGTATCCTGTATCCGTTTCACCGTCTGCTTCTAATTGCTGAATTAAAGAAGAATAGTAACGTGCACCGCCTTTAGCAATTTTATACCACGCTTTATTACGACGCTGTGAAAGCCAAGGACATACAATACCAGCTGCTGCATCAGTTGCTTGCCCTAATTGTTGTCGATCAACGATAGTAACATTCGCACCTGCTTTAGCAAGATGATAAGCAGTAGACGCTCCTAAAATACCAGCTCCAACTACAATATACGATTTCATTTCAAACACCTTTTCTCTTTTGCTAATTATTTAAATATAAGAACTTACTTTAGTATACTGAAAGGAATCCTTTTTTCAATGTGCTAAGCGTAATTAATTGTTGCATCATTGTGATTTTCCTAACCATTATTTTTTCTTTTTGCGGAATAATTCAATTGTTTTATAGCCTTGTGAAAGAATTTCAATCATTTTCTCAAGACGTTTGTCACGTGTTTTTTCTTGTTTTACAGAAAATAAATTACGCGCCCAATCTTTTTGATATCCAGGTGTTAAACTTTGATAAAATTTAAGTTCATTTGGATGATTAACTAATAATGCTTCAACATCTTTAATACGATCTGCATAATCGGCAACACATTGACTCATAGCAGGCGTTTTCTTCTCTTTTTTCTTTTCACGCTTTAAACCCACTACAGTAAAGACATCATCCATACTTACCATTCGTGCAAATTTAATATCACTCTGTCCTACATACCCATCTTCGCCAACGTTTAACGCTGGAAACATCTCATCACGGTGAATAAACGTACTGTAACGAGAATTACCTTTTTTCGGATATGCGAAGAATATGTAGCCTTTTTCAATTAATAATTCTTCATTACTAATAATATAATTCGTTTGTTTCACCATTTCATCAAGTGTTTCTACAAAAATAAAAATGGCATCGTGTTCTTTTGAAAATGCAGTTTCTTTTCCTGTAAAAATGTCATAATCACTAGGTTCATTCATTACGACCATATTTGTATACTTATTAAGTTTCAATTTATCAATAATTGACATAAAAATCTTCCTTTACATTCAAAATTCATTGTACATACTGTTCTAGTGTATTATATCTATTAATAAAATCAAACTTTAATAGTTATTTTAAATTAAAGTTAATAAAATAGCCGATTCTGCGTAAGAATCGGCTAGCTATTCGTTTCATCTCAACTCAATAGCAAATAAAGTATTTAATAGCTCTCTATATTGATCTTCTGTAATTTCACATTTTATTTTTTCCCCATTAATCATTTCAGTTAAACTCGTATTCGTTAAAGAGACATGGCCATAGTCCGTTAATTTCACTGCAATTGGTCCCTTATTAAAAATAGATTTCTCATCTTCTATTACTCTTTTTTGAACATCGTTCACTACTGTCTCATCAATGATACGATTATAAAAGGCATGACAAACTTTCCACTCTCCGTTCGTATCTTTTCTTTCTAGAACGTAATTTCCTTTACTTGTGTCTCGTTTTCTCACTCGATACGAACCATTTTTAGAGGAAACAGGCTCTTCAGTAAAAGGTACAGGGATTAAAGGTACTAAGGAAGCAATACCTGCATCAATTAAGTATCGTTCGTTAGCATACTTTAAAATAATCGTTATATGTCCATCCTCAAGTGCCCATGCATTGATTTCATTTTTATATACGGTTCCAAGTGCAAGTTGTACATCATAACCACAATCTTTTAAAAAGTAGTAAAAAAGAGTATTTAATTCATAACAAAGTCCGCCGCGAGATGTAGTTAAAATTTTATTCTGTAAATTCTCCATAGTAATTGTATTCGCATTGCGTGCTATAACATCTAAATTCTCAAATGGTATAGTGTGTGCAAATGCAAAGAGAATTGTATTTAATTCTTCAAACTTCACTTCAGTACGGTTTGTAAGATTCAATCTTGTAAACAGTTTGTATTGTAGACTTGTCATATTCAGCACCCCTTAACATTTATAAGTTAAAATAGTATATGCTAATTGTAAATTTGATGGGGTACTGAAACAATGTACATTTCGTTTAACTGTACCGGTACAAAAAGTCTAATTCACAAGATTACTTAAGAAAAGAAGCTACAAATACAAATGTAATAGTTTATCTATAGGTAAATTATTATGATCGCTTAAATCAACAAAATAATGAAGTTGCCACATTTGGCTTTTTTTCGCTTGGTTGCTAACAGGGGTATCCCAAATTGGATAAACTCTCATAGCCATCTTCCCTTTTTGACTTTGCGTTTTTAATATTTTTTCTTTAAGAAGAATTTCTTTAGGGAAAATAAATTGTCCTAGTTGATTATCATCTATACAAGTGATAACTAATAAGTCAGGAGCAGCGTCATAAGGAAATGCTTGATTTTGCATATTGTCATCTTTCTCCCAAAAAGAAACAAATTGCCCAATTTTATTAGGGGTAATTTTTGACTTTCTAAAACGAATGGTTTTGTTATTTAAGTGAAATAAACATCCTACATATTCTGCGTTTTGCTTTTCTTCTTTTAGATTCGTAATCATTAAATTGTTAGGTTTGTAAACTAAATTGTTTAAATTTCGGATTGTATCATTAAAATTGTACAAGAAAACTCCCCCTTTATTCATCTCTTAGTTTACCACAAACATCAGTTCTTATATGGTGTAAATAATACGCGATGTGAAAAAGGGGAGATTTTACTGGGGTATTATTATTGCTTTAATGTACTTAGTTTTTCAATTGCTTGTTGTTCAGTTGCTAAGAAAAAAATGTCTTTTCCTTTATTACATTCATAAATAAAATCCTTTAAGCTTTTACTAGTATACATAGAGAAATCTCCAACGATAGTAAACTTTACCTTGTAGTTTATAAACTTTTGAAGAATATCGCCCGCAAGACGTGTCTTTAGATCAAAGAAGTCTTCGCTTATTAAAGATTTTGGGATAATAATATGTTTCGCATCTACCTCATATTGAACTGTTGCTATAGTATCTAATGCAGATTGAACATCGGATATTAATACCTTATCGTTTCTAATGACCGCAATATTGATTCCATCGATTACTACTTTCTTTATCTCCATAGTCCCACCTCTTTATAATTTACACAGTATGAGTAAAATTGTTTTACAAAACTTTGTATTAATCATAGATTAAATTAGCCGCAGCTATTAAAATCGCCTCTATTTTTTATTGTAAATATCTATTTTTTATTATTAATACGGTCAATGAAATTAATGATAGTTTCTCTTTTTATATTTTTGAATATATATATGAAATTGCTTTTACTTGTTATAAAAATATTGTGGATTAACATAACTTAACAAACTATCCAAAGTGTTAATCTCGGCATATGGTTGTATTTGGGTAGTATTCTTGATTCTCTGAGGGTTAAACCACACACCTTTTATATTTGCATTTTGAGGACCAGCAATATCCTTTTCTAAGTCATCTCCAATAAATAATACATCTTCTGGTTGCACATTAAGCTTATTTAATGCTAGTTCGAATATACGTTTATCAGGTTTACTCAATCCTACTTCTTCAGAAATAATAATCGTATCAAAGTAATTGTTTAAATTCGTGTTAATTATTTTAGCTTTTTGTCTATGCGTTGAGCCGTTTGTTATAATTCCAATTTTAAAGTGCCTCTTTATATGATTTAAGAAATGAATAGTATTTTGGTCTATCGAAAAACATTTAGGGAAATTTAAATTCCAAAAATCCTGGATATAATCGCGTGGCAATCTATATTTCGGCGCGAATTCATCAAATAATGATTCTAAAACTATCGTTTTATCACTAATGCCGTATTCCCTTTTATCGTATTCTTTGAATTTCTGTAACATATTGTTTTTGACTGTATCACTAACACCCTCATAACACTTTTCTAAAACTAATAAAAACAAGTTATCTACTGCTTTATCCCTATCAAGTAACGTATCATCTAAATCAAACAGCATCGCTTTATAACCCATCAAATAATTTCACAACCTTTCTCACATGATTTAAATAATCCCTTGTTCGCACCTTAGGCCTTTACTAAATTAGCAAAAAAACTAAAAAGTTTGTGGCGTACGCTCTAAAATTTCGCTGGCTTCTTTTATATTTAAATTCATCTCCCTTTCCCCTTCTAGTAAAGTATCGAAAGTATATTTTCAAACAGTTTAAAAAACTACATGCAATTTACATTATTATACATTAGTTTTTTGTAAATATTAATCGTTTAGCTTTTTATATAATAAGTTTTTTCAAGCACACAAATATTTCTCCATAAAAAAGGAATATGGGTAATAATACTTTTTTATGGAGAATACACAATCTTGAAAATGGAGTTACTACGTTAAACGTCCTATGAAGTTTCCTACTGTATCTCCACATAAACTACAGATAGTACGGCTATAATGACTACCAGAGGTGATATTATGAAAAACTATCATATCCTCGTGGTTGAGGACGATCAAGAAATTCAGGAATTAATTAAACAATTTTTAATGACACAACAGTATACAGTGGTAGTTGCTTCAGATGGACTAGAGGGTATGACACAATTTAATAAGCAATCCTTTGATTTAGTTCTTCTAGATGTAATGATGCCCAATCTTAATGGATTTGAAGTTGCTAAAATGATTCGAAGTCAGTCAAACATACCAATTATTATGCTAACTGCGTTAGAAGAAGAGGAAGATCAAATGAAAGGGTTCGATCTTGGGATTGATGATTATATTACAAAACCCTTTTCGTTTCATGTTTTGATTAGACGAGTCGAAGCTGTACTTAGAAGAAGTTATGATAAAAATGTAAATAATCATTTAGTATTCAAAGAAGTGCGCATAGATGTTGATGCATATAGAGTATATGTAAATGATGTTGAAATTTTGTTAACGACAAAAGAGTTCGAAATTCTACAACTACTATTTCAAAATGAGAGAAAAGTACTTACAAGAGAAAATATCGTAGAAAAAGTTTGGGGATACGATTATTTTGGAGAAACACGAATAATAGATACACATATTAAAAATCTACGTAAAAAACTAGCTATCCCCTATATTAGAACAATAAAGGGTATTGGTTATAAAATTGATGAATAGAATTGTAAAAATCATGAAGATGAAGCAAATTACTTATAAACTCTTTATGACTACATCTCTCATTTTGTTATCCTTTGCAGTGTTGATTTATTTAACTTTATATTTCTTTCTCCCTACGTTTTATGAGCAATACAAAACAGATCAACTTCAAACAGGGATAAAAGAAATAATTGATAAATCCAAAGATCTTACGTTTCAAGATGCGATACCACTTTTTGATGAATACGCAAAAAAAAATAACGCGATGCTTTCGCTTCAAAATAAAGAAGGAATAATTATTTACTCGCCTTCATTTTCTTTTATTCAAAGTGGTACACAAACAACAGTAGTTACTAAAGCAGCACGATTTGAGAATGCAGGTACCATTAGCAATTCATATAATGTTACGGAACCAATTCAATTCCAAGATGGTAGTTTAACGCTTGTAGTGTTCGCAACATTTCAACCGATTGATGAAGCTTCGCAAGTATTAGCGCGCTTTCTCCCCTATATTAGTATCATTGTGATTGTAATTGGTATAGGGAGTGCTTATTTCTATTCCAGGTTTATTACAAAGCCACTTATTTATATTAATGAGGGTGCACAAAAGATGGCAAATTTAGATTTCTCCGAAAAAATTGAGGTTCGCTCCACAGATGAGTTAGGAGAATTATCTAATAGTTTGAATGACATGTCTATTAACTTACAACAAGCTATGTTTGATTTAAAAAAAGCAAATGAGCAATTAAAAAATGATATTGAAAAAGAAAGAGAAATAGAAACAAAACGCAGAGAGTTTTTTGCGATTGTAGCACATGAATTAAAGTCCCCTCTTACTGTAATGAAAGGATACTTAGAAGGGATGATATACAATATTGGCCCTTATCAAAATCGTGATCAATATTTAAAGAAAAATCATCAAATTATTGAAAGTATGGAACAACTAGTTCGTGAAATTTTAAGTATGTCAAAGTTAGAACAACACACTTTTAAACTAAAAATAGAAGAAGTTAATCTTTCAAAGTTAATAGGTACAATCACAAAAGATCTTGAATTTTTCGCTTCTCAAAAAAGCATCCAAATAATAAAAGAAATTGACTCTGACCTTTCTGTTTATACAGATCGTGTTCTTTTTGAAAAAGCATGTAAAAATATTATCCATAATGCAGTTATGTATTCACCACATAATGAAAAAGTCTATATAAAGTTAAGTAAGGATTCTAAACAAGGTCAAATTAAAATGCAAATTATAAATACAGGTATCAATATTAAAGATGAAGATATACAACAAATTTTCAAACCATTTTATCGAATTGAAAAATCTAGGAATCGAAATACCGGAGGAAGTGGTTTAGGTCTATATATTGTTAAACAAATTCTTGAAAGACTAGATATAAAGTATTCTATAAAAAATATGGAACATAGTGTGCAATTTTGCATGAACATTCCTTTATCTAAACAACAAACAAACAAACTCCCCTCTTAGTAGGACGAGTTTGTTTGTTTTTGTAGCAAGTATAATCTTATTAGGAATCAATAAGGGGGACTTTTCGTTTTTTAAGCTCTTTATTTCTACCATCCAACTTTATTAAGTGGAGTTCAAAAAATGGAGTTTGCGATGCTTAAAAACAAAGTTAATAGATATGTTAAAAACCTTAATCATAAATGGAACAAATGTGTTACTTAGATTGTCTATTACGTATAAAAAAGGTATTCTTGGTAGTCCTCTCATTTTGTAATGCAAGAAATACAAGAGAAGTGCTATCCAGTGCATTTGTTAATTGTATAGGTATGTAAAATACTTATACAAAATCCATATATTCTTGAAAGAGGTTGAAAATGTATGATAGTTTCAAAGAAGGTTTTTCACATTGCACAATATAAAAAGATGCTACCTGTAGTATTACTTTCATGTGTAATGCTTATAAGCTGTTCCAATAGTAATATTCAATCCGAACCATCGAAACAAACCAAACAAGAAAATATAAGTAGGCATTCTTTTGTAAAGCTTGAAAAAGAATATGATGCTAAACTTGGTATTTATGCATTGGACACTGGTACGAATCAAACTGTTACTTATCGTTCAGATGAACGCTTTGCATACGCATCTACCCACAAAGCCCTTGCTGTTGGAGCACTGTTACAAAAGAAATCAATAGAAGATTTAGATCAAAAAATTAAGTATACCAGCAAAGATCTTGTGAACTACAATCCAATTACAGAAAAATATGTAGGAACAGGTATGACTCTGAAGGAGCTTGCAGATGCTTCCATTCGATATAGTGATAATACTGCACAAAATCTTATTCTTAAACAATTAGGTGGGCCAAGTGAATTCAAAAAATCACTAAGAGAAATAGGAGATTCTGTTACAAATCCTGAACGTTTTGAACCAGAATTAAATGAAGTGCAGCCAGATGACACTCGTGATACTAGTACCGCAATGGCATTAGCTACTAGTCTTCAAACTTACGCGCTAAGTGATATCCTTCCAATTGAGAAACGGAACTTTTTAATAGATTTGATGAAAAGAAATACTACGGAAGACAACTTAATCCGTGCTGGAGTTCCAGCAGGATGGGAAGTAGCCGATAAGACTGGCTCTGGGTCTTATGGAACAAGGAATGATATCGCAATTATTTGGCCACCAAATAAAAATCCAATTGTACTTGCGATACTTTCTAATCATGCTAAAGAGGATGCGAAATACGATGATAAACTTATTGCAGACGCAACTAAAATAGCGTTAAATGCTTTAAAAATAACGAATAAATAATTACTCCTACTTTACGGTACTTATATTTTGAAAGACATACACGTGTCTAAACGCTAAGAAGTATTAGTGAATTTATCCGAATTAATCAATATCGAATAATAAGTATCTCTTGGTAAAGGTTTACTATATTTTAAATGAGCAAATACTTTAGTATATATAGCTTTTGAGTAATCAAATTTTCGTTTTTTGAAATATAGTATACTGTATTGGAAAAGAGAACCATCCACTATATTTGTCGAATCACTTTTATTTTGTCTAATATTCGGTACTTAGTTTTCTCCAGACTGATATATTATACATACAACTATTCTAGAAAGGTGATGATGTTATGTATGAACAACAAAATAATAGGGATAGAGATCAAAAAATGGTGTTTTCTATGCACGGAGTTCCCTCAAATAAAATTAACATGAATCAATTACCTAAATGGATTAGAATTTTTGGCTATTGTGCGTTTGGTTGGATGATAGTATTTAGTTTAATTATGATTGTAGGTTTAATTCTGCAATAACTATACAAATACACAGTTAAACGGGACAGCATTTAGATTATATATCTAGGTAATGTCCCGTTTTTTATGTGTGATTATCCCATGATATAGGTAACCAATTATAATAAAAAGAACTTGTAGAATATCCTACAAGTTCTTTTTCAAGTATTGTTAAAAAGGAAACAACAAACTATTTTAACATTCAGTACAGGGAGACCATTTTGATTATGGCTTGATTTTATTATATATCAAGTATAAGCTTTTGAAATGGATGGTTTTTGAAAATTATGTGAATTAAAAAGCTAAGATATTTGTATTAGATTTGGTTTACGACCAACTTCTTCTTACTTAAATACACTGCACGATCAGATTTTTTAGCAACTTCCTGTGAATGCGTTACAACAATAATACATTTATTCTCTTTATGTGCAAGTTCTTGAAACAGTTCTATAATATCCATCGCTGTTTCTTCGTCGAGGTTTCCTGTCGGCTCATCTGCAATAAGTAAATCAACATTACAAGATAATGCTCGAGCAATTGCTACACGTTGTTGTTGCCCACCACTTAGTTGCAAGACGTTACGTTTCGCTTCTACTTCAGTGAGTCCTACTTTCTCTAATAACTCTAATGCCCTTGCCGTCTTATTTTTCACTTTAACACCTGTAATTTCCATCGCTGTTAGGACATTTTGAAGAGCAGTCATATAAGTAATCAAATTATAAGATTGGAAAATTACAGATACATTTTGATTACGATATCGATCCAAACCAATTTTTCGAATATCTTTGCCATTATACAGTACATAACCATTTTTAGGGACATCCAGTCCACAACCTAAGCTTAGAGTTGTAGTTTTACCAGATCCAGATGGCCCTAAAATCGTGTAGAAATGCCCTTTTTGAAAAGAAAAGTTAACATTGTCTAGTATCGCTACATTTTTCCCATTACTTTCATAATAATAATCCAAATTTTTAAATTGTAAAATCGTCTCCATATTGAGCCTCCTCATTCATCTTTTAAAAGAATTTGTTTTGGGTTTAAACGTAGAATAGATAATGCCGGAAGAAGCGTTGCTATTATAGCAATAGCTAGTCCAATTCCACCCATTTTTCCTACATCTTCTCCTGTTACACTTACATCAATTTTATCAATTGGATCTTCTTTTTGATTTTGTAGAGTACCACCAGGTCCAGCCATCATTACAGTACCATTTTGCGAGGTATCTGTTTCTTCGCTTGCAATAGCAATTTCACTCGAAAGTAAATTATCCCCGATATATTGAGAAACCTTAGCTCCTGTTGTTATGGATAATCCAAATGCTAAAATAGCGACACATACTACTTCTACTACGAACTGCGCCATCAGTTTCCATTTTTTCTCTCCAATAGATAACAGAATTCCCATTTCCTTACGACGTCCTTTAATTGATAGCATAATGATTAACCCTAATATAATCGCACCTGCAATTGAAACAATATAAATAATTATTTGAGAAGTCGAAGAGATATTTTCGATAGGACCAATCATTTGCTTGTACAATGAATCATGCGCATCTAATTTATAATAATTAAAATCAATATTAGATTTTTTTGCTTCTTTTTTAAATGCATCAATATATTGTGGATCATTCAAGAAATACACGACTTGAACACTACTTATACCTTGGTCTACTTCTAATTTTTTCATAGTTGAATGCGGCATATATAGTTTATTAGCTGGATCCATAATAGGAGGAGCCTGTTGACCCATTGCTTGCTCATTTGTTTCGTAAATACCGATAATTTCAACCTCAAAGGTTTCCTTCTTATCCCCTGATTGCACTTTAACTTTGTCCCCTACTTTCAAATTGTTTGATTCCGCTAATCGTTTTTCCATTAAAGCTACATTCTGACCCTTCATTTGCTCTGTAATTGGTTTTCCATCAATGATTTTACTTTTTCCGTTTTTAAAGCTTTCTTGTAATGCAGTCTTGCGGACCCCCTCAATCATAAAAGAAGCATTCATATCTATTTCTGTACCAGAGCTTGAACCGCCTCGTACAGCCGCCATTCCCGCTTTACCTTTTCCTCCTTCTTCTCCTTCTGAAGCTCCTACTAGTTTAAGTCCATCAGAAATTCCAAAAGTGCTGCCTATGTAATTATAGTCATTTACATATTTTGAATCCGCTAATTGATCTGCTTCTTTTGTATTAAGCTTCGGCAGATTAGGCATTTCTCCAGTTTCACTAGCTTGTTGACCTAATTTGTCAAAATCAAGACTTAAAGTAACATCTGCGCCCAGTTTTTTTCTTGCAGCATCCGCTGCTTTTTTTGATGCATTTTGGATTGTGAACCCTGAAAGAACCAAATTTGTAACAATCAGAAATACTGCCATCAAAATTAATGATGTTCCTATCCTTTTTTTCATACTGAGAATTGCGCGTTTCATAAAATTCATTTTCTCTTACCTCCTTGATAACTTGTATTCTATATATGTTATCTAGAGTCTATATGGAGCTAATCGGTAGTTTATCTAGAGATATAAGGAGTTTATGTGTAGTTATTCATTGGCCTGGTCAAGAAAAGCTAGAACACAAATTCAAAAACACAGTCGTTTTAGAATATTGGTAAGGAGTTAGTCAATTTAAGAGACTTATAGAAAAAAGCAGAGGTTAAGCTTAATTTAATGTATGTAACATGAAAAAAATTATTGTATAATTTCTATACAATAAATATAGAGAAGCTATTTGTGAATATCTATATGGGAATTGTTAAGTTCCTCATAGATATTACAGCTTTTAATTAGAAAAGAATGTTAACTTGCTTCTTAAATTTTAGTATAAACTATTTATTACAAGCTTTATAATATAATATACAAATTTATCACCTGTTTTTATAATTCAAGCACCTACTATTAGGAAAAGAGAATATTTCCTAATTAATTTAAAACATAAATTTTTTCTATATTTTAAACAATATGTATTTGGGAGGAGGTTAATTTGATTTTTTCAAAACTCATTGATCGGTATGCCTTATATGATTTACACAAAAAAAGAAGTGTAGCGTTTCAGTATACTTCCCTTTCTAACACTTCATTAAATATAAAGGGCATAGAATCTTTTTATAAAGTAAAACCCTCCTATATTCATTTTGACATTAAGCATTCAAAGCAGGAAAAGGAATACATGGTTGGGCAATTCAACTATAAAAGCTCGGTTCAATCCGGTGATTCACGCAACGACTCTGTAACTGGGGAATTATTCTTACATAAAAATGAAAATACACCTCATGTTATCTTTGTTCACGGTTGGAGAATGGATTCTAACGAACGTGTGAAAAAAATATTCCACGATCATATGACCAGCCTGAAGTGGAATATGTATTATTTCACTCTACCCTATCATTTTGAAAGAAAACCCGATCAATCCTTATTCAGTGGAGAGTATATGGTAAGTGCAAATATTGAACGAACAGTACACGCAACTAGACAAGCGATAGCTGATTTACGAGCTTTGATTAAATGGATTAAAGCAAACAAAAATGGTCCCCTGATTCTAATAGGGATTAGTTTAGGTGGATTTATTACTAACTTAACCTCTCTTGTTGAAGAAGAGAGGTTAAGTTAGTATCCATTTTCTATGCAAATCGACTTTCTTATTCTATTTGGAATACAACTCCGGGTAAATTTATTAGAGAAGACTTGGAACATCATGGTGTTACGTATGATGATTTAATAGATTATTGGAAAATCACTGAACCGAGTCAAGCATTGCCAAAAGTAAAAAAAGAAAATATTTTATTAATTTCAGGTAAGCACGATCTATATGTGCATTCTGAAGATACAGACTACTTGTGGGAATCTTGGGAAAGACCTACACGATATATTTATACATGTGGGCATGCCGGGATCGTTCTTAAACGTAAAAAAATTGCATCTGATACTATTGATTTTATTCAAAATCGATTGAACTCCCCACACTTATCCAATGTCATGCCTTAAATCGCGAGATTACTAAGTACAAAATCTTATACTTATATTGTTATATTTTTTACTAGTCACCTTTGTAAATCTTCGCCCCTAGCCTTACACGATTGAAAATGAAATAAAATAAATAACTAAGGAACTAATTTACCATATGGAAAAACATTGCTCAGCATTTTCACCAGTGGTCCCTGTATATGCAATATTACATACAAAAATCTTTATTTATTCCGTTATTAATTTAAAAGTAAATTATTCATCCATTAATCTATACCATCCGTATTTACAGTTAAGAATACCCTAATTACATATAAAAAAGAGAGAAGAACATTGGTTAGTTCTTCTCTTTTGGTTTATTTTTTTAAGATAACTATATATAAATTTTGCTTTTCATCATTCTTCATGAGTCTAGATAAAAAAAAGAATCTAGTCCTTTTCTTAACTCAAAAAGAAATTTTTCTAATGAACATAATTACAACGGCATTAAAACAATTTGCTCTTAAATCTGCTACTTGTATTATTAATTGCATGAAACTCCTTCTTGAGAAAGGTTTTAATTTCCGAATATTCTGTTGACCGTTATAACATATCCAATTTACAATTTAATTGTGGTGTTCTTTCACAATTAAACTACTTAGAATACACTTCATTTATTTGAAAACAATTACAAATAGAGGTGCTAAAATGAAAACTAGAGTAAATCCAGAATTATTACAAGGGTTAGAGATGTTTCCGGATCTCGATTTACGCCCAGAAAATTTGCAATCAATCAGAGAAGGAATAGCTCAAATGAGACCACCTACCGTTGTTGATGACTCCCTTTCTTTAACAGATAAAGTCATTGTTGGACCTGATGATAATCCTTTACCATTAAGAATTTATCGTCCAAAATCAAATCATAAATCTTTACCTGTCTTATTATGGATACATGGTGGTGGTTATATCTTAGGTTCTATAGATGATAACGATGATACTTGTATGAGATTTGCAAAAGAAGCTCGCTGTGTGGTCGTATCTGTAGACTATCGCTTAGCTCCTGAACATCCTTATCCAGCACCAATTGAAGATTGTTATGCAGCTTTAAAATGGATTGCTGATAATGCAGAGTTATTAAACATTGATTCGAATCGAATTGGGGTTGCAGGAGTAAGCGCTGGAGGTGGACTAACAGCAGCATTATCATTATTAGCACGAGATCGAAAATATCCTTCAATTTGTTTACAAATGCCACTATATCCAATGATTGATGACCGAAATAATACACCTTCAGCGAATGAAATTAAAGAGGGATTTGTTTGGAACCAAAAGGCAAATGAAGCTGGCTGGAAAATGTATTTAGGAGAAATGTATGGAACGGATCAAATCCCTGCCTATGCAGCGCCTTCTCGAGCTGAGGATTATAGTGACTTACCATATACCTACACATTTGTTGGTCAATTGGACCCATTCCGCAGTGAAACATTAACCTATGTAAGCAATCTAGCGCAAGCTGGTGTTGATGTCGAATTTCATTTATATCCAAATGCCTATCACTGGTTTGAAGGATTGAATCCAAATGCCGAGGTATCTATTTACGCTGTGAACGAAATAGTACAAGCAATAAAAACTGGTTTCAAAAGAGTATCTAAGGTTGAAGCTTAATCCCTTTACAAGAGAAACATTCATGAATAGTTTACATTGGTGAGTATTTATTTAAATATAATAGCCGATTCTTTTAAATCGGCTATTATTACGTAAAACTTACCTAATATATCAAGGCTGAGAAACAGATATAAGATGTTTAGACGAAGTGTTTATTTCCTCTGCCACTGCTTTTATGCTCATCATGATTTGAAGCATTTCTTCTATTGTTGTCCTTGGATTGATAGAGCAAAGTCGAATTACTACTTTTTCTTTTAATTTAGTCGTACTTAGCATAGCAAATCCTCTTTGATTAATTTCTTCCACCAATTTTTTGTTTATTTCATGAATTGTATCTGTAGACGTTAGACCACAAGGAATGTAACGAAAAGTAACAATACCTAATTGAGCAGGTGTTACTACTTCCCAATCTTTTTCTTTCCTTAAAAACTCTTCAACTTGTTCAGCCAACATAATACCATGATCTATTGCCTCACGAAAAGCTGTGATTCCAAATGCTTTAAAAGAAAGCCATACCTTTAATGCTCTAAATCTACGAGAAAGTTCAATTCCGCGCTCCCCAAAATTCACTTTTTCTTCTAAATTAGTTTCCGTATCCTTAATATACTCTGGGATCATACGGAACGTTTTACTTAAATATTGGCTATTTCGAATGAGTACACAACCAACATCATAAGGCTGAAAAAGCCATTTATGTGGGTCTAACGTCAAAGAATCAGCACGATGAATCCCTCTTAACAACTCCCTTCCTTTTTCACTGAGAATTGCTGCAGCCCCATAAGCCCCATCCGCGTGTAGCCATACATCTTCATCACCACATAGATCAGCCAATTCATCGAGAGAGTCCACCGCTCCGCAATTCGTTGTCCCTGCATTGGCAATAACACAGAATGGTTTTTTCCCTTTTAATCGATCTTCTTTTATTTGCTTTTTTAAAGTACTAACTGAAATTCTTAGCTTTTCATCTGTTTCAATTCGGCAAATTTGATGATGTTTAAACCCTAATACTTTAAGTGCTCGATCTACAGAAAAATGAGTTTGGTTAGAGAAATACACAACCGCATTTTCTATGTCATTATTCAACTTGACCTGTCTCGCTACAGTAAGTGCAGTCAAATTAGCCATGGAACCGCCACTGACAAATAGTCCTTCTGCTGAATCAGGGAATCCTAGCATTGATTTTAACCAGTTGATTGTCGTTAATTCAATTTGTTCAGCACCTGCACCTACTATCCAAGCTGTAGGAAATACATTAAATCCACTTGCTAAAAAATCTGCTACTACACCAACATAATTATTAGGACCGGGCACAAAAGCCATAAAATGAGGATGATCCACATGAGTAATTTGATTAAACACATTGTTATTAAGGAAATGAAGTAACTCTTTTGGATTGGATCCGTTTTCCGGAATCGTTTCAATTAGCTTGTCTCTAAAAATATTACTATCAATCGTTTCCGAAACTGGTTTACTTTTTAAATGATTCATATGATCAACAATTAAGTCAACCGCTTGATATCCTAACTGACGCATCTCTTCAGCTGATAACTGCAGGTTTTTTGTCATTTGGTTTACCCCTATTCTATTTAAAAAGGCGAGTTCTTTCTCGCCTTTTTATTTTTTATAATTTGTATTCACCGATTGCCTGTATTGGATTTTGAAGAATCATGTTGATTAACTGATGGATGTGATTCAATATTTCTTGTATTGTCGCTGCTTCATATACGGTTTGATTATATCCAAACTTTATTGTAAGTGTCTCTTCAGGGAAGCACATAATTCCATACTTTACATGCGGCTCATCAACAACTTCGTAATCTGTGATAGCAAAATTTCTGTTTTCATTTGAAGAGAAGATAGCTTGGTTAGTTGGATAGTTTTCAAAAACCCAAAGATGGTCAGTCAACTCGGTTTTTAATTCACTTTGCTTTTGTATATCAACAAATGAATAATATGCATACTCATTACACTTCAATGTTTCTAGTTGTACTTTTTGCAGGAAATCTACAAAAGTTTGCGTTTCTGTCCATGCTAGTCGGATAGGCAAAACATTTGTGAACAGACCAAACATATTTTCAATTCCTTCTACTTCGGGAGGTCTGATTGATACGAGATTAGGTAATACTATTTCTCTTGTTCCATTGTATTTGCCAAGCAATATTCCCCATACAGCTAGTAATGCCGTATTCATAGTTATATTGTTTTTAGTTACAAATGCCTGTAACTGACTAGTCAAATCCTTATTTAATGTTAAATCCATAAATGTGAAGTTTAACCCTTCACTTTGAGTTATTACTTTCTTTTTAGGAATACTAATTTTCTGATTGTATCCTGATAAATAATCCCTCCAAAAATGACGTGCTTTCTCATGATCTTGTGCCAAAGTCCAGTCTATGAATGTTTCAAATGGTTTTACCATAGGTAACCCCGCCGTAGTTCCCGCATTTGTTGTTTCATAGAGCTGGAATAATTCGTCTATCAAAATGCTGACGCTCCAACCATCACATAACAGATGATGGGAACTCCAAACCACCTTATGCTCCTTATTACCTAGTTGGAATATACAGAGACGGTTCATGAGTTCATCATTTTTAAATCCTCGACTTAAATTTTCATTCATCCACTGGTCTAGGAATTGTTGCTGTTCTTGTTTCGTCATCTCAATCAAGTTTTTTATTTCTGAATTTATTTGAACATCATATAGAACAGCTTGCCAAGGTTTTGCTTGTTCATCTTGCACAATTATTGTTCTTAAAGAATCATGACGATCAACTAATTGTTGGAAACACTGAATAAAGAGTTTAATATCCAGCTCCCCCTCAAGTGCCCAAATTGTTTGTTCAAAATATGCATTTGTATCAGGTTCATTCGTAGCATGCTCATAAATAACTTCCTGGAAAGGTGCTAACGGGTAAATACGTACTATTTTTATATCCGGCATTTTTTCTTGTATTTTGTTAAGTGTATGTTGATTAAGTTGTTTATCTTTAACATTTAGTAATGTAGCTTTATTATCGTTCATTATGTTTACATCATTTGTTTGTGAACTTGAAAACTGGTCTAGCTTTTTAACAAATTGAACCATGTCCCTTAATATAGGAAATGAAAATAGATTTTTTGGTTCAAGCTCGAATCCTTGTCGATACAGTCTGACGGACACTTGAATCGCTTTTATCGAATCTCCACCTAAGGCGAAGAAATGATCATTTACTCCAACTTGATCTATTTTGAGTACTTCTTGCCAAATACTAGTTAATATTTTTTCCATTTCAGTTTTTGGAGCAATAAATACTTCATTTTTTTGTTTCTCTGGAGTAGGGAGCGCTTTTCTATCTAATTTCCCGTTTGGAGTCAAGGGTAATTGTTCCAAATAAACAAAATAAGAAGGAATCATGTAATCCGGCAAGTGATCTCGCAAATGCTTTCGTAGTTCTGTTGTACTAATATTTTGCTCATTTACCACATATGCAACTAAAAATTTTATTCCATTCTCATCTGTTTGATCAATTACAACAGCATGTTCGATTTGTTTGTAAGTTAGAAGACAATGGGCAATTTCTTCTAACTCTACTCGATATCCTTGAATTTTCACTTGATAATCTTGGCGGCCTAAAAATTCAATATATCCCTCAGGATGCATTTTTCCACAATCTCCTGTCTTGTATAAAAGACCAAAATCAGGATGTGATACAAATGCGTCATTCGTTTTCTGTTCGTCATTTAAATATCCTTTAGCAAGGCCCACTCCCCCGATATATAAATCCCCAATTACACCAACAGGGCACATTTTCTTTTCATAGTTCAACACATAATACGTTTGATTCGCCAAAGGCATCCCATATGGAATACTATTCCAATGTGATTCCACCTGTTTGACCGGATAATAAATTGACCAAATCGATGCTTCTGTTGCTCCTCCTAGTGAAACTACTTCTGCAATTGGAAAATGCCGTTTTATTTTTCCTGGCAAAGAAAGTGGAATCCAGTCTCCACTATGTAAAACTAAACGCAAAGAAGATTGTTCAAAATGAGAACCTACTTGATCCAATGCCAAATCCATGATTGCAGGCACTGTATTCCAAATTGTAATTCCTCTACGCTCGACGGTACGGATTAATTCTTGCATGTTTCTTGGATCACGAATCATTACCAACATTGCACCTGTGCTTAACGTTCCGAAAATATCGTATACAGATAGGTCAAAACAGATGGAAGAGATACCAATAATACGATCATCTTCATTTATCTGATATTTTTGATTAATGTCTTGAATGGTATTTGCAACCGCTTGATGAGTAATAATTACTCCTTTTGGTTTCCCTGTACTTCCTGAAGTGTATATGATATAGGCAAGATCTTCTGGACCAGCAATAGCGGGCATATCTTCTGTTGTATATAATGACAAATGTTTTTCTTCATAAAGACTAGGTTCTAATAAAAGTTTGCATGAGCTATTTTTTAAAATATATGTTTGGCGATCTAAAGGATGATCGGGATCAATCGGAACATAAGCGGCACCTGCTTTTAAAATACCTATCATATTAGCAATTGTGTCAACTTGTCTTTTTGCTAAAAGACCCACTTTGTCACCTAGACCAATGTCTTGCTCTTTTAAGAAATGCGCAATTTGATTGGAGCGTTTATGAAGTTCCGAGTATGTTAACCATTCTTGCTCAAATACCACTGCTACTTCATCCGGTGTACGTTTTACTTGGTCTGTAAATAATTGATACAGAGTAGTTAAAGGTATTTTTTCAGTTGTTTTATTATATTGCTCAATCAAAGTTTGATCCGATTCTTTCATCTGCAAAGATGTTACGTCGCTTTGTTTCACTAATTGTTCCAATAAGTCAACAAATTGGGAAAACATTGCTTCTATTACATCAACATCAAACAACTCTTCAACATAGTTCCAGCTAATTAATAACTCTCCATTTTTTTCAATTACTACATTATCCAAATACACTTGTGGAGTCCGAGCATGAATATGGCGAAGAGAACCAAGCTGTTCCCAAGCAAACGCACCCGCACCTGCTAGCATCGAGGTGAAAACAATTGGCATAACTGCTTTTGGCGTCATTTGGTGGTATCGAGTAAAATCTCGAATAAAGTTAACTCCATCGTAATGACGATGTTCAAGGCCATCCAATAAAGTAGATTGCGTTTCTTTTACTCTAGTAAAGAAAGATTGCTCTGGTTTTACATCAACATCCAACAAAATAAGCGATGTGAAATCTCCCACAATTTGTTCTACTTCTTCATGAACAGGATAACGGTTAAATACAGTCAAATTAATTGCAAATTTACGTTGATTACTCCAATATGCCAACACATCACCATATATTGTACAAAGCAGAGCGGAAGGAGTTACTTCTTTCTCTTGTGCTAACTTTCGTAGCTTTGTCCACTTTTCATTGTCCAGGATCTTAGTAAGTGATTGGAATTTAGGAGTAGCAATCTCTGCCGGATCCTTTTTTAACAGCAAAGAAGGTGCAAATGGAAAGTCAGGAAGCTTACTTGTCCAATAATCTTTTGCTGTTTTATATTCTTCACTTTGTTCCATTTCATCATAGATAAACATGTAATCTTGAAAATCAAAAGATAGAGATTCTAATTTTTGATTTGGTTTATAATAATAATGCAACAAATCCTGTCCAACTATGTTCATGCTTGCTCCGTCCATTAATAAAGCATCGTATCGAAAACATAATAAATACGTGTCTTCTTTTAAAAGAAAGGCTTTTAATTCAAACAAAGGCCATTTCCCCAAAGGGAATACATGGTTAGTCATTCGAGAACGTTCTTCTTGTAAGCGAGCATTTTGATTCCTATCATCTAAATCTATGAGACTAACTATTTCAATCTCGTAATCAGGAACGCTTTGTAATATTTGCTGTTCTCCCTCTGGTAAAATTACAGCTCGCAACATTGGATGACGATGAATTACCTTCTGAAAACTTTTCGAAAGACGATTGATATCCAATTTTGTTTCATATTCAAAATAAGTTTGAGGTGAAATACCACTTAATTCAAACTGTGAATTCCTCCCTAACATGTACGCTGTCTGAACCTCTGTTAATGGAAATGACTTAGACAAATCTTTAACATGAGTTGGTCTATTTTCAAAGTTTTTCTCTTTATGCTCTACCTCTACACAAGAACTAAGTTGAGCAATCGTAGGATGCTTAAAAAAATCTGTTGTACTTATTTTTAAGCAGTCTTTTCTTAATAAATTAATTACCTGAAGTGCTTTAATCGATTCTCCTTTTAAAGCAAAAAAATTATCATGAATACCGATTCCCTCAATCTCCATAACTTTTTCCCATGCATGCACCAATGCTTGTTCAATTTCATTGCGCGGTGCAACGTATGGAATTGATATATAATCCGTTTGTGTTATATCTAATAATCTTTTCCTATCTACTTTCCCATTTGGATTCAGCGGAATCTCTTCCACCTGAATCATTTTTTCAGGAATCATAAACTCAGGTAATTTATCACTTAAATATTTTCTGATTTCATCAAAAGAGACCTTATTATCGGATACATAGTACGCAGCTAATAATTTCCTATTTCCATATACTTGATCAACAACGATAGCTTGCTTTATTTGTGGATATTCCCTTAACTGGCTTTCGATTTCTCTTAATTCAATCCGATATCCCCGAATTTTTACTTGATGATCCATTCGACCTAGATATTCAAGTTCTCCATTAGGCAACCAACGAACGAGATCCCCCGTATGATACATCATTTCTCCTGCAGTAAAAGGACTCGGTACAAATTTTTCATCTGTCAGTTTAGATTTCCCAAGATACCCTCGTGCTACCGCCACGCCACCAATACAGAGTTCACCCGGAATTCCAAATGGTTTTAATTGACCATACTTATTCAATATATAGGAATGATAATTCGGATTGGGACTTCCAATCGTAACTTCTTTGGCGGAGCTCAAATCCTTTACTGTTGCACAAATGGTTGTTTCTGTAGGACCATAAATATTTAAAATTGTCGCTTCACTGATGCATCGAATTTTTTCAACCAAATCAATGGAAAATGCTTCTCCTGCTAACAAAATAGATTTTAAATCTTTCAGAAAATTTACCCCTTCTGGATCACTTAAAATCACTTCCATTCGCGATGGCGTTGATTCCCATAAATCCACCTTATGTACTTTGACCAAATGAGCCAATTCTTTTGTTGCAAACTGGTCCTCTGTAGCAATGACTA
This sequence comes from Bacillus sp. AY3-1, assembly GCF_008368785.1. Lineage (NCBI taxonomy): Bacteria > Bacillati > Bacillota > Bacilli > Caryophanales > Bacillaceae > Bacillus > Bacillus sp. AY3-1. The sequence continues at coordinate 700,707 of NZ_QORZ01000016.1, read as the reverse complement.
CTTTCGAGCCTTGTGTTAAAGGAAGACATATTTCTAACAAGGAAATATCAAAAGAAACACTAGCAAGAAACAAGAATGATTGATTATCTTTTACTTTTTCTCTCATTGCACTTAAAAAATGAACAAGAGATTTCTGTTCCACCATTACTCCTTTTGGATTTCCTGTTGATCCTGATGTGTAAATGACATAAGCCAAATCATTAGGATCGCCTTCCCGAATTAAATTACTTTCTTCACCTTGGAAGAGATGTTCCTCATCAAGATACAGCACTTCACCAGCAAATTGCGGTAACTCTACTTTCGTTCGCTTGCTCAATAAACATTTTGCTTGACTATCTTGTAACATATATTCAATTCGTTCATTTGGATAGTTAGGATCGATTGGTAAATATGCTGCACCTGCTTTAAAAATTCCCATCATGCCAATGATCATTTCTAATGACCGGTCTACCATAACCCCAATAATACTTTCCTTGGATACACCTTTACTTTGAAGAATAAAAGCCAATCGATTTGCTTTCCTATTCAATTCTTTATATGTTAAATATTGATCATTACAAACAACAGCGATTTGATCTGGGGTTTTTAACACTTGTTCTTCAAACAAATCTTGAAATGTTAGAAACAAGTCTATGTTTGTCTGACTGTTATTCCATCCTTCTAACAACTCTTTCTCTTCTTCTGCAATAATACAAATATCTTTCACTGTCAAATTCGGATTTTTTAATACTTGCTTTAAAATATAAAGATACGAATTTGCAAACTGTTGCAAAGAAGAAAACGAATGAGATTTGAAAGAAATTTGAAATTCAAATTCATTATGTATTTCATTCCATTTTCTTTGTATCCAAACCACTAAATTATTCTCTGCATATTCTTCTATCGAATTTTTATTATGTAACCCTTCCATCCCAATAACAATTTGAAAAGGAGTTAAAGGATGTTCCACTAATAATTCAGAGAGTGGATACCCCTGATTGTCATACCCGAATAAAGTCGTTTCTTCAATCTGATTCACTACTTGTTTAAAGCTATGATGCGGATGGATTTCACTTCCTAAAGGAATCAATTTATTAAGATTCTCGCTTTGTTCAAGATTTTTTTCGATTACAGGAATACCAATAGTAATTCTTTCTTGATCTGTATAGTGTGCCAAACAAATCCTTAACGCGGCCTGTAACCAGCTAAATAATAATAAATCTTGAGACTTACTTTCTTTTTGTATACTTTTACTCAACTCTACATTCATTATGATTTGAACGTGCTCACAAGGATTTTCTTTATTTAGTTGGTAATCACTATTAAATATAGAAAAATCAAGAACCTCGGAAGATAATTGCTCCTTCCAAAACGCTTCTACCCCTTTATTTCCATGAATAGAACTTCGATCTTTAATGTGCATGTTTATCTTTATCCCCCTAATATTCATTTCTTCTATTCGTTAATTTTCAGGCCAACTTCAAGCCCATGGAGAAATACTTGATGGTTATCCAAACATAAAAATTGCTGAATCTCTTCAAATTTCATATGACCAACTGAACAAACGCCTAAATTTAATGTCTCAGCAACCATATTTAAGGTAGCAGTGATAATGCCTGACTCAATACAAGCAAATAAATATCCATCTGAACCGTATTTCGGGATGGAAGCGTTCGCATTATAAACCAAATAAACTGAGAAAGCAGATTGAGTAAATAAATCCTGGTTAATTAACTCATGATCACTTTTGATTACTTGATCAATGTTGTTTACAATCACAAGACTATTTTTTGATGGGTTATAATAATAAAACCCAGCTTTTATACCTTCTATACGTTTTGGTTTTATATAAACAAAGATATCAATAGGGTAGAGTCCGCCTGCACTTGCGTAATGATAGTATATTTTTTCTTCCCTAACCTGTTTTAGAGTTGATATGAAATAGGAAAATTCTAAAAATTTAATATGTTTTTTCATATCAAATTGGCGACAAGACCTACGCTCCTTGATTATAGTGGGTAGCTCATTTGTTGTTTCAAGTTGAATTTCGGTTGATCGCGCAGCAACGTGCGTTCGATTAAATTGTTCACGCATATACGTATCTAACTCTTCTTTAGAAAAGCGAATCTGGTTGCTATATGGATTCGGAAAAATCTTTTCTTGTGTGGAAAATACTTCTCTTGGGTGTAATATGTTACTTACTAACACACGATTTTTTATCATAAGCTCTATTGTTTTTTGTGTCTCTTCTATATTTCCTAAAGAAAAGCGCTCTACTAGTTCACTAATTTTCACACCTTTTTGAGCCATAAAATAAAACTCAGGAAACCACTCAGACAGAATGCCTGTAAATCTCATTTCCCCTATCAAAACTTCATTATGCAACTTCTCCCAATGCTTTATAGGAGACCAGTAATAAATTTTCTCGTTCATATAACCCTCCATAAACTTTTAACTTATTTTTGAAATGCAATTTTCTAATCTACAAAAAATATTTTTTAGATTCTGATCCTTGTCTCATAGTGATTATAAATACATGCACTTCAACGAAACTTGAAAATAATGAAATAACTTTTTCTTCATTAATTTTTTTTATTTCATCATAAAAAGTGTTTTTTTATTAGATATTTCACATCCTTTCCCATAGTAATCCTATAAGGTATAAACCATTTAGAATGTTAAGAACATTGACGCATTTGCAATGTGAAATTATTGTAATGGATTGGAAAGCAGATGGGTATAGTTATTAAACACATTAATATTGAGAAAGTTTTATTTGTTATATTCATAAAATTTTCTCGTGATATTTATTACATATAGATTAAGAAAAAAATTTAAAATTTTTCTTTTGAAGTTAGTTTAAAAATGTAACGTACTATTACATACAAGTGAGTTACTAACATATCGTATTTAAAAAGAGAAAAGACACCTTAAATGGTGTCTTTTCTCTTTTTAATGCCATATACTTTTTAAGCCTTTTTTATCTTTAAACGATTTGTAGAAATTAATACAACTCGAACATCTAGCCCGTTATGTGTTCGAATATGTAATAAAAATTATATAAATTAAGAATGTATTTTAGATCATTTTATTGATAAACATCAAGGTATCTTCGCCTCCTCCTATCATAATAGCAATGATTCCTTGCCTATCTCTTTTATTAATTTGTAATATAATTACAGTATGTGAAATTATATTACATGAACTTTAAAAGCGAAGTGAAAATAACCTTCACTTCGCTTTTTGCATTTATAATCCGTATTTAAATTATTCAATTCTATATATACTTCCACATTATTTGCTTTTATTTAATTGGTTTCTCCGTTTTTAAAACTAGTGAACTTAATGCAGGAACTTTAATTTTATTATCATGGACAACGTAAAGTGTTTTACTACCTGCTTGTTTTCCGTCTACTAGTACTTTCCACGGACCTTTCGATGGAAGTGTTATGTCAACCGCTTCTCTATTTGCATTGTGAGTCACCATAAAGTATTCGTTTTTATTCCCATTTCCCTTTATTGAATAAGCCACAACATTTTTGGGAGCATCAATAAAAGAGACCTGTTTTTTTATTTGTTCTGCAGATGTCATTCGAAAAGCTGCGTACTTCTTCCGTAAATCTATTAAACCCTTCATATAATCTACTTCATTATTAAATGCTGCACGGCGTAACCAGTCCATCTGGTTAATTGAATCAGGAGATTTGTAACTGTTATGATCACCGTATTTCGTGCGCATAAACTCTTGTCCTGCATGTAAGAATGGAATACCTTGTGATGTTAATAAAATCGAAGAAGACAATTTGTGCATTTGTTTTCGCACTTCTTCACTGTCACCTGGATTAGTCAACTCAAGTTTGTCCCATAATGTATGATTATCATGTGCTTCCACATAAGTTAGCACCTGCTCAGGATCTTGATAAGTAGACGAATTTATATCGTAGTCAATGCCTGCTGTAATCCCTTTTTTAATACGGTCTTCCATGTTTTCCTTCCCATTTACAAAGCCATTTTCTTTCTCCTCAAATACACTACCTTTCAATCCATCTCGTATATTATCGTTAAAATGAGCAATCCCTTTCATTTTCTCTGCATTTTTTTGATTTGCTTTCAATTCACCTGCAAGAGGTGTATTTAAATCCCAACCTTCTCCATGCAGTATAATAGAAGGGTCAATTTGATTAACAGCTTTACGTATTTCATTCATTGTTTCATAATCATGAATACCCATTAAATCAAAACGGAATCCGTCTAAATTGTATTCTTTTGCCCAATATGTGACGGAGTCAACCATAAATTTCCTCATCATTTTCCGTTCTGAAGCTGTATCATTTCCTACTCCGGTTCCATTTGCAAATGTTCCGTCTTCATTGTAACGATAATAATAACCTGGAACTAACTTATGAAAATTAGATTCCGCAGCGTTATACATATGGTTATATACTACATCCATTACAACACGAAGATTATTATCATGCAGTGTTTGAATCATTTGCTTTAATTCGGTTATTCTAACAGTTGGTTCATATGGATTTGTAGAATAGGATCCCTCTGGAACGTTGAAGTTTTTCGGGTCATATCCCCAGTTATATTGTGGTTCGTTTAAATTCTCTTCATTTACTGATGCATAATCAAATATCGGTAAAAGCTGCACGTGCGTAACACCAAGATCTTTCATATGATCAAGTCCTGTTTTCACATCTTTAGGCCCTCTTGTTCCTTTTTCAGTTACACCTAAATATTTTCCTTTATGTTTTATACCACTTTCGGGCTGAATAGAAAGATCACGTACATGCAATTCATAAATAATTGCATCTTCCGGATTTTTAAATTTTGGCTTTTTATCCATTTTCCATTTTTTAGGATTTGTTTCTTCTAAATCGACAACTGCACCTTTATCCCCATTTACAGAAGCAGCACGCGCATACGGATCAACTGCTTCTGTCCACTTATCCCCAATTTTCACCTTATACGTATAAAAGAGGCCTTTTTGGTTCCCTGTAAGTTCTGCTTTCCAAGTGCCTTTTTCACTTTGTTGCATGTTTATTTCAGTACCTATTTTATCGTTCCATTTTTTATATGTAACTAATTTCGCTTCACTCGCAGTAGGAGCCCATACACGGAACTTTGTATGTTGTGGTGTATATATATTACCTAAATCGTTACCACCATAATAAAATGAATGATCAAACTCCGCACTACGAATGACTTTACCGATTTCGGTATACGTATCAGCTACGTTTTCGATTTTAACTTTGTATGATTGTTTTAAATCAATTTTCTGCTCCGTAATTATTTTAAACTTATTCGTAACATTCCCACTGTTTCTATCATAAGGACTAATATCCTTAATTCTAATGTCTTCAATTTCAATTTTCCGTTCCTTAATATGAAACGGCACATTAGTCGTTACAGTAATTTCATTGAAACTATCAATAGTTGCTTTTTGAATTGATAGATCCGAAGAAGGCTTAGAAGTATATACTTTATCATCACCAGAAAGAATCCATACTTCAGCACGACCGTCCTTTATATTTTCAATCCAACGATCGCCACCATCTTTTTCCCAATCATTTGTACGAATGATAAATCCTACACGATCATAGTCACCATCTAAATTAATTTTAGCGTACTTTCCAAATTCATCTTCACCAGTAAATTCATATGATTTACCATTCGCATTTTCTCCCCATAACCAAAGGTTCCAATCCTTTGTATTTCCAGACTGTTCTTTGTAATGAATGATAACTTCAGTTGTTTTCGAATTTGAAACTGCTTTTACACTTTGAAAAGAGAAAACAGATGATAACATAACGATTATAGTAAGTAATAAAACTGATTTGTTAATTAATCTTTTTATCATTTGCACCACATACACCCTTTCTTTAAATAGTACGTACAATTTATTATGCTCGTACTAAATTACACTACTTAAATTAATCTAGAACTCTCTTTTACTTCACCCCCATATTGGCTATTTTCACATATGTATTTCAATGATCTTTTAATACGAAAACGTTTGCATTAATGTTTAAAAAAATAGATTTATTTATGTCTGCATATATTTGTAAATACTAAAAGATCAAGGAAATCATTTTAAAGCAATCGTTTGTTATCGCTTTCATTCTATAGCACTTTCTATTAAGAGGTCAATATATTATTAATTTTCTGTTTTTATATACTTTAAACCTTATATATGTGTCGTAACTTCATAAAGATATACAACTTAATTATTGCTTAGTAAGTGTATTTTCAATCATACATTGCTGTATAAAAAAACAGCTACTATCTTTAAAATGACAGTAGCTGCTTTTCATAACGTAATAATATATGAATGAAAACTATATTTCTAACTTACTTAATTTTTGCTGCATCAAATGCATTTTGAACTGCTTGAACTTCAGCAGTATTTGCTCCATATTTATTCGTTGCCACTCGAATACATGCTGATCTCAATTCTTTGAAATTAGAAGTCATGTTTAACTCATCTGTATTTGCATAATAGAAGATATCAAACATTTTATCTTCACCAATCCCTTTAACAGTTACACCGTTATGAGTTCCACCTTTTGCAATGAGATACGCAACTTTATTAATAATACTTGAATTAAAATGAACGCCACCTTGATCCCATCCATTAAAATCGTTAAATTCACTGTAATCATCTGGATAAGGTACTCCAAGTGAAGATGGAACAGAAGCCGGGTTTTCCATATCACGGAAAACAGATCCAGTTTGTTCTCCCATCGTCCAGTTAAAGCTTCCATTATTTACGTATTTCTCAATAGATGTTCCCATAATATCAGATAGCGCCTCATTAATCGCACCAGATTCACCGTAATATTCAAGATTAGATTCGCTAGAAGTAACTGCATGTGTAAATTCATGGCCAGCTACGTCGTATGCCTTGACGATAGGATCTCCGTATACAAGCATACTTCCATTATTCGCACTTAATGCATTCTGCCAATTTTTCGGATCATTCGTATCTCCAGAATCCCAAGCGTGTACAACTGAAACTACCTTTTGTCCCTTATTATCAAAACTATTACGCTTGTATTTATCTTTATAAAAATCAAATACTTTTGTTGCTAAGTAATGAGCACTTACTGCTTTTGGATCGTTAAATGTTGTCGAAGTACTAGTTGCTAATGTACCAGGATAATAGCTTTCTTCTTTAGTAATGTCTCTATAATTCACATCATATGTTTCGATTCCTTGCCCTCTTGTATAATCAGCAAGAGCATATTTGCCATTACTTTGTTTAGAGATACCAAATGTACGTGATATACCTAAATCATCTTTTCCTGTTCCAGTTAATGATGTAAGATTGCTTTTTTTACTTTTCTTTAATGCTCCAACTAGTTTTTCACTTGCTTTTAAGTTAGATTCTTGTACCATATTTTTTAACATATCACCATTTTGTGCATTTACTAAATAAGTTCCGGAAACATATTTTGGTGTTGCAGCTTCAAATGTAACTTGGTATGCATTGCTAGCTTGTCCATTATTTTCATCAACAAAAATAACTTCTTGAACTTCTGGCTCAGAAATAAAATTGATATCGTTCCCGTACTTCGTATAAATATATTGTGTTGCTTCATCTTTTGATAGATTGATAGGTTTTTTCAATTCTTCTTGTTTTAAATTTTGTGCGCTATCGCCTGAAACACTTTTAATAACACCGTTATTATCTACGTGTGCAGTTAATTGATGACCATATACTTCTTTTCCTTCGTATGTTTGCTGTATACGTACAAGTGTAGTCCCATCATATGAACCACGTTTTTGAAGAACTTTATAATCTACTCCTGTTTCTCCATTGACTTGCTTTGGAGAAAGAGCTTGTTCTGTTTTCTCCTTAAGAGCATCTTTTACTACATTCTCTGGTGCCTTTTGTGACGGTTGTGTAAGTTCACCCGAACGGAACGATTCTTCCTGAATTTGAACTTGTAGTTGATCTGTTTCCTCAGCATGACCTACTCCGTATGGTGCTACAGCTGTTAAAGCTAAGCCTGTTGTTAATGCTACCTTAGTTAATGTCTTTTTGTTTTTCATTTTTTCACCTCGTATAATTTTTGAAATAGAAAGCTTGTACAAAGTATACTGTCTATTTATGTCGAAAAAAAGAGAAAATACACAATTTATGTAACATTATGCAAAATTACATATATGTGGTCGATGATATAAATAAAGAACGACATATATGTTATTAATTTCAATAAAAAAGAGCTCTTTTAGGCGCTCATCCAATTGGTTAGTTGTTAATTATCTATATTCATTCTAATCAAAGTACCTTTACATCTAAATAACAACATAAAAACCCACTCTTTACTATTTTAAGAGTAGGTTTAATGCTATTAAAATAACAATTATTATAGGACATCTTATAATTTATATTACTTATTTAAAATTATATTTTGGACATGAAGTTGATTTAGGATAAAGATGGATCAAATGAATACTAATGACCTTGATAAACAAGAAAAAGAAAGTGCGTGTTTTGTTTTATGATGTATATAGTATATAAATACTTTAGTGAGGCAGCGCATCTACAATTTAGATTTTTTAATATAATGTTGTTATGTATGTCTATAGCTGCATGGATTGTAACATTATGAGATAGCTAAAGTCTCATATGAGTTTCAGGCTTTTTTATTTTGTCAAAAATATCTTTAATTTGTCTCCCATTTAAATATAGTAAAGGACACATCTATTGCATGTTATTAGCTCAAGGTATGTTCTTTTAAAGCATATTATAAATATGCATAGTAAGAAATAAAACCATAATTATTCAAATAAAAAATCCCCCGGATTTGTTTAATGATCCAGGGGATTTTTTATCGCTAATTCTTTATATTTCCATACCGATCACAAACTTTTTTAGGATAATGGTATGTCCAAGTTTAATAGTTTTTTGCACGAAAGCTATCTATTTTATATTTATTTAATTATCCTACTAAGTTTTTTGTAAAATTCACCTTTTCTTTTTACATGATTAAACTGATTTGGATTAATATTAACTTTTTGTGAGAGTGCTACAATCTCTTCTTTTGTAATTGAATCTTTAGTATTTATAGATGCTATATTTGTATATTTTCCATCTTCTGTTTTTGGAATTTCTAAAATCCCTTTATTTACAAGATCAACTACAGCCTTATGCTCTGAAGAATGTGTATCTACACCAGTAATTTTCCAATTATGCATAACTTTTGGCGTATATACACCGTTCTTTACCTCTTTTAAATATGTAATAGCAAGGTTACGAATGGTTCCACCTGTTTCTCCGAATGCATTCTCTTGTTTAGATGACCAAGTTTGTTCAAATTTCCGCCCCTCTAAAGCTCCCCCTTTTGCCTGAAGAGCCTCCATTCTATACGCATTCATTCCTAGCGTCATAACATCGCTCATTTTGATTGGTTTATTTGTGCGAATAGAGCGTAAATTAGTAATTCTACTTCCATATGGCTTTGTTAAGTCAATTTCGTATTTTACGCCTCCAAAGAAATCGTTCGTACTGTATTTAGACGCGCGACGGTTTTTATCAAAGCTAACTGTTACATCTCCAGCACGAGATGAGTTAAAATATCCTGCTGCCCATTCCATATAATCTTTTAAATCTTTTCCGGTTATCTTATATACTGTAATTTCTCCCAAGGCATATTGATAATTATACGCAATATCTTTCTTCTTTATAGGACCTATATCCAAACGGGCATAGTCATTATCAATTTGATGGGCTACTACATCCGCTTTGCTGTAATGGAGCATGACTTCATGAAAGAAATCTGATAAAGGTGTCTCTTGAATCTGCACACTTGGAATACCCTTTATTTCATTTTCAGGAACAAGGTTTCTACCCTTTAATTGAGCGACAACAACATTTGCATCTCCTCTCGCATACTCGTGAAAAGGTGTCAGTGTGTCTTCAAGTGTAGGATCAGATACTATTGTTGTTCCATCAGTATTTTTTACAGGTATAGCTGTAGCAGTTTTATCTTTTAAAACCAGCTTTCCATCTTGCTTTGTAAAAGTAAGGTCAATACGTGAGATATGTGTTCCATATTTATCTGGTTCTGTAATAATAACGCCATTTACAACTTCTTTTTTAACAAGTTTATGCATATGAGCTGCAAAAATAGCACTTAGTTCCGGACAAGCATTCGCAATATCTTGAACACCAGTACCAGGGATTCCATTCTCATTTTCTAGTCCCATATGCATAACGCCTACCATTACATCTACTTTACCTTCTAATTCTTTAATTGCCTTTTTTGTCTCTTCTACTGGATTTTTCACAACTAAACCATCCAAATGATCTGTCCCTTTTTCAAAATCACTAATCATTGGTGTATTCATACCAATAATCCCGACTTTAATTCCACCTTTTTCAACAATTGTATATGCAGGAAGAAAACGCTCTCCATTTTCCTTATAAATATTTCCTGCTAGTGTCTTGCCCTTATATTGCTCACTAACTTTTTTCAATGTATCTAATCCAAAGTTAAATTCATGATTTCCAAATGCCCAGGCGTCATATTCCATTGCATTCATCGCTACCATCATTGGCGATTGTGGCTGATCATTGAATAACTCTACTGAATTTCCTTGAATTGTATCCCCAGCATCTACTAATATGGTATTGGGATTTTCTTGACGCACCTTCTTTATAACCGTATAAAGCTGCGTTAAACTTCCACTCGTATTTGCACCATCAAGCGCATAATCCCAAGGCATAAATCTACCATGAATATCGGCAGTACCTAACAGTGTAATATTAACATCAGATTCCTCAGCTTTTGAGATAGATGGTTTGACTGTTACTGCTGTTCCAAGAAGTATAAAAATAACAAAATAACATAAATAGTTCTTCCATTTCATTTTTTGCATAATAACAATATTTCTCCCCTTTTTGTACTTTCATAAAGTTGCTTGAACTTTAAAAATGTAACTTATTATTCGGAAAACTTCAACTGCAAAAGAAAATTTTGGAGGTGGTTCTGCTGTGAAAATATAGAGAATAAAATGCATATACCCCCTAGCAGAATAGTATTTACTTCTTCCTCCAACGTGTGAAGAGCGCTAAACCAACGGTAGATGTATATGTACTGTCAAAATTATGGACATATAACTCATTTCCGGAAATCATTATAACTTAAAGATATAGTGTGTAATGCTGATTACATTTTCGGATTTCATTGCTAATTTATTTCCTTCTAAATGAAAATGCTGAGATCACTTCCAAAAATAATAACCCCGTTCTTCATTTAAGACGGGGTTCCACTTATACAACAATTCGGATTCAGTTTTTTTTCGAATATTCGTTTCCTATTCAAGAGTAAGATCTGCTAGTTTCGTATTTTCTTCTGCTTATCAGGACTTATATTTTATCACTCGAACCCTTGATGCTTTCCTAAATCGCTCAATAAATAGATAATAATTTTTACTTTTCAACTTCACAAAGCAATTTTACCTCTTTGATTTGTTCTATATGACGTTGTTCATGCAAATAGATTAATTCTATCCACTGATCAAGAAGTAATTCTCCAAGAGCTGGATGCATCACTGATTTTTTTGCCAATTTAGATTCATCTTCTATTGTACTCAGAAAACGCATCAATGCTTTTCTAGAGTCGGTTAACAAATCAACCATTTGCAGCACTTCAAATGGTTCTATACTTGGTTCAATCATTTCTGGTGCTATAAATTTTATTGATCTATCTAATACAATAGTATGAATTTCTTTACGCTCATTTTGGAAACTATCCATCTTTTTTAATCCTGACAAAATAACCGTTATAACTCTCTCATCTAATAAAACTAAGTGATGACAAACTTGTGCTATACTCCATTTATCCTTATCTGGTTTTCTATTAAATTGAGTATCACTTAACAAAGTAATTTCCTCAAATAATTGATTTCTCGTTTCATAAAACTTGTCCTTTACAAATGTATTCATGTGAATTCTCCTTTCATTAGAACCTATATACTTAGATTCCTGCGTTAGAAATATTCTCTATAGAAGAAAGATTTTCCTTCACTACTGTTTCTCTAATTCACGACTAAATATATGAGTTTTCTCAACATCCTTGAAGATTTCCTTGAGGTTATCATGTGCTGCAGCTACACCATAATACTTTCCACCGAATCCTTTCAATACAACTACATAAAACGTTCCTAATTATCAATCTAGCATTAAATAAATGTAAAAAATGCCCCTATTCATTCATTTTTCATGCGTATGTATGTACATTTGTTAATTTATTCGATATATTATGTGTATTGAATGATTACGAAAAGCTTATTGGTCGCTAAAAAACACCTTATATTTTTATATCCGAGAAAACTACAAAGTGTATAAAATTCCATTTGTCAAATGAATTTAATGCGGAAGGAGGTTTGTGGTTACTTCATCGGGATATAACCATCAGTTTTGAACTGATAAAAATATAGGAGGCGACATAATGTTTCGTACGATTTCAAATTTCATGAGAGTAGCTGAGATAAGAAACAAAATTCTTTTTACACTAGCGATGCTAATTGTTTTTCGAATTGGCACGTTTATTCCAGTTCCTCATACTAACGCAGAGGTATTAAAAGTACAAGATCAAGCTAACGTTTTAGGTATGCTAAACGTATTTGGCGGAGGAGCACTGCAACACTTCTCAATCTTTGCTGTAGGTATTACACCATATATTACAGCTTCCATCATAGTACAATTACTACAAATGGACGTTATACCTAAATTTTCGGAATGGGCAAAGCAAGGAGAAATGGGCCGAAAGAAATCAGCTCAATTCACTCGATACTTTACAATCATTCTCGCATTCATACAAGCCATTGGGATGTCTTATGGTTTTAATAATATAGCAGGTGGACAATTAATTACAGATCAAAGCTGGACTACATACTTATTTATTGCGACAGTTTTAACTGCAGGTACTGCATTTTTACTTTGGTTAGGTGAACAAATTACCGCTAATGGCGTTGGTAACGGTATTTCGATGATTATCTTCGCAGGACTTGTTGCGGCGATTCCAAATGTTGCGAATCAAATTTATTTGCAACAATTTCAAAATGCAGGCGATCAATTATTCATGCACATCATAAAGATGGTCTTAATTGGTCTCGTAATTTTAGCGATAGTTGTTGGTGTTATTTACATTCAACAAGCTGTGCGTAAAATACCGATTCAATATGCAAAAGCTGTTTCAGGAAACAATCAATATCAAGGAGCAAAAAACACTCATTTACCTCTTAAAGTAAATAGTGCTGGTGTAATTCCAGTTATCTTTGCTTCCGCATTTTTAATGACGCCGCGTACAATTGCGCAGCTCTTCCCTGATTCAAGCGTATCGCAATGGTTAGTTGCAAATCTTGATTTCGCACATCCACTCGGAATGACGCTTTATGTCGGTCTGATCGTTGCTTTCACATACTTCTACGCATTTATTCAAGTAAACCCTGAACAAATGGCTGAGAATTTGAAAAAACAAAATGGCTATGTGCCTGGTATTCGTCCTGGTAAATCAACAGAACAATATGTAACGAAAATTTTATACCGTTTAACATTTATCGGTGCAATTTTCTTAGGTGCCATTTCAATTTTACCGCTCGTATTCACAAAAATTGCTACATTACCACCTTCTGCACAAATTGGTGGTACAAGCTTACTTATCATCGTCGGTGTAGCACTTGAAACAATGAAGACGTTAGAAAGTCAGCTTGTGAAACGTCATTATAAAGGGTTTATAAAAAAAGTAAATTAAGTAAAAAACACAGTTGGTTATTTTTCCAACTGTGTTTTTGATTCTACTACCTCTAATTTTCCCACTAATGTATCAATCACTTTTTCTAAGTTTACAATTTTTTCTTCTAATGCTTGGATGCGTTTTTCGCTATCCTCTACATTATTATATTTTAACTCATCATTGGAAGATTTGAACTGCTCCCATAATTCAAAAATAGTATTTTCAGTAGGTGATTTTGATTTTTCACCACTACTGGTTGCATCTTTATTTGATTCTAATTCAAATTGAAGTTCATATGTATTTCCAGTTAACTCTTTAGCTATTTCCGCAATTAAATCTTTATAAGACTTTTCAACCCATCCTTGTTGGAATTCGTTTTCAAAATAAATGATTAATGAATTTTCATTTATTCTGGCTGTCGTTTCTTTAACCCATGTTTCATATGAAGGTCTTGAAATTATTAATTGCATTTTACCTTTTATTTCATTCCAAATTGTATTGGGTTCTTCTTGTCCGGAAGTGAGTGGATTATTTTGCATATGATGAATATGTGTGATAGGAGTGGTTTTTGATTCTATTTCGAACCAAATTTGATATACTTCATTAGTAAGTTTCTGTACGGTACTTGAAATTATATTTTTATACTCACCTTCAAGCAAATCACGATGAAACGCATCCTCACAAAAGATTATTAATGTATTATCTTCTATAGTAGCATTTGTATTTCTAACCCAGGTTATAAATGTTTTCTCTGCTAATTTTGGCCTTAACGCTTTCTTTACTTCATCCCAGCTATTTAGCCTTTCTTTTGGAACATCTTTCAACTTTGATGGTTCGTCATTACATAAATCAAACTGAATTTCAAACGTCGTATTAAACATTTCTCTTAATGTATGAAATACTAATTCTTTGTAGTGAGATTCTAACCAGTCACGAGCAAATTCATTTGGACAATAAATTGTTAATATATCATCCTCTAAATAAACAGTAGTATTAGTAAACCAAGTTTCATATGATGGTTTTGAAATTTGCGGTCGAATTTTTTCCTTTACTTCAGTCCAATTCATTTTCATAATAACTCCCCTCTTTTTATAGTTCTCTTTCATATAGCTTAATAAGCTTACGCCTTTCCAATAAATAAAGTCAATCCGTATCATGAATAAAATTCAAGCAGCCCTGTTATATACAGGGCTGCTTCTTTATACAACTACATTTCCTTCTCAAATAATTTCCCTTGTTTGAAATAGCTCCGGAGTGTGGATCGATTAGCTAAAAATACACCAACCAAAATAAAACAAGCACCTATTCCCATTGTAGGGTTTAAAGGTTCTCCTAATATGATATATCCTACAATAATAGCAATTAACGGTGATACATATAACCACGTTGACGGGAATACAGGATTTGTTTTTGATAAGAGCCAATAATATAATCCGTGCCCACCAATTGATCCGATAAAGATAAGATATAAAATAGGCCACTGTACACTCCATGAAGCTAATACAGATACATTCGGTTGTTCTACTATGACGGATACGATTAGTAATAAAACCCCTCCGTAAAACATTTGAATACCATTAATGAGAAATGGTGATACACTTTGTAAATCCGAAAGTATTTCTTTTGAGCGAATAGAGCCTATTCCGTAAAATAACTCTCCTATTATTAAAACAAAACAAGCAATACCCCATATGAGACTTACTTCTTGGTGCGTTCCTGGTAAAGAAACAAAAACAACACCTATTAGTGCGATAATTAATGCTACGAGTTGCTCCTTTTGCAATTTTGTCTTATTTCTCATTGCTTGTAATAACAAAATCATCATCGGCCCCGTAGCAGAAAGTACAGCAGCTAACCCTGAAGAAATATATTGTTCCGCCCAGTACAATGTAGCAAATGTCATAAATGTTAAGCAAAAACCAGCATATATAATACGTTTTGAAAATACATGTGGCATAATTTCTTTTCGCCTTAACTTAAATATAATCATCAGAATTACGCCTGCTAACAAGAAACGAATTCCTGCTGAAAATAATGGTGGCGCTCCTGCTTCAATACCGATTTTTATCGTTAAAAATGTTGTTCCGAAAATAATACATACTAAAATATAATTGAAAATGACCATTTTTCTTCCTCCTTTTTACTCTTAACATGAGTATAGAAGGTATGGTGTATAACAGTGTATCTATGTATATAACAGTTACTTAAAATTGTAGTTGATTCTCTTTATATTTTTCGCTTTAATAAAATAAAAACGAAAAAGGTGAAAGCATGAAGATTGTCCTTCGTAAAGAATCCAACATACCATATTACCAACAAATATATATGCAAATCGTTGAAAGAGTACAAAGTGGCATGCTTGCGCATGGTGACTCCCTTCCATCTTTACGCTCTATGGCCGAAGATTTGCAGATTAGCCTATTAACTGTTCGTAAGGCATATAAGCAATTAGAAAAAAAAGAATATATACGCATTGAGCAAGGAAAAGGTGCTTATATACATAAACATGTAAAGAAAGATTTCAAACCAATTCCGTACAAATGGCAACAAACGAAAACGATTAATGTTATACGATCTCAATATGCAATGAATCAGCACCGAAAATATTACGATTTTTCACAAGCGATTTTGTATCCTCGTTTATTGCCAAATCCATTCTTAGCAGACGAAATGCATAAAATACTTCATAAAGACCAGATGATCCTAGCAACTTATGGGCCAGTACAGGGTGATTATGAACTGCGAGTTGAAATAGCAAATTACTTAAGTGAACACCAAAATTTAGTGACCGATCCATCTAAATTATTAATTACAAGCGGAGCACAACAAGGAATTGATTTAATTGCTCAAACATTATTAAAACCTGGTGATATTGTATTAGTGGAAAGTCCTTGTTACAGTGCTGCACTTGATATTTTCATCAATAAAGGTGCTAAAATTATACCAGTTTCTCTTGATAATCATGGAGTTCGCTCCGACTTAATCGATGATATTTGTCAAAGTAAAAATCCCGTATTATTGTATACGAATCCAACTTTCCAGAACCCGACAGGTACAGTAATGAGTAATGAACGGCGAATGGAACTTATAGAACTAGCAGAGCTATATGAGTTTTTTATAATTGAAGATGATTCTTTCGGAGAAATATATTTTGAGGGTGCTACTATTTCCTCTCCTATCAAAAATTTTGATACGAATGGTCATGTAATATATATAAAAGGATTTAGTAAAACGTTAGCACCAGGATTGCGTATCGCATCTCTTATTGCCGATGGGCCTATTTTTGAATGGTTATATGCTGTAAAAGGTTCAATGGATATCGGTAGTCCTTTATTAACGCAAAAAGCACTCCTTCCTTTTTTACGTGCAGAACGTATGAAAAACCATTTAGAAAAATTACGTACGGCTTTACAAATTAGACGTGATATAACTATTGATATGTTATCACCACTTAAAGAATTACGATTTGAAATACCAAATGGTGGCTTTAATTTATGGATTACACTTCCGGATTCGATAGATCCCTTTACCTTATTACAAAAAGCAAATGAAGTAGATGTCTCTTTTTTACCAGGAACAGCTTGTCTATTAAATACCGATATAAATAATAACAATTTACGGATTAGCTATTCAATGTTAAATGAAAAAGATATGTTGATTGGTTTAGAGAAATTACATGATACAATACGAAAATGTATATTATAGAGATAACATTACATGTCTAATAAGAAATACTATCCAAAATGAAAATGTGACTTTTGGGATAGTATTTCTTTCTGCGTTTTTTGTGGTTCAACTTCACTTTCTCTACAAGCCACTATCTTCATTATCCTCTGACTTTCATTACAATTTTACCTCTAACATGTTGACCTTCACTCAAAATATGAGCTTCTCTAATCCCCTCTTCATTAAAAGGTACAACTTTACTTATAATTGGTTTTATTTTTCCGTGTACAATTAATTTTGATAATGCTTCTAATTGCTTTCCGTTTGGTTTTAGCCATAAAAAACCTGATTTTATCCCTTTTATTTTTTGAATTGGCTCATGAACAATCGAAACTAACACACCACCAGATTTTATAATTTGAAAGCTTTTCTCTTGTACTTCGCCACCTATTGTATCTAATACAATATCGAAATCTGATAGTAATTCTTCAAATTTATCTTTTTTATAATCAATAACGAGATCTGCTCCTAAAGACTTTAAAAACTCTTCATTCTTACTACTTGCAGTTGCCGCAACAAAAGCTCCAAATGATTTTGCGATTTGGATTGCCAAACTTCCAACTCCACCAGCTCCAGCATGAATGAGTACTCGGTCATGTTCTTTTATTTTTGCGTAATCTACAAGACTTTGCCACGCTGTAAGTCCTGCAAGAGGAATAGAAGCTGCCTCTTCGAAACTTAGATTTGTAGGCATATAAGATACTAAATCCGATTTTACTGTAATGAATTCAGCATAAGAGCCCTTCCTTATATTTTCAGGTTTCGTATATACTTTATCTCCTACTTTGAAGCACTCTACCTCTTCCCCAACTTCTTCAATAACCCCAGCTACATCCAATCCTAAAATAATTGGAAATGAAAATCGCAACTGTTCTTGTAAGTCTCCTTTTCTTATTTTCCAATCAACAGGATTAACAGATGTCGCGAGAATACGTATCAATACCTCGTTACCTTTAACAATTGGTTTTATAACTTCTCTTTCTTTTAATTCTTCAACATTACCATATTGATCTATAACAATTATTTTCATTTCCATTCCTCCTTGCTATTTATTTTAATAACATACAAATATTTCTCAAATTTTTTTGCCTTGAATTATCATAAACTTATTTTTGGGGGTAATTACGTAAGAAGCGTTATGAATTCCATAAAAAACGTACACTCACCTTAGAATCACTCAAAACTGTATTTTCAATTACATTCAAAAGAAATGGGGAGAACTCTATGACTGAAAAGATATTTAAAATAAACGGGATTGATATATGTACAGAAAGCTTTGGGAACCCTAAAAACCCAGCTATTTTATTAATTATGGGCGCTACGTGTTCAATGGTTTATTGGGATGAAGAGTTTTGTGAACAGTTAGCTAACACGGGGAAATTTGTTATTCGTTTTGATAACCGTGATGTGGGATGCTCTGTTACATATGAGCCTGGAACTTCCAATTATACAGTTACAGATATGGCTGAAGATGCAATTGGGGTACTCGATGCTTATCATATTGATAAAGCTCATCTATTTGGTATGTCATTAGGTGGTATGATCGCTCAAATTGCTGCTGTAAAACATCCCGAAAGAATTTTAACGTTAACATTACTGGCTACAAGTGTGATAGGCTCTGACGATAACACGCGCGATTTACCTCCGATGGACGAAAGAATTTTAACACATCACGCAAATGGCACGCATTTAGATTGGACAAATGAAAATGTTGTAGCAGAATATTTAGTTTCCGGATCTCGCCTATTATGTGGATCCAAACGAACATTTGATGAAAAAAGAGTCTATAATCAAGTAAAACAAGAAATAGCACGCGCAAACAATCTATTAAGTATGTTTAATCACGCTTTACTTCAAGGTGATGATGCTTACGAAGGTGTGCTTCACTCCATACAAGCACCTACACTAGTTATTCACGGAACAGACGATACTGCACTCCCTTTTGAACATGGTCTCGCACTTATTGATGAAATTCCTAACTCAGTCCTACTAACCCTTGAAGGCGCAGGACATGAAAATCATCCTGATGACTGGGCAGACATCATTCATGCTGTTGCTGAACATATATCTAAAATATAGATAAATAACGAATAAAAGGGGCACACCACAATTTGTGCTCCTTCTATTCGTTACATGTAAAACAGCCCATCACTGTATCCGTATGTATAGTGATGGGCAATACTTATTTTTTCTATGTTTAAAAAAACGGACAATCTAATTGATCAACAGATTCCCATGATTTTTTTTTTATATTATCGGTGGATTTATTAGCTTCTAGTGGCACGTTTTTAAAGGGATTTACTTCGACCTTTAATAAAGATGATGGCTCCACGTATAATGAGAAAACATGGCTACTTGGTATAGCTTTTGACACATCAATATCTCCTACTTGTTTAAAGAGTTGCTGCGCTGCAAAGAAAAAGAAATTGGTTGGGTTTGATTGTTTATTCAGCCATGCAATCATTTCAGGTGATACTGATTTATGAATATTGATTTTTACTCGATCACCACGTTTATATCGCCTAGATCGCATACTTCCACCAACTAACTTATCGTTAAGTTTGTAAATCCTAACTCTTTTTGCTTATGCTCTCTATATTTTGGCGAACAAGTGTAGACTAATAATCCACGTGCATTTGTAAATAATGGATTATCTACAAAGATTACATTTGTTAGTCGTCCTTTTTGTTTTAAAATCATTTTTAAACTGTTTTTAATAATTACTGCGCCCCCGCCATAAATAAATACGTATGGATCGTCTTTCATGTCATCAATTTTGTTTATGATATCTGTTGCGACACGCGCTGCTAAACCTAATAATGCTGGTTGTGATTCTTCAACTAGTAACGCATTTCTTGGGTGCTTTTCATGTAAATAAATTTGGTTAAACTCTGTAATACTATCAATCGTCTTTGTTGGATACTTCCGATTCCATCTTGTAATAATTTGTAGTAACGTTTCTTTCACACCGTATGATAAGCCCTTACTTAGTTGTGGTCTAAAGTTCACACCTAGTGAAACTACTTCTTCTGTCGTCCCTGCACCAATATCAAAAGACAATAAAGTTTTATCAACAAAATCAATTTCTGAAACTTGATTTTGTTCACATTCTATTTTATGTTTCACTACATTTCCTTCTTCATCATATACAATGCCCCACGTACCAGAAGCGCCCTCAGGTAGGCATTTACAATATTCGATTGAAATATTAATTGTCACATCACGTCCGTTTGGATAATGGAACACAACCTTATGATTGCCCATATAACGTTTCGCATTTTCCGCAGCTATTTCTTGTGTAATAAGCTGCATAGGAAGAGCAACAGATAAATCATAACGAATATTAATATGACTTGAAGTTGGACTTTGACGCATAGCACTTACTGCTAAACCAGATAGAATTGTAATAACCATTAACTCATCAGTTGACTTATTTGATTTCTTCTCAACCTCAGTGCCTTTTAATTGATCTTGAATGACTTTTTCCCCAACGATATACCGCACGTTATTTAACATTAGTGATGGAGAACTAATGGTCACGTCAATGTGATTTTCTAATTCGGATAATGAAACATCACTCTCATCTAACAATCCTGTAGGCTCTCCTATATATAAAGAATATATACTCGGAATAAAAATAGGGTCTTGCCCTTTCACCATTAACTTCAAACCGTTATTTCCTGCATCAGCACCAGCTTTTAATAGAATAGACATAACTACCCCCTAAATTAATCTGACATCCCTTCCAAATATATGCGAGCCCATTCTTTTACATTCAAATGTAATGTAATTTTTTATTAATCATAAAAACAAAATATCATGTTCTTGCACCATTTATGTAAAAAGTATTTGACATAAAACTTTTCCAATTTTATACTATGGATGTAAAGAGTTTTTTACAACTATGGAGGTGTTATTTCTAATATGAATCGCAAAAATTTCATTTTACTAACAATCGTTTTATCGTTACTTGGAGTACTTATACATGGAGTCTATAAATACATCTCTGAAGGTGCGATTTTAGGTGGAACAATCTTCGCAAGTGCAATAATAATTAGCTACCTCATCAATCATATTACGTGGGGAGATCCAAACGGAGTATCAGAAGAAAGCAAAGATGAAATGGGACAACAAATTAAATATAAAAGCTTTAAAATTTCTTATTTTGCACTTATATGCCTTATGTTTTTTATTTTAATATTATCAGAAGGATTTGCATTCCTATTACTCGATGAAATAAAGAATCTTCCTCTTTTTATCGCACTTTGTTCTTCATTCTTTATTTATCCTATCGTCGAACTTATAGTCGCAAAACAATATAAATAAAAAAGTGAGATTTTGTAAAGTGATAATAATGTTATTTAATTTTGATTTAAAAATATAAGAGCCTTGCTACAAATTATATTGTAGTAAGGCTCTTTAAAGTTGTTTAATTTCTAACCTTTTAAATGAGTTTGTAGACAAATTATTGAGATTCTTCTTCTAGAAAATTAAAATCACCAT
The DNA here is from genome assembly GCF_008368785.1 of Bacillus sp. AY3-1. Classification (NCBI taxonomy): domain Bacteria; kingdom Bacillati; phylum Bacillota; class Bacilli; order Caryophanales; family Bacillaceae; genus Bacillus; species Bacillus sp. AY3-1. Next base: position 678,748 of record NZ_QORZ01000016.1, on the reverse strand, counting down.
CAATAAGATTCTGTAAATACTTATCAAAGCTGTTTGCAATCACTTCATATTCATCAGGGTCGTGCAAAAAACGGATTATTTGACCACATACACCTTCATCAGAAGGGTTAAAATCAATATAGAGTCTTGATGTTCCACCATTGTTCATACAGTCTGAAAAATGAATATAAGTGCCAGGGAGAAGTCCTTGTGGATTTATCTTAGAATCAACAGCATCCTCGTCATCTTGGTATTCTAAAAGATAGGATACGTCTTCTTCTTCTTTTGAACTTTCGAGCATCTGCTGTGTAGAAAGCAAATAATATGGATACTCTTCAACATCTGAGCCTAAAATACATACTGCAACTTTGTTTTCTCCATATTTCCGCCAATATGTACCATCGATATTTTCAAGTAAAGAGATTAATGATTCTGGACACTTCGGATATTTCAACCTTAATATATCAATATCCTCTTTTGTAGCACCGCACGCTTTATTTAGTGCTTCGAGATCATCTGTTGATAATGCTGCTCTCAAGCCGTTTAAAAATTTGTTTACCAAATCCATTATTTTATCCTCCCAATAATCAAATATAAATTTTTTAGTCTATATACCTAACATAAATAAGATTTGGCCTTTACCTGTTTTCACATCTAATTTAATTAGTACCATTACGCTCTAGCTCTTCTCGATTAAAGTATTGTTCTAGTAACTCTTTACCTGTTTTGATTGTAGTATAGTACTCTCCACCATACAGTTTCCCTTCTGATGGATTGTGAAAATCTTCGTATTTCTTGAAGTCTTCATTTTCTTCAAATGATTTCTTTGCAAGGTCCATGTCTGTTGTTTCAATTGCACAAAATACCCTACCTATATCATAAACGTCCTCTTCATCAAAACTCTCTTCTAAAAGATAGTGTTTATCTTCTTCTATAGACGTTATCTTACCTTTTGTAAGTGAGTATAGGTGCTTCGTTTCTTCTACTTGTACCATGATAAAAATCCAACCAACTCTTACAACCGTACATGGTGCTAAACCCTCTAATGTAAGTGCAACTACCTTTTGGTCTTTCACAAATTTCCCCATCTTACCTACCCCTTAATTCGTTTATTTTATACTATAACCATAGTCTCTTAAACATTTATCTGCTCTAAGTGAATCTCATCTTTTAATATTTACATTCCTTCAACTATCGTTTTTAATTTATTCACAGTCCGCCAATTCCTAACTGTAGCTGGTGTATGTAACTTCTGAAACAGACTCATTAATTTAGAATTTCGAATGCTATTTTTGAAAAATAAATACACAACTTTTTCATGTATAAAACAATCTTCAGTCTCATTTTTTTGCTTAAGTAGATGATCTTTTTCTTTTTCAGAAAGTTCATTCGCTAAGAAGGCAACATGTATACTTTCCCCTTCTAACAATGAATCGGCTTCATAGGGGCATCTTTTTATCATATTTATAAATTCCTCATGTGTTCTTAACATGACTGGAACATCAAAACCAAAAACGTTTTTAATTTCCGATTGTATTTGTTTATTTAAAAAATCAATATCTTTTTCAGATTCGAACACGATATTACCGCTTTGAATATATGTTTTTACTTGTTTTAACTCTATTGATTCAAACATTTGTTTTAAATCAGCCATTTTGATTACCTTATGCCCGCCTACATTGATTCCTCTTAGTAATGTAATATAAATTGTCATATCAATCCTCCATATTTAAATGAGCCGAACAATTGAGTTGATTTTCACTCTCATATTTCTCGGATATTTGTTTTAATTCCTCTAACATATCATGTATAGATAATAACTCAAACAAAATGATAGATTCGCTTGAAAAGTGATGATGATATTGATTTGGTTTACAATGTCCTAAATCATTTTTATAATCCCAAAATTTTTTGTCTAATTCATCAATCAGTTTAAAATGTTCTTCATCTATTTCATTACAATTATTTCTTAATATGGAGATTATAGAATGAACCGTTCGCTGTAATATCTCTTTTTTATTTTGTGACCAGTCCCATGTTTCAATTGGTGCTCGAGCTAAATTATCTATATGGTAAATAATTTGCTGCAATATATGGAGTTGCTTCTGCATGGCTAAAAAGCTTCTCATTTCCTTCTTTGTATGTCGATGATATTTCCAATCTTTTTGCTCATATTGAACAAATTGTACCGCTTTATGTAATGATAAATTCAAATTAGATAGATTATAAGTTGTCTCTTTCGTTATAACTTTCCCTTCAATTAATGCATTAAGCCATTCCTCCATAATATTTGCAGTTTTAACAAATAGCTCCTCTGTACATCCCGAAATGGTTTGAAGGTAGTGTGGTGGCAAAATGAAAAAATTCACTAAAGTAGATACTATAATACCAGTAGATGTAGTAGCTAATCGAATTAAAAATGCAGTGAAATAATGATCTGCCGTAATAGGGATCATTGCAACAGCAGTTAATGTTGCGACTAACGTTCCCGCATGTAACTTTAGTTTTTGACATGTAACGATTGTAAACATCGCTGCTAACGCATAAGAAAGAGCCTGATGACCTAGGGAAAATGTGAAAGTCATTGCATACGCCGATCCAATTGTTGAAGCTGGAAAACGAATTAGCCCTTTTTTTATAGAATCCGTTGCAGTTTGCTCAATCGTTACAATAGCCGTGATGACAGCAAAAATAGTGGGTATATTGAAAAATTCACAAACTAGAACTGTAAGAAAAACTGCTATTCCGGTTTTTATCACCCTTCTTCCAACAATATTCCATTTTCTAACTTGATTCATTTTGTATTTCCTTCATTTCTATTTCATTTATATATATAATCTACATTATATATCGTACTAAATAAAAAAACTTACTACTTTGTTATGCAAGAGTAAGTTTTTCTTCTCGTTATTTCATGATAGGTAAATGCATTATAATTTGTTGACCGATTGGTCCCATTCTTCTAAAGCCTTTATCTTGGAAGCCGACTTTTTCATATAAATTTTGTGCAGGAATATTTTTTTCATTCACAGCAAGTACAACCTCATTTTTTATCGGGAAATAACGTTTTACAAACTCTTGTAATAATGCCAATGATTTTTTAGCATATCCCTTTCTTTGTCTATTGTGATTTATAGAAAACGAAGTTAAAAGTAAAGCATCTTGATTGTCTGTGAACTCCTGTACTCTATCCCCTGTTTGCAATGCGAAAAGACCAACAGGTACCCCATTGTAATCTAAAATAACAATCACATTTTTTGTTCGATCACTTTTTGCTTTCTCCAATAATTCACCTGGATCTGATGTGAATTGAACTTGTTCACTTGGTAAAGTAAATGTTTGTATAACTTCTTTATACTTCTCCTTATACGGAACTAATTGAATTTCCCCTGTATGTATGTTCATGCGAAACTCTCCCATTTTTCAACTTATTAACTTAAACCTTGCTGCACTTTTGAATGCACTTTTCCATCTAAAAAGGTAATTTCAACTAATGAAGTTGGATCGCTTCCCTTCCATGAAAAAATTTGTTTAATTTGTGTAGAATCTTCTACACCTTCCTCTATAAGTAGATTACCATCAAAACCAATTACATCTTTCACTTCAATATAAGTCATTCCTTCATTTATATTCGAGAAATGTTTTATATTGATAGACTCTTTCTTCTCACTTTCCAACACAGTAGAAGAAGTCGCTGTTTGTTTTTTCATTTCTTTCTTTTGTTCACACGCTGTCATACTGAAACCTAAGCATAAACTACATACTATTAATGCGCTTTTTTTCATCATAACAGTTGTCCCTCCCATCATAATTAAACCATATATTCCCTTAAAAATAAACTGAATATTAAATATTATGTTAAAAAATCCCCGTACAATTAAGTACGGGGTTAACTTTATTTATTCAAATGATTATTTGATTGGTCATTCTGTTCTTTTCTTAGTTCTTGTTCTTCATCTTTTGGTAATTGTTTATCATTATCTTTAATTGGATTCGTTTCTCGATTTTCAATCATGTCATTTGGAACTTGTGGCATTACTCGGCCAACAATTGCTGCTAACTCATCAAGTATACCTTCACCTGTTTTTCCTTTTTTTATTTGCTTTCCAATTTGTTTGAGTCGTTCATACGTATCAACATCCGCTACAACGACTGCATTAGCACCATCCGGATCGTTTTTTAAACTTTCTGCCACAGAGTATTTAATGGACTCAACACGAGTTCGATCGAGTTTCGCTTTTACATCAATACCTACAATAGCATATTTGCCGACTACTACGGCTGTTGCATCATTTACACCTGGCACACTTGCGGCTAAAGATGCTAAATGATCCGCTGCTTTTTCATTTGGCTTATTTGATTTGTTTGTATAATTAACATTTTTCGTCGAAACATTTTTTTGCTCCGGTTTTTCGTTTGGATTGTCCTTTTTTCCAATACTGCATCCAGTTATAAACAAGCAAAGCATCAACATATATATTAGGATCTTCATTATTCTCACCACTTTACTATTAAAGTTTAATCATAAATTTTTTCAACAGCTTGCATTTTCTTCACTTTTTCCTCTGCTCCGCTATTTGCATTAATGAAAATTTGGTACGTATCTTTCCCTAAAGTACCTACAAATTCATAACAAAGTACTTCATTATGCAAATCATTTACTACGACTGCTTTACGTTCTTCCATAACTTTAACATCTGGATTAATTTTCTTTCTTGCTTCTGCTGCAGTTAGCTTTGCTGAGGGAACTGTTCGTTTTTGGTGTGATGCTAAATATTCTTTTGCGGAAAAACCAACGATAGAACCATCATCTAAAGCAATTTTCATTTGAATTGCTTCTGGATAAATTCGTACGCCATTCTCATTTACTACATACGTAAATACACCAACATTATCATATTGTGAGCTATCAAAAAGCTCCATATTATTAAACTTGTGTTCCTTTAAAAATTTCAAACCTTTACTTCCTGCATCGTTTAAACTAATTTTCTGTTCTTTAATTTCTCGGTTATTCATAACCCAAATTGGATATCCGCCTTTTCCGGTAATATCCATATAAAACTCATTATTCGTTGCTGGATCTTTAATTTTCACACTATAGAAAGATTCTTTCGCACCTTTTCCGCTTTTCTCAACATCTACTTTTTCATTTCCTTTTAAATTCAAAAATGATTTTGCGATTTTCGCCGCTTCATCTTTAGAAATTGCTTTTCCTTCTGCTTCAAATCCACCTTTTTTATTTTTTTGTGCACTAGTAAAGGTCGGTCCGAAGTTTGTAGATGAATACGATGTTACGTTTTTCTCTACTGTTTTTAATCCGTCAATAATTGTATTGTCTGCAGGATCACGATTTGATGCGAGTGCCATCTCAACATCCATCCAGCGTAAATTATTTTTCAAAACAAGATGTTGCACTTTTCGTAACTCATCTTGTATATTTCCTGCATTTGAATATAAAGTTTCCAACGTTTTGTATTCTTGATTATTTAACGGTTCTTTTTCTAAATCACGAATGGCTGCACGGTAACTAAAATCACCGATATTTGCTAAAAATTCTTCCGTTTTATTAAAAGGCATTAACGTTAAAGGCAGTTGTCCTACATCCGAACGAGCTACAGATGTTATTCTCCATACGTCTGCTAATGCAGGTGATAAAGATGCACGTGAATTCATCGCAAGCGTTGTTCCAATTTTGTCGTGCAATAAATCAACCTCATACGCTAAATCATGAAACGCACGTTGATAGCTATTTTCTGCTCGAATTAATACTGCATTCTTCTCTTGGTGCTCTTTATAGCCCCAGTATCCAGTTCCAACTACACCGATTGTTAATAATACGATTACAATACCTCGTAACACAATTCCACCTCCGCTCTATTTACAGAAAATATGTTTCCCGATCTTTTTAATTTGTGGACGAGTCCAAATCCATTTACTTGTTGCGGTATCTGGATTGAAATAGTACAATGCATTTCCTGTTGGATCCCATCCATTAACTGCATCTAATACAGCTTTTTTCGCTGTTTCATTTGGCGTTAAATATATTTGTCCGTCTGCTACCGCTGTAAATGCTCTTGGCTCAAAGATTACACCCGAAACGGTATTTGGGAATGATGCACTTGTAACTCGATTTAAAATAACCGCAGCTACTGCAACTTGCCCTAAGTACGGTTCACCACGAGATTCTCCATATACTGCGTTTGCCATAAGCTGAATGTCATTTTGAGAATAACCATTTGGAACATTTGTCCCTTTATTTTGAGATGGTTTATTTTCTTTTGCAGTACCACCACTATTTCCTTTATTCGTTGTCGTTCCTTTATTAGCTGTTGACTTGTCATACTTCGTTGCTTTTACTAGCATTTGCTTCGTTTTAGCTCCAGCTAAACCATCAACAGGTAGTCCAAATTTCTCTTGAAAATTTCGAAGTGCCCAGTATGTACCCCATCCGAAAACACCATCCACTTTTCCCGTATAAAATCCGTTATATTTCAAACGAGATTGCAGTTCAATGACATCTTCGCCAGATGCTCCTCTTTGAATGACTTGATTAGAAAAAGCTTCAACATTTTTTAGTTGTATACTACTGACCATCAAAGATAGTCCTATGAACGCAAGTAAAACTGCTATTTTAAAAATAGCTTTTTGGCGCATGATTTTCCCTCCTTAATTATGTAAATGATTTCTTGGTTATGTTTTGTAAAAGCCTCGCTTTTATGTAAAGAAGACAAAAAAATCCAAACTCATATCGTTGAAAAAATATGTAAACAATATAAAAAAAGATAAAAGGAGTTCATCATGAAAAAATTGTTAAAGCGTATCGCACTCGTCATTTTGTTCATAACTACATGTTCAAATATATATACTGTTCCATCAATTGTTCATGCGCAGCCGCCATATGCCAAATGGGGGAAACTTGCTGTAGAAAAGACGAAAGAACAATACCCAAAAGCGGAGATTATTGATTACCTTCATATAGGTAGAAAACCGAAAACCGTTCAAATAACGGTTGAAAAATTTAAATTGTGGCTACGTGAAGATGGAAAAGAATATGGTGTTTTTGTTGATGTAGAATTTGAAACGAAGACAGATAAATTTATAAAGATGACATTTCAGAAGACGAGTAGATAAAATGAAAGAACCCGCACTGTTTATATTTTAAACAGTGCGGGTTCTTTCATTTCTATAATCCATCCCTAAATTTACACCTTTCAAACATTCTCTCTTCTTATAAAGAAAGAACCCGCACTGTTTATACAGTGCGGGTTCTTTCATTTCTATAATCCATCCCTAAATTTACACCTTTCAAACATTCTCTCTTCTTATATAAACTTATAATGCTCCTGTACATGCTCAATAAACAATTTCAATGGAACAAGTCCACGTTTTGGCATATGACTACTTATTACAGCAACAAGTTCTAACTGTGGAATGATAACGATGTATTGTCCGCCATATCCCATAGCAAAATACATACAATACGGTATGTGAAATCTTTCGTTATTCAAAACCCACCAGTGATATCCATAAGCCCCCACATGTTCATACGTTTCAAATAGAGCTTTACTAGATTCTTCTAACCATTTCGATGATACAATTTCATTCCCTTGCCAATATCCATTCTGCAAACATAATATTCCGAGCTTTAATAAATCTTTAGATTTCATTTTCATACCGAAACCGCCGACATGTATGCCTTGCGGATCTTGTTGCCACTCATATTCGGTAATTTCTAATGGATCAAATAAATATCTTTTCGCAAACTGCTCTGTCGACATTCCGGTAACTTCTTGAACAATATAGCTAAGCAAGTGAGAAGACCCTGAGTTATAATTCATTTTTGTAGCTGGTTCTTCCATTATTGGTTTTTCTAATATATACTGCACCCAGTTTTCCGATTCTACAAAATCATTTGGGAACACTACTCCATTTCCGAACTCTTTCCAATCCTCACCTGTAGTCATCGTTAATAAATGATAAAGAGTCAAATCCCGCTTTTCATTAGATACATTTTCAATCCACTCTATAATCGGTGTATGTATATCATTTATATATCCTTTATCAATTGCAATACCAATTAATATAGATACAATGCTTTTTGTAATTGAGTTTATTTTATATAAATTACTTGCACATTCTATCGTTTTATAATATTCATTGGTTAGCTCACCTTTTTGATAAACGAGAAATGTATTTACTTTTTTCTTTTCAAATTTATTTTCTAGTTGCTTGAAATCCAAAACTTTACCTCCAATTAAATCATTACCTAATTTATTATATCTTGTAGCTTTAATTAAAACATAAATGTGTTCAAATAAAAAAACAAACCTGCCAGTAATAAACTGACAGGTTTGTTTTTTATAATTTCGTACGAACATTCCAAAGCTCTGGGAAGAAACATTGATCAAGTACTCGTTTTAAATACGATACACCAGAAGATCCGCCTGTTCCCATTTTATGACCAATAATACGTTCTACCGTTTTCATATGACGGAAACGCCATTGTTGTAGCCAATCTTCGATATCAATTAATTTTTCAGCAAGCTGATATAAGTTCCAATATTTTTTCACATCGGCATACACTTCTATCCATGCTGCTTCTACTGTTGCGTCTTCTTCATAAGGCTGCGTAATATCACGATTTAACACATCTTTATGAATAGGGAATCCTTCTTTTACAAGTGCTTGAATTGCCACATCATACAAACTTGGTGCGTGTAGCGCTGTATGAAGTCGAGCGTGTAATTCTGGATCTTTTTCATAAATTTTTAATGCGTGCGGCGTTTTATAGCCAAGCGCATACTCAATCATACGATATTGATACGATTGAAAACCTGAAGCTTGACCGAGTGAGTCACGAAACTCAATGTACTCTGATGGTGTTAATGTCGCAAGAATATCCCAAGATTGAATAATTTGCGACTGAATTTTTGATACACGTGCTAACATTTTAAAAGCTGGTTGTAATTTATCTTGTTTAATAGATTCAATCGCTGCGTTTAACTCATGTAAAATAAGCTTCATCCAAAGTTCACTTGCTTGGTGAATCACGATGAATAACATTTCATCATGATGATCTGATAATCTCTTTTGAGAAGATAGTAAACTATCTAATTGTAAATACTCCCCGTACGTCATATTCTCTTTAAAGTCCGTATGAATTCCTTTTTCCATAATTACCTTTTCGTTTTCTTTCATATTAGCCAAACGCCCCTTTTATATAATTCTACTTATATTGGTCTAATAACTGCTCGAACTGGACTTCCATCTGCATCTGTTAAGGCAAGTGGTAATGCGATTAATTCATAATCGCCGTCTGCTACATGTTCTAGTACGACATTTTCTAAAATGTGTATACCATGTTTAAACAATTGGTAATGCGCTGCTAATTCTTTATCGTCTAATGGATCTACTGATGGTACATCTACCCCAATTAAACGAATTCCCTTTTCAGAAAGAAATGGTGCGATATCAGCACGTAAATGCGGAATTACATCCGGGAATTCATTCGCTTTACCATGTGAAGATGTGCGTAACAACAAGCGTTCTACGCCTTCTAAATGAAAGGTTTCTAATTCCTTTTTCCCAATGCTTACAAGATTAGAAACATCAATGATCCGCGCTGGACCGACATAAACTTGAACATCTAAATCTATTACTTTCTTTCCATCATTATCAAAATGAAACGGTGCGTCAATATGAGTACCTGTATGAATACTCATCGTTAACTTTCCGACATTTACTGAGCCACTCTCTTCTTTTGACCATGAAACTTCATACGAGAACGGTGTATCACCTGGCCAAGTAGCAATATCATTATTTAGCGGTTGTGAAATATCAATCCACTCTGAAGCTTTCATACTTATGCCACAACCTCTCGCTTATTTTCAAACTGCTTATACTCTTCATCTTTCATAATTTTCTTTAATATTTGTACAGATTTCCACACTTCTTCGTATGTGTTATATAAAGCGACCGGCGCAAGTCTTACTCCATTAGGTGCACGGAAATCAGGAATCACTCCATTTGCTTTTAACGCTTTACATATGCGCGCTGCTTCTGCATGTTCTAAATAAATGTGCCCGCCTCGTTTTTCATCTTCTAATGGATTTCCAATTGTAAATCCGTAATCTTTTAATTCATAATCAATTAAATCCAGCATGTATCTTGTAATATGTAGCGATTTTTCACGTAAACGTTCTATACCAGCATCTTTAAATATTTCAAGAGAACCAATTAAAGGTGCAATACTTAATACGTGCGGTGTACCAATTTGATAAGCACCTGCATGATCAGCAGCTGTTAATGTATGTTCCATATCAAACTGCTTATCTTTTCTAGAACTAAACCAACCTGATAATCCTGGAAGTCTATTAAAATGCTTTTTATTTACATAAAGCCCCGCAACTCCACCAGGTCCTGCATTTAAATATTTGTAATTACACCAAATGGCGAAATCAACATCCCATTCTTTGAAATGATGCGGAATAGAACCGATTGAATGACATAAATCAAATCCAATATGAATACCACGCTCATGAGCTTCCGCTGTTAAACGTTTCATATCAAGAATTTGTCCACTTCTATATAGTACAGAAGGCAATAAAATTAACGCGATATCATCTGTCATTGCTTGAATAATATCATCTTCAGAAAGTGTTCTACCGTCTCGGCTCTTCACTCGTACTAAATGCTCATCTGGATCTAGACCCTTTAAACGAATTTGACTTTGAAGTGCATATATATCTGACGGAAATGTTAATTCATCAGCAAGAATTTTTGTACGTATTCCTTTCGGCTCATAAAACGTCGCAATTACTTGGTGAATATTCGTCGTTGTGGAACCGGTTACAATTGTTTCTTCCGGTAAAGCTCCAATAAGAGGCGCAGTCAATTCACCTAATTTCTCCGAAAGGAAAAACCACGGATGCTCTCCTTCAGTCCAGCCGTCAATTCCATACTCCTTCCATGAATCGAGCAACGTAAGTAATGATTTCTCTGCTCTTTTTGAAAGTAGCCCTAATGAGTTTCCATCTAAATATATCGTTCCTTCTTTTTTATAGAATTCAGTTTGAAAATCTTTCAGTTCATCATGTTTATCACATTCAAGCGCATATTCATAATTCGGTTGAAATGGTTCTTTATACATGGTGTCACCTTCTTTTAATTTTCTTTTTATTCTAACTAATTGAAATATATCACCTTAGTTGATATAACGTCAATGATATTATGTCAGTTGACTTTATATATGAATTCCTTTTACAATACAGTTATATTTTCAGATATTTCAGTATAAAGAGGTGGTTCTTTGAAAAACAATACTCTTTCATCAAGAAAACACCGCTCCTTAGAAACAAAGAAGAAACTATTACACGCTGGTTACACTATTTTTATACATAACGGATTTCAAAAAACGACTATTACACAAATTATTAAACATGCAGAAACTGGTTATGGAACGGCATATGTATACTTTAAAAACAAAGATGATCTCCTTATCGTTTTAATGGAAGATGTCATGAATCAATTTTATGATATTGCCGAGCGCTCCTTTTCCCCTCAAACGAAAGAAGAAGCACATAAAATGATTCAAAATCAAGTTAGAGCATTCCTACAACTAGCAGAAAAAGAACGAGCTATATTACAAGTTGTGCAGGAAGCAATTGGATTATCAAAAGAGATACGTCAAAAATGGGACGAGATACGGGAACGCTTTATAAACAGTATTACGCAGGATATTACATACTCTCAAGAAGGTGGATTAGCACAGCCTGAATTAAATAAAGAAATTGTAGCACGTGCTTGGTTCGCAATGAATGAGATGTTTCTTTGGGCAATTGTGAAAAATGATAAAGAATTAGAGTTAGGAGAAATTGTGCATACATTGACGGAAATGTATACGACTGGGCTATATAAATAGCACACTCATTTATATAGGTGTGCTATTGTATGGTCTATAAAAATATTTTATCTGGTTATGGTGATGCTAAAAGTGTTTTTTTTAATAACGGGAATGTCTTAGCAATATTTCCAAGGTAAGAAAAGAGAACATAACCTTACCTCTTCTGAACTTACTTATTGGATAACAGAAAGATTTTGTATTGATAAAGAGATGTACCAAACAGCTATTAAAATTTTTAATGAGCAAACTTCAAAAAAATAACCTGTTACTCAACAAATTAAGTACCAGGTTATTTTAAATATTTTATTACCGATACAATAATACAAATTAGCGATGTAAGTAAAAGCAACAGTCCCATATTCTTATTCTCTTTTTCATCCTTCTTAACATTTTGTATCCCCATTCCAGCAAGCATAAAACTTAACAATAATTGCAAAATAAGCATACTTTGCTTCGAATCATCATTCCAACTGTAAATAGAATAGCCCATTACAATAATAGCGAGTATAAATGTGGTAATTCTAATCATAAAAACACCCCCTATTTGATTCTATTGTGTTAACCTACTCACAATTCCAACAATAAACTTATACTCAGCTCTACTTTTTCTTACTTTCTTAAACCCTTCTTTCGTATCAAAAATAAAACACGTTTTCCGAAACCAAATCCGTACATATAAAGACTCAAAGTAAATAGGTTTTATAATTCCTCTTTCCTCAAATTCAGTTCCATCTTTATTTTCAGTTTCTGTTCGAACGAACCACCTATTTCCGATGCCAATTTCAATATACTTCACATAAGTTCCCCTTTCGGAAATTAATTTTCAACTATTCAATTATTTCCCCGGTAAGCGCACATTCCGACAGAACATGAGCTCACAAAGAAAAAGTAGATTACAAAAATCTACTTTATAGCTTATATTTTTGCATTCGCTTATAGAATGTACTTCGAGGTACATCTAAAAGTTTTGCAGCTAATGAAACATTTCCATTCGTCTTTTCTAGCGCTTCAATCATACTATCACGCTGTATTTTTTCACGAAAATTTAATGTATGTTCTGTTTTATTTTCTGTTTGCAATGCAAGTTGATGTTGATTTCCCATCATTGTTTGTAATAAAAAAGAGATTTGTTTTTCGCATATTTCCCGTCCTTGCGACAAAATGTAAATCCGTTCTAATACATTTAATAATTCCCGAATATTTCCGGGCCATGTATGCTGTGAAAATTGATTACAAATACTCTTTGGGAATACAACATTCCAATTCTTTCGTTCACAAAAATCTTGTATGAAGTACGGAATATCCTCTTTTCTTTCTATTAACGATGGAACATATAGCGGATAAACATGTAACCGATAATATAAATCTTGACGGAATTTCCCTTCTTCTACTAATCGCAGTAAATCTTTATGTGTCGCTGTAATAATACGAATATTTACTGGTACTTCTTTTGAACTGCCAATCGGGGTTACTGTTCGTTCTTGTAAAACACGCAATAATGCTACTTGCATCTCTGGCGGCACTTCACCAATTTCATCTAAAAATATTGTTCCACCGTCTGCTTGTTCGAATTTCCCTTTATATCCTTGGCGCCGCGCACCTGTAAACGCACCTTCAGCATAACCGAATAATTCACTTTCCATTAATTCTTTCGGCAATGAACCGCAGTTAACAGCTATAAAAGGACCATTTTTTCTTGGACTATTTTCATGAATCGCTCTCGCTACATATTCTTTCCCTACACCTGTTTCACCACAAACATATACACTAGCGTCAGTTGGAGATACAAGCTTAATTTCTTCTAAAGTATGTTGAAATGCATTGCTTGTCCCAATAACTCTAGGGAAAGTAATTCCGTTTACAAATGGGGAAGTAGAAAATAAATTCTCTCGCTTATTTTCTTTTACATAAATACATTTCCCGATCATTCTTTCATTACTATATACTGGTACTTCTAATTTAGGTTTCAATCCATTTCGCATTAAATCTTCAAGTTTCATCCGTGACCAATTAGAAACTCGTTCTCGAACCTTCTTGCTTGCAGAAACGATAACATCACGATGATTACAAATAATAACTTGTTCATCACTGTCAATTACATCTAAAAAACGATGGATTAAATGTAATTCATTTTGATGCACTCGAATACTACATTCACGTTCAATCGCATGTGCAATCGAAGTTACCATCCCGAGCATATACGGATGTGAAAATTCAATTGGACAGGAGAAATCTAGAACTCCAATTAATTTCCCGTCATCATTATGAATCGGAGCGGCCGCACAGCTCCAGCTATGAGATGCGACAGAATAATGCTCTGTACCACTTATCATAATAGCCTCTTCAATCAGTAACGCGGTTCCTATCGCATTTGTACCAACAGCTGCTTCCGTCCATTTCACACCCTCAATGAAGTTAATATGTTTTGCTCGTTTTAACGTTTGTTGATTTCCGCTTAACGATAGAACGTAACCGTCTGGATCAATTAATAATGCCATCATTTGCAGTTCATCAATGGTTTTCCTCATATTTTGTAATTGAGGTATTGCTATATCAAGGAAGATTTCACTCTTTTTCTTTTGATCTTGAAAAATATTAGAAGACAAAATTTTCTGACCTTTATTCATATGAGGATTCACATTTGCTTGTTTACATCGATGCCATGACTCTGAAATTCTTTCGTTCATACGGTTCGAATCAAGGACTCCTTCATCAATAAACTTTTTCCATGTATGTAAGTAAAACGGTGAAGCTAACATTGTATCATCTCCCTATTCATTATTTTGGAGATCTGTAAAAACATACTTTTATTATAAAACCGAATAAAAGCGTTTTCAATAAAACTAGAAAGACGACACAAATATGTTAATAATTTGAATATCTTAATGCGCTTCTTTATTCTTTTTTAGTAAAACTATATTTTGTATAATAGACGCAAAGAAAATACATAACCAAAACCACTTTTGTGGATTGCCGTTTATAAAGAAAACTATCAACGCTATTGCAAATAAAGTAGTGGATGCTAAACTAAAATATAATTTTGTTTTAATTCCCACTATCCCTCACTCCTCTATCACTTTACAGTACATATTAACTCTTCATGTTTTAACTCTAATATGTACTTTTGTAAAACATATTCTCTTCCACCATGTTTTTCATACCAATCCTGTATTCTTTTAACATGCATCTCGTCACTTCTAATTTTTGATTCAATGTCTTTATACTGTTCATAACTGTCATATTCCCATATGGCGAATATTTCTGTTGTACCATCATTATTATCTTTCATCCAGCGTCCTATTAGCCTGGAACCATGCTTTAACTGGTTAGGTAAGTTTGTGTTAGTAAAATGCTCATTAAATATTTCTACAAATTCATTTTTTACTATATAGTACTTTCTTCTGTAAAACATCCCACTACACCTCTTTTATGAAT
Organism: Bacillus sp. AY3-1; assembly: GCF_008368785.1. Lineage (NCBI taxonomy): Bacteria > Bacillati > Bacillota > Bacilli > Caryophanales > Bacillaceae > Bacillus > Bacillus sp. AY3-1. The sequence goes on along the minus strand of NZ_QORZ01000016.1, from coordinate 663,432 downwards.
CTTCCCATTACAACCGTATTATAATACTTCCCATCCGACAGCTTTTTGTCATTTTTCAAAATACCTTCTACTTCAAAACCTAATTTTTTATAAAGTTGAATAGCTTTTTCATTTGTCTCTAGCACTTGTAATGATATCTTTTTCACTTCATTTTCATCAGCCCACTGAATAGATTGTTGCAAGAGACTCTTACCGATTCTATATCCCCAAAACTCTCTTAAAATACAAACACCAAATTCTACCTTATGGGATAATCTCTTCAAATTTGATCCTTCACATCTTGAAAATCCTACGATTTGGTTGTGCACTTCTGCAACTAAAAACAGATTCTTTATCTCTTCACTATCTGTTTTTATTATTTTTTGAAACCCTATCTTATTTATAAATCCCTCTCCAGCTTCTCTATCCATATTTTCAGTTTCGCCATCGATCTGAACTCTAATTTCTGATAACTGCTCAGCATCCGTTTCAGATGCAGAACGAATTGTATAAGTTAATCCATTTATATGAAACTCTTGTCCTTTTATAATCATTACAAACTCCTTTTAAATGCAGTCTATTGATGCGATTATAATTTCTTTACCCTGTTTCTCAAATTGTTGAATCGTTTTTTTACTAGCTTCTTCATCTGTTATTATAAGGTCAATTTCTATCAGTGACTCTCCTTTTATAAAGCAGTCTCTTCCAAGTTTCTTATGAGGAGCTAAACAAATATTTCTTCTAGCAATTTTACTTACCCTTTTTCCAAAATAAGCAACTTCCGGAGTTGCAGTACTTATACCGTTCAATGAAATGCCACCACCTGTAGAGAAATAAAGATCAATAGATAATCTACTTATCATTTCAGAGGCAAGTGTATCTGTCATATTCCCTGATGGTTTCACCTTTCCACCAATTAAGTATGTATCAATGTTCTTATATTCCCGTAAGGTACTAGCAATTTCTAAAGCATTCGTAATCACTGTAAATGACATTTCAGGTAAGTATTTTAACATGGCATAATGAATAGAAGCCCCGCCAATAAAAACGGAATCACCTTCTTGTATGTAGGATACAGCAACTTTCGCAATCGCATCTTCCTCTATTGAAATATCACGATAACGTTTCGTTGGTTCGGCAGCTAAGTTTCTCACTCGCGTCAGTTCGATTGCACCTCCGTGCGTTCTTTTTAACAAGCCATCCTTCTCCATAATAGATAAATCTCTTCTTATCGAATCAATAGACATATCGAAACTTTCCGCAAGATCTTTAGCAATTACCCTTCCATCTTTCTTAAGTAACTCCAAAATTTTCTCTCTACGCTCTTCAGTAAACATATACCCACCGCCGTTATTGAAGATTCTGAAATCTCATCCTTATTTTAATTATATGCATGTCTCTTCCGTTTTACAATATTTTCAATTCTTATTCACTCCGTTTTATTCAGCTTTTCCCCTCTTTCTATTCCGTTAACTTCAGAACGAAATAAATGTATATTTGCATATTCCACAAACATACTTCCATTTAACTTCCTATTGATGTAAAATTATTCCTATGTTTTACTTTTTAACACAGAAAGGAATTATTATGAAATCTATAATTAAAGTAACTTGTACAGCATTATTATTTACAGGACTAATGGCAGGATGTAATGGGAATACTGCACCGAAACAAGAAAAGAGCGCTCTTGAAAAGGATGCAATGCACTATGGGGAAATATATAAAAATGAATAATATAGAGCAACTGTTGAAAATGCTAAATTCGAAAAAATAGACCAAGAGTGGCGTCTCACAGCTCGAGTTACTATAAATAATGCTCGTACTGACGGACAAACGATAGATCTTTCAGAAATAAAATATTTCATAAAAGATGAAAAAACGGGTGAAAAATACGAAGGTGAAGTTATACAAAATGAAAATGCTAAAAAGGTTCCTTCTGAGTTTTCTTTAACTACCGACATTGTATTTAATATGAAATCTTCTCCAAAAGATTTAAATACCATGTATTTATACATAGATAGCAAAGCTCCGCCGTTAGCAGATACTTATTGGAAGCTTGATAATTTAGCATCTAAATAAAAAACAGTCTTATAAGACTGTTTTTTTGTTTGTAAAGTTATAAAGTTTACTAGTTACCTATCTCAAGCAATACGTTTTTTGCACAAATTGTCACTTCTTCAAATGGGCCATCAAATAAAACACCCAATTCGAACCCTTCATTAGTAAGATCTATTTCATGACATAACCACCAAGCACCTTCAACATCTTCCGGAATAGAACATTTCGTTACCCCTATAAAAGTTACTTGCAGTTTATCAAATTCACTGAAAGTACCACTGCAATCTAATATAATAATTAGCGTATCTTTTGATATTCTCTCTACTGATTTGACTACACTGTCATGTAGTGAGTAATCATGTAACTGAATAACATTTGTTGGGAGTTTTTTCTTAATCGAATGGAATTGCTCTAAGTAGAATCGATCTAAATGAGCCCTTCTTTTCTCACAATCCTCTATCCATTCTTTCATAAGTTTTTTCAATTCACTAGAAGGATATTCTGAATTAATTATGGTGTTATGAATAAATGGGTGTATGGATTCAGGAAGGAATTTTAATAAATCTGTTTTCCTTTCCTTTATTTCCTCTATTAAACTTTGTATATCCATTTCTGACCATTCTTTTATAGACTCTATAAAACTTACAAATTCTATAATTTGCATTTCTTTATACCAATCTCCAGTGAAATTCTTCAATCGCACCACCCCTAAAACATTTTAACATCCCACAAAAGCAATACATCTATTTATTATATCATTCCAATAACTATTTTTTCTAAAGAAAAAATGCAAAACTATAAATATTCCGCCTTTTATTTCTAAAACTTCAGAATATTTACAAAAATAAAAAATTAGAATACATTTTAGTTGTACAAGATTCACCTGTACAAAAATCTAAACAAAAAGGGATGGTTATATGTTGAAGAAATTAGTAGCAGGGACATTAGTAGCAGGTTTTGCATTAACTGGCGGACTAGGCGTAGCAAGTGCTGAGGAAAAAGGGAATACAATTAAATCATTTGATTATTTAAAAGTTGATGAAAAAAATGTTAATTCATTCACAAAATTAAGCGATCAATCAAAAAAAGACATCCAAATTACTATGGTACTACCTAAGCAAAATGAAAATGGAGATTGGTTAGCTTATGGCTTTACTAGCAGAGAAACATTGAATGCTTTTATTGAAAAGGATAAAAAGGCACTTAAAAATCAAATTAACCCTTTAGGTAGTGGTGCTGGTAGTACCGATTTTTATGAGCATCAAAATAAAGGTGGACAGTATATTTATTGGAGCAGCGGCTTTAAAAACTTACCTTCTAGCTGGAACGACAGAATTTCTTCTGTAAGTACAGCATCGCCTTCAGCAAGTTATTCAACAACGCTATGGGAACATTCTTCAACTCAAGGATATGGAAAAGGTGTCTCCTTTAGACACTCTGATTGGTATGGTCAAACTGCAAATTTAGCTGCTGATTGGAACGACATTACTTCAGCTATTGAAATAAAATAATAATTGTATATTTACTAATTGAAAAAATCCAACCCACTATTTTCTTATTAATGTAGAGAATAGTGGGTTATTATATTTCTATTTAAGCATGCACAGCATGCCCTACAGCTTGTAATAACGCTTCATGAATCGCTTCAGATAAAGTTGGATGCGCTGCAATATAATCTCTCATAATATCAGCGGTAACTTCTGTATGAATCATTACAGTTCCTTGTCCAATAAGTTCGGTTGCACGAGGACCGATAATTGAAATCCCTATAATTTCTTGATATTTAGGTTCAACAATAACTTTTACTTTCCCCGTTTGTTCTCCAATAATAAGCGCTTTTCCGTTCGCTGTAAAAGGAAATTCTCCGATAAGAATATCACCATATTGCTCTCTTGCTAATTTTTCATTTAAACCGACGCTAGCAATTTCTGGTGCTGTATAAATACAGCGAGGTACAGCATGATAGTTTACTTTTACATCTTCTCCGCTCGCGTGTAATGCTGCCGTAGTACCTTCATGGAAGGCAACGTGAGCAAGTTGTATTCCGCCAATTACATCACCTGCTGCGTAAATATGTGATACATTGGTTTGCATATGTTCATTCACAGAAATTCCTTTATTTGAATATTGAATGCCTGCTTTTTCTAAATCTAATTGTTGTACACGTGGTTTTCGGCCGACGGAAACTAGAACAAATTCTGGATTGGCTTCTTGTATACGTCCTTCATATTCAAATGAAGCTTGCTTCTTATAATTATTTAATCCTTTTAAAGCAGCTCCTGTAAATATTTCTACGCCATCATTTTCTAGTTTATCTCTTAAAATATGTGCGATATCTTCATCTTCACCAGGTAATAATTGCGGTGCCATTTCAACAATCGTAACTTTTGTTCCAAGACGACTATAAATACTTGCAAACTCGCAACCTATTACACCACCGCCAACGATTAATAATGATTTCGGTATATTTTCTAGGGACATTGCATGGCTACTATTTAAAATCCACTTCCCATCAAATGGAGCAAAAGGTAATTCAGTCGGTACTGAACCTGTTGCTATAATGAACTGGTCTCCATCTACTACATCTACTTTATCACCGTGTGTAACTCGTACACGGTGATCCGTTTCAAATTTCGCTTTACCTTGTATAACTTTTATTTTATTTTTCTTCATTAAATATTGAATTCCTTGGACGAGCTGCGTTACGATCTGTGATTTCCTCGCCTGTATTTGCTTCCAATCAATTGATATACTTCCTTTGTTAAGCGTAACTCCGTAATTATTCGCTTTTCTCACAATGTCATGCACTTCCGTACTTTCTAACAATGATTTTGTAGGCATGCAACCAACATTTAAACAAGTCCCGCCAAGATCAGCTTCATCAATAAGAGTGACATCTTTCCCATTTTGAGCCGCGGTAATTGCCGCTACATAGCCAGCAGGTCCGCCTCCAATAACGACTAATTTACTCATTCTCTCACCTTCTCTTTATAAAAGAATTGTTACAGGTTCTTCTAAATAACGTTTAATTGTGCGTAAAAATGCAGCTGCTGGTGCGCCGTCTAGTACACGATGATCGAAAGTTAAACTTAAAGGTAATATACTTCCTTTTTTAAATTTTTTCCCTTTATATACTGGAACATGTTCCATTGCACCAACACCTAAAATACCAGTCTCAGGTGTATTTAATACTGGTGTGAAATACTCAATCCCAAAGCTACCTAAATTACTAATTGTAAAGGTTGTTCCTTGCATATCGTCACTACTTAAACTACCATCTCTTGCTTTTTGTGCAACGTTTTTAATCTCTTTAGATAACTCTACTAAAGAGAGTTTATTAGCAAAACGAATAGCTGGAACGACTAATCCTTTTTCTAACGCGACTGCCATGCCTAAATGAACATGTTCAAATTGATGAATGGCATCATTTATATACGCGCTGTTCATTTCTTTATGCTCTCTAAGCGCTAATACAACAGCACGAGAAACGAAATCAGTAATAGTTAGTTTGTTATCATAGCGTTTTTGTACAACTTCCGCTATTTCTTTATGTAAAGCTACTAAATCTGTAATATCTACTTTCATCGTTAATGTTAATTGCGCACTATTTTGTAGGCTTGCATGCATACGGTTTGCGATTGCTTTCCTCATACCAGTCACAGGAATGACTTTACTTTCTTCTTGTTCAAGTACTTCTGGAATTGCAACTCTTTCCTCAAGTGTCTTTAAAACATCTACCTTTGTAATCCTTCCTCCAGGTCCTGTACCAATTAATGATCTAATATCAAGATTTTCAGTTTTTGCAATCTTTTTCGCAACCGGAGATATTTTGATTCTTTGCTTCGCTACTTCTTTCGCATATGGTTCTGGATGTTGTATATTTTTAGGTTCTGCATTAGGTGTTTTTTCTTCTACAACATTTGTATTTTCATAGACTTCTACTTTTTCGTTCGGCTTACCAATATAGCAAATTACAGTACCCGGTGGAACTCCCTCATCTTCACTTACAGCTATATCAAGAACAGTTCCATCAGCCGGTGCTTCTATTTCAGTTTCGATTTTTTCCGAGTTAATGCTAGCAATTAGTTCACCTTTTTCTACATTATCACCTGCTTTAATATTCCAGCTCGTAATAATACCTTCTTTCATCGCCATACCTAACTTTGGCATTACAACTTCAACAGCCATGTTTCTCTCTCCCTTCTCATCGTTTCATTACACATGTAATAAAGATTGGTCTCCGATCATTTCTGATACAGTTTCAATTACTTTTTCCGGCGTTGGTAAATATAACTTTTCAAGTGGTGGAGAGAACGGAACTGGTGTATGTGGTGCTGTAATTCGTTTAATAGGTGCATCTAACAAATCGAATCCTTTATCCGCTACAATTGCTGCAATATCCGTTGCGATACTACATCTTGGATTTGCTTCGTCAATAACAATTAGGCGATTCGTTTTTTCAACAGATGCTAAAATCGTATCTTCATCCAGTGGTGATAAAGAACGTGGATCAATTACTTCTACTTCAAGTCCCTTTTTCGATAATTGCTTTGCAGCTGCAAGTGCTGTATGAACTTGTTTTCCAATTGCGACGATTGTTACATCAGAACCTGCACGTTTAATATCTGCTTTCCCTAATGGGATTGTATAGTATTCTTCTGGTACTTCGCCTTTCATATTGTAAAGTGTTTTATCTTCAAAGAAGATAACTGGATCGTCATCTTCAATTGCTGCTAATAATAAGCCTTTTGCGTCATACGGAGTAGAAGGAACGACAACTTTTATACCTGGAATGCTCGTAAATAACGCATATAAACTTTGTGAATGCTGTGCCGCTGCGCTAAAACCAGCACCATGCATCGTACGTACTGTAACTGGTACTTTCGCTTTACCACCGAACATGTAGCGGAACTTTGCGCCTTGGTTTAATACTTGATCAAGGCAACTACCTATAAAGTCATTAAACATTAATTCAGCAATCGGACGTAATCCTGTTGCAGCAGCTGCCATCGCCGCCCCCATATAACCCGCTTCTGAAATAGGTGTATCTAAAATACGATTTCGGCCAAATTCTTGTACAAGGCCTTTCGTAACACCGAGTACACCGCCCCATGCTTCATCGTCTTGCAAGTGATCAACTTGTGCACCGCCTGCAACATCTTCTCCGATTAAAATTACATTTTCATCACGACGCATTGATATTTTCATTGCTTCATTAATTGCAGTTGACATACTTACTGTTCTAATCATTATTTTTCACCCTCCTCTTATTTGTAAGAAACGTATACATCTTTTAATAATTCTTCATCCTCTGGATATGGACTATTTTCACTAAATTCAATTGATCTTTGCACTGCTTCATCTACTGCCTTTTCCATATCGACAAGTTCAGATTCAGTTAATAGCGCTTCATGAATTAAATGCTTACGGAAATTCACAATCGCATCTTTTTCATTTAAATGTTCTTCTTTTTCTTCTGAAGTTTTATACGTTTGTGCTTCACCTTCGAAATGACCGTAATTGCGATATGTCATACATTCAATTATTGTTGGACCACCACCATTACGCGCACGTTCTACTGCTTCTTCCGCGGCTTTATATACTGCAAGTAAATCTTTTCCATCCACTTGAATACCTGGAATATTATAAGCTTTTGCTCGATTTGCAATGGAATCACAACTTGACGCATATTCAAATGTCGTTGCTTCACCGTAACCGTTATTTTCGGCGATAAAAATAACTGGTAACTTCCAAATCGCTGCTAAGTTAACCCCTTCGTGAAATGTCCCTTCATTATTTGCTCCGTCACCGAAGAAGCAAACACTTACATCTTTCGTTCCTTTATATTTAGCTGTTAATGCTGAGCCGCAAGCAAGTGGAAAACCTCCGCCTACAATCCCATTTGCACCAAGCATTCCTTTATTTAAATCGGCAATATGCATGGAACCACCTTTACCTTTACATAACCCTGTCACTTTCCCGAAAAGTTCAGCCATCATCCCGTTTAAATCACAGCCTTTTGCGATACAATGTCCATGTCCTCTATGCGTACTTGTAATACTGTCACGATCCGTTAAGTGGGCACATACACCAACTGCTACCGCTTCTTCACCTGCGTATAAATGAACGAAACCTGGCAGAACGCCTTGGGCGAATAATTCATGCACCTTATCTTCAAACTTACGAATCTCTAACATTTTTTCATACATCCAACGAGCTTGTTCTTTCGTAATTTCATTCCCTTTACTTTCAGTTGTTTTTAACATGTCCAGCCCTCCTATTTTCTTGTTCATCTTTTATATTGCAAGTACTGTGCCAAATTCTAATCATTGATTTCATCGGTTTTCTCTTTCCTTTAGAAATAAAAAAGTGGACAAAATGAGACATATGTCTCGTTTTGTCCACTTTTGTTCACTTAATGTTAGAATGATTATCTTATTCATTCTCAAAACTCTTCTGTAACTTCCGGATGTAAATAATTTGACCAATATGATAAGCGTTATGAGTTGTTACATTCGCTAATATTTCCCACCATTTTGCGGAAACAGGAAATCCAACGACATCACTTTCAACCTTCTGTTCATTTATAAGCTTTTGCCATTGTAACAGTTTCTCTAGTAGTTTTTCTCTCAACTCATCGAAGGTTTGATTATTTGAAAGCATAAAACTTTTGTTATTATCACCAATAGCGGGCACGGCATTCACATTCGATTCTTTGTATCTAGTTTGCCACGTTGAGTTCCAATACAGTAAATGTTGTACAATTTCAGCTATACTATTACTCTCTTCATTCGGTTTCCAGAAAGCTTCTCTCTCAGATAGATCTTTCACTGCATCCGAAAATGGAATATACCAACTAGGATCGTTCGCATTCGCCAATAATTGATCTGCTAATACATCTTTTACATGGGCCATTTTTTTCCCTCATTTCATTAACATATTCATACTCACTTCTCTATATACGCTGAGTCTTTATAATTCCCTTTTTTAAAAATCTCATAGAATATAGAATTAACGGGTATTGCTCTCAAAACGAATGTAAGAATAATAGATTTTCTTATCATAACTCGTTATGATAAAAGAAAAAGAAAGCTGGCGGAAAATGGATAAAAAAATCGCAGTTATAACCGGGGCTTCAAGTGGTTTCGGTCTTTTAACAACACTTGAGCTTGCGAAAAAAGACTATTTAGTCATAGCTACAATGCGAAACCTTAATAAACAAGAAGATTTAATATCTCAAGCTACTAAACTGAACTTACAACAAAACATCAAAATTCAACCATTAGATGTAACCGATCAAAACTCTATACATAACTTTCAATTATTTTTAAAAGAAATAAATAGAGTAGATCTTCTCATTAATAATGCAGGATATGCACATGGGGGCTTTGTAGAAGAAATTCCAGTAGAGGAATACCGTAAACAATTTGAAACGAACCTTTTTGGAGCTATATCAATTACTCAACTTGTATTACCTTATATGAGAGAACAAAAAAGTGGAAAAATCATAAATATAAGCAGCATTAGTGGTCAAGTTGGATTCCCTGGTCTATCTCCTTACGTTTCTTCAAAATATGCGTTAGAAGGCTGGAGTGAATCACTTCATTTAGAAGTAAAACCGTTCGGAATAGATGTTATATTAGTGGAACCAGGTTCTTATAACACGAATATATGGGAAGTGGGTAAACAACTAGCTACAAACCAATCTGAAACTACTTCTCCTTACAAAGAATATATGGATAAAATACAAAAACATATTAATAGCGGCAGCGATACATTTGGTAATCCGATAGATGTTTCTAATAAAATTGTAGAAATTGCTGAATCTAAGCGTACGAATTTACGATATCCAATTGGAAAAGGTGTAAAATTTATGATCTTTGCGAAGAGGATTCTTCCTTGGAGATTGTGGGAATACCTTGTATTGAGAACCTTTAAGAAAATGTAGTTAACTTTTTTGATAAACATTGTGAAAGAGGTGCTAATTAAATGTTAGGTTTACCGTATGGAAAAGTGTTTTTAGTTCCGTGGACTGAACAATGGGAAATTGAATTTATGAAAGAGAAACAATTCATTGAGGAACAAATTGGCGAACATATTTTAGCAATACACCATATTGGTAGTACCTCTATTCCACATTTAAGTGCAAAGCCAATTATTGATATTGCAATCGAATTAGAAGATTATACGGACGGTTTAACATGTATTAAAAAGTTAGAACTGCTAAACTATAAATACAGAAAAGATGTACTACCTGAACGATATTATTTTAATAAAGGAGAACCACGAACTCATCAAATTCATATGTATGAACAAGGAAATACATATTTAATAGAACAATTACAATTCAGAGATTACTTAATTGACAACAAAACTTCTCGTATACAGTATGAACAGTTAAAGATTCAACTTTCACAAGCTAATCCTAATGATAAACATAAATATGCTGAGGATAAAACAAATTTCGTTACATCTATTATAGCTAAAATAAATGATAAATTTAAATAAGAAACCATTTACTACTCAATGGTTTCTTATTTATTAGTTAACTCTTGATTTGTACCATCAATAATCACCTTATTATGCAGCAGGTGGAACGAAATAAACTAGTATTGAGAGCATCAATATAAATGCAACCATTCCCGTTATCGAGAGTATATATTCTTTTGATTCTCTATCATACTTCCATTCCATCCATGCTCTTAAAGTCGATGATATCCCTAAATAAATGAACATGACATAAGCCATTTTAGAGTTTTCAAATTTAAACATATAATAACAACTACCTATTATATAAATAATAATAAGTCCTATTTCTATTTTTACATGTAAACTATTCACATGTTTATATCCGAAGAAGCCTCTTTTCTCCATATTTAATTTTATTCTTAAACACTGTTCTAAAAAGTAACCACCTATAGCCAGTCCAATAATAATAATCAAGATTGTAGAAATACCCATTGTTATCCCCCCCTCTTATTACTTTATTTATTTTTAGAAATAGAGTGGACTATATTACGTTTATTCTCTTCTAAATAACTTACAATTCCTTCAGGATATGTGGACCTCTCCTTTAATTCATTTATATTTTTCCAAATTAATATAATATCCTCATATTCTTTATGTCTAATTTCATTTATTCCCCGGTCTTTAACAATTCCCCTATGTATCAATGTACAATGATGTCCTTTTTCGTTGTCCCACTCGAAAATATGTTCATTTACTACGGCCAATTCTTGAACATCAATCTTCAAATTGTATTCTTCTATTAATTCTCTTACTATTGCTTCTTTTGCTGTTTAACCAAATTCAATGTAACCTCCTGGAAAACGATAAAATGTTTCTCTTAAATCACATTGTACAAGTACGTTAGAATGATCTTCATTTAAAATCATTACTTCAGCACGTAATCGAGGACTTTTCATTTCTTCTCTCCTTATAATTGCTCATTTTGTGATATTGCCATAGTGTCTTAATCAATACGTATTAAATAAGGAAATATAGAATTATCCCCGTTATCAATAGTGATACAACTCCGCCTAAGGACATCAAAAACTCCCTTGATTCTCTATCATATTTCCATTCCATATATGATTCGAAACTATACAACGTAATTAAAAACAGAAAGGGTAGGAAGCCCATGTATAGAGGGTTCGAAAGAGAAGAACATATAATTATAACTACTATATATGAAAAAATAATAATCCTGTTTCCCCATTTATGCAGCTTATTTACATATTTATTATTCCATCCTTTTTGTTTCGGTATATTTAGCCTTTTTCTCACTATATTTTCTAAAACAAATAAGAATATGATCCATAAAACTAATACAATTACTTTCACATGCATTAGAGAGATCACCTCCTTTATCTTATCGTCTGGATTTTCTCCGGCTGATCACTCGGATACGTAGTACTCATTTTGTTCTCTACGTCCCAACTAATAATAGTCGCACTATCTCTCCCTAATTGCTGATGAACGTGTTCTAAAACATTATGAACATTTTCTTTTAGTTCTACATTACTTTCGTTCATATCATTATACAGATTCAATGGTGTTTCATAATGACGTTCCCCGCATTCTAATACCCCATCTGTGACTATTACAATTCGATTCTTTCCAGCACGTAATTCACGAATTCCTGTTGAATAGCAAGGGACTGGTAAATTAAATGTGTTTATATTTCCAATCCATTCGTAAAAATGACGTTGATTTAATGCATATTGTCCTAACTTATGTAACTCTTCATGAAATACATAAACTAAACAATCACCAATAGATAACCACCATATGTAGTTTTCTTTTCTTACACATATTAAGCACGCTGTTTCCCCTTTTACTCTTTTGCACTTTTCTTTAAATGAGAGGGATTGAAAGATTGTAAGTAGATGATTTTCAACAGATCGAAATACTGTATCAATCGATTCATTCATCATTACTTTTATATTTTCATATTCTTTTTGGATTGTATTTACTACTAAATCAACACTTTCCGCACTATTATGTCCATCTAAAATAGCTGCTAATTCCCAATCACCATTTGACCAAACTAACGCACCATCTTCGTTCTTTTTTGCTCCGGCGCTTATATTCCCGCCGTATTTTCCAAGTACAATGTCACCATATTGTTTAACTGAAATTTCTCCTAAACACATTTCTGTATTTCCAACCCATGAATATTGTCTATTATTTGTTGTATGCATACTCATTTACCATATACTTTCGTATTCTTTCACATATTTTTTTAATTTTCTCTTCGTCACCATATGGCGCATCAGTCCATTTCGCTACTTCAGTTGGTGACCAAAACTCTTTTGGTGTATTCGGATAACGCGGAATAATGTGCATGTGCATATGTGGTACACCATTTCCTGAAACAAAAGTGTAAATATGCTCTGCACCTTCGCTTTCTTTTAACGCTTTACTTACTCTACTTGTTATAAGTCCGAACGTTTTCGCTTCCTCATCTGTTAGTTCAGCAAGACCAGGTATATGTCTTTTTATATCTATCATTACATAACCAAGGTATGTTTCTTCACTATCCCAGAGGACATGTCCAACGTAAACGAGTTCATCTTCGTAAATAGCTCCACCTGGAACTATAATATTTCCTTTATGTTTTTCGCAAATGAAGCAGTTTTGTTCTACTTGATTGTTTGTTGACATATCCATCACCATCCTTTTTATATATAATATCACAAAAAAAGGAAAAACAGGTTTGATATTCCGAATTTTCATTCTTTTGATACAGCAATTTTTGAAATGAATTTACACCTCATTATTTCTTCAAAAACGCAATCCCAATTATAATCCCAATCACAATTCCGATTACTAAATTATTTGTAAAGTGCCCTTGAAATACACCAATTACAACCCCTATACCGACACCTATTGCCAAAGCATCATTTCTTTTTTTATTTTTAGCCAAAATTGCATTTCCTCCCATCATTTCTCCCTAAATAACATACATTTACTTGAATGTATTAATATATGCACTATCTCGTTTCAATATTTCCAAAAAATGCACTATAACTTCACATATAATATTTTCCATTTTATGTACATACTCCTTTTATCATAAAAAAATTTCATGTAACCATTAATTATACATAGGCATTTACTATAAGAAAGATCCGTAATTTATTTAAGGAGGAACGATTTAAATGCATCCTTATTGGAATCCAAATATGAATCAACAATATGTTTATTCCCCCCATCCCGTAAGGAATACATTACATCATGATTCACAATATATGATGCAGCGTATTGCAAGTCTTGAAAGTCAATTAGCGAAACTAATCTCATTAATCGACGAAAATAATCAATTAATTAAATCAATGGAACAACAACAAAACCAAGTTTGCACACCAGCTGGCGGTTCTGTTATCGTTCGTATGTAATTTTTTGAACAAAAAAACACACTTTGTATAATAAAGTGTGTTTTCCTTTTATCTTCTTTTTTGATGAAATCCTTGTGTAATGCGGTCTAATATAATCGCAATGACAACAATAGCTAGTCCGGCTTCAAATCCCATTCCAATATTAACTTGTGTTACAGAGCGGTATACATCAACTCCAAGACCTGGTGCTCCTACAAGAGATGCTGTTACTACCATCGATAAAGAAAGCATTATACTTTGGTTCACACCAGCCATGATTGTTCCAGTTGCGAGTGGTAATTGTACTTTAAATAATTTTTGTGATGCGGTAGAGCCAAACGCATTCGCTGCTTCAATTAAATCTTCTGGAACTTGTCTAATTCCTAAGTCAGTAAAACGAATTGTCGGTGGCATTGCAAAGATTACGGATGCGATAATCCCAGGCACTACACCTACTCCGAAAAATGTAATTGCAGGAATAAGATATACGAAAGCCGGCATTGTTTGCATAAAGTCTAATGTCGGTTTTAAAAATTTTGAGAATCGTTCATTTTGAGAAGCTAAAATTCCGATTGGGATTCCTACAATAATTGAAATAATAACAGACGTAAGTACAAGTGCTAATGTTTGCATCGTCTGTGCCCAGTAGTTAATATTTAAAATAAATAATAAACCGATCAGTGTAAAAATAATTAAAGATACCTTTCTCGTTGTGTACCAAATGAGGAAACAAAGGATAATAATCATCAATATGGCCGGTATTATTGTTAAAAAATTAGTGAGTAAATCAACGAATCCACCGATAATATAAGAGAATCCTCGGAATAAGCCTTCAAGGTGCTCATATAAACTTGCAACAAATGAATCGACCCATTCCCCTAATGGAATACGTGGTATACTACTCATCGTCTTTCACCTCTTCCTCAATATTACCTGCAAGAGCTTGAATGACACTTTCGCGTTTAATAATTCCTCTAAGCCTTTTCTTCTCATCAATTACTGGTAACGGATATTTCATCTCCGCCATTTTCGCATACGTTTCTTCAAGTAAAGTATCTAAATACACATGCGGGATATCGGTAAGTAATAAATCAGCAATTGGCCACTGTTTTTGAACGGCTTTACTCGCATCATCTGCCGTTAATATCCCTAAAAACTCATACTTTTTGTTAACAACATACACAGTAGAAACGCCAGCGTTCCTCATAATTTGAAGTGCTACACGCGGTCCACGATCAATTAATAAAGTCTCCGGTCGTTTTAATATAGATTCCGCCGTGATTACTTTTCCTAAATTTACATCCGCTACGAATTTCTCTACAAATTCATTGGCAGGACTCATCATAATTTCTTCCGGTGTTCCAATTTGGACAATCTCTCCATCTTTCATTAATGCGATACGATCTCCAATTCGAAGAGCTTCATCTAAATCATGTGTAATAAAAATAATTGTTTTCTCCATTTTATCTTGTAATTCTAACAGCTCATCTTGCATTTCTTTTCGAATCAGTGGGTCTAATGCACTAAATGACTCATCCATTAACAATACATCTGGATTATTTGTTAATGCCCTTGCGATTCCAACACGTTGCTGCATACCGCCACTAAGTTGACTTGGATAATTATCTTTATGATGATCAAGTCCTACTAACTGTAGCGATTCTAACGCTTTATTCTCTCGTTCCTCTACTGGAACTCCTTGAATTTCTAACCCGTACGCAACATTTTGTATCACTGTACGATGTGGAAATAAAGCGAACTTTTGAAACACCATACTCATCTTCGTTCTTCTCACTCTTCGCAACTCTTCTTTTCCCATCGTTGCGATATCTTCACCATCTATGTATATATGCCCCGCTGTTGGTTTAATTAATTGGTTTAACATCCGAACTAACGTAGATTTCCCGCTACCAGACAAACCCATAATAACGAAAATCTCTCCAGTATATACTTCAAAGGTTGCCTTTTTTACACCAACGTTCATTCCTGTCTCTTTCAAAATTTCCGATTTGCTTTTTCCTTCTTTTAATAAAGACAGCGCTCTTTGCGGGTGTTTCCCAAATACTTTTGTTACGTTTTCAACACGCACCTTTGTATTATCCATGTCACTACTCCTTTTCTACCCATCTATTCATATAGTGTTGCGATTTTACAAAGAAATATTACATAAAAATGACATTCATAAGATTTCTTTAAAATTCGCGTTTCCGTTCATAATAAGAATGCTTACTTATACATTTATTTAAAAAGGCAAACATTTCTTAGGAGGGTTTCGATGAAAAAGAAAATATGGCTTATATGCCTTGCATTATTTATTACTATGATATTCTCTTCATGTAATGCAACAAATGCAAATTCGAAAGGAAAAATTAAACTTGGTGTAACAAGTTGGAAAGAAAACATTGCAACGGCAAACATGTGGAAAGTTTTATTAGAACAAAAAGGTTACAAAGTTGAGCTCATGTACTTAGAAAAAGCTGCAATTTGGACTGGCGTTGCTCGCGGTGATGTTGATGCTAATTTAGAAGTATGGCTACCTGTTACGGATAAACCGCTAAATGCTCGTTATAAAGATGATATAGTCTTAAAATCAAAATGGTATGAAGGTACTGGACTTGGCCTTGTCGTCCCTTCTTATATGAAAAACATTAACAGTATTGAGGATTTAAATGCTCATAAAGATGAACTAGATAACAAAATTGTCGGTATCGAACCCGGTAGTAGTCTTATGAATTTAACAAATAAAGCGATGAAGGAATATGATATTAAACTAAAACTTGTCCAATCTTCTGAAGCTGCGATGATGAGTGAATTAAAGAAAGCATATACGAAAAAGAAACCAATCGCTGTTACGCTTTGGAATCCGCATTGGGGCTTTTCAGAATTTGACTTAAAATATTTAAAAGACCCTAAGAAAGTATATGGTGAAAAAGATGATATTTATTACTCTGTTCGTAAAGGTTTCGAAAAAGATTATCCAGATATCGTGAAATACTTTGACAAATGGAAAATGAACGATGAACAACTTGGTACATTAATGGTCATGTTAAATAAAACGAAAGACCCTGAAGAAGCGGCGCGCAAATGGATTGAAAAGAATCAAGCGCTAGTTGATGAATGGGTAAAAGATTAATAAAACAGGCTAGAGGATATGCTATTCCTCTAGCCTGTTTTATCTTATTTTTTCGTAACAACATCATCTACAATCCCATATTCTTTCGCTTCTTCAGCAGTCATAAAATAATCTCTTTCTGTATCATGTGCTACTCTTTCAATCGATTGCCCCGTTTTTTCTGCAATCATTTTATTAATATCACGCTTTAACTTTAGTATTCTTTTCGCTGTTATTTCAATTTCTGTTGCCTGGCCTTGCGCACCACCAAGTGGCTGATGAATCATAATTTCACTGTTAGGGAGCGCAAACCGTTTTCCTTTTGCACCTGATAATAATAACAATGCACCAAATGATGCTGCAAATCCCATGCATAGCGTTTGTACATCTGGTTTAATGAGATTCATCGTATCTAATATGGCAAAACCCGCTGTTGTTGAACCACCTGGGCTATTGATGTATAAATATATATCTTTCTCTGCATCTTCCGCTTCTAAAAATAATAATTGAGCTACGACACTACTCGCTACTTGATCATTTATTTCTGAACCGATAATAATAATACGATCTTTTAATAACCTTGAATATATATCATAGGAACGTTCTCCTAATTTCGTTTGTTCTACTACATATGGAATTGCATTCATTTTAAATCCCTCCAATAATTGTTATGCAACGCAAAGCATACAACTGTAGGAAGAAGGGTTTTTCGCATAAAACAATAAGACTGGCTGTATAGATGGTAACTTAGTAAAATCTATTGTCGGAAGGAGTTTCGTTAATAATTCTGGTCTCTCCTCACGAATAGACGTTACTACAACTTCAATATCATCTGTGAATTCGACAATCTCTATCCCTTCTTCGCTTACAGTTTTCAGCCTATTTCTACTCCGAAATAAAGAGGCTTTTACTGCACCTTCTGATACGGAACATACTTTAGCAATATCAGCGATACTATATTGAAAAACATCTTTTAATAATAAAATTGTGGATTGTTGTACATTTAATGACGATAATACTTTCCCTACCATTTCATGCAAATCTGCAATGTTCTCTTGTGGGGCATCAAAAATAATTTGTTCCTTTATTTTTTCATGGACTGATTTTGATTTCATCTGGTCTATCCAGCGATTTCTAGCTATTTTATATACAAGCGTCATACAAATATCTTTATTACTATATTTTTGAAGAACTTTACAAACTGTTTCTTGAGCAAGATCTTCGCCGTCCCATTTGTTTTTCGTTAAAAATGTACAGTACCTTTTCAATTCTCCATATTGCTCAATTAAAAAGTTTATATTTGAATGATTCATATCGATATGATTCTTTAAAATATGAGTTACTTTTGTGCACAAAATAACCACTCCTTTTCAGCGCTTACTTAATTAACGATTAAACAAATAAAAAAGTTACGGGGCATATAAAAAAATTATGTTTATGTTCAATAATTCGCGGTCATAAATATGTTATGTACAATTTTACGTGAGGAGGAACAAATTTGCCAAAATTAACAATTGAAGGTGCGGGAACTTTTGATGTAAAAGAAGGCACAAAGTTAGTATTAGCGATCGAAGATAACGGTGTACACATTCTCCATCGCTGCGGTGGGAAAGCACGCTGCACAACTTGTAGAGTAGAAATTATAGCAGGTGAGTTTTGTGAAGCAAGTTCTAATGAAAAAAATGCAATTACGGAAAAAGGAATTGAAGATCACTTACGTTTATCATGCCAAATGCACGTACATAAAGATATAGTCGTTCGTCCTATACTTACAGTGGAAAATTCAGGTCTAGATGCAGGCCCACGTCCAGCAGAATAATATGCTGAATTTAAAACAGCTCGCTGGTGAATATGCTGCTAACCTTGTAAAAGATGGGATGAAAGTTGGACTTGGTACAGGTTCTACTGTATATTGGACGATACAAAAATTAGGTGAGCGTGTAAAAGAAGGCTTATCATTTCAAGCTGTACCAACGTCAAAAGAAACGGAAGTATTAGCTAAACAACTAAATATCTCTCTAATTTCGTTAAACGACATACAAAGTCTTGATCTTACAATTGATGGAGCGGATGAAATTGATGCTAATTTACAGCTTATAAAAGGTGGTGGTGGCGCATTACTTCGCGAGAAAATTGTTGCCACTTCCTCCAAAGAACTAATTATTATTGCTGATGAATCGAAACTTGTAACACATTTAGGTACTTTCCCATTACCTGTTGAAATTATACCTTTTTCATGGAAACAAACCGAAAGGAAAATTCAATCTTTAGGTTGTCAAACAACGTTACGTTTAAAAAATAATGAAACATTTATTACCGATAACAATAACATGATTATTGATTGTATATTCCCTCATAACATAACTAATCCTACCAATTTACACACTCAATTAAAAATGATTACAGGTGTAGTTGAAACAGGGTTGTTTGTTAATATGACTAGTAAGGCAATTATTGGAACAAAAAACGGGATAAAGGAACTATAATGAAAGCTGACTCTTACAGTCAGCTTTTTATATTTTCTCTGTATTGTGTATCATTATGATATACTATGAAAACAAAAGCACATCACACTAGAAAGGGCTGAACAATTTGCACTCCAAAATCATAACAGAACTTACAGATTTAGAAACTGCCTTTCATATTCGAAAAGAAGTATTTGTAAAAGAACAAAATGTCCCTCTTGAAGATGAATTCGATACATTCGATAAAATTGGTGAGAAATGCAAACATATTTTAGTTTATTATAACGATCTTCCTGTAGGTACAGGTCGTATACGATTTGTTGACGGTGCAGGAAAATTAGAACGCATCTGTATTTTAAAAGACTATCGTAAATACGGATTAGGAAAAGTAATAATCAAAGCGCTAGAAGAAATTGCTCGTGACAAAGAAGCTACAAAAGTAAAACTACACGGTCAAACACAAGCTGAAGGATTTTATAAAAAATTAGATTATCAAACTTCTTCTGATGTATTTATTGAAGATGGTATTCCGCACGTTATTATGACGAAAGTACTATCATAATAAAAAGGGTAGTATATGAATTTATATACTACCCTTTTTTATAAATAGAAAAGTGAATTCTCAAGATTTTCTTTTGCATCAAAGCCCATCATCTCTTAGTTCATATCTAGGTAAAGCTTACACTGTTTTCCATAATGATAAGGCATAAATCCAGTTTGGATCCCCATTTCCTTGATAACTCTGGACAGCTTCATATACTTTTCCCTCGTGTAGAACTCTATCTCCCTTTTCATATGCTTTCTTTGCATTCCACTCTTTATATGAAGCGCTTTCAGTTTTTGTAGTAATTGTGAATATATCACTCTGTACAGATTCATTTCCAGCTACATCAACAGCTTTCACTACATATTTATAAGTAGTATTAGGAAGTAAATTTTTATCCATATAAGAAGTCGTATTGGATGTTGCAATTTTTTTCAATGATCCTTCTGTTTCTCTATAAATATCGTAATGGTCTACACCAATATTATCGTCAGAGGGACTCCACATTAGATCTACACTTGACGCTGTCGTTCCCATACTATGTAATCCTTTTGGTTGTGTTGGTACTTCTGTATCAGGCGCCTCAACTGTTGTTTTTACTGTAAGCGCTGCACTTTCTTTCGAGACATTTCCAGCTGCGTCAATAGCTTTTACAGTATAAGAGTATTTTGTACTTGGTTGTAATTTTTTATCAATAAAATGAGTTCCTGGTACTGTATCAATCATCTCTCCGTTACGGAAGATTTGATACCCTTTTACCCCTACATTATCCGTAGAAGCGTTCCACCTTAGTTCTATACTATTCGCTGTTACTTTTTGTGTCTGAATTCCATTTGGAGTACTTGGAGCTTCTATATCTGGTTTCACATCATTGATAAGATTAACATCAATTACATTATAGAATGCATTTGCTGTATCAGCTACATCCCATACTGCTAAAATCACATGATATCCACTTCGATCAGTAGGTACATTGATTTTGTGAGTTAAATGATTTGAGGCTGCAGAACCATCATGTAGTACAGTTCCAATTGTTTCAAAATCTGCTCTTGTGAGCGCTTTATTTGGATTCCATCCTTTTTTTGTAATATAGTAATGCCATTTGCTCGTTAAGTGCGGCGCTGTATATTTCCAAGTAAAAGTATTTTCCCCGCCTGTGATTATATTTTTAAACCAACGATCAGCTGTTTGTTGATCTAAAACACCACCAAATTTACCACCTGCAGAAGCGATTTGGCCATCAACTGGGCCAGCTTGCGGGAACCCTTTTGGAGCTTCCAAACTTTGTGGTTCATACATAACACTTCCACAGTTTGCATTTAGTGCACCATAGGTTGGACTACATAAAGCAGATCGGCTGCTAGGCTTTTCAACAAAACCGTGCGCATATGCGTTTTGAGGAATAAGTGTCGTGCCAATAATTCCAGCTGTTAATGCAACAGCTCCTAGACTTTTTTTGTTCATTTTCATGTTTTGTAGTTGTTTTAATAATCGATTATTCATGTTCCTGTCCCCTTCTTGTTATACTTTGTAGTGTAATGTGGGCTTCGATGTAAAAGAATAACAAGAGACAATTTTGTATCGATGTATGTGTTAATTATGCATACACCGCAGTGAAAATATATTTCATTTCTTGTGAAATATTTCACTTGATGAATATATCATGACATAGAAATCATCAAAGTATGTGCAGAAGTTGTGCAGAAATGATGAAAGCATTAGTAACACGTAAAACTATGGTCCGAATTTATAAAACAGAATATTTAACCTTTCAAAACAACGAATTCTCCGCTTCATATAAAAGAAGAGTGTCTATACCATTTCATATAGACACTTTTCTCATGTATAATCTTCCATTTATTACTGATCTATAAATGTAAAAATCTCATCAGCAGCTTCCTTATAGCCACCAGATTTTCGGAAAGATTCCTTAAAATTCAAATGCAGCTTCTTTATATGATGGATTATTTAATACAAATTCTACACTTTCACGTAGTTGTTCCACAGTTAATTCATTTATAGATAACTTAATCCCAGCTCCTAGATTCTCTACTTGCTTTGCGATTACTGGTTGATCTGCACTTTGCGGAATTACAATGAGTGGAATCCCGTTATTTAATCCTTCATGTGTACTGTTCATTCCGCCATGTGTAATAAATAGCTTTGCATATGCGAGTAGTTTCGTTTGTGGTACATAGTTTTTCACAATGAAGTTTTTAGGAATATTACCTAAATCACTTATTTTTGTTTTATTACCGATAGACATAACAATAGTATAATCACTATTCTCGAACGCTTCCATACAAAGTTTATAAAAATCAAGCGCTTCATTGAAAACAGTACCTAATGAAATGTAAATTGGGCTTTTTTCTTCAAGTGTAGTAATATCAAACTCTTTATTTTTTACTTGTGTAGAGATGGATGGACCTACAAATTTAAATGTTTCATCAAACATATCTCCAAAAGGTTGGAATTCCTTTATTGTATACACAATAGTAAGTGGCGCTGGATTACAGAAAACTTCATACTGTGAGTTTATTTCAACACTATATTTTTCTGCAATTCCCTTCGTTAAGCTTTCAAAATCATTATGTATCTTATCCTGAACTTCCACGGGGATATTTTTAGACAAGTGGTCTAACATTTTTTCAAATGATTTTTCATCCTGTGCAAACGATGTACAAGAATTTATTGCTGGAAGCTTTAGAATTTGAGCAATTATATGTCCACAACCAAACATTGAATCATGAATGATGTAATCAAAATGTTCCCCTTCAATTTGTTCAAGAACATTTGGTATAATAACATCTGCCGTATGTAAAAGACCATTTATTCTCTCTGATAAATAATTTCGACCACCAGAAAGAAAAGCTTTTAAAAACTTTTGCTCGTCAATTGTTCGTACAGTAGCACCCGTTCTCTCAATACGATCTCTAAAAGATTCAATTGAAAAATAAACTACCTCTTCCCCACGTGAAACTAATTCTTCTACAACTTGCAATGTTGGATTTATATGTCCTTCTGATCCAGTATTAATGAATAAAACACGTGCCACTTTAAACACTCCTTAATTTAAATCTTGTCTATGTTGCCATTAGTATTATAGGTATTTTGTCTTATTCTTCTAAATGGACCTAGCAAGCCTAAACCCAAGGTCATCTATATGAAATGTAGGATGACTACGGCGACGACAAGTCGCACCGCAACCTCTAGCTGCTTCAGCCCAGCTACCGCCGCGGAAAATTCGGTATGATCCGTACACTTGTTCATCATATAAATCATAGCACCATTCCCAAACGTTTCCTAACATATCGTAAAGTCCCCATGCATTCGGTTCTTTTTTTCCGACCTCATGAATATGTCCACTTGAATTTTCATTGTACCAAGCAATCTCTTTCAGTTCTCCATATATGTATCCCGTAGTTCCTGCCTTACACGCATATTGCCACTCTGCTTCAAAAGGTAATCGGTAGCCATTTGAATCTAAATTACAACTAACATTTAGACCATCTTCACTAATAGAATAATATTCTTTTAATCCCGCTTTTTTGGAAAGTAAATTACAAAATATAGTAGCATCATTCCATGAAATATTTACAACTGGTTTATTACTATTTTCATTACCATTTAGTGCAAGATTCATAATAGCATAATATAATTCCGCTGTTACAACATACTTTGCAAGAAGAAACGGTTTAACTTGAACTTGCCATTGTTTTTTTATTCGATCATCTCTTAATTCTACTTTTCCTGCTGGAATTTTCACCATATTAGAATCAACCGGGCCAATGAATCTATTCAATTCTATCCCCCCATGTTATTTCTTTTTATAATCTAACTATTTATAGTATCGTACTTCTCTAAAAATAGTCTTACTTCATTTGAAGACTTTAAAATAATAACATCTTTATCTTTACTCAATTGATTTAGCCTCTTTAAAATTGAAGGTCGTTTTGTTTTAGGATATTGCCATATCCATTTAAAAAATTGCAAATCAAACCTTTCTTCACATCCAGCACCCATATCCGGTCTTGTTTTATTCCGATATTGTACAACCCTTTTAAAAGCACGATAAACACATATTGTTCTATGAATATCAAGAAAGATAATTGTATCAGCAGCGTTAATTCTTATGTCCATTGTCCCGCCATAATTCCCATCAATAATCCACTCATCTTCTTTAACTAATTCATTTTGAACCTTTCTTTGCTCCTCTTTCGGTACACCTTTCCAATTCGGTTTCCAAAATAACGCATCAAGATGATGTACTTTAATATTTAATTTATTCCCTAACTGCCTTGCTAATGTAGATTTTCCTGAACCACCAGAACCTATTAATATTATTTTTTTCATACATACCCCTTTTTACATCTTTTATTTCTTCCTTAACATAAACTCACAAAACATTCCAATCCCAACACCAATTGTATAAGCAGCTAAATCACTCCACAAAAATCCGTAACCTAATACGAGTCCTCCTAAGGTTGTTGCACGAATGCTATCTATCCATTCGGCATGGTACAATTGGCTCAATTCAATCCCGTAGCAAAATAACAAACTAATAAAAGCCACTTTCTTCGTGTCTATTTTAGGAAATAAAAATCCGAATCCAGTAAAAATCATCAATGCCCATAAAGCATCACCTAAGTACGCGTTTAATAGATGAGGTAACGCAAAAGCTAACTTTCTTGAGCTAAGACCTAAAATAATTATAACTATAGTAAATAGCGCATATAATAATCTATTTCGTTTCTTATTCATCTCAAAATCTCCTAATATGTAATTAAAAACTGTAAATAGGTAGTAAAATATAATTATTTTACTACCTATTTTTTAATGGCTTTCATAATAAGAAAATGTGGATTTGTATTTAGATAATGATATGATGTTTCATTTACTTCTCTCATTTTTTCAACCGGCCTCGGTTCCACCATTTTATCTAACACAAAATAATTTGTTGTTTCATTAATTATGTCTTGGAGTGATCTTCTAAAAAAGCTAACTTCTATTGTAATATTTGGTTTAACCCAAGTATCTACTAATAATTGTTTTTCGAAATAATTTTCACTAGTAAACTTTGTAAAATCCATAAAAGGATGATGAATGGAGTATATAAATTCGCCACCTGGCTTCAATACTCGATGAAACTCCTGAAATACTTTATTCCAATTTTCTAAGTAATGAAGCGTTAACGAACTTACAATAACATCAAAAGTATTATCTTCAAATGGTAATACTTCTTGCAAGTCATGACAAAGAAATGTTGCTTTATTGCCCGTACTTTCCTTTGCAGCTTTTACCATTTCAGAACTTACGTCAATTGCAGTAACGTTTGCTCCTCTTTCTACAAATTGAGTAGTATACCACCCAGCTGCACATCCAGCATCTAATATACTCTTCCCTTCTAAATTCTTTGGAATCATCTCCATCATCGCTGGTCTTTCATAATAACTGTTATATGGATTTGCCAAGTCTAGATTTTCTTTATATGTACTCGCTAATTTATCATATGTATCTTTGATCGTGTCTTTCATTACTTCCACCCCTTATACATATTAATCTAATAACTCTTGCTGCTTTTTCTTTGAAAATGATTGTAGAACTAAATCATATGACCAATCAATCATCTTATTAGTTTGCTCTTGCTCTACATCTTTATGTATATACACTGTATTCCAATGCTTTTTATTCATATGATACCCCGGAATGATTGCTTCTGGATACTCTTCTCTTAATCTTAATGCAAGTTCTGGATCACATT
Source organism: Bacillus sp. AY3-1 (assembly GCF_008368785.1). Lineage (NCBI taxonomy): Bacteria > Bacillati > Bacillota > Bacilli > Caryophanales > Bacillaceae > Bacillus > Bacillus sp. AY3-1. The sequence continues at coordinate 637,634 of NZ_QORZ01000016.1, read as the reverse complement.
TTAAAGTAATCGCAGCTTTTTCTCCTTCTTCGTGGTTTATTATCGCAAATATTTTATTATTAAGCCTCATACATGTTGCATTCCAACCATCAGGAGAATCTTCAGTCGCTTTTCTTTTTGATAAACAATATGTTCTTGTTGCATTCATTTTCATTGGCACCTCTTATTCTTTCACTATTTGATTACGATGCATTACAATTTGTTTCGTCGCTTGAAATTGGTGTTCACCATAAAACTTTAATAATTTCTCTCCACAAAATAGACTAACAATATGAACATGAGAAATCTCTTGAAGTAACATTGTAAGCATCTTCTCTCCAATCCCTTTATTTCTTACAATCTCATGCACAACAACATCTTCTATGTACGCTCGAAAAACACCATCAGAAACAACTCTAGCAAATCCGATTAATTCATTTTCTTCCCATACCCCAATTGCTATACTATGCTTTAACATTTTTTGAATATCGATTTCTTTTCTTTCTGGCCACCAACCGACAGAGTCATAAAGTTTTTTTATTTTGCCTACGCAGATTGGTTGTTCATGTTGCAATTTATACGTGTACATTTTCTTTCTCCCATCAAATTACTCATTATATTTGTTTTGTCTTACTTTACTCCCTTCAATATAAGCTATTGAATCCAGCCGGTTATTAAACCCATTGTAAAATTAATTTATAATATAGATATTACAATTGCAATATAAACAGTCTCTCTCTCATCCTTTCCTATTTCTTCTATATTAAAAATAGCACATAATATATTAAGTTGGCTAAAGATAAAAACCGCCCAATAGGACGGCTTTTATCTTTATTTAATTTCATACCACCAACCTTTTCGACCAAGCCAGCCTTTCATACCGTTTAATTGCGCATCACTAGTTGGATCCGAAATAAAATACGTTAAGCCATCCGATTGTAAAATGAAGGTAGCAGTCATTTTAACTGATGTTAAAGCTTTCATAGCTTCAGGAGCCTCATATGGTGAGAAAGCACCTGATTGAATGATGTTTTGTTTAGAAACTTGTGCTTGTACATTCTCTTATTTTGGTACTGATTCAGTAAACCAGGAAAGTGGTTTATTTCCTATTAATTGATTTAAATCACATTTGCCGATACCTGGTACATTACCTGTCTCGGTGTATTGCCAAATATCACAAGGATATGCTGGTTTATTACCGCCATACCTAGGAATCCATAAAAAATCACTTTTTACGTTCGCCATACCGAAAGGCTCATATACATGATGCCCAACATATAAGCCAACTTTCTTAGCACCTAATCGGCGTAACTCGTCGATAAAAGCTTGTGTACCAGCTCTCATATCATCCATTGTTTTCACTTCTACGTCAGCAGCCCAAACTGTAGCACTCTTATCACCGCGATTCCAAAAATCTTGCGCTTCCTTCTTCGCATCAGCAATTGAAATAAAGCGACAGAATCCATAGTTACTAAATGGAATATTTCTAGTTCTCATTGCTTGGACATAATTTTTATATAAAGGATCTACATAATTTGATCCATCTTGTACCCTAGCAATTACGAAATCTAGTTGTGGAGCGGCTACATCCCAGTTAATGTTACCGTTCCATTTTGAAATATCTACAATGTAACCCATTGCTTAACACCTCCTTTATTAGTATTATATTCAGAGCTCATCTTATTGCTCTGCCTCTCCTAAAAATTCAATAGTATTTGCTAGTACATATAGTAAATACGACAAGTGTATTCTACAAAGACAGTAACTCATTTCCATTAAAAAAGAAAATCATAGCTATACGAATCGTACTATTTGTCCCCATAATTACATCAGCTTGAGTAGTTGCTTTTAAAATCAATTTTTCTTCTAGAGCACGAATACTATTACTATAACCGCTTCTCTAAAAAGTGTTGACTATGTCCTTTAGGATGATCTTCAACAACACCATATTCTCGGTAGCCGTACTTTTTATAAAAATCTGGTGCTTGAAAACTAAATGAATCTAATAATATTAATCTACACCCTTTTTCCTTCGCGATGTCTTCGATTTTATGTAACAGTTGACTGCCATAACCATCATGACGAACTGTTTCATCAACCCATAAAAAATCTATATGAAGATGATAAAAATACATCGTACCTGTTACCCCACCAAAGATTTTTCCATCCTCATCTTTTACTACGAAACTTACTTGCTCCATCGGCTGTTTTGCTTCATCTCTTAAAATCGACATGTTATATTGAATTACTTTATTTTTTATGTATTCTCCTTCAGTGCGAGTACCATTCTCTATGTGTTTCATATATTTCTTCCTTTCAACTTAGTAAGCTATCTTTAATTTTTACTTTTTCTCTTTAAAATAGTAATAAACACGAATCCACCATAAGTAACAAAGCATGAAAAGCCAATTATCCCTGGTACAGAGACATAGCCTATTCTTATATAACTTATAACAGCAAAACTAACGATAGACAATAAAATAGATGGCCAAAATATAAGTGCTGTTTTTCTTCGTCTCTGTTTCGATGTACTTGCTTTCTCTTCAGAAGCACGTGTGCCAAAAAGCAATACAATACAAATGAGGATTGCTGCAAAGTAAATCGTATCTAATGACAGATTATGATCGTAAATCGCGATTCCAACTTCCATAGCGATAATCGTTAAAATTAATATGATGATTGTTGAAGTTTTTAAGTTTCTTTTCAATTACTTGCCCCCTAGAATGCTTTCACTATATATGTCGTATATGTACTTCAAAGCTGATGCAATAGTTTCATCGGCTTCTTTATTTTCAAATCGATTAGGCAAATCTTTTCCTCCAATAACATAAAGAAGTGGAAATTCATTAAACACTCCTAGTATACCAATATTTATTATAGCTTTTGGCAATCCACCTGTCATATGTGCTAAATGATTATGCGGTATCCCCTCATATTCTCCTTGCTGCCTTACCATTCCATTTATTATTGGTTCCCATAATTCCGGCTCAGTTTTATACCCTCGAAAAATTTGCACTAAAAGTGAATGTATTTCATTTAACTCTCCTACATTTTGTTCATCTCTAGGGTTTTCTTTAACGTGTATGTTAGGGAAGTACGTTGAAACATACTTTCTAACAGTATCCCATCCTCCGCAGTGCAATACAATCGCCTTTGCAATATAACTGTCATGACACGCTATCATCACTTCAACAGCTTTACTGAGTGATATTGTATCTCTTCCTTGCAAATGTGGATATAATTGTGCACTATCTTCTTTTGGATTAAATTTAATTTGGTGAAGCATATCATTCCAACTAATTTGTTTGTTTTTTACCATGTTTGCTACTGCAAATCCAATTGCCACTTTTGCTGCTGATGCTAAAGGAACATATAGTTCATTATTATAGGAGGCAATTATATCTTCAGATTTTGTAGAAGACACAATCACTCCAACTTGACCAGATTGTATTTCTTTCATTCTTTCAATAACAGTTTGCATATTCGCACCTCTTTTTATATTGTTTTATTACATTCTTAAATTTCGATATAGAATGTATAAAACCTTTTTTGTTACTTGATATGTATGCATACAATAAAAAAGATAGCATGTAATTTCTCCATGCTACCTTTCTAAAATAAATACTAAGCAAAACGCAAATATCTATTCTTCCGTAGGCATTTTAGGACCATTAAGCTCCAATTGATAAAAAGCTAAATCTAACCACCTATTAAACTTATAGCCAGCCTTCTTAATTGTCCCCGCATGAACAAATCCATAGTTTTCATGTAAGGCAATGCTTTTCTCATTTTCTGCATCAATTCCAGCAATTAAGGTCATATATTCCCTTTCTTTTGCAACTGTGATCAATGCTTTCATTAAAGAAGTTCCTATCCCATTTTTTCTATATTCCTTATGAACATACACAGAATGCTCAATTGAATATTTATAGGCAGGCCAAGCTCTAAACGGGCCAAATGTCGCAAATCCTACTATTTTATTATCTAATTCACATACTAAAATCGGATAGCCGTTAGCTTTTTTTGTTCATACCAATCTATTCTATTTTCAAGGGTTACCGGTTTATACGTATAGATGGCTGTTGTATTCAATATAGCATCATTATAAATATCTAACATGTATGTTACATCTTGTTTCCTTGCTTCCCTTATCATCGCGTTCTTCCTTTCATAAAGTATATCTTCTTTCATTTCACTCCTACATACGAATACGAGCTTTTCGGAAACCATCAAATATATTTAATGCAGCGGATAAAATGTAAATGATAATACCTCCACCAATTAACCACGTTTTAAATTCCTCTGGAGAAGTAGTAAACACATTTGCTACATACGTAATAAATCCTTCATTAAATAAATGCGGATTTACTACAATTACAATGAATACTATTGTTCCAACTATTTGAAGAATAGCATTCCCAAGTGCCAGCTTTTTCGTCCATTGTCCTTGTACTAACTTATAAAGAGATATACCTATTTCAAACACAATCACAATTACAACGATTGGCCAATACTGAAGTAACACATCTTGATTAAAAGTTGCCGCGACAAACTTCAATCCGCTTTCTGTACCATGATATACACCTACAAGATGGTACGCATAAAAGTAAAGTGTGGCCCATATTGCAGTCCACATCAAACCTCCAAACACTTCAAACTTTGAGATCGCCTTTTTCTTCGGGATATACGAAATATTTTTCAAATCATCTGGCGTCCATTTTTTTAAACTTGTTGTTAATGGTTGTGGGTCCTTTTCTTTATCCGTTCTTTCTATAACAGCAAATACAAGTGTCAACCAGAAAAATACATGGAGGCCTACTTCGATAATTTCCCCAATTCCTTTACCTATCAGATTTAAAATAACATTTAATACCGCTTGCTCACCATCATATCCTACAAAATTTTCTGCAACCATTGCAATGAGTGCGATTACAGCTGCAATTGGTATAATCATTTTTAATAACGTCGTATATACATCAAAATAACGTGGTCCAATTAAATGCATCGGTCTATCCAGATACCCATTAGCCAATGAAACTGGGCTTCCCAATTTTTCAAGGACACTCTTTACATCTTCCTCATTATACTCATCAGGTAACATATCCTCGATAGTTGACCGTAGTTCAAGAATAATATCTTCACGATTTTTTTCAGGTAATCTCTTCGCTACTTCCTCGACGTAAATATCAATCAAGTTCATTTTTGTCCTCCTCCTTTAATAGGTTATAAAGTTCTTTCGAATCCTTTATCCATTCCTTTTTTAACTGCAAAAATATCTCTAATCCGTATTCACTTAAAACGTAATACTTACGAGGTCTACTCTCCGTTTTATCCCAACTACTCGTCACTAGCTCTTGCTTTTCTAATCGGCGAAGTAGTGGATATAAAGTACTTTGATCGATTGTGATCCCTGATTGTTCCAATAATTGGACAAGTGAATACCCATACTGCGGTGTTCTTAACTGGCTTAAAACCGCTAATGTTAATGTACCTCTTCTTAGTTCAGTAATTAACGAATTTAATAAAGCATCCATTCACTCACCTCATTTCCATTACTATATGTCATACAGTATATGTTTTATACTATGTATCGTACAGTATTAATGTGATAAAAACAATGCGTATTTACAAAAAATAGATAATAAATAAGCACAAACTATATAATTTGTGCTTTTCTTGTTAATTTAAACGGCTATTACAACCTTAATTTTGTACCTCTTGTAATATAAACTCTTCTTTTTCTTTAGTAAATGGGGTAACACCTACAATTGCCTCAATATGAATTACTCCATATACATGCGGATATTCTTGACCGTTAGAAGCAAGTTCGTATTTTATTTCTGCTTTTATTAAGGATGGATCGATTGTCAGTAATAAAACATCTTCTTCATGATTAAAATATTTTTCAGCAACTTTTAAAGCTTGCTGTAAAAATGAACAATGAATAAATCCCTCTTCTTTAAGTGAAGCTTCATTAACTTCTCCATCTACCTTTGCGATCTCCCAATTTCTTTTTGTTATTACTTTTGTTATCATAGTTATCCTCTCTCCATGTCTTTATATAGAAAAACAAGAGGTTCTTCTTTTTGTTACTAGAAAATCCTCTTGTATGTAATATTTATTTTAATCCATTAATTAAAGGCGATACTTCTCCACTATGGAAAATCCATAAATCATGAAGTGACCTTGTACATCCGACATATAGTAACTTCGCATCATGTTTCGTATTTTTATAATGTTCTTCATCAACATCGATTAATAGAACAGCATCAAATTCTAGCCCTTTTGCCAAGTATACAGGTACTACTGAAATACCACCTTCATATTTACTTTGATCTGCTTCAATGACGTTTACGGCCAATCCTGCTTTTGTTAATTTCTCATATATATCGCGGCATTCATCGTCTGTTCTTCCTATTACCGCAATGGTTTTCACATCTTCGTTTTGTAGATGTTTTAACGCCTTCATAATCTCATTAAATTGATCTTCTGCATGGATTACCTTAACATCTTCACCACTGCGAAAAACTGGTGTTGCGAGCCCAACTGGAATCTCTGCATTTTTAATTATTTCGTTCGCAAATTCTATAATTTCTTTTGTAGAACGATAACTTCTCGTCAGTTCATAATAACCTGTTTCTTGGAATACTTCCTTAAAAGCACCCCAATCTTCAATCCCTTGGTAATCATAAATTGCTTGAGATAAATCACCTAATATAGTGAAAGAATTACCTAGTGTAATTTCTTTTAATACATACACTTGGAATGGTGAGAAATCTTGCGCTTCATCAATAACGACGTGATGGAATTTCTGTCCGATTTCAATACCTGTTATGCGGTGATGTATGTAAATTAAAGCTGGTAAATCTTCTACATACACTTCTTTTTTACGACAACTCTTTTCAGTTTCTTTCACAAGTTCTTCAGGCAATACTTCGAGTATTTCTTTACTTTTCAATATTGAACTATAGAGTGAAAGTGGGCTCATTTTCGGCCAAAACTTCATATAAGTGTTCAATCTCTTTGTCGCTTCTTTTTTTAATAATTTCTTCTCGTTTGTTTCTCCATACTTTTTCAGTTCAATTTCAATCCAGCGCTTCATTCGGCCGACTAATCTTTCTCTTCTTTTCTTTAATGGATAATTTTTATATTCCACTTGCATCCATTTTTTTATGTCTTCTACTGGAATAATTGCTTTGTCCCATGCCTCAAAATCACTTGTTGGTACTAATTCATTTTCAAATTGAATCATTCTCTCTTCAATAAACGACTTAAATTCCAGTGTTCCTTTCAATTTACCGAGCATAACCTTTTCTTCATCACGATTAATTGAAAAGGCTTCTTTCAACTTTTCTTCTGTCTGCTTTAGTTTCACAGAATCATCTAACGTACGTAATGCCCAATCCGGAAATGTTGTTTGACTAATATTCCCTACACCTAATTCAGGAAGCACACTCGAAATATAGTCTAAAAAAAGACTATTCGGAGCGAATACAATCATTCTCTCAGCTTCTAATTGTTCACGATATTCATAAATTAAAAAAGCAAGGCGATGTAAAGCGATCGTTGTTTTTCCGCTTCCCGCAACCCCTTGAATTAATAATGGTAAGTTTCTTTCCGCACGAATAATATCGTTTTGCTCCGATTGTATTGTCGAAACAATATCCTTTAGTTTATTATCTTTATTCTCACCTAATCGATATAGAAGAAAATCATCGGCATGTGAGACATCTTCATTTCCTTTTACATATGTATCAACAACACGTTCTAGTTCTCTTTTTCGGATCGAGATGTTTCGCTTTAAATACACATCACCTTCAACTAATCCGTCTGGTGATTGATAAAACGCTAATTCATCTCCGCCGGTAAATGAATAAAACATACTTGCGACAGGTGCCCGCCAATCAATTACAATTGGTTTCATTGTGTCTTTATGTGAAACACCTACTTTACCGATGTAGATCGGCATAACTTCTTCCTTGCCATCCTCTTGAAAGTCTAGTCTCCCAAAGTATGGCTCATGCACACCAATACGTAAGTTTTGTCTATTAGACTCCCTCATACTTTCTAGAATTTGTTCTTTAAAATCATCGCCATAATAAACCGGAATGTTTTCGAGCTGTTCTAATTGATCATCCATCGTACGTAATGTATCTTTCATCCTTTGTAACTCTTCTTCAAAAATGTTATTCATTTGATGATTCCCTCCTGTCCGTTCTAATTTTTCAGTCGAAATACAATTGTATTAAAAATCCATTTATAAAGTCAATAGTTTTAGTAAGAATTTTCTAAAATAAAGAAGAGTAGAGATTAATCTCTACTCTTCTTTATTTTAATTCGATACGCCAAACATTCATTTAAAGTTGCTAATTCTTTATATTTTCGTTTTTCAAAATCATATGCTCCTCCTGGGAAGAATCCTACAATACTTAAACCAGCTTCAGCACATAGATTGCTAATCTCATCTACCGTATAACAACGTAAAGACTGTGTAACTATATCATTTGAATTATTAGGATGCCACCAATGATCTAACATTCTTTCATTTATACTATCATATTCATATTTTCGCATAGCTGAACTTAAGGCCATTTCTTGTCCACTTACCTTTTTCCAATACAATGGTTGATAAATATCAATAAGTGCACATCCATCATCCCTCATCCAATTTTTAATCCGTTTTAATAGAATTAATTGTTCATCATCTGTTCCTACACCAAATCCATCTAAATAACTAACAACATCAAACTTTTCTTCAAAATTAATTTTATAAAAATCAGCGCAATGAATAGCAATATCATTAGTAGAATGCTCTTTTGCAAACATAACTAACTCTGGTACAAGCTCAACCGTAGTCATCTTTACATGTAACTTAGACATCGCCCTTGCAAATCCGCCATTTCCTGCACCTAGTTCTAACATCGACTGAAATGGATGTCCAATTTGCTCTTTAACTTCTTTAGCAACTTGCTCTAACCAGCTTTCTGTATTGATATTGTAATTGGATAGTTCGAATTGTTTTTCGTAAAATTCTCTCACATCTAATTCGTTCATTATTATTCTCCTCCTGCAATAGATTTTTCTTCTACAGGTGAAAAACTAAATTTCTGACACCCATGAAAAAATCATTATTATTCCCTATATTTAAAATTTATCAAAATAATAAGAAATTTTAAAGTACCAATATAAAAAGCAGATAATGGATGCTACCACTATCTGCTCTATGACTGCTATTATTTTTCTTGTTGATACTCTACCCAATCACCAGAAATGATAACTTTCTTTAGCATCTCTTTATCTTGAGCGACATACACAAATGCACGTATTTCTCTATCGCCTAAATAAATCGTTTCGGTGATTCGGTCATATAAATCACTTTCTGCATTACCTGTATATTCTTCAAGTTCATCTAATTTTTGCAGAACAACCTCATTTACTTCATAAACTTCTCCATATACTTTGTCCCCATTTGAACAAATCATTGCCGGATACCCCTCGTTTGTATCAAATAATTTACCATACGTCCATGCTCCGTCTGCGATGCATTTTCCACCTTGTATAAAATGAGCATTCGTTTGCTCTTTTCTTAATGTGCCATACACGAAAACGTGATGCATATATCCCCTATCCCCTTTATATATCTCTACTTTCTAAATTGTAAATATGCACGAATCATAAAGTAACTCACTTCATTTGGAAGTTGTTCCTTAATTGATTTCAGACCACCTTCTGCATTTTGCACGGCAGTTTCAATCAGTGATTCATATTCTGCGGGAACAAAACTGTTCCAGTCTATTTCCATTCCATCTTCAAAAGAGCGAATTAAATGATTTTCAATTGTTTGTCTTGATAAGCCACGTTCTTTCGCAATTCCATCTAGATCAATGCCTTGTTTATACATTTCATACGTTTCTAAATGAGAATTTGCTGAAGCTTTCCCTGACTTTTTCCGCTCTGTCACCACTTCTGTTTTAACTGTTTCAGCATAGTTTGGATTGTCCTTAATAAAGTGCTGAACTGCTTGTAAGAAGTGAGAACCATACTTCACAAGTTTATGTTCGCCGATCCCTTTCACAGTTAAAAGTTCAGAGTCACTTTGTGGCATTTTTGCACACATATCTTTCAACGTTTGATCAGAGAAAATAACGAATGGAGGTACACCTTCTCCTTGCGCAATTTCTTTACGTACTTCGCGAAGTACTTCAAATAAAGGATGATCTTGAACAATTTGTCTTGTCTCTACTCGTTCTTTACGTAAAACATTCTCTTTACCTAATAATACTTCTTTCCCTTTTTCCGTAACTTTTAATGTTGGATACGTACCATGTTCTACTGCAATTAACTCATCTGAAATTAGAAACTCAATAAATTCACTTACTTCTTTTACACTACGATTTGATAGTAACCCGTATGTTGGTAAAGTATGAAAATTGAATTCAATAACTTTCTTATTTTTCGAACCAGTTAAAACTTGTGCAATCATTTGTTTTCCAAATCGTTGGTTCGTTCTAATCATACAAGATAGAACCATTTGTGATTCTCTCGTCACATCGATACTTTCCCGGTCGTCCGTACAATTTCCGCAGCGGCCACAATCTTCTTTCGGTTCTTCTCCAAAGTATTGCAAAATAAATGATTGTAAACATTGTTCTGTATGACAATAATCAGTCATATTTTGCAGTTTTTCAAGTTCATTTGAAAATCGAGATTCACCTGTCGATTGATCAATTAAAAAGCGCTGTACTTGCACATCCTGAGAAGAATATAGCAATATACATGCACTATCTAAACCGTCACGCCCTGCACGTCCTGCCTCTTGGTAATAACTTTCCATATTTTTTGGCAGTTGATAATGGATAACGTAACGAATATTCGATTTATCAATCCCCATCCCGAATGCAGATGTTGCCACCATTACACTTACTTCATCACGTAAAAAGAGTTCTTGCTGCTCATTTCGATCGGTATCACTCATACCAGCATGGTATTTTGATACCGAAACTCCCGCTTTCATTAAATCCTCATACAATTGATCAACTACTTTTCTAGTAGCAGCATATATAATCCCAGATTCTTTTTGATTTTGACGAATATAATCCGCTAAATATGCATTACGATCTTGTCCTTTAATAACAGTAAATGATAAGTTCTCGCGTTCAAACGTTGTCATAATCGTGTTTTCTTGATTAATTCCAAGCGTGTTACAAATATCTTCACGAACTTGTGGTGTAGCCGTAGCAGTTAATGCTAATACGAGCGGCTTTTCTGGAAGATAATCTAATATGCGATGTATATGTAAATAACTTGGACGGAAATCATGTCCCCACTGCGAAATACAGTGTGCCTCATCAATTGCAATCATCGGGATTTTCATATCGATAAGTTGATCAACAAACTCCATTGAATCAAGTCGCTCCGGCGCCACATAAAGTAACTTATAATGTCCTTGTTTCGCTAATTGAATTCGTTGATTCGCTTCTGTAATAGAAATAGAACTATTAATATAAGTAGCTGAAATACCGTTTTGTATTAATGTATCTACTTGGTCTTTCATAAGTGAAATCAAAGGTGAAATAACTAATGTCGTACCTTCAAATACTAATGCGGGAATTTGATAACAAATTGATTTACCACCACCCGTAGGCATAATACAAACCGTATCTTTCCCATCTAATACATTTTTAATTGTTTCATCTTGTCCTCTTCGGAATGACGAATAACCGAAATAAGACGCTAAAAGTTCTTGTGCTTTTGTAAACAAAAAAGAGTCACCTGCTTTTCTTTATCTTTCATCTATTTCTATTATATCATCACTTATGCGTGATGAAAGTGATGAATACATGACAAACAGCTTGCTTTTTCATTTTTTATGCTTCTCTACATTTTAAAGGTTGTTTAGCAACGGTGTTTTAATGGCTATTTATGTTTATAAATTTTAAAACATAAATAAAGCACATATAAAATGAATTACAAAATAAATATACATTTTATTACTCTTCCTTGAATACTACTAATCTTATACATATGAATTCAGGAGGTTACTATATGAAGCAGCAGAATATTAGTTCCATCAAGCAGAAAACAGTACCGAACCAACTCCAATTCTCGAATCATGATGCGTGGATATATGAATCGTATTATAAATACCAGCCATTATTTTCTTATAGCAAACTTTTTCATTTTCTTTCTCAACTTTTTAAACGTTAATGAGTGTGGGATATATCATTCATAATAATTTTCTCAATATATACCTTATAGACTTACTATAATACAGCTGTTATCATATGAAATATTCTGTTGGATAAACCCCTTTAGTTGACCTGCTTATAAAAGCAGGTCTTTTTTGATTATTATATATTTCAGTACACTTTTAGATACACTTGTAAATCTTTTCTCTATTTTATAACCATACTCCACTCACAACAAATGATGATAATAACGAGATGTAAAATATAAGTTCTTAACATTTATTGAAGTAATTCTTTTTTTCTCAATACACAAAACGAATTTCACTTATTACTATAAAAGTACTCCAGATGAGTTTTTGCTCATCAACATTATCTAGTTAATGGGATCTGCTGCGGGAAGCTGATCCCTTTGACTTTATTAAAGATCCACTTCCATTTGGACACATTTACCAGGTTTTTTCAAGCGAATTTTATGATAATATTACGTAGTCGAGTCCGACATCTCGGCAATACCCTTTTGAGGCTCTGCAACTTCCCTTGCAGAGCCTTGTTTATTTTTATATTCATTTTATTTATATATACCACAATAAAATTCTTCATCTTTTTCCATATCAATTTCTGAAATTAATTTAGGACACGTAACTAAAAATAAATTCCCATCATACTTTGAGTTATACATGTTCAAAGGAGTGTTACCGTTTATGTATTCTTATTGGCAATCGTATTACTCCCCCTATCATAACCCTTATGTACACTTTGATACATCTGTACGTAATTACCGAATTAGTAAAAACGAGAACTTTTTAAAAGGTTATATGCGTTCTTTATGGGAACAACATGTCGCTTGGACGAGATTAGCTATTATTAGCATTGTCTTTAATTTACCAGACGTAAACGTTACAGTTGGGCGGCTTCTTCAAAATGCAACACATATGGGATTGTCACTTGAACCATTCTATGGTGAAGATGCTGTAAAAAAATATAGTGCATTAATTAAAGACCACTTAGTCATTGCAGCGGATCTAGTTAAAGCCGCAAAAGCTGGTGATCAAAATGCAGCTGCCGCTATAGAGAAAAAATGGTACGCTAATGGTGATGAAATTGTGGCGTTTCTTACTAGCATCAATCCATATATAGAAAAAGAAGGATTCAGAAAAATGTTTTATGAACATTTAGCACTTACGAAAGCAGAAGCGCTTGCCTTCCTAAATAAAGATTTTGAAGCAAGCGTAAAACTATACGATAAAATTGAAAAAGAAGCATTAAAAATGGCTGATATGATAACAAATGCAATCGTAAAACAATTCCCACAAGTGTTTCAATAATAATAAGCCGATTTGAAAAAACAAATCGGCTTATAAAACTTTCTATCAATGAAATTTCACCTCTCCTCTTTACATTTAACGTATATCGATATATTTTATTAATATCCGTTTTTTATAGGAGGAAATCTTTTGATTAACGCCATTGGTCTCGTATTTATCCTCACAAATAAACACGAGAAAAAGAAGAAAGTTTATCTAAATGAAAAATTCGCATTAATAGACATTATTGATTCTAAAGAAGTAATTGATGATGAAGGGAACTCACTAGTAGAACTAACATGTAAATACAGTATTTATCTAGATGAAAAATATTACTGTAAATCTCTCGATGATTATACTGGACAAGTATTTCCGTTCTTGAGCGCTAAAATAGGAAAAGGTCTTCTCAGAAACTTAAATTACTATTTCTCTTACGTTGATGCCTATGATAAAAAACCACCCGTTAAAGAAATTAGGCCACTTATGAAACAAGTAACGAACAGATAGCGAAAAATACTCAAAAAAGAAAGCATCTAACTTCGGATGCTTTCTTTTTTTGATTCAAGGACTCGTTAACTTCTATCTCTCTTCTAAAAATATGTATCTAGGCATAGTTTAAATTAAAAACATTGGAGGATTAAACTGAATGAAATACTCAGAAACAATTGTTAGCAAACGGCTTCGAACACTTAAAATATTTAGTATGTTTATTATGCTAGTTTTAATTGGATGGCTTGGATATACAAAATTACTTTATGAAAACGGATTTCTTCAAGAAAAGAAAAATTCAGTTGAAGTAATGAATACTAGTATTACAGGTGAAATTGAACAAAGTTTCCATGTAAACTTACAAGGTTACCGTAAAACAGATGTTAATACTATTATAGATGCAAGTAAAACCGATCCGAGCGAACTATCTTTAATTGAGATTATCAATACATCTTGTTTACGAGATTGCATAGGTGAACCATTGGCATATGTAAACTCAAACGATGGATATATCTTTTATAAGGAGTCTACCGGAACTAATGTAGCTTTAAAAATCAAAAAACAAGACTCGTGGGAAATCGTAAAAAAATCTGTTCAAGATGGAATATAACATTAGAAAATTAAAGAGTACTTAACGTACTCTTTTTATTATTTTTTGCTTTTGATTTCTGGCAAAACTCTAAATATAATTTCCGTGGTGCAGAAAACGCAACAAGTAGCGCTACTCAAGCTAATGAGCGCCAAATGGATAAAGCTTTAAACAAAATAAATAAATAATTTTTTGAATAGGAGAAATAAAAAAGCCGCCCAACAGGACGGCTCTTATTATTTTATTTAAATGAACCCAACTACTAACACGTTTTCCGTTACTAGTCTCACCACTTGCAATATAACCATAACCATCCGAACGTTTTTGACGTAACCAAACATATCCATCTTTTTCATAACCGAATGCATCATACTTCACTTCATCACCTGTATTCAGTGTAGCAATAACAGGAGCATCAGTTAATGGTGCGGTACGAAGTTTAATAGATGTATTTAACTTAAATACACCGTCTTGTTTTGTAAACCAACTAGAATCATATTGACTATTTGCAATTGTTTCATCTACTCCAGTAAACCATGAAAGAGGTTTATCTCCTATAAGTGAGTTAAGATCACACTTACCAATGCCAGGTACATTTCCAGTTTCAGTGTACTGCCAAATATCACAAGGATACGCTGGCTTATTATCACCATATCGCGGAATCCATACAAAATCAGCTTGTATATTACGCGCTCCAAACGAATCATACGTATGATGCCCTACATATAACCCTATCTTTTTAGCTCCTAGTCGGCGTAGTTCATCGATAAACGCCTGTGTCCCACCTTGCATATCACTCATTGTTTGCACTTCAACATCAGCTACCCAAAACTTAGCTGATTTGTCACCACGAGCCCAAAAGTCTTGCGCTTCTTTCTTGGCATCGTTGATAGATACAAAACGACAAAATGCATAATTTCCAAAAGGAATATTCCTTGATTTCATCGCTTGTACATATCCATTATACAAAGGGTCTACATAATTCGAACCATCTTGCACACGTGCAATTACTAAATCTAATTGCGGTCCTGCTACATCCCAATTAATGTCTCCATTCCACTTAGAAATATCTGCAATATAACCCATTATTCAACGTCTCCTTTTTTATTATCATATTCAGAGCTTGTTTTTTTGCTCCTACCACCTAAAACTTCAACTGCGTTTGTTAACGCTGAAGGTAACGGGATTCCCATACGCCCAGCATTTTCTAAAAGTGAAAGTAATTCATTTCCGATAAAGAAAAAGATTGTAGCTTCACGAAGTGCGCTATTTGTTCCTACAATTGCATCTGCTTGAGCTGCTGCTGCGACCAAAAGAAAAAGCACCACCTTTTTGGCGATGCCTTTAAATCCAACTTTACTTTTCAACTCTCCATTAAATCCTGCTGCGATTACTCCTGTTAAATAGTCGATAGCTGCCATGATAACCAGAACTTTCAATGTCGTATCCCATCCTCCCAAGAAATACCCACAGAAGCCACCGAATGTAACTACAAATGTTTTCATTAATACATCAATACGATCCATCTTTCCACTCCTTTTTCGCAAAATAAAAAGCCCACTATTGCGCGCTTGTAATTAAATCTTCTCTTCCTTCTTTAGTTAAGTAAGCATCGACACGTTCCTTGTACTTCAACATAGGCCCGTCAATTACTACTTGTTGATACGTGTAATGCCTTTGAATGATCATCATCGCCATGAATTCAGCCATTTACATTCACATTCCTTTCAATGTTTGTTGCATGATGAATTCAGCCATTGCCGCCTTAGTTACTTCTAGTTCTGTTTTTAGTTTATCCATTTCAGATGGCTCGGGTTCTGGTTGTGGTGGTAATTCCGGTTTTAATTTAATCCACTTCCCATCCTTGAAAACAGGATCATAAATTAAATCTGGACAAATCTCTAAAGTACAGTTTTTAGGAATATCAGGCTCAAAACCTATAACAACATCTTCTTCGTATGGTACTTTAATAGTTTCATAATCTACTTGTCTCATCACGCAATCATGACAATCGTATTTACTAATTGGTTCATCGGTATTATATTCACTATTATTTCCGTCTTCGTCAGTGATTATAATTTTAGGAGGTTCTTTATAGGTCCCATCCTCAATCGATTGATGAAGCTTACATAATTTCTCTTCCGTGACAACTTCTTTCGTTTCTTCTCTGTAGAATGTTTGTTTCTCTGTGATCGCCTTTTCTTCTAAGGGAGTAATTTTCGTTATTTTTTCAAACAAACGACTATACGTGTTGGTTTGCCACAAATTAGAGTACATGATTTAAGACATACACATGCGACGATGTTAATTGAACAAAACGTGAATGTGAAACTAATCTCATCACGCTTAGGGCATGCATCAATTAAAACAACGCTCGATATCTATTCTCATGTATTACCTAGTATGGACAAATCAATATCTGATGAATTAGAAAAGATTATAAAAATGTGACCGGTCTTGTGACCAATCACATCTATAATACCATTCCTTATAATTCCTTCCCATCCGCCACAGCCCCTTTCAACCTCTGCAACATATACCCAATTCCTTTACATCCTGCTAACGGATACGTAATAATTTCTTCTGCATATAATTGTGTCACTACTTTCTTATGCTTCTTGCCTGCAAGTAAAACGATTTCATCAAACTGAAGCAAGTCTTTTTCAATCATCTGTTGTTTTAATTGTTCCACGCTAATAATCTCATCGCTTTTTGAATCAAATGCAAGGTCATAGTTTTCTAGAACAATATCATTTGGTCTTAAAAATCCATGCTTCGCCGATAAGATAACCCAATTCTCGAAAAACATAGTTGCATACGCCTGACATGCTTTTCCGAACGGGCTAATATATACATCCTTTGCCTCCATCGGTCCGTAATCTGGATACTTATCCCAAATTTTCTTTTTCCCGCATGGAATTATGCATAACCTCTTCATCGTTATTTCTTACCTCACTTCTGTTTTTTTAAATATAAAAATATAGAATTCTTTTCTTCTTCATATTCAGCTTCTATATCACCAATACCCACTACGTTCCATCCATTATTTGTTTCTATCGGTTTTTCATTCATTATAATATGAACTTGTGTCATATTTTTAAAATCTTCTTCAAAAGATGCTAAAACAGGTTGATCTATCATATATGTTTTATTATGTATACTCACGCTTAAAAAGGTTTTATGTAATGCTTTATTTCCGTTTAAATTTACATTCATTGGATTAAACATGTTTAATTTCATATTACCTACAATATACAGATGATACCCTTCTTCTTTATAAAATTGCATAAAATCCTTGTCCCTTTCGTTTTGTACAAAATGAAGGATTTGCTTCGTTTCTTTACTTATTGCAATTTCATTATTAAAACTCAAATCCACATTTAGATTTTGTTTTAAAAAAGCATATAACGATTTATCACTATTAAAGAAGCTCGTTTTCCAGTTAGGAAGGATTTCATCTAATAATAAACATAAAAGCATTCCTGAGCTATAGCAGCTCTTCCTAATGTTATAATTAGCTTCATATGCATCTAAAATAAATCCGCTATATTTTCGTAATGTTTCGCTTTCATCCTTTTCACATATTGCATTGTAAGCGTTCATTTCTACATACCAAGCAGGCCCCTCTATACTTTCAACCATACACTCATATGTTATAAACTCTTCTTTCATAAAACTAGTTCTTTGCTCTCTTAGTTCAATAAATTGCTTAATATAATTATATTTCTCAGCTTGTGACTTACAATGCACAGCATCATATAAACACATTCGTTCTTTATTTCGCAATTCTATATTTTCTTCTATTATAGGATATTGAAATCCTAGAGATTCATTTGGAAATCTACTTTCTTTATTCAAATATTGATAGCAATGAAAAAGTTCATGCACCACAATCGCAAGTAAACTTTCATAATCTTTATGCCTATTCATATTCACGATGGCAGTTGGATAATCTTTTAATAAGATACATGTATCAGCCTTAAATTGGTCATCTCGCTTTAAAACGGCATACTCACCATCATCTTTCAAATATAATGGATGATGAAATACATACACATGCTCATCATTATATAATGCAAATGCAGCCCTCTTAAAACCAGGCCATAGCCCATTCAATAATTCTATATTTACATCTTTCTTTATTCGATTTAATATATTGTTCATTATATATAACACCCCTATATCATTCTACATACACCTATTCTATTCTACTTAAAAACAACCCTTTTATTTACATAAATATTAGATAAACCTATATCTTATCTCAATTTATAATGTATTATACAAATATACATGTGATGATTTTATGAAAAGGGGGTGAACAAATGAAAAATATAATCCCTGCACTAGTACTCTATATTATCGTTTGCGTAATCGCTATGATTGCTCCAACATCTCAAGGCTATAATCATGTTGGCTGGAAATTGTTTGTTGGGCAAGCGTATGCTATACCTATTTTCCTCATTGCTGCTATTATTACATTTTATATAAACAAGAAAAAATTTACGAACAAACAGTTATAAGGATAGCAAATGCTATCCTTATTTTAATTCATTAATTAAATCCAAAATTACACTTGCAGTACTTTCTATCCTTTCTTCCGAAAAATCAAACGTGATACCTGTTTTTTCATATATTTCTTGTATAGGTAAATTCCAATCTGAACTAGCTCCCTCTTTAAAGAAAGCAATCGCTTTTTTTGGATCCTCTCGATAAATTTGAAACAATTGTATTGCTCCTATTTGCGCAATTGCGTATTCAATTTTATAGAAAGGAAACTGAACATAATGAAATGACTCTAACCAGCTTGCACCGATGTCATCTTCTAATCCTGCAATATTGACTGATGAATATTGATATCTTTTACATAGTTCAGCGTATTTCTTATCACGTTCTTCTGATGTATGGTTTGGATTTGAATAGAGCCAGTGCTGGAATACATCTCCTGCAACTGACGACATTAATAAAGACAAAGCGCGGTATAATTGGATGCGCTGCACTTCTTTATATTCATCCTCTTGCTTATAAAAGATATTAAGCTTATCCATTACTAGTAACTCAAGACTGAGGGAATAAAGCTCAGCCACCTCTTCACGAAGAAATCTTTCTTGCATGCTACTATCATTGTTAAATTGTTTATAAAAATGAAATGCATGCCCCACTTCATGTATTAGCGCGTTAATTGCATAAAATGATGGACTAAAATTAGAATACACAAAAACCTCTTTACTATGAGGAAAGGTAAAACAAGCAGCTCCCGGTGCTTTATTTTCACGTTCTTCTACGTCAATTAATCCCGCTTTTCGTATATGAATAAATTTCTCATAAAAATATAAATCTGTCTTCCGAAATATTTCTTCCACCCCATTCAATAAATCAATAGCATTTTGGAATGGAGCTTTTGGTACTTTACATGGAGTAAGGTCCCAAGGGCGATATTTTTTTACACCAAGATTCTTTTTAGAAAGAACCCCCAACTGTTCCCATATTGGTACAACATATTTTTCTATAGATTCATGAAGCTTATAACACTCTTCAATACTATAATCTCTATTTTTTTGTTTAAAAGCATACTCACTATAATTATTAAATCCTGCATGTAAAGCTATCTCATTCCGCAATTGTATGAGTTCATTCATAATACAATATATTTCTATTTTCACTATACTTCTTGCTTCACATAAAGTGTACCAAGCTTTTTCGCGAATAGCTCTATTGGGGTTATCTAGTTTTGCTTTTACGTATGCATACGTCTTTTGCTCTCCTTCCCAATTAATAGATATGTTAGACATTATTTCTCTATATTTCGTAATAAGCTTTTGCTCTTTAATGGAAAGAGCAATGTTCTTTTCATTAAACATTTTACTTTTTACCAATCTTGCTTTTTTCATAAAACTGTATTTCTGCTCATTTAATAAGTCGGAAAACGGAGACTCTCTAAATTTCTGGTCAAATTTTGCATTGTATCTTTTTAAAAGTGGTTGAATTGTATTTTGATTATACATATGTAAATTACGTTTATTTCTGTCATTTGTATCTCTATACATGGCAATTAAACTACTTGTTATCTCCTCTTCTATTTCAGCGGTTACACGCAGTTCATCCAAAAGCCAACTCTCTAATTCTGAAACAGAAGTAATATTTCGCTCTAAAAGTGACTGTAATTTACTCTCCAAATCATTAAGCATACACAATCCTCCTTTTTAAAAATTTTAATTTTCTGTTTTTTAGAGATAGAAAAGGACAAGTAGCCAATCCGACTACTTGTCCTTGCTGTGTATCTGTACTCAATAAAATTAAGCTTGGAATGCTTCTGTTAATACTGGTACGATTTGTTTTTTACGAGATACAACACCTTTTAAAGTAGCAGTGTTGTTTTCTAGAGATACGTTGTATGCTTTCTCAACAACGTTTGCTGCTTTACCGATCGCAAGACCGACAGAATCGTTAGTTAAGATATCAGTTACAACGAATAAGAATAGGTCTAAACCTTTTTCTTCTACTACTGCAGAGATAACTTTTTCAAGTTCCGCTTGGTGTACAAGAACGTCGTTTGTATCAACAGCGTTTACTTGTGCGATTTCAACTTTCGCATTACCCATTTGGAATTCTTTAGCGTCAAGAGAGATTAATTGCTCCATTGTTTTTCCGCTTAAGTCAGCACCAGCTTTTAACATTTCTAAGCCGTAGCTATCAGCATCTACACCAGCGATTTCCGCTAATTCACGAGCTGCTGCTACGTCTTGCTCTGTGCAAGTTGGAGATTTGAATAGTAAAGAATCTGAAATGATTGCAGATAACATTAAACCTGCAACTTCTTTACGAATTGTAACGCCATTTTCTTTGTACATTTTGTTTAAGATTGTAGCTGTACAACCAACTGGCTCACAACGGTAGTAAATAGGATCGCTTGTTTCAAAGTTAGCAATACGGTGATGGTCAATAACTTCTAACACACGAACAGATTCGATATCGTTAGCACTTTGTTGACGCTCGTTATGATCAACTAAAATAACGTTGTCCACTTCGCTTGCAACTGTCTCAACAAAACGCGGTCCTTCTACTTTAAAATGGTCTAACGCAAATTGAGTTTCACCGCTGATTTCGCCTAAACGTACAGGCTCAGCATTCATTCCTAATTCTTTTTTCAATTCTGCATAAGCAATTGCAGAACAAATTGCATCTGTATCTGGGTTTTTATGCCCGAAAACTAGTACTTTTTCCATGTTTTCCACCTCTTCATGAAAAGGATATCTTAAAGAAGCAAATATGACAATATTTAAAGCTGAATTTTTTATAAATAATTGTACTTTCTTCTATATTTTTCATCTTTTTTCGTAAAAAAAGATCATCTAAAATGAATTAGATGATCGAAATGTATATTTTATTTAAAATAAGCTAGGAGCCTGCACTACATGATTTAGCGCGAAATTTGATGCTAAACCGTTATTTACAAGGTTAACATCTATAACTTGATAAAATGCATTCCCAGTATCTGCAATTTCCCAAACAGCTAAAATAAGGTGATATCCATTTCTATCAGTAGGTACATTTGCTTCATGAGTTACTGAATTTCCTGGTCTAGTTCCTCCATCATTTTTCACATAGAATGGCACTAAATCTAAATCAGATCTTGTTAACGGCTTATTTGGATTCCAATCTTTTTTCGTAATATAGTATTTCCATTCTTTCGTACTATGAGGTGCAGTTAGTTTCCACTTGAATGTATTCGTCCCGCCGTTTAACGTAACTTTCTTCCACCTATCAACTGTTTGAACATCTAAAGCAGGAAAATGGCCTGCTCCTGCGATTTGTCCATCAGAAGGTCCTAATTGCGGGAATCCACCTATTCCTTCTACACTTTGTGGCTCATATTGAATCGGTCCGCAATTTACATTTACCCCTTGCTTACATAAATAAGATCGGCTCGCTGGTGATTCTACATATCCATGAGCTGAAGCTTTTTCTGAAAAACCGAAAGTTAACAATCCCGTAAGTAATATACCACCACTTAATATAACTTTCTTCACCTTCTGTAAACCTTTCGTTCTCATCCCATCATCCCCTCTCCCATAATAAAGCGAAAATAACTATAGTCGGCTAGTCATCTTCTCTACATCCATTATAAGTCGAAGAACATACCTAAAAGAACCCTCTAAAAACTTTCTCAAATTCATTTAGTACATTAAATAAATTTTATTGATACATTCAAATAACACCGCTAGAGAAATATAGACGGTGTTAAATATACTCAATTAAACTATTCGTTTATAAATAAATTACGAAATTGGCAAAGTTAGTCTAGTTATCAAATAGCCCTCTCCCTCTCAGATTTGCGGAAACTGGCTCCTTTCCGATTTCACGTGCCCATATAGATAACTGGCCGATATGATGGATTTCGTGGACAATGACATGACGTATTAACTCTCCGTGTGTACATTCAATGACTCGGCGCCTAATTGGTGCGTCTCTTGAGCTAATCGGCTCTTCATTGAAGTCAGCTTTTGAAAGTTTCCGAGAATCCATTTCATTTGTCCAAGAGGTCACAAATGGCTTCACTTTCCCGTGGTATTGAGCTGAAAGATTTTTCACTTTTTGTAAGCTGGCATACTCTTCAAACAATGGCTCCTCAGGCACTGATTCACCACGCAACCCTAAGATCCACATACATTCCACATCTACAATATGAAATAGAGTATGTAGTATACTGCCGAACCCACCGACCCGTTTCTTTACGAGTTCTTCGGCCGACATGTCTTCGCACCACGTAAACCAATCATCACGAACTTGCCAGTTATATTGAAACAGTTTCAACATCACAGCAACCTCCATCTTTTAGATTAACATTTAATATTCACCAAAAGACTTCAAAATTCCTATTTAAGTAATACCTCTTATACAACTGTTAAAACCTTATACAAATTGGCCCTCAAATTGAACATTCAATATGAAGTTAATGAATGAAAAGAACCCCCCTATTATACAGGGGTTTATCAATCTTTTTACAAATCAATACTCAGACCTAATAACAAATTTGTCATTTGAAAATATCCCTCTTTTTAAATAAAAATACTAAATCATTTTATAATAAATAACCGTTGCATCTAAATTACCATTTGGGGATATTGCGTATTCTGGTATTTTTCCAACTTCTTTATAATCTAATGATTTATACAATCTATTAGAAGGGTCTCCTTCTCTCGTATCTAGCACTATAAGAGACCTATTTTCTTGCTTTGCCCTTTCCTCTGCTTTTTGCATAAGCAAACGTCCAATGCCATTACGTCTGAAGTTTGGATGAGTCATTAACTTACAAATTTCAGCTCTATGAATCCCATTAGGCTTTGTAACTAAATGTAATTGAATACTCCCTGCCACTTCATTATTTATTTTAGCAACATACAAGATCACTTCTGGTGCTAAAACAGTTTCCCAATACTTTGTTGATTCTATTTGTTCCAGTGGAGGTAAAAAACCAATTGACGCCCCATCATCTACAACCGTTTTCAAAAGTTTAGAAAGCTCTTCCATATCATCATTTATTTGCTTAATCTCTTCAATTACTAAATTTTGCATTACTAATCCCCCTTTTGTTTCATTGTACCAAGTTTTAAGGAAGGAATAACAGGTTACTAAAAGGAAATATATATTTAGCTAAAACATACTTATATAATGTATGGCAAGTGGAGGGATTAACCATTAGTAAAACAGGTTTTAACTTAATAAAACATGAGGACAACTTTAATCTTGGCTATGAAGATATCGAAGAGATAGCTATGAGCTGTAAATTCTCTAACTGCACTCATACAAATGAACCACATTGCGCAATTAAAAAAGCTATTTCCGATGGATTTCTTACAGAAGAAATAATGAATTGTTATTATCGAGATAAGAATGAATTCGAATATGTATGTAAACAAAAGAACAAAACAAAAGCTATTGATTATATGAAACAATTGAAACTTTTTAGAAAATCTTAATACTAAATAAATAGTTGTTATTTCTCATTCCGACTAAATTTAAAATTCTTACTTTAATACATCACATACCAAATAATTTTTATACTCAAATTTAATCTCACGTAAAAGAACGTTTTAAACATAAAGTTTAAAACGTTCTTTTACATTCAATGCTTCTGATTTTTCAGTTCACTTAAACACTCTTGTACTAATGTTACCGCTTGACTCATTGCAGCTCCGCCAGCAAATGCTGCTGATACACCACATGCTTCCAGAATCTCTTTATCTGAACATCCTTGATCAAGACAACCTTTTGTATGATAAATGGTACAATATTCATCTTGCGTTGCTAGACTAATTCCTAATGCGATAAGTTGTTTTTCCCTTTTTGTTAAAGCGCCCTCTTGAAAACAAGCTTGCGTGAATGCATTATATGTTTCTGCAATTTCAGGAATTTGGTTTGTAAAACTACCGATACCTTCTTTATAATGATGTAGAACGTCATTTACTGAACTATGTTGTTCGTGTTCCATCTTATTATTACCCCCATTCAAATTATGTGTACCTATTGTAGTATGTGATGAAAAGAAGGTAATATACCTCGTTTAATAGAATGAATATTCAGTTTATTATAACTAAAATTTCAGACTATCATCCTCTACCGTTTGTTCTTTATAGTTTTTCCTTTCAATTTCTTTACTTCTTTCTTCCCAAAACGTTAAACCTTCAATTCCCACATTTTTAGGATCAAATACTGGATCTTTCCCTTCCTTTTTCTGTGCTTCATAATCTTTTAACACTTTTAATGCGATTTTACTTAATAGTAGAATCGCAATTAAGTTTAACCATGCCATGCTACCGATTCCTAAATCTCCAAGATTCCATAAAAGCGACGCTGATTCTACGCTACCGATGTAAACCATAATTAAAAATCCAATTTTTAAAACTGGTTTTAACCAGCTATGTTTAAGCTCACGATCTAAATAAGTAAGTGTCGTTTCAGCGATATAGTAGTATGCGAGTAAAGTTGTAAATGCGAAGAAAAATATTGCGATTGAAATAAATAATGGACCAAACCCTGTCATAACAGTTTCAACTGCTTGTTGTGTATAGATTGGACCTGCATCAACATTCCCTATATTCTTTACTATAGCGCTTTTCCCTTCAGGTATAACATTATACATACCTGTTATTAAAATCATAAGAGCTGTCGCTGTACATACAACAATTGTATCGATATATACAGAAAACGCTTGAACTAACCCTTGTTTTGCAGGATGGGATACTTCAGCAGCAGCGGAGCTATACGTCGCTTCTCCAACACCAGCAACATTTGAAAATACAGCACGCTTTACGCCCCATGCGATTGCTGCACCAACGATTCCGCCAAACATTTCATTTACACCAAAAGCACTAGAGAAAATTAAAGCGAACATACTTGGAATTTCTGTTACATTCGCAATTAATACGATACATGTAACAATTACATAACCTATTGCCATAAATGGAACAAGCATTTGCGAAACGCCCGCAATTCTCTTTACGCCACCAAAAATGATTGATGCTAATAATATAACTAATAATATTCCAGTTATATATTTGCTAATGCCATTAGAGTTTTCAAATCCAACTGCGATACTACTAGACTGAATACCTGGTAATAAAACGCCATATGAAAGTGTTACAACAACCGCTACAATGACTGCAAACCATTTCATTTTCAGGCCTTTTTCAATGAAATATGGTGTACCACCTCGGTATTCATTCCCAACTTTACTTTTATACACTTGTGATAATGTTGATTCAACAAATGCACTCGCCGCTCCTAAAAGAGCCATTACCCACATCCAAAACACAGCTCCTGGTCCACCAAAAGCGATAGCTGTCGCGACCCCTGCGATATTACCTATTCCAACCCTACCTGATAAGGCTAAACAAAATGCTTGAAAGGATGAAATTCCCGTCTCCGAGCTCTTCCCTTCAAATAATAGTTTTATCATCTCTTTAAAATAACGAATTTGCAGAAAACGAGTGGCAATTGTAAAATACACACCTGCCCCTAATGCAAAAACAACTAACCCAATACTCCATACTTGCCCTACTAACCACTCTACTAATTGCTCCATCCAAATCCCCCTTAACATTCTTTTGAAAACTATTTTATATATAAGAAAACGGACAACTATTATTAAACCTTACAGTTGTCCGCATCTCTTATTATTCCATCCCTCTATTTATTAACAGTTAGATTCTCTATTACTTTATATTTACCCAAACACTTTTCACTTCTGTGTAATTATCAAGCGCGTATGAACCTAACTCACGACCGATACCAGATTGTTTAAACCCACCAAATGGTGCAGCTGCATTTTCTAAGTTATAATCATTAATCCATACTGTTCCTGCCTTTAATTTATTGGCAACTTGATGTCCTGTTTTAATATTTTGTGTCCATACGCCCGCAGCGAGTCCGTATGAAGAGCGATTTGCTCTTTCGATAACCTCTTCTGTTGAATCAAATGGAAGTACAACGACAACGGGTCCAAAAATTTCTTCCTTCACAATTGTCATATCATCAGTAACATTTGTGAAAACTGTTGGCTGTACAAAATATCCTTTTTCAAATGCCCGTTCACCACCAACAGCAACAGTAGCACCTTCTGCTTTTCCTTGTTCAATGTAATGTAGCACACGTTCTTGTTGCTTTTTAGATACGAGTGGCCCCATTTCCGTTTCCTTCTCCATACCTGCTCCAAGTTTTACGTTGTTCGCCATTTTTACTAATTCAGCTACGACTGTTTCGTAATGTTTTCGGTGAACGAATACGCGAGATCCAGCACTACAATTTTGGCCGTGATTATACATAATACCTTGGAATGCGCCGTTAATCGCTTCTTCTAAATCAGCGTCTTCTAAAATGATATTTGGTGATTTACCACCAAGTTCTAACGTTACATGTTTAATTGTTTCTGCAGATTGACGCATAATATATTTCCCTGTAACTGTTGAACCTGTGAAGGCTACTTTATCAATATCATGATGGTTTACGATTGCAGCTCCTGCTTCAGGGCCAAAACCTGGAACAAAGTTTACAACACCGTTTGGAAAACCTGCTTCTTTAAAGAGCTTCGCTGTATATAATAACGATAAAGGCGTTTGCTCTGCTGGTTTTAATACGATTGTACAACCTGTTGCTAGTGCAGCTCCCATTTTCCAAGAAGACATAACGAGTGGAAAATTCCAAGGAATAATTTGACCTACAACGCCAACAGGTTCATGGCGTGTGTAATTTAAGTAATCTTTTGAAATCGGAATTGTTTGCCCGATAATTTTCGTAGCCCATCCCGCATAATAACGATAATTTTCTACAGTCGCTGCAATATCATCATCCAGTGCTACTTGATATGGTTTTCCATTATCTAAAGCTTCTAACTGCGCTAATTCTTCTCCATGCTCTTCAATTAAGTCTGCTAATTTATAAATTAGGTGCGCTCTTTCAGCGGTAGTCATTTCTGCCCAAGGTCCTGATTCAAATGCAGATCTTGCAGCTTTTACCGCTACATCAATATCCTCTTCTCGCGCTTCGCATACGACAGCTAAAACATCTTCTGTTGCTGGATTGTATGTCTCAAATGTCTTCCCGCTAATGGAAGGTACAAATTCACCATTAATAAACATTTTAATTTCTTCATTTAAAAACGCTTTCACTTTTGGTCTCAGCTCAATGTTTGTCGTTAACATATATGCTCTCCTCCTTATTTAAACAGCTGCATGAGCTGCAATTTTTGAAATAATCGTTTGAAGTTTTTGATCTTCTTCTTCAGTTAATCCGAGTCTCGGATAACGAGAAGGTCCCCCAGCTTGCCCGTATAATTCCATTGAGCGTTTAACGATTTGTACATATTTTCCTGATCCTTCAAGAAACTCGCAAAGAGGTAAAATAGCATCGTTTATTTCCCAAGCTTTTTCTAATTCACCATTTTGGAAATGCTCATACATTTTCGTAACAAGTCCCGGTACGATATTTCCTGCTACTGAAACCCATCCCGTTGCACCTACTAAATAAGACTCCATAACTAAATCTTCAGATCCACAGAAGACTTGAAAAGCACCTTCGCTTTGTCGTACTAAATCTCTTGCTTTACGAATATCTCCGCTAGATTCTTTAATATGTGTAACATTTTCACATTCTTTTCCAATACGTAGCATGAGCTCTGTACTCATATCAACACCAGATGTAAACGGATTATTGTATAACATAATTGGTATATTTACAGCATTTGAGATTTCTTTAAAATGAAAATAGATTTCCTCTTCTTTCGGCTTACAATAGTACGAGTTAATAATTAATGCGCAATCCGCTCCGTGTGCTTCTGCATATTTCGTATATTCAATCGTTTCTTTCGTCGTTTCTGCTGCAGTTCCTACAATAACTAGAATACGACCATCAACTTCTTTTAATACTGTTTCTACCATTTTAAATCGTTCTTCTTTTGATAAACTAACAAACTCACCTGTGCTTCCATTAATAATAATGCCAGCTACCTTTTGATCGATAAAATAGTTTACGTTTTGTTTTACACCGTTCCAATTAATTTCTTGAAACTCATCCATTGGTGTAATTAATACTGGAAATGCCCCTTTAATGTTTTTCATATTTATCTCTCCCTTTACTATTTTATTTTAATAAAAATCCTGTCGGAAACGGATCTGTAGAGTCTAATAGAAACGTCTGCATCCCTGTAATAAATCCTCTACTTTCAAAACGGAAAATGTAACCCGTTTCTTCCTTCTTCACTTTTTCAACTGTTATAAAGCTATTAAATATACTTTCATTTATAAAAGGTTTATCCGCCATATAATCATTTTTAAATAACGCATGAACATAAGATACAATAGTAGAAATAAAACCTGGCGAACGTACGATAAAGTTATCTTCATGAAATGTAATCGACTTTATATGGTTCTTATCTTTCTGCGAAGAATCTACTAAAATAAGCCTTTTTATTAACCACTGTTTTTGTATAGCTTGTAGTGTAGATTCTCCCCATTTTTTCAATTCAGAAATGTTTTCAATACGAATGTCTGGTGAATACGTATCTTTTTCTACAACTGCATATACTTTATCTGCTTGAATGAGAGAGTAACTTATATTATCAACCTGTAAATTTTTCTCAATCATATAACATAGTTTACTTTCAAATGAAACAGAAACAACTTCATCATTCTCAACATACGCATGGACTGAAAATATACCAGATAGCGTTTCGATTTTGTATTGGTTCGTCTCTCTCTTTTTTAAATACCCGCTTTCTAGTAACATCGTTATGACTGCGACAATGCCTCCATAATGAAGCGGAATGGATCCTTCTTGATTAAAAAATAATACAGCTGCATCGACTTCCGTATGAATAGAAGGGACGACAATACACCCATTTAATCCGATAAAACCACGTGGCTCGTTTAATAAAAGCTGCATTTCTTCTGCTAATTCACCCGAAAATTGTTCGTTTAATTGCTCTAAACTGTAGTAGTATTTGCATGGTACATCTTTCATTACACGAAATGCTTCACCATTTACATGTACGTCTACTGCTGTATACATTTTTTGAATGTTCATTTTACATCCTCCGTTTCATGTTCCATCGGCGGAATTAGCAAAAAGCCTTCTTTAAGTGGGTCCTTTTCATTATAAAAAAATCTATGCATCCCCATAAGCCAAGCTGAACCTGTAATTTTCGTTACGACAGCTTCAATATTTTCTACAGATGTTGTATTTATGACGCACCCTTTAAATAAAGAGCCAACGATACTCTCATGAATAAACTCTTCATCCACTTCAATTTTTTGATTTGCGTATAATACAGCTAACTTCGCTGATGTTCCTGTACCACATGGAGAACGATCAATTCCTCCTGGCGGAACGACAACTGTATTTTTCACATGAGCACTTTCATGAGTAGGATCTGTATAAAATTCAATATGGGTTAACCCTCTAATAAATGAATACTGCGGATGAATGATTTCAAATTCCTCATTAATGATATTTCTAATATGAATTGCCTTATCGATGATTGTAGATGCATGTTCCGGTACTAACTCTAAACCTACTGACTTCGCATCAATAATGGCATAGAAATTTCCTCCATACGCAATATCTGCTTCTACAGTTCCAATCCCTTCAACTTGTACAGTAATATGTTTCAATAAAAAAGCTGGTATGTTACAGAAAGAGACTTCTTTCGCTTTTCCATCTTGAACAAAGATATCCACTTCAACTAAGCCGGCTGGCGTGTCTAACTTTAACGAAGTAATCGGTTCAACTACAGGAATTAAACCTGATTCAATTAAAGCTGTACATACACCAATTGTATCGTGACCACACATCGGTAAATATCCACCTGTCTCTATGTATATAACACCAATATCTGCTTCAGGATGACACGGATCTGTTAATAGTGCTCCTGACATTACATCATGACCACGCGGTTCATTCATTAACAATTTGCGAATCCAGTCATACTCCTTTTTCATATGTAACATCTTCTCTGCCATCGTCTCTCCAATTAACTTTGGAAGTCCGCTTATCAATGTCCTCGTCGGATTCCCGCCCGTATGTGTATCAATCGTCGTAAAGACTCTTTGTGACCTCATCCGTTTAACACCCTTTCTGTAAAACGACTCAAACGAAGTGGTTCAATAGGAATGATTGTTTCTTTTTCATTTAATAACTCTTCAATTACTTTTCCAGTAACCGCTGCAAGGCTAATGCCATCCCCTTCATGCCCCGCTGCGATAAAGTAGTTCGGGATATGTTGCACGCGTGAAATGATTGGCAAATGATCTTCTGTCCACGGGCGTAATCCAGCATATGAACGAATCACCATCATATCCGCCATTTTCGGATAAAAACGAATTGCTCTGTTTGCAATACATTTAATAACCTCGTTGTTTATCTTCGTATGAAAACCTACAAACTCTCTACTACTACCAATTAAAAAATTTTGGCTTTCTGTCGGCTCAAACACAAGAGCTACCCCATATTTCTCAGTTAAAGCATCCACTTTTCGTTTTCCGCCAAATTTAGAAATTAAATAGCCAAATTCCATTACTTTACGGCAACCAACGTGTTGTTGCCTTGAAGCTACAATAATATGTCCTTTTCTCGGTTCAATTGGGATATTTACATCCAACATTTCTCCGATTTTCGGAGCCCACACACCGGCTGCGTTTACCACTTGTTTCGCAGTAAACGTCCCGTTAGTCGTTTCTACAATAAAGGAACCGTCTATATCTCTTTTCATTTCTTTTACTTCCGTATGATTAAAAGCTTTCGTACCAAATTTCTTCGATTCTGTAAGAAGTGAAAAAGCAAGGAGATATGGATTTACAGTCGAATCCGTTGCGCATTCTAACCCGCCTAATAAATCTTCTGCAAAAAATGGCGATTCTTCTCTTATATCTTGTCTATCAAGCATTCGAAACGGTAAACCAGCTTCCTTTTGACGATTCACCCATTGCTGGGCTGCTTCCATTTCTTCGTCCGACTCACATACGAGAATACTTCCTGGTGCTCTATATTCAAATGAGTGCTCTAACTCTTCACTTAAATCAGTTACTAACTTTTGACTTACTAACGACATTTGACTATCAAACCCTGGGTCTTTATCAATAGCCAAAATATTCCCGTCACACCGTGAAGACGTCCCACTGACAAATTCTCCTTTTTCAATGATTGTTACGTCTCTTCCGTATTTTGAAGTGTAATAAGCGATTGAACATCCTATAATTCCACCACCTATTATTAAAACGTCACAGTGCCTCACGTAGCACCCCTCCCTTCTTTTTAATCCCTCACTTTCTTTTATGCAATTGACGTGCCAACTCTACATATATACACTTTTTACAAATAATATTTTTATTTGTAAAAATATTTTGAATTTATCATAAATAGGTGTATTATTTTTTTATCACTGTCAAAATTTTTATACATAATAGGAGGACAATATGGCATTCTCATTTCCCACAATACAAGAATTTCTAAAAACTTTATTAATTGATCACACAAACAATTTGCAACATATTGAGCAAGTTAACGAAAAGTTTTATTACAGCCCTTCTACTACAGAAAAATACAACTGTGCAGTTATAGATGAAGATGATTCATTCAACACTTTAATTGACGCGTTTTCTCATGAAATGACCGTTATCGTAATAAACGAAAATAAAGAGCCTATATGCTGTATAACGGCTCAACAAATCATTCCGTTTCTTGTTAAGTCTTACAATGAACTACAATCTTTCTATAACACCGTAATACAAACAACTGATTCTTCTGTTACAGTTATCGATGATAAAGAATGTGTTCGTACTTGGACAGATGGCGCCGAAAAGATTTTTTCAGTCAACCATACTGAAATTATTGGACAACCTATCACTCGCTTTTTTGACTATAAAGATTTGGAAATTTTACAATCATTACATGACGGAAAAAGCATAATTGCTCAGTTCCATCAGCCTCGTCCAGATTTATTTGTATTAATTAACTCAAACCCAGTGTATTGTAACGATGAAATTATTGGAGCAGTCGTTTCAGAAACTGATGTTACGAATCAAGTTGCTTTAAATGAAAAACTATTTAATATGTCACATGAAATGCACCGATTAGAACAAGAGGTCGCAAAATATAAAGATGAATTAGACCCTTTCCTTGCGATGAATGGAAAGAGCCCTGTTATACAAAGAACGATACAATTAGCTAGAAAGGTGTGTTCGGTGAAATCAACAGTTTTAATACTCGGAGAAAGTGGTGTTGGAAAAGAAGTATTTGCGAAAGCAATCCATGAAGCAAGTGAAGCAACTAAAGCACCTTTCATTTCAATTAACTGCGGCGCCATTCCAGAAGCGTTATTTGAAAGTGAATTATTCGGGTATGAGCGCGGGGCGTTTTCTGGTGCAAATAGTAAAGGGAAAAAGGGTAAAATAGAGCTCGCGCAAGGCGGTACATTATTCCTAGATGAAATAGGAGAAATGCCGCTCGATATGCAAGTAAAGCTTTTACGTGTACTACAAGAACGAAAATATTACCGAGTTGGTGGAGAAAAAGAGATTCATATTAATTTCCGCATTATCGCTGCTACAAATCGTGATTTACAAGAGGAAATGAGAAAAGGCACGTTCCGAGAAGATTTATACTATCGCCTAAATGTAGTTAGCTTGCATATTCCACCGCTGCGCGAAAGACGCGAGGATATTATTGAATTAACCTATTCTTTTTTAAACGATTTTTCAATCAACTATAACAGACCAATTCGTGACTTACCTTCCAGCATTATGCATGAGTTACTTCATTACAATTGGCCAGGTAATATTCGCGAACTTCGTAACGTTGTTGAAAGACTTGTCGTATTTGCGACTGACGGTATTATAAAACAAGAATATTTACCATTTCATACAACTGAAACGTTAGAGAATCATACGGCTCATTCCCTATTACTCAGCAACAATCATACAATCCTTTCTTTACAAGAAGAAATGGATGAACATGAGAAGAAAGTTATTGAGAGGGCTTTACGCATTTTAAATGGGAATAAATTAGAGTGCGCGAAACAACTCGGTGTTACGAGAGCCACTTTATATAACCGTTTAAAAAAACTTGGTTTACAATAACCGTTTCCCTCCTCTATATTGGCATAGTTTTTGCATTATATAATTTGTGCAAACCGAACTAGAGGAGGAATACATATGACGAATAAAGATCATGTAATTGTTTGTCGATGTGAAGAAGTTACATACGGTCAACTTCAATCGACAATTGCTGAATATAATTGCTCGGCGAGAGAATTAAAACTAAGAACACGTGCTGGCATGGGATTTTGCGGTGGCCGCACATGTAGAATGATGATAGATCGAATGATTGAAAGTGCAAATCCTGAAGTAACTACTAATGAAATTCCATT
The DNA here is from genome assembly GCF_008368785.1 of Bacillus sp. AY3-1. Classification (NCBI taxonomy): domain Bacteria; kingdom Bacillati; phylum Bacillota; class Bacilli; order Caryophanales; family Bacillaceae; genus Bacillus; species Bacillus sp. AY3-1. The sequence goes on along the minus strand of NZ_QORZ01000016.1, from coordinate 603,167 downwards.
AAAATATCAACCACCAGTGCGCGCAGTTACCTTTGGAGCGGTAGGTGAAAATAAATGAATAGAATTACCCATCATCCTGTTTTAGGGAGTTTAAATAGTAGTAATCGCATCACTTTCCAATTTAACGGGCAACAATATGAAGCATATGAACATGAAACCATTGCGGCCGCTTTACTTGCAAACGGAATAAGGACTTTAAGAGTGCATGAAGATAGCGGGACGCCGCGAGGTATTTACTGTAATATCGGGCATTGTTCTGAATGCCGCGTGACAGTAAACAATCAAACGAACGTACGAGCATGCTTAACTGTTGTTGAAAAAGATATGGTAGTTGATAGCGGCAAACAGCATCCAAATATCGTGAGAGAGATGGTGAAAAAGCGATGAATGATGTCATTATTATCGGAGCTGGACCAGCAGGTTTGTCAGCCTCCATCTCTTGTGCTCGTTTTGGACTAAATGTACTTGTTATTGATGAATTTATGAAGCCTGGCGGAAGGTTGCTCGGACAATTACATCAAGAACCTACTGGAGAATGGTGGAACGGAATAGAAGAATCAAAACGCCTTCACGAAGAAGCAAAATCACTTTCAGTTGATATTCGATGCGGCATTTCCGTCTATAATTTAGATAAAGATGAAAGTTCTTGGTTCGTACATACGAATATCGGTACGTTAGAAGCGCCGTTCGTTTTACTTGCTACTGGCGCTGCTGAGTACTCCATCCCCCTTCCTGGTTGGACACTTCCAGGAGTCATGTCGATTGGTGCAGCCCAAGTAATGACAAATGTACATCGCGTTCAAGTTGGGCGAAAAGGAGTAATTATTGGCGCTAACATTTTGTCATTCGCTATTTTAAATGAATTACAATTAGCGGGAATTAAAGTGGAACATATCGTACTTCCTGAAAAAAATGAATTAAGTCAAAAGGCTGGTGAACCAGAAGAAGTATTAAACTCACTCTTACACGCTGCCCACCTTGCCCCGTCACCTTTATTACGTATAGGTAGTCGATTGATGAAATATAATTGGGCGAAACAAGTTGGATTAAACTTCTATCCTAATAAAGGTATGAAAATAAATGGAACACCACTTCACCTTCGAAAAGCAGCTCTTGAAATTATCGGTACAGATCAAGTTGAAGGTGTACGCGTTGCTAATATTGATACGAAAGGAAACATCATAACTGGGTCGGAACAAATATATGAGGCAGACTTCGTTTGTATTGCCGGTGGCTTATACCCTCTTGCTGAGCTTGCTGCTGTAGCTGGTTGTCCTTTCCGTTACATTCCGGAATTAGGCGGCCATGTTCCACTGCATTCCGAAACGCTGGAAACCCCTCTTCCCGGTTTATTTGTAGCTGGCAATATAACAGGTATTGAAAGCGGGAAAATTGCAATGGCACAAGGGACTGTTGCTGGATATTCTATCGTAAAACAGGCAAATAAAAAATCTCATTCGGTTGAACAACACTTACAACAAGCAATTCAACATGTACGTGCTGTACGTCATCAAGCTGCCATACAATTTAACCCAATGATTGATGTTGGTAGACGGAAAATGAATGAAATTTGGCGTGATTATTCCCTGGCATATGCACATACTAAAAAGAGCCGCTGAGATTACTCTCAACAGCTCTTTTTTCTACTCATCTGAGTTATTAAACTTTGCTAATGCGTAAATGCCTTCTTCATCATCTAATTCAAGTTGTAATCTTGCTGCAAATGAATTGACATTATATTCTCTGTCAAGTAATAAGCGTAATGCTTCAATTAAGTTCGCTTGAATTAAAATTTGCTGGCGACCATTTACCTCTACTTCAGCAGAGAAACCGTAGTCATCATCATACATTAGTTCAACTAAAACTTCTTCTGGACCAACTTGTCTTTTTTCAGCGATATATACACAAAGCGCATTGATAAGTTCTTGTTCAGAAATTTTTATTGTTTCCATGCTACTTCATCTTCCTTTTTCTTACGTTGATCTTTGAAGTATTTAAATGCACGAACTGCTAACATTACGATACCAGCCATTACTAACATATTTACCATAAACGCTAATACAGAACCAAGAGCTCCCATATTTGCAAATAGGCTACCCATTAGTAAACCACCAAGACCACCTAGTAATAAACCTTTCATAAAGCTTCCTTTATTACTCTTTGGTGCTGTGTTTGTTGCCTTTGTTTTTGAATCTGTTGTTGTTTTTTGTGAATTCACGTTATTATCTTTTTTGTTCAAATCAACTTTTGACTTTTGACCAGAACTTGGTGTGTATGATTTTTTACCAGATTTGTAACCCTTCGCTGCTGCGTGATCTACAAACATGAAGCTACTAGCTCCAAAAATAACCATGAATGCTGTCATGACTGCTACAAGTTTTTTCAACATATTATATCCATTCTCCTTTTATATAGATATATGTGAAATCTACCTTTCTAGTAAATTCAGAATGATAGATTTGTTTTTAAAAACATTTTAAAGGTTCTTATGAACTCATTATATGAACTTTTGTCGAAATATGCAAGCATTATTTACCTACGACAGTTTGGTGACAAAGGAAAAATTAAGCAAAACAGAATTGACTTTAAATGAAACAAAACATATTATAGGTTCATAAGAACTTTTTATTATTTTTGGAGGTGAAAAGATGGAAACATTTCATCTCACACGAAACGAAATGGCTACCCTTCTTCTATCTTTAAGAGGATGGAATACGAAAAAGCCTCTCGGTATTTTACAAGAAGCGTGGGCAAAGTCACATAAAAAAGATATTGAAAGCGGACAAAGCGTAACTGCTTTTATTACTACCGCACTTTCACCTATTTTTGAAAAACTGATTAAAATTGATGATACAGACGTCGGTTTTTCATTAAATGAAATAGTTGCGCTTGGAAATCAGATTGAAAATACAAGTTTCTCAGTAACGGCCATGCAAAACTGGGTAAAACGAGATATTAAAGAAATGATTGGCTCCCCTCAAAAAGGGAAAAAATATTCAATTGAACAAGCAGCCTTACTATTCATTGTCGAAGATTTAAAAACAGCACTTGATTTTGAATCCATCCGTAAGCTATTACGCCTTATTGTAAATGACCCCGCCGATCGAAGTGATGACTTAATCAATCCTGTTCATTTATATGGGGCATACTCTTCTCTATTTGAAGAACTCAATCAAGGGAACTGCTTACAACTAAATGCAACAGATACAGTTCATACAATTGAAAACATCGTAAAAGAAAAAGCTGATAAAATCGCAAGCAAGTTCGATCAAATTAATAACGAGCAACGTGAAGCGATTCGTAATGCGATTATTATTGCCACATTATCTGTGCATACCGCTTATGTACAAATGTTAGCAAAACGTTACGTAACAGCAACTTTATTTTTACAAAATTTAGAAGTGAAACAGTAAAAAAATAGAAGCAGAAATGCTTCTATTTTTTTATGAGAAATTTTTAATCATCTTTTCATTATCTCTTCATGAAAACTGTGCTTATATCCTTTACTAAACTACTTATGCAAGACATAAAAGAATTGAAATAGCAATCCCCTATACAAATAAGGTATAATCTACATATAGTGAACCTTTTATGTTATTAAGTAAAATGTTCACCTATTCAAAAATACATAAACTAGAAGGTGCAACAATGGTAAGTAGTTTTATTCACTCAGTATTAACGTTTTTTGAAGGGTTAGGTTATTGGGGCATTATGCTTGGTCTTATGATTGAGATTATTCCAAGTGAAATCGTCCTTGCTTATGCGGGATTCTTAGTATTCAATGGTAGTATCTCATTTGTAGGCGCCGTTGTATTCGGTACAATTGGCGGCGTTATTGCCCAAATCTTTATTTATTGGATTGGACGATACGGTGGACGACCTATATTAGAACGATACGGAAAATATATTTTCATTCATAAAAAACATATAGATGCAGCTGAAGATTGGTTTAACCGTTATGGGACTGGTGTAATTTTCACTGCACGCTTTATTCCAGTAGTACGTCATGCGATTTCAATTCCTGCTGGTATTACAAAAATGCCATTATTACGTTTCACTACATTAACAGCACTTGCAATCATCCCTTGGTCTATCATTTTCATTTATTTAGGTGAAAAACTAGGTCAAAATTGGGAGAATATTAATGATATTGCTGGGCCATATGTGAAATCATTCGCAATTGGCGGTGTCATACTCGTTCTTTTATACTTCATCATTAAAAAATGGACAAAAAAACGTAAAAATCTTGCTTAAGATAATAAATAAAAACCGCTATACATTCATTACGAACGATAGCGGTTTTTTATGTTTAAATTGACTAATCTGTAGAAATTACAAGAAAACCCCTCAGTTTAACATTTACATGGATAAGCAACAATTCACTCGTCCATTTCGTATATTATCTCAAAAAGGAGTGATTTCCCTATGCATTGGCAACAAAAAATACAATACTTAATCGGACGCCCTATCGGTATTTCCTTCATAAATGGGCAGGGAACTTCTGGTGTATTATGTTCAGCACATGATGGTCAATTATATGTGTATGAATACCTTTATCAAGCGCAGTTCGCAATGAAGCATTATGATTTTAGACAAATTCAAGATATACATGCCTTTCCGAATTGCCCACATCAAAATACTCTATACTAAAAAAGGAACAGCTTATAGCCGTTCCTTCTTCTCCACTCTTATTTTTCAGTATAAAAGTTTTGTACTGCTTCATCAAAGTAAATCCAGCCTTTCCAACCTAAATGAATTGTATCTTTTAAGAAATACTTATCATATTCATGGCCAGAAAAATCAACTACTGGGTATCCTGCTTTCTCAACTTGTTCCCGAACTTTTTTATAATACACTTCACGGCGTTCTTTAGGGAAACCAGCGTAATCATACCACGGTCCGTTTACAGGTACAGAAATGAATAGTGGCTTAACATTTTTCTCTTTAAATATATTTAAAACAATTTGTAAGTCATCATATTCTGGTGATTCTTCATATGATTCATTTGCTCTAAAGTTTTTTAAACCTTTTAATTTTTTCTTTAAATTATGTTTATAGTAATACGGATTTTCAATTCCGAATGTGTTTGTAGTAGATTCCGTTTTTCCTTCTTCCTCCGCATGTTTACGTGCATCTACCCAAGAAATTGAACGTAGTCCCATATTTGTTTTTTCTTTCATCGGTTCAATCTTAAATAAGGAGTTAAATACATCTCTATGATCTAAAATATTTCGATGCATATAAGCAAGTGGTTTAACTAAACCTGCTTTTATGTTATGTTTCGTATCATTATATACAATACCTTCTAATGAATTTTTTAATATATCATCTTTTTGAACAACTTTATAGTCTAATAATCGTTTCGCAATTTGCTTCTTCATTTCAACATTTATTGTATCATTAAAAATAAAATAATATGCTTGTTGTTTGGAGAAATTGTTAGTAAAATCCCCTTGTGATACACCCGTTTTAGTAAACCATTGTGGTGATAGAATAAAGACTACTTTTTTACCTTCTAATTCATCCATCGTAGACGTCATATTTAATATATGAGCTAAACTTTGTGTACCGCCAATCCCCATTAAATATGGCGTAAAACCTGCAGGATTTACTTTAAAGTAATTAGACGGATGATATGCATCCATTCGTAAAAATTCAGATGAACCATACATCGGTAAATACTGCGAATTCTCTAACATTTTTTGCTGTAAGAAAACACTTTGTAGTTTTTCTTTTTGTAAGGAAGTTGCCGCATCTTCTACCTTCTTATCACTAATAAGTGATACTAAACTTTTCGATGGGATTAATATGATAATGAAAAAAAGCACACACGCTAAAATTATGGGACCAAAAGCATGCTTCATTTTCATCGTCTCTTCCTCTTTCTATCGCTATTAAATTGTAACCCTTGTTTTTGACACGCCATCATTTCTCTCCTTTTTCTCTATACATGCCCCATTCTATTTATCTATTATATACATGTATGTATTTTTTTCCTTGTTCTATTAAGTTCTATACAAATATCGCAAGAAAATGTTTCCATAGAAACACGTTAATTATACAAGATTCTACATAAATTTCACACTTGAATTTTACTAATAATTTTATTTTTAAGACATGAAAAAATATATAAAATGTCTATAATTCATCAGGAGCTATATTAAATTCAAAATAAGATAAGATACGTCCACTATAATCAATATCATGAGTATATGTAAAACCTAACTTTCGTAAAAGATTTTTCGAATTGTCATTTGCTATTTTCACCCTAGCAATTATTCTTTTTACACCCATCGTCTCTTTTGCATATTGAATAGAAGCCCCTGCTGCTTCTGATGCATATCCATTTCCCCAATAGTCTGGATCAAGTAGATACATAATCTCTATTTCATCAGTTTCATCCACTTTTCTTAAACCACAATGTCCTAAAAGCTTTCCTGTTTCACTATTAAATAACAACCATACACCAAAATTATACTGTTCCCAATGTAATATAAGATTCCTGATATAATCATTTGCTTCTTCTTTTGACATTCCTCTTGATTTAGCAAGCCATTTGCCAACAGCTTCTTTCTTTAATATGTTATAAAATTGATCAACATATTCTATACTTGGTTTCCTCATGAACAATCTTTTTGTACATATTACTTCCTTTTCTTCAAACATAAACATCATTCCCATCCAAACATTTTATACAGACCAGTAAATTATACCACGGACTATTTCTCTAACTTTAAATAAGAAAAACAGACTATCACACATGTGAAGTCTGTTTCTCCATAATTTTATTTCTGCACATCTGCCCATTTTAAACTTGTAGCTGGACCGAATTGATGTACATATAAATCTTTCACATGCGGCTTTTGTAAGTATGATAATCCGCGCTGGAATACTGGTGCAATTACTGCATCATCCAGTAACATTTTCTCAGCATCTTGCATTGCTTTCCAACGAGCTTTTTCATCATTACCTAATTCTGTTTTAATCTTCTTAATTAACGCATCATATTCTGGGTTTGCATATTCTGTATTGTTCACACTGCTTCCAGAAAGGAATACTTCTAAGTACGTCATTGGATCTGGATAATCCGGTAACCAGCGTGATAATGACATTTCATATTCTTTCTTCTTCTCTAACGCTAGTTTTTGCGTGTGTGGTTGTAATTTTACATTTACCTTTAAGCCTGGTAAGTTTTTCTCTAGCTCTTCTTTAATGTATTCTCCTACTTTTTTGAAGTTTTCTAAGTCATAGTTTAATAATTCAAGCGTCACTTCATTTGTACCGGTCTCTTGCTTCGCCTTTTCCCAATATTCTTTCGCCTGTTTTACATCAGTTTTATTAAACTCACCTGCTGTACTTCGAAAATCTTTTTTATCTGGACCTTTTAAAAATCCTTTTGGTACGTAATAGTTAGCAGCAACCGAACCATCATTTAAAAATGAAGTCGCAAGTCCTTTCTTATCAAACACTGTACTTAGCGCAAGCCTTGCGTTTTTATTTTTAAGAATCGGTACATTTTCATTGAATCGGAAGAAGTACATAACCGGATCTGTATATTGTTTTAGCTCTTTATTACTTTTATATTTATCGACGAATTCTGTAGAAATGACAGCTCTATCAACTTTATCTGTTTCATATAAATTTACCGCAGTTGAAATTTCTTTAACAATTTGATAGTTTACTTCATCTAGCTTCACTTCTTTCTTATCCCAATACTTATCGTTTTTTTTCAGTGTAAAACTAGCTTCATGCTTCCACTCTGATAATGTAAATGGCCCGTTATACACCGCTTTATTTGCTTCTAATCCGTACTTATCGCCCTGCTCTTTCGCATATTTTTCGTTAATTGGATAGAAGGACGGTAAAATAAGTAATTTCGTAAAATACGGCACTGGATGTTCTAGTTCTACAACGAATGTTTTATCATCCGTCGCTTTTACTCCTAATTCATCTAAACCTAATTGTTTCTTATTTATTTTCTCCGCATTTTTCACATCGTAAGCAATGTATGCATATTGAGAAGCAGTATCCGGATTAATCAGCTGCTTCCAAGCGTATACGTAATCTTGTGCTGTTACTGGATCTCCGTTAGACCATTTCGCTTCACGCAAGTGGAATGTATATGTTTTTCCATCTTTACTTACTTCATATTTTTGTGCTCCAGCCTCAATCACTTCATCATTTTTCGATAAACGGAATAATCCTTCCATTACGTTATTTAAAACGTTAAACGATACCGCATCTGTTACTTTCCCTGAATTTAATGACGGAATTTCACCCGTTTCTAGTAACTGTAATACTTTCTTCTCATCTTTCGGCTTTATCGTTGTTTTTTCTTTTGCGCATCCTACTAAAAATGAAGAAACTAATAGAGTACTAACTAATGAGTAACGAACAACTTTTTTCATTTGAAAACCCCCTCTATTTTTTAAGGTAAGTAACGACGAGCACCAGCGTATTCTTCTATATATCCTGGTGTATTTAGCGGTATAATCTCTACTGATCTTTCAGCTCTTGGTGAGTGAATCATATTTCCGTCACCAATATACATAGCAACATGATGAACACTACCTTTTCCTTGATCATGTGCAAAGAAGATTAAATCTCCTTTTTGTAAATGTTCTTTATCAACCGCAACTCCATTTCTCGATTGCGGACCAGAATCGCGCGGAATTGTAATACCGTGCGATTTATAAATCGTATGTGTAAATCCAGAGCAATCAAATCCGAAACCACTTGTTCCAGCCCATATATACGGTAATCCTAAAAACATTTTTCCAGTGTTTATTAAATCATCAGCTGTCGGAGTTAGAATATCATTTTGCGAACGGTAAACTGTCCCATCATTTTTTCGTAGCCAAGCTTTCTGTCCGTTTGGTAACAACACGCGGTACGAAATCGTATCTTCACTAAGTAGTGGCAGTCGCGTATTATAGCTCACTTCAAGTGATTTATGTTGTTCAGAAGGATTTATATATAAAATGGCTGTCGGTTTCGTTACTAATACGAAAGGTTCATTTGTTTTATCAGCAAATTCTTGATTATATGTTAACTGTTTTTCGGGCATCCACCCTGGGTAGCCCTCTTCATTTCGAGGTGTTGGCTGACCATGGACTAACACTTTAACCCAGTCCCCTTTTTTATCAACAACCGTTACTTCTTGACCTAATAACGCTTGCGTTTCTAATTTATTTGCATTTGTTAACCAAAGTTTCTCATCAAGCGTCATTGATTTCGTCCACTTCCACAAATCAACTGGGTTTGTAGCGCTCGGTGCATCAATTGGCCGTAATGAATCAGGCGCAGTCCAAAGTGTTGCGGCAGATACATCGATAAACGCTTTACTATCTTTCTTCTCTTCAGCATTTGCTGATGTAAACGATGAAAATATAAATAAAGTTGTTAAAAATGCAGTTCCTACTTTTTTCATAAATATCCCCCTTAAAAGATAGTTTACTAGTCTCTTCTCCTAAGATTTACTATTCACTGTCGTTTGAAGGTTTACCTTTGATCCAGAATAAGTCATTCCTTCCGGTTCTTCCATTAACCAAAGCGGTGCATCCAAATCGAAGTAATGAATATTAGGATGTGCAGCAGCTAAATGGGCTACAGCGCTAACAGAAAGTGAAGATTCCATCATACTTCCGACCATACATTTTACACCAGCTGTTTCGGCAATATCGGCAATACGCCACGCTTCACGTATGCCGCCACATTTCATTAATTTAATATTAATTAAGTCTGCATATCCTCCTTGAACAATTTTCAATGCATCACTCGCTGAAAATATGCTTTCATCTGCCATAATGGGCGTTTGTACATGATCTTTGACATACTTTAACCCATCCCAATCTTTCGCATGAACAGGTTGTTCAATAAACTCGATATTTAAATTACGATTTTCCATCTCTTTAATGATCGTAACCGCTTCTTTTGGATTCCACCCTTGATTTGCATCTAATCGTAACGTCGTATTTTTTGGTACACTATTTCGAATTGCTTCAATACGTTCTAAATCTAAATGAGCAGATTTTCCCACTTTAATTTTTAAAGTTTGAAATCCTTTTTCTACATGTTGCTTTGCCTCTTTCGCCATAATAAAAGGCTCATCTACACTTACCGTAATATCTGTATGAATTTCTTTCTTCCCGCCTAATAATGCGTAAAGTGGAACGTTTTGGTGTTGACAATACACATCATATAAAGCAATATCTACCGCGGCTTTCGCACTTGGGTTTCCAATACAACTCATTTGAATGTGCTGCAGTAACTGCTGAAATTGAATGATATCTTGACCAATTAAACAGGAACGCATCGGTCCTAAAATTGCTTCTTCAATCCCGTTAGCGAAATCACCCGTAATAACTGGTGTTGCGGCTGCAGCCCCCTTGCCAATAACTCCTTCGTCTGTATGAATATATACATCTATACTTTCTATTTCAGTTACGGTACGAAGCGCCGTTTTAAACGGTGTATGAAGATTTACACGTCTACGCTTTACTTTTACATCCGTAATTTTCATATTGTTCATCCTTTCATTGTCTGACAAAGTGGAACCTTAATCCACAAAATAAATTAGTTTTTTACGGACAATTAATCTCCTCTTTCGCTTACTTTTCATATAGGAGATTAATGTGAAATAAAAAAAATCCAGCCATAAGAAGATTCTTATGGCTGGATTTTGTCTAGGAATAGGTAGACAAAGCAGCAATTTGATTATATTTTTTCTGCGCATCTTTTAATGCTACAAGTAGTGCTTTTTGAGACGAACCAAAGTATCTATTTTTTATTTCTGTTACCAATAGTGGATCATTAATATTTTTATGTAGAAACAAATATTTAACGAATTGAGATGTTAATGCAATTGTCGCTGAGCAATCTGCATCTACAATTTCCCCTGTCTCCTTAACAAGTACAAACGCTACAAAATAACTTTTGAACTTTTCGGTAATAGGATTATTTTGAGGTGCTTTCGCATCCCCTACGATATAAATTGTATTTGAAGCGTACACAGCTATCTTCCTTTCTAATACGGGATAACGGTTTTCTTAATAGTCGTATGAGTGATAAACTCAACGTTGATTAAGAAATGTATCCGCTTACCTTGTATTATAATACAATTGACAGAATTTTAACAACATTTATTCCGGTGTATATTCCATAATTATAAAAACAGCTTAAACTCTTCATTTTTACAATATGTGATTGTTACTTGTACCATGCCATTCAGACATAAAAAAACAGCTAGCAATCGCTAACTGTTCTATTACACTACTTCGGCAACACAAATATAGTTTCATTTGACTTAGAAAATTGATATTCTTTTCTCGCAAACTTCAAAATTTCTTCCTCATCGTCTGTTAAATTTTCTATGTTAGTCTTTAAAAAATCCTGATCTTTCTTTAAAGAGACCAATTGTTTTTTTTGATTCGTTATAGTATCTTTTTTTTCTACGATTATTTCTTGTTGTTTCGTTAAAATAAATTGAAGGTACAAAGTAGCCGCCGCAATAAATATAAACATGAATATAAATCGTCTTAGTTTTTTCTTATTAATTGCTCGCTTCTCATTAGGCTGTGATAGTTGCTCTTCTATATTAGGAACATTTATTCGCTTGAGTTTCCTCATTATGAAATCCCCCTAACACATATATTTTCACTACCCTCGGCATAATCCCTTACTAACTATAATTCTATTCTTATAAAATAAGCTCCTTCACAAAAATATCTTACAAATTAACCAATTAAAGATAGCATTCGACGACATTTCCATATTTACATTGCATTTTTTTATGTATGCTGCCATAAAATAGTAGTTTCTGTTATTCTTTTTCTACTATTGTAGAAGAGTTTTTTTACACACAAAATACCTTACCTACATATCGATGTTATAACATGCTTACAAGGGGGAAAAATATGCATTACCGTACATTAGGTAAAACTGGAATAACTGTCTCTGAAATAGGTTTTGGGGCATGGGCAATCGGTGGTGATGAATGGGGACCTGTTAACGATAAACAATCTATAACCGCTATAAAAAAAGCAATTGAGTGTGGTGTGAATTTTATTGATACTGCAGATGTGTATGGTTTAGGACATAGTGAAAAGTTAGTGTCTACCGCAATTAAAGGACATCGTAATGATATTATCCTATCAACGAAAGGCGGTTTAATCGGACATCACTACGATCCGAATGGAGAACCTGTATATGATACTCCCGAAAAAATCATCGCCGTATTTGAAACAAGTTTACAACATCTTCAAACAGATTACATTGATCTTTATTTTTGTCATATTTGGTGGCATAATCGTAGAGAAACAGAAGCATTTTTACGTGCATTTGAAGTATTAAAACGTGATGGAAAAGTAAGAGCAGTCGGTGTTTCGACACATGATTTACAATACATTCGTCATTTCAATAAAAACAATGAAATTGACATCGTACAACTTGATTACAATATATTGAATCGAAAACCAGAAAATGATATTTTGCCATTCTTACAAGAAAAAAATCTAGGAGCTGTTATTCGTGGGCCGTTAAAAATGGGTATTTTAACTGGAAAATTCACAAATAAAACAACTTTTCCAAATGGAGATTTACGCAAAGATTGGCCAAATGAAAATTGGTTTCAAGAAGACTTACAAAAGGTAGAGAAACTTCGGTTGCTCTCAAATAAAAATCAGACCTTAGGGCAACTTGCACTTCGCTATATACTCACTCATCCAGCAGTGAGTGTTGTAATCCCAGGTGCAAAAACAGAAAAACAAGCACAAGAAAATGCAAATGCGTCTGTTCGCCCTATTTTGAGTGATGAGGAGATTAGCTATATTCAATCAATATAAAAAAGCCCGGCCTGGGCTTTTTAATTTTGTAAATCAATATCATATTCCATACTTTTAGCTGTTTCCTCAGCAATCTCCACACCTAACAAATTTTTCACAATATGAAATGACATGTTAATACCAGCTGAAATACCTGCAGATGTAATAATGTGTCCTTCATCTACAAATTTCACATTCTCCATTACTTCTACATTCGGATAATCTTTTTTGAAAGTTTGAATACTAGCCCAATGCGTTGTTGCTTTTAAGCCTTCTAGTAAACCGGCTTTCGCAAGTAATAACGCACCCGTACAAACTGAAGTCATTAGCTTTACTTCTTTCATTTGCTGACAAACCCAATTTATTATAATATCATTTTTCACTTCATTTTCCCGAACGCCTTTACCACCGGGAATGATTAAAATATCAACTGGTGGGAAATCTTCAATACTATAATCCGGTTTTACCTTTAATCCGTTTCTTGCTGTAATCATTTCTCCATTTTGGCTAACTGTATACACAGTAAATGGTTTTTCTTCATCCGCTTCGGTTACAGAAAAAACTTCAAATGGCCCAGCAAAGTCTAACACTTCTACCTCGTTAAATAAAAATATGCCCACACTCCATTTATTTATCATACGTTCACTTCCTGTTTTAAATGATGTAAAAGGTGATCATGTTCTTTTTCTAATGCAATATAATATGCTGTTCTCCCATCTTTCAAAATATTTAAGTTCCCCCTTCTTCTATATGTTCTATTGATTATGATATTTTCCTGTTAAAACTACAGTTTACATAATAATATTATCTCTCCAATAATTATCTGTTATTTTAAATATTAAATTTTTTTGTTAAAATAACACTAATCATGTTTAATACGGAGGAGAAATTATGTTAAAAGTAATGCCTTTAAATAGTGAAGACTATGATTTAATTACAGCTGCTGAAAAAGTAATCGAAAAAAACTATAAATATGGTCGTCATCATATCGGATCAGCTGTAAGAACTAAAGCAGGTAATATTTATGCAGCAGTGCATGTTGAAGCGAATGTCGGAAGAATAACAGTATGCGGTGAAGCTATGGCGATTGGAAAATCTGTTTCAGAAGGCGATCATGAATTTGATACCATTGTAGCAGTTGCTCACCCACACCCGAAAAATGTTGGGTTGTTGCTCCATGTGGTATGTGTCGAGAATTAATAAGTGATTACGGAAAAAATACGAACGTTATACTTTCTTATAATGGTGAACTTGTAAAATGTAACGTAATGGAATTATTACCTGAAAAGTACACAAGTGAAGTAGAATAATCATTCCTGTTTTCCATTCATCAAATAATATTATTCCAATAAAAAACAATCCATTTTAAAAACGGATTGTTTTTTTATTTCTTTTTTATGCAGTTTATTTTATTTTTCTATTTTCGATAATTATAAAATTATCATTAACAAAAATGAAATTCAAATATTCAAGCACGTATTGCGGTTCGTTTTTCATTTGAAAATTAAAATTCTATTTCTCCTTACATTCGAAAAATATCAATATAAATTCTCTAAAATAAGCAGTCTTATCATACTAATCTATAACAATTCTGTCTTCTTCCCTTACCTGTTTCCTTTAACACATATGATTTTAAAACAAGCGCTGTTAATGAATCTGTTAATGTTTTATATGATAAATTAGATAACGCTAATAGATCGTTCGTATATAACATTCTATGCTTCTCTAATAATAATAGTACTAATCGTTCCGACGGTTTTAATGCCTCATCACTTTCTAGTATAAAGTCTATATTTTTCATTTCTCTAATTGTTACTCCTTATATAAAAAAATACTTGCACAACTAATTTAATATAAAAATAATACACAACAAGATTTGAAGTATATTAAAATAACATCGTTTCGAAACACTATTATACTATAACATAGAAAAAGCATTTCCCGAAATAGGAAATACTTTTTAAAATTGCTTATATGTTTCTTCCAAACTTACATTATATTTCGAATTCTTATCCGTACAATTTCCTCCTAATTTTTGCTGGTCATACCGATGTATTTGTAATCAATCGAGTTCTTCTAAAATAATATAAACAAATAAAAACGGTTAGTCTATCATACTCTAAACATGAATGAATAACCGTTTTCCAGCTTCTTCTCAAATACATGTACTACCTTAAATATTTCTTGCAATATGCGGCTTACTGTAATGACTTGTACCACCACCGCCTACTACTACTTTACCGCCTTTTTCAAAAATTAATAGTTTACTTGAACCATCTGCAAGAAGTACTATTACTTCAGCATTATTACTTGTTGCTACATAAATTACATAGCCACTTTTTGATATACATGTTTCCCAATTCGCATCAAATTCTGATCTTACTACACGATTGGAATACACTTGATTTTCAATTCTGTCTTGTTCTACGTTTTCCAAATTTATCCCCTACTTCTCTAAAATATCATTTATAGAAAAATAACATTTCTATTTGAAATAGTAACTGCCTTTAATATAAGTAGTATATGTAGTTAGTAGAAGAATGCTTGGACAACCGGAACGTAATACCATGTAAGTAATATACAATTGAAATAAGGCAGCCGATATTATATCGATTGCCTTATTTTCATACATAGTTCTTTATTTTTCGTTTCGCACAGCTTCAAAAGTAAACATTTGACTTGCATTTGACGGTTCTTTTTCATAAACATAGTCAGCGGAGTAAGTAATGTTAGAGAAACCTATACTTTCTAGCAGAAGTTTAAACTCTTCTATTCCATACCAGCGTATCGCAAAGCGTTGTAGTTCTGTTTGTACTAACTGCCCTTTACTCCATTTTTCATATTTTAAATATGATAGAGTAACTTGGTTCAGCCAATCTATTTCAATTGATTTATTTTCTAATGTAATTCCGTCTCCACTCGGCAAAGAAAAAGTCGATGTATGAATCTCTCCTGTTTTCCAGTCATGCGGAGGCATAATATCTACGATTAATCGCCCGCCTGGATTAAGATGTTCATAAAAACATTTCAATGCGTTTATAGAATCTGTACGATTTTCAATTAAACAAAAAGATCCAGTTGGAATGATAATTGCCTCGTATTTATGTGGCAGTGAAAATTGTTGTAAGCTTCCCTCATATAAATTAGGATGTAAGTTTCTCTCTTTACATCGCACGCGGCACGATTCTAGCATTTCAGGTGAATAATCTATCCCATCTACTGTAAAACCAGCTTCAAGAAGCGGGATAATGACACGCCCTGATCCTACCGCTGCTTCGAGAATTCTTCCCCTACAATTTTTTAAACGTTCCTCGTAATACTCAATATCACCATTTAAAGAATAACCGACAGGCTTAGTGAAATCATAAAGTTCCGTGCAAAGTGTACTATAAAAACTAAACATTTATTTTCTCCTCCGTTTTATACGTACGGAAGATTTTCATTCAATTAATCTTCCTGTACCTTTATTTTTAATAAAAATTCGAAAGAGCTGACTGTCATAATATATCACTCGCTTTCCATACAATATAATTATATTGTATAATATTCCATTCAAAATGAACATATGAAAATTCAGAATTATATTGAAAGGAGGATATGATGAATTCATTAATTGGATTTATTTTTCTTCTTATCACTTTTAATACACTCATTTTCTTTATAGCAAAGAAATATCAACGAATATGGAAAATAGCCAGTGGTATTTTCATACTTTCTTCGCCACCTTGCACGTAATTGGTGAAAAAGTAGGAGATGGATTCGCTGGAGGTTTTGCTGGGCTTACCTTTAGTGGTCTATTGATCATGAATGCTATTTTTTTATTTGTTGTAAGCATTTTTGTATCTACTAATAAACATTCACATTAAACTCCCCATTTCAAAGTTTAAAGAGCTTACTATGCAGTAAGCTCTTTATTCATAACTATTTATTTCACAATCGGCAATGTTACTTCACTTAATTTTACTGTAAGCTTCGTGCCCGCTTTCGGTCTAATCGTATAATCATAGTCACTAGCGATTAAAATGACCCCTATTTGATGCCCCGCTTTAAATACATAATCATCAGGCTGCATATCCCATGTGAATGTATAATCTTTGCCCGGTTGAATCGCTGTTGAATTTTCTATACTCTTTAAGTTTTGTGGATCCATCCAGCCTCTCGTTACAATTTCCGGCTTTGCTCCACCATAGTCAACAAGTAAAGCAGTTAAATTTGATACAGATCGATCAATATTTCCTGTAATTGAAATCTTTGGTGTACCGCTTATACGCGTATCTTTTTGAAGTGCAGGCATTGTATACACTAATCGATTGGCTACTTCTAATTCTGGGTTTGCTATTAATTGATTTGATTTCATTTTTGCATCATCCACGAATGAGAAAACTTTATTTGCAGAGCCCATACTTAATGGCAAATTAACTGCTTTGTTACTTAAATACATACGAACTTTTGACGGTACAGCTGCTGGATCCGGCCAATTTTTTATTTTATCCCAAGTTTTATTTTCACGTTGTACATCCACCATTGGTTCATTCATAATCCCATTTTCAATTCCATACAACCAGTAATCGAACCATTTATTTTGTGTTCTTTGCCAATCATTTGTTGATGTTCCACCGTGTCCACCTTGATGTAACCACATTTTACGAGGGACATCATTTTCTCCAAGTGCTTCCCACCACTGCGCAAACTGCTTCGTCTTTACATTCCAATCATTTAAACCATGAACAACAAATACACTCGCTTTTACGTTTTTAGCATCTTTTACATAATTACGTTTATCCCAAAAATCATTATAATTACCAGTTTTCCGGTCCTGTCCAGCTGTTAGCTCTTTTATTACTTGTCCGCAAACTTCAGGATTTTCTCTTGTTAGAACTGCTTCTGCCATGTTATCTGTATCTTCTCCTTGGTATCCACCAGGCGCAATGACTGCACCGTTTGCACGATAATAATCATACCAACTACTAATCGCTGCGATTGGAATAATTGTTTTTAACCCTTCCACGCCAGTCGTCGCAACTGCATTTGGTAACGTACCATTATAAGAAACACCTGTCATACCTACATTTCCTGTTGACCAATCAGCCTTAACTTCCTCACCATTTTCTGTATATGCTTTCGCACGCCCATTTACCCAATCAATGACAGATTTCGTCCCTAATATTTCTTGCTCATCCCCAGTAGTTGGACATCCATCTGATTTTCCAGTTCCTATACTTTCACCTAAAATGACTGCATAGCCTCTTGGCACATAATAATTTCCGTATGAACCAAGATTAACAGCTCCATACGGTTTCCCTTCATACGCATACAATTCTTCATCTACATTATATACAGGAACATCTTTTAAGCCAGATCGATATGGACTCATTTCATATATAACGGGAACTTTCACATTTGAATCAGTTTTTGGACGCATAACTTTTACTGATACACGATCCTTTTTTCCATCTCGATCACTATCAACTTCCGTCTCTACAAATAAATTTTCGATAATTGCTTCATCAAGCGAGTAGATCGGCTTTGTCATCCCATTTTCTAATTCAATCTTCGTATTTGATTGTAGTCCTTCTGCACCTTTCCCATTTAACTTCACGTCATTCTCATTTATGTAGTTTGTTTCTTTCTTGTCTGCATACGCAGTCATACTAGAAACTCCTGATGTGACTGATAAAGATAAGATTGTTGATAATGTAATTGCTATTTTCTTTTTCCCCATACTTTTTCCTCCCCATATATGTCTCCTTTTACTATACAACAAAATAACAGAAAATTCAGTTTGTATTTCATGCAACAACTTGAAAAATTTGTAGAACACTCTTCAAACGAGCTTTCGAGGTTATACATTCTGATTTACTACTCTCATATAATCAAAAAAACATCGCCTAATAATAGACGATGCTTTTTATAGTTTCGAATTAGTCATTCTTCATATTAATATAAAATCTTATATCTCCCTCTATTGTAGAGACTCCATAATCAAAACCATGTCTTTCTAAAATACTTTTCACTATCGCTAAACCTAGTCCTGTACCAGAATGGTCTTTACTACGAGAAGATTCTAAGACGTAAAAAGGTTCCCAAATTTTATCGATATCTTTCATTTGTTCAGCATTCATACCATTTTGAATTTGAAAATATATATTTTCATTTCGATCTTCTAAAGTAATTTTTATATTTTGATTTGCTGTATATTTTATTGAATTAGATATTAAATTTTGAAACACCATTTTCATTTTATTTACATCAGCATAAACAACTGCATCGCCAACATTATAGTTCACTTGCAAATCGATTTCCTTCGACTCCAGTTCAATTTTATGCTTATCTAATATACTTTGGACTAGTGATTTAATATCGAATTCTTCTTTTTCTAAAACATCTCTTTCTAGTTTAGAAAATCGTAATAACTCTTCAATTAGGTTTGAAATGTGATCAGTTTGTTTAATGATTGTATCTATGTATGTACCATCATCTAAACCATCTTTTATTCCCATAGAATATGCTTTCACTAATGCGATTGGAGTTTTTAATTCATGCGTCACATCACCCATAAATCGTTTTAAATGTTCATTTCGATCTGTTAAATCTTCATGCGCTTCATTTAGTTTTTCACTCATGATATTAATACTATTAGCTAAGTCCCCTATTTCATCATTTGTTTTCACTTTCGCTCGTTCAAATTTCAGATTTGAAATATCTTCTGCAACATTACTTAATTCTTTCAATGGTCTGGTGATTGTTGTTGAAAGTATCCATACAAGTACGATAATGAGAAAAATCGTAATGCCAAAAATGTAAAAATAAAATGAATTTAACGTTTTTATTACTTCATTAGAATGTGCGATCGAAACTCCTACTAAAATTAACATATCGTCTTTCGCAATGTATTTCACAAAAAAACTAGATTTAATCTTTTCTTGATCATATATTTTATTCGATTGCCCGAAGTTCTTCACTTTCATTACTTCTTCTTTTGTAATCCAAAGTTTATTAAGGGCAACTCTTTTCCTTGTAAGTTGCATACGTAACTCATCATTAATTCGATCTTCCGAATTGTTAATTAATGTATACGCAATCGTAACATTTCCTTTATTTTCAATGCTAGTAATTGCTTCATCCAGTTGTTCGCTCGGTATGGACTGTATTTGTGCTGTAATACCTTCTAAACTTTCTCGCGTTTTGTAAATATTATATTTCGGTAAAAGATAGTTAATTAATAATAAAGAGATTGTAAAAATAAGAATAACAGTTAAAGAAATGCTGAGAAATAGCTTTTTTCCAAGTTTATTCACTCTGCTCCTCCAAACTATATCCTAAACCACGATGCGTCTTTATAATATTTTCTCCTACTTTTTTACGTAATCTTCTTACATGTGTATCAACAGTTCGCTCTTCTCCAAAATAGTCAAATCCCCATACGATATCTAACAATTTTTTACGAGTTAAAATCATGCCTTTATGATTTAAAAAACACTTTATTAATTCTAGCTCTGTTTTTGTAATATCTAACTCTTTGTCATTTTTATAAACTTTATTTTTAGTGAAATCTATTTTCAAATCTTGAACTTGAATGACATCATCATGCTGTATAAGCTTTTTCGCCCTAGTTATTAATACGCCTGGATGAAATGGTTTTTTTACGTACTCATCTGCACCACTTTGAAGCGCCGCTAATTCGTCTTCGCTTTCACTTTTCGCTGTAAGCATTAATACTTTAACGCTTGAATTCTTTTTTATTTCCTGACAGACAGTAATACCACTATGTTTCGGCATCATCCAATCTAAAACAGCTAAATCAACTTTTTCATCATAAAATATTTGAAGTGCTTCTTCTCCATCTTTTGCTAATAAAACTTCGAAGCCTTCTTTCTCGAAATAAGCCTTTAAAATCCTTAACATATCTTGTTCATCATCTGCTATTAATACTCTCATACATTATCCTCCATTGCTATTAAACAAAAACCAATTGTATTATACAACTTCTTTGTTACATCAATGTGACAGAAAAATATTTGAACGTTTTAAGGGTATAGTAAAAACGAGGTGTTGTATTATGATTAAAAAAATCGGGGTTATTACTCTTCTTTGTTTCTTATTATCAACAAATGTGTTCGCAAATACAAATCAACAAATTGAAGTGTTTGATTGTCAAAAAGAAATGGTCGTTCAAAAACAATCTTTAGATCCAGCTATTCAAAAAGAAGCTGTTCAATACGCTAAATCCATTACTGGCCCGTTCAAAAACTTAAACGTCGTTCCAAAAGATGGTCACATGATAAAAATCCCATTATCTAAACCAATTTCTATTACAAATCAATGGTTACATACAACAATTGATGAAGTACTTATTCTCCTCCCGCTTAATCAAAAACCTTATATTATGCTTTACGATGATGAAAACAATCCGCATTTTTATTATGTGAAAGGTGATCCGAAGGGATTATTGAAACAAATGAATGTTAAATTATAATGTAAGAAAGATCCCACAAATATCATTTGCGGGATCTTTTATTTATCAGTTAGCAACTACATTTTCATTTGAAAAATGAATAACCTGTCTTTTATGATGATTATCATGATCTATAAATTCTTTAATAATATATATAAGAGAATACGGCGTTCCAGTATGAGGACAGTGTGATACCCCATTGGCTGTTAAAGGTGTCTTTAGATTTTCATCTGGTAGTAATCTAAGTTCTTTTACGAGTAATTCTCTTTTAGCTTTTGCTTCTTCAAGAAGTTTCACCTTAGATATACCTGATTTAGCATAATTAGATGCTAGTTTATTATATGTATCAAAATCAGGGAACTCCATTCCCTGTCCATTTCTCACTGATGATAATGTCTCACATAAAAGATAGTCATCCCAGTTCATAATATGTGATATGATCTCGCCAATAGTCCATTTCCCCTCTGATATTGGAGCCACCCACAATTCCTCTTTCATACCTTTCAATGTATTTAACCAAATTGAATATTCATTAAAATCATTAATAATTTTATTCTCTCCCATTATCTAATTCCCCATTCTAATAATAGATTCTAATAAATTATACCATCAATCTATACAAAAACGAACAAAAGTTCTGTTAGAGAGATAAATATTAATTCACTACATCCTTTTATGTAAGTTCAAATAATGGCTTGCTCCCACATATTTTATCCCTTTCACAAATCCACTCGAAGTATAAAATTTGTCACCCTGTTCTGTATCTGTATGTAAGACAACAATATTAAAATATTTTTTCGCTTCGCCTAAAATTCGCACTAACAGTAACCTCCCTAATCCTTTCCTTCGGTATTCTTTTGCAATATAAAATCTCCTTATCCTACCAATCCTATTGTTTTCTGTATATGGGTCCTCATTTAACCCTCCTATTCCAATTAACTTTTCCCCTTGAAAAATACCATATAAACATTCTCCAGTTTTATTAAATATGTTTATTTTATTTTCATATTCACTTATTAGTTTTATTAAGAAATTAAATCCTTCTTCTTTGCTTTCTTGAACAAGATAATCGTGCTCGTATTTCATTAAATCTTCAATTTGTTGAATATGTATATCTTTCAAGTAAATTCCCCCTTAATATAAAAATACGTAAAAATGCTCAAGAATTATTTATTCTGAGCATTTTTATGGTTGTTATTTTATTTAATTCGTAGTGTGCGTATTCTTCACTTCAGATGTAAATCGATAATATAGTTGCTTTATTTTATTATGAAAATATAAGAGCCTTGCTACACTCTAGTGTGTGGTAAAGCTCTTTAAAGTTGTTTAATTTCTATACATATGAAGATATTTGTACTCAAAAATCATTAATAAAGTTGTTTAATTCTTATTGAACTAAGGCAATTGTTTGTTTAAGTGAATACTTTTACATTTATAATGTCTCTCAAATATAATATTAGTTTATATATTCACTATTCTTCTCTAACAGGTTCAAGATAAATTATAATTTGTTAATCGATATGTTTGTGTAACCACTGTTCAAATATCTTGAACTGTTCTTCAGTATGAAAATAATGTTCACCTGTCTCCATGACTTCTAATTTAC
The DNA here is from genome assembly GCF_008368785.1 of Bacillus sp. AY3-1. NCBI lineage: Bacteria > Bacillati > Bacillota > Bacilli > Caryophanales > Bacillaceae > Bacillus > Bacillus sp. AY3-1. The sequence goes on along the minus strand of NZ_QORZ01000016.1, from coordinate 580,285 downwards.
AACAATGTTTTTTTGTAAAATAGTTAATAGTTTCAAATTCGCACAGTTCATCCTTGGATCCGTACATAATATATGTATCTGTATTCCATGTATTAATAGGATGTTCTTTTACATAACATAAATAATCCCAATATAACTTTTGACCAATTGGTGTCTCTATAGTCATTTCTTTTTGCAAAAGCTCTGGTGTTACATTAAACCATTTCATCATATTTTCGATAATTCGTTCCATATTAACTACTGGTGATAAAAATAAAGTCTTTTCTATCACATCATTTTGATAAGCTAAAAGGCTAAAATAAGCTCCTATACTACATGCAAACACGCTTACTTCTTTCCAATGTTCTTTTGCGTAATTCATAATTATAGATAATTCACTAACACAAAACTGTACTTTGCAAGGAATATTATCATTTTTTCTGTCTCCATGCTCAGGTAAATCAAAGCTTAATACTTGATAACCTTTTTGATTAGCTTCTTCAGCTAATATTTGAACAACTGTATCTTCCTTATTTGACATATTTCCATGTACTGCAATAAAAACTTTTTCACTTTTATCTCCCCACAAAATCGCGGGAATATTACTAATGTTAAAATTATCTTTAAGCATATTTCCTCCGTAGAATAATATATATAGGAATTGGCAAAAAACTGCACACACTTTATAATCCTCTACTCATTTTTTGAAAAATTAAACTATTGATAATTTATCACAAATAAATTATACTCCGTTCGTGGAAGAAGGATTTTTAAAATATTATATGATTTTTTAAATGAATTTATAATCTCTGCACAGTAGGCAATATTCCCTTCAACTCAAGTAAATCATCTATTACTAAATCCGCCTGAGCAAGTTCATCTTCTTGCGCAAAATCAAAATTACATCCAATCGCAATCAAGTCATTATCTTTAGCTGCGTTTATATCAGATAACCGGTCCCCAACTACAGCTGCTTCTTTTATATCATATTTGTTTAAAATACTTTTTACTAAGTCGCTTTTATTAAGTGAGTTTATTTGCTCAATACTAAATGTTTCAGTAACCCATTGTTCTAAATCATAATAAGATACGATTGCTCGTAAATATTCAGTTAAACCATTACTAGCAATATATATTGAACAATTATTTTCTTTTATGTATGTAAAAACTTCTTTTACGTTCGGGTATAAAGCACCTTTTCCGCTCTTAATGTTTTCAATTAATCTTTCTAAAAAATATACATCTGTTTGTTCTCTTACTTCAATAGAATGATTCGGTAATAAAGCTTCCCAAACTTTCGGCAAAGGCACACCCATAATTTCACGGTATTTTTCAATAGGTGTTACCGCATCCCATAATTGTAGTGATCTTAAGTAATCAAAAGTATCATCTAACGATAATTCTAAAATTTTATCAGTTTGAAATAACGTTCCGTCCATATCAAAAATTAATGCTTGTAACATGTCATTCTCCCCTTTTGAACTATAAGTTTTACTCGATATATTTTTCAGCATCTCAACGATAATTTCTGAACAATAATTTGCGGCAGTTTTCGCGAAGTCGTCATAAGAAATTTGCGCTTCATCATCTGCACTGTCAGAAATACATCTTATAACGAGAAATGGTACTTCATTTATGTAAGCAACATGGCCAATTGCTGCACCTTCCATTTCTGTACAATGTGGTGCATATTCGTCTATTAATTTCGCTTTTAGTCTTGAATCCTCAACAAAACATTCACCGCTGACGATTCTTCCTTCATGAACCCCTATATGTAAACTACTACTATTGCATGCTGTACGTGCTAACTCAACTAATTCCATACTTGCGACAAATTCTTCTTGGAACGGGAATAAGTTTTTCATTTGAGTTTTACTTACATCATGGTGGGTAACATTCGTTGAAATAACGATATCACCAACTTTTACATCTCGGTGTAACCCTCCAGCAATACCCGTATTGATAATAGCATCTACATGAAATTTATAAATTAATGTTTGTGTACATGCGGCTGCATTTACTTTCCCTACACCAGAACGTGTAATAATTACTTTTGTTCCCATGAATTCGCCAATGTAAAAAGGCATTCCCGCAATCGTCTGTTCTTCTTGTATAGCTAGTTTTTCTAAAAGTAAGTCTATTTCGATTTGCATTGCTCCGATAATGCCGATTCTGTTCATGAATGTAGTCTCCTTTATTAATTAATCCCTTTAATTCTTTCAGACATAACCGACAATAAAAATTTCGGAAGTACGAGTTGTCTCTTTAACCGTTTCGGCTGCGAAAGTAACCTATACAGCCATTCAGTTCCTGTATCCCTCATAATTTTGGGTGCTCTTTTTACAGTACCAGATATTATATCAATCATGCCTCCTATACCAATAGATAGCGGCACGTTTAATGTTTGTATGTTTTCATAGATGAATTCTTCTTGTTTTGGTGAACCTAGTCCTACTAGTAATAAGTGCGGCTTGAATTGCTTAATTTTCATTTTTACTTCTTCTATTTCTTCGCCATTTACAAATCCATGCTGTCCTTTAAACTGTGCTCCTGGGAACTGCTCATTTAATTTTTTTAGTGCCTTTTTATTACTTTCTGGCGCAGCTCCAAAAAGAAAGACACGATATTCATTGTCATTACAATATTTTATTAAATCGTGAGTGATATCTGCCCCAGTAACACGTTCTTTCAAAGTTCCTTTTAATATTTTCGAGCCTATTATGACGCCAATCCCATCCGCTGTTATTAAATCTGCAGAAAGTAACATCTTTTTAAACTGCTTTGATTTAGCCGTGCTTTCCTTTGCAGACATAACAATTTCAGGATTTGCAGTTACTACAAACCTTGGTTTCTCTTGTTGTTCATGTAGCCAACCTTTTAATAAACTTATAGCTTTTTCATATTCTAAAGTTGAAAAAGGTATTCCCTTTATAAGTTGGGGATCCACTATACTCTCTCCTTACATAAGCCTCAAATATTCATCAACATCTTTAGAAATTTGTCTAAAAGCTTTATCCCAGAATGCATAACTTGTTATATCGATTTCAAAATGTTTTTTCATCAGTTCTTCCACCGGAGCTTTTCCTGTTTCTCGTAAAAATTTTTTATATTTCAAATGAAAAGCACTTTTACTTTCATTAGCTATTTCTAATAAACTAAAACTAGCTAAATACCCAAATGTGTATGGATAATTATAAAAAGGAACATCTGCTATATAAAACTGAACATATTTCATCCAAACAAACGGCTGATATTCTGATAATGCATTCCCGTATACTGTTTCTTGCGCTACTATAGATAATTTCTCAATTTCATCAGCACTTAAAGGACCTTCTTTACAATTTTCATAAAAATTTTTTTCAAATTCAAACGATGCTCGTATTGCCATTACATAATTAAAACAGTTTCTTATTTTCCAACTAAGTAATGACTTTTTCATATCTAAACTATCTGTTGTTTGAATTAGATAGTTTAAAAGTACTGTTTCAAAGAAAATAGACGCTGATTCAGCTGTACTCATTGGCAAATAATCATCTAAAAAAGAAGTAGATTGTTCAAAACTCATATTATAAAAATGCCAAGCATGTCCTAGTTCGTGCGCAAGTACTCTTACACTATCGATACTTCCGTCATAACGCATAGAGATTCGTGATTCTTTTTCACTGAAAAAAGGAGCACAAAACCCACCTGGTGGTTTATTATCTCTCGGTTCCGCATCTACCCATCCATTCTCTATTGCATTCCGTGCAAATTCTGCTAATTCTTCATCTATATTTTTTAATGCATCATATATATTTTGTACTGCTACTGAAAAAGGAATAATAACCTCATTATTTTCCTTTACTGTCATAAGTTCATGCCATGTAATCGAAGCTCTACCTTTCTTATACACATTTAAAGCACTAACTAATTTATCTAGATTTTCTTCTGTCGCATTCCACATTTGTAATAATACAGTTTCAGTAATACCATTCGCATGTAGAGATTGCGTTAAAATCCGTCTATCTTCTAATTCATTACTCTTTGTATTACGTATTCTCCCTATTTGATTTAATACAGTAGCAAAAATTTCTTTTTCCTTATGTAAGGCATTTGTTAATAACTCGAATACTTCTACTCTTTCCTTTTCATTATCACTATTCATTGCAATATTATTCGCTTGTCCAAATGATATTTGCTTATTATTGTGCTCTATTTCTATCTTATTTCTTAATTGTATGTACATATTTTCCCATGCACCAAGTTCATCTTTTATTAAATTAGTATTAAGATTATTGGAAGTTTCCATTTCACTTTTCTGTATTACTTGCTGTACTTCTTTTTTCAAATCTTTTACTGTCATAGTCGATATAGTAAGGTCAGATGAAATACTTTCTTCAGCAGATCGGCAATACAAATAGTATTCTGCTTTTTCAATAGATTGTATAAGTTTTGAAAGAATCTCTACATCTTTTGTCGCATAATATTGTTCTTTCAACCTCAATATTGGAGTTACAATATCCTCAATTGGATACAATCGATCTAAATCCCACCTAGTAATTTCATGCATTTTTATAGCCGCCTCCTATTTTTACAAATAGTTACAGATATTCACCCTCACAATTATAAACGAAATGTAAAAAATTTAATATCTTTAAATATTTAGATTTCTACAAACGCATTCTTATTTATATTCTTTTCTTCTGCTACTGCAACGTACATAGCATAAACAGATAAACGATACAGCTACTGGAATCAGTATTACTCCTCCAATAAAAGGATAAACTACTACGCAACATGTAAAAGCTACTATAGAAAAAATTTTACCTAACCTATTCCTTATTAATTTCATTCCAGCTGCAGTACCGACTATGTATGTAACAATCCCCAACGAATTCGGTATTAAAACAATTTTATCTATGCTAATATGGAAAACGAAACTTATTAACAAACCTATTATTGCAATAAAACTTACAACTTTTACTGCATTTGTTGGTGTTTCTCTTTTTTTATTAATCTGCGCTAAATAACACGGTGCAACTTCTTCTTTTCCTAGTGAATAACCTAAGCGCCCGATACTTGCGATAAATGCATTTGTCGTCCCTAAACAAATGATAAAAGCTACAAATCCAATTATCCATGCAAATTGGTCGCCTAATGCTTGCTTCATTACAAGCACAAGAGCTGTAGTATTATCAGCATTTATATGATAGGATTTCGTTCCAATTACTGATAATGCAATACCTATATATAAAACTCCAATAATTATAATCGCAAATCCCGTAGATAGAATAATATTTCTTTTTCTAGGTGTTTTAAATTCTGGAGCTAAACTTGCAATAGCTTCCCAGCCGAAAAAAGACCAAAAAATTAATAATGATGCTTCTAAAATCGGATTTATTTCTTGCATAGAAATATGTATATTTATATTTTTCATTTCAATATAAGGTAGTGAACTAATAACTGTTACAATTAAAATAAAGAAAGTTAATACACCAATACATATTTGAAACGATCCACTCGTTTTTAACCCGAATAAATTGAAACCTATTGAAATACTTAAAATAATAAGCGCTATAACGTAAGAAAAATATGATGATAAAGCAAACACTCTCACTATATACATTCCACCAGTCATTGAGACTACGATTTGTCCAATGCTACCTGCAATAAAGAAACACCATCCTATAATAGCACCTATATTTTTACCGAAAGCTTTTTCTGCAAACGTGGCAATTCCACCTGCACTTGAGTACTCAATCGATAAAAAAGCGAATGTGAATGCAAGTGGAATACTAAGTAATATCATAATAAGCCAAGAAACAATCGCATTCCCTTCTGCAACACTCGCTGTCATACCAGGTAATATAAGAATTCCTGATCCTAAAACCGCTCCGACGTATAAGGCTGTTCCCTTTTTAATAGAAATTGTTTCATCAAAATGATTAGACATTTCATGCACCTCCATTTATATTTTAATTATAGAAAGTTATCAATCTATTCAATATACAAAAGTGCATGTAATTTAACATAGGATTTTATATTATGTATTTGTTTAAGAAATTTACTTTTAATTTTGCAAAGGAGCATAATTCATGGATGAAATTGATAAGAAAATAACGCTATTACTACAAGAAGATGCCAGAATGACAATTACAGAAATGACCGAACACTTACACCTCAGCCGCCCTAGTGTTACCGAAAGACTAAAGAGATTACAAGATACTGGAATAATTGAAAAATATACGCACGGATATCATTAGATGCTGTTGGAAAATCAATTCAAGCATTTTTAAGAATTGAAAATCTAAAGATTCCTTGTAAAAAATTTGAGGAAAAAATATACGGAGAACATAGAATACTTGAATGTCACCGAGTAACAGGTGAAAGTAGCTATTACTTAAAAGTAGCAGTTCACTCTATGAAGGAATTAGAAGAATTAATTGATATCGTTATTCCGTTTGGAACAGTCAAAACTTCGATGATTTTATCTTCACCAATACCATATCGACCGGTAATCACAGATTAAAGAAAAAAGGATTGATCAAATGATCAATCCTTTACTCTACTTCATTTAAGAAAAATAACGTTATAACGCCAGGTCCTGTATGTGCTCCGATTGCTGCACCAATTGTATTTACGATAAATACTTCACAACCGAATCTTTCCGTAATTAATGATTTTAATGCTTCAGCTGTTTCTAAGTCATCACCATGAGTCATACCGATTGTTTGACCTTTAAGGTCTTTACCACGCTCTTCCATAATATCAACAATTCGGCTTAATACTTTCTTTTTCCCTCTTACCTTTTCAAGTGGTACAAGTTTTCCTTCTTCCACGTTTAAGATAGGCTTAATGTTTAGTAAACCACCGATAAAACCAGCTACTTTACTTAAACGTCCACCTCTAACAAGGTACTGTAAGTCAGCTACAGTGAAGATGTGCTCCATATGGTTCATTAGAAAAGCGACACGGTTTAAAATATCTTCTTTTGATGCGCCGCCTTTTGCCATTTTAGCAGCTTCTAAAACGACAAGACCTTGACCAAGCGAAGCACATTTCGTATCAATAATTTCTAAATCTAAATCTGCATATGTTTCTTTTACTTCCTCTTTAATGACAACTGATGATTGATATGTACCAGACAGTTCAGATGAAAAAGCTAAATATATACAAGGATTACCTTCTTTTGCATAAGAAACAAATTTTTCTTGGAAAGTTTCAAGTGAAGGCAACGACGTTCTATAAACAGCGCCTTCTCTCATTTTTTGCAATAATGTAACTGACTCTAATGTAACTCCATCTAAATACTCTGTTTCTGCTTCATCATATACACGGAGTGGAATTAAATCAATATCATATGCTTGCAGCAATTCTACTGGTAAATCCGCCGCACTATCCGTAATGATTTTAACACCCATTTTTAAACCTCTATTCTGTTATAAATATAAAATAATAAAATAAAAAATAGTACTTTTAAATTATATACGTAAAACTTAAATGAAGAAAGGAAAACACTTTATATTGTATGCACTATTCTTCAAAACTTGAACCTTTACTAAAAATCATTCTATTTTAACTATTTATTATTCTTTCTATAACACAAATGATTTTATAATTATTTTGCATTTATATATTTTATTTTTTAATTCAATATAGTCTTTTCAAATTTATACTATTTAAAATTTAAAAGCCAAATCCAATAAAGGAAACGGCTTTTAAATTTTTTAAAAAATAACCAAACTTTATTTTCCATCACATTGTTTGTTTACATTATTATTTATGCAATGTTAAATATTATTCCAGTTATGATTAATATTTATAGCCTGTACTAGAATTAAAACAGTGAATATTTATCACTAAGAAGCAGCATATATAAAAAACAGGTTAAATATTTTATAGAATATTTAATTTTACTAGTAAAGCTAATAAAATTTGGAGAAGAATTTGAACATTTACTGCTATGTCTGTATCCGTAGTCGTAACTGTAACATTTCTAGAATTTCTAATAACAGTTTCTTGTTTATTAACTTGTTTAATAGATGATTTTTGAAACAATTCTTGTGCAACACGATCAGCTTTTTCACTATCTGCTATAGAAATACTTATTATCACCACGATAGCTGCTTGTAATGCAGCTTGAATAGATAACGCAGCTTTTGTGTCTGTAGTAGTAACTTCTACATCTGCTGAATCAACAATTGTAATTGATTCTTCAGAAATTTGGTAAGTTTTACTTTCTTGCGCAGCTGCTTCTGAAACGCTAGCATTTTTAAAAGATGGATGAGGATTTGAGTAATCTAATGCACTCCACTTTTTATTTTCATCTGAATGACATGTTTTGTCCATACGTTCACCCCCTTTCAATCTAAATAATTATTAACTTGTGATTGTATTTCAGAAACAATACTTTTAATTTGCTGCTTTTTTTCTGGCGATAAATTTTTTAGTTTTTCTTCATTTATCCCATGCCTATTAAAAATATCTGAGAGTAAAAGGTCTATGATTATATTCTTTTGATCCTTATCAAACTTAAAGGAAGAAAATTTGTTTAAATCATCCATTTACAATATTCACTCCAATCAATTTTCTATAAAATTTTTAAATAACTACCAGCATTATATGTAATTTAATAAAAATTGCTTGGACAAGTAACTCAATCTTCTATTTCCACTTATTTTTACTAATAAAATCAAAAAGCTGGCTTCTAATAAGAAGACAGCTTTCCTTCACATAAACATAAGTTTCATTTACTGTTAAATAATGTATTTAAATTTTGCTATTTTGCAGTTTTCCACACTTACTTTCCCATTAATATTGAATATTAATTCAGTCATAATAAGAATTCCAAGCTTGTACCACATATATTACAACAAAAAATATTTACTTAGAGTGAACCCTTATAGCTAAATATAAACAGATTAGAAACATTATAAAATGTTTAGTTTAACTAATAAAGCTAATAAAATTTGAAGGAGAATTTGAACATTCACTGCAATATCTGTATCAGTAGTTGTTACGGTTACGTTTCTGGAATTTTTAATAAATGTTTTTTGTCTATTAATTTGTTTAATAGATGATTTTTGAAATAATTCTTGTGTTATTTTATCTGCCTTTTCACTATCTGCTATAGAAATACTTACTACAACCACAATAGCTGCTTGTAATGCCGCTTGAATAGATAGCGCAGCTTTTGTATCTGTAGTAGTAACTTGTACATCTGCTGAATCAACTATTTCAATATATTCCTCAGAAACTTGATCGATTTCATCTGCTTGTATAGCTTCCTCTAAAAAATTTGAATTTTTACTAAATGAATAAGAATTTAATATTTCGGAATCCTGTCTTATTGATTCAGAGTCCCCTTTTTTTGGTTCGCAATCCTGTTTTATTGGCTCAGAATCCCCTTTTTTTGGTTCGCAATCCTGTTTTATTGGCTCAGAATCCCCTTTTTTTGGTTCGCACTCCTGTTTTAATGGCTCAGAAACTCGTTTTTTCGGCTCAAACTCCCGATTTAATGGATCTCGGTTTTTCTTTCTTCTACAAACTTCACAATCACACATAAAATCACCCCTTGTAGTCTAAAAAATTAGCAATATGACAATATTGGCTAACTACTAGCATTTTATGTATTTTAAAAAATATTGTTTGGACAAGTAACTTGAATTTTTATTTTATTTCTAATTCTTTTTTCTAATAACAAAAAGCTGCCTTCTAATAGGAAGACAGCTTTTTTTGTGACTATTCTAGAATAGATTTCATACAATATAATTTTTCCTTTCTTATAACCTAAGCTCGTCACTTTAGTTATAAAAATATGAGTATATCCTATAGCCTTTTTGAGGAACCATCCATAATTTATTTCAGAAAAAGTGCTTTGTTTTACTGAAAGGTAGTTGAGGAAACAACCGCCTATTTATTTAAAACAAAATAAAACTTTTATATAAAGGCCCATAATTAAATACACTTAACTTCATATGATATATTGCATCCTTTCTTTTTAGAATGAGTAGTCGTTACTGAAGGGCACTTTTCGAAGTGCTCTTATATTTATATCCCTTTTCTTTTTCTGGAGGATTTTTATCACTCAGACTGATGATTACCAATTTTCCTTAATAGTTTCAATTAATACAGTAGCTACTAACCCTATAAACTCTATACGCTTAAACAATAATGCGTTACCGAACGCATGAACTAATTTTCATTTTGACTATGTAACACTAAATTCACAAGGTTATTATCCTCTGTTTGGTGAAGCTATCATTTCAATACCAACAAACCCACACCTTCAACTAATAACTTAAACAAATGTGCTATAGCTAGTTTTTTTTGATATAGCATCTTACGTTCTATATACTGAAGATAGAGCTAGTATTCTGAAGGAGGGTGTATATGAGTATTCAACTAGCCACATCTAATGATTTAGAATGGATTAATAATCAATATGACTCAATAGGTTTTGTAAGAAGTGATTTAAAAAGGGATAAAGTTGCAATTATTACTTACAACAACGAGTATGCAGGTGTTGGCCGATTAGTCCAAATAGATGAAGATACGATAGAAATGGGCGGGATTTTTATTCTCACTAAATTTAGAGGCCTACAATTAGCTGGGGAACTTGTTTCATTTTTAGTAGAAACTGCGAAGAAATTACAAGTACAACATGTATACTGTCTTCCTTTTGAGGAATTACAAAACTTTTATAAGAAATATGGCTATACTGAGGTTGATACTACGAAAGAAGTAGTTCATCCAATTATTCTAAAAAAATATAATTGGTGTTTAGATCATTATGATAAGCATGTTTTATTATTTAAGTTGTAAGTATGCCTAAAGAGAGCGTATACAAAAATATAAATTACTAGACCACTCAAATAATAACCGTACTTTATTTGGTCACCATCAGCTTCTACAAGTTATACAATTACTACATACGTTTCCTTTTTCCACTAACCTTACTTTTGTATAAAAGATTATTTTGTTTAAAATTACCTTAATTCGTATTCCAATAAACTAATCTGAAGGTGAATTCCTATATAATACAATTAAGTAATTAAAAGGAGCGTTATTCATGATAGATGTAATAAGACTCGTTATCTTTATTGTAGTTGCAATTGGTGCTATTTTTAACATTTACCTAGAATTTAAAAAACCTAAAAAAAGTATATTCTCAATCGTTTTTTTATCAGTACTCTTTATCGGTGCCTCAGGTTTAATCAAAGATATTTTATCTAAACTTTTATAGTTATTGGATTAAAAATTACTGTTCTGTCAATAATGTAAGTAACATGATTGTATTTCTCCATTCTGCTTTGGAGAGGAGCAGTTAGCTTTTGCTATCTGCTCTTTTATTTAAAACAATTTCATCTATTATCCACAAAATACGTATCATACGCCTTATCAAAAGCATATCCTAACTTTTCTGCCAGTTTAGCAGACGTAGTATTCGCAGCATCCCAGTTTGGATATATCTCTTTTTCTAAACAGGACAAGATTAGCGCTGCACTAACTATAGTCGCCAACCCTTTTCTTCTATGATTGTGATCAGTCGCCACTTCGATTTCAATCCCATTATCATAAATGCTATACGATGATGCACCGCATACAACTTCACCTTGGTACAAAATACTATACCCTATACCTCGTTTTAAATAATCTTCTACTGATTGAAATTGACTTGTAAAATCTTCAGAGACCTTATGTAGTGTAGGGATATTTACGATATGTTCATCTATTCTTCGTAACTCGTATCCTTTTGGAAGCGCTGATATAAAAGATTGTAATTTTGAACGATTAAAAACTTCCGCATTACGTTTGAATTTATAGCGTAAAAACTTATCTATTTTTCTTTCGTAAAATGTTTCTAAACGCTTTTTCCACTCTTCACTATTTACGATTACTAACATTCTATCAGGAATGTTACGTAGTAATTCTTCTGTTTCTTTCCTATTTGGATCCCCAGCATAAAATGTGAAAATCCCTACCGTAACTTGCGCTACTGTTGGGTTTTCAAGATCATTTACCCAAGCAGTACCCATATGTCCTTGTAAATAAGAAAGTAAAACAACGTTATTGAAATCCTCGAACATAGTAACTAATTTTTCTCTCGTATGTATACTCGCTTCATATATCATTTACATTCCCGCTTTCTTTGGAATCAGTTTAACTCTACTTTTCATATATAAACAAAAGTTTATTAAACTATATATAATCGTAAAATATTCGTAAATATAAAATTATTATAACATCTAATAAATAGTAAGCGACTGTCCTGTATAAAGGTTAACAGTAAATATACTTAATAATAATTTGCAATCTACATGTAACCGATTATCATCTTTTATTATGTAATAGCCCTCAATACTCGTTTGAGGGTTCATTTAAATACGTATGTTATAACTCATTCTTATAAATATATGATTCTGTTTCTCCATTTTTATATACTTTAGTCAATTTAACAACTGACATGTACGTATTATTGTCATTCGTCACCATCTTTTTCATATCTTCTATTTCAGCATTACCAGTTCCACTCTTAATTTTCAAACAGTTCGAAATATTGAGGTATCCACTCGATGCGAAAAGAATAATAAACGTAAGATCAGGGAAATTAATGAACAGTATTCCAAACTTTAAAGGATTCGTAGCCGTATCAGATAAAACTAATCGAAAGTTTAATAGTTCCGGCACTTGAACAAAATCTTTAGAAACAATCGCTTCACCTATTATAGTAATTTGCTTTACGACATTCCCCATCTCATCTATAAATTCAGTACAACTAGGTACATCAATTGTTTTTGCTTGTAGTGATAAATTCAATTCTGGATTGTAAAAGTCAAAAAAGAGTGTACTACCCTCTGTTAAACATTGCGGACAAACATTTCCAAGCAAACTAAAATCCTCTTCAATAAATTTAACTTTCGTTTTACAACTACAAACTTTTCCTATTCGAATTGCATCAATCCTAGAGCAATCTACAAAGATAACCTCATTGTCCTCTTGTACGAAGGATACGATACCATTCCTCTTATTAAATGAAAGAAAATAAGATACTACAATTTCGTTTCCGGCGATTACAATACTCTCAACTTTTGTAAAAGGCTCTAGACTTCGCAAAAATTCACAAATACTATTTTGGCAGCATTGATAATTTCGTTTCGGCTCACAACCCACTTACACTCCATCCCTTCCCTATATGTTTTATCTAATACATATACTATGAACGGAGTATAAAAAAGCTTGGACAATATAACTTTAACTCAGGAATATAGGTACTTACTTATCACATTAATAATGAAATTACGCCAATAATGAGTAATAGCACATAAATTTCCCTATAAATACATATAACAATTTCATCTTTCATGAAAAAAACGTTATAATAAGGTGTAGCCTCTACGATTACGTTATAAAGGAGAATAAAACAATGGCTAAAATTAAAGTATACCAAGCAAAAGAAGAAAATATGGATGCAGTAAAGAACATCATTGATGTTGAGGAACAAAACCCAACTACTGAAAACTTACAAAATCTATATGCATGTGTATTAGAAACAGAAGATATGGCATTGCCTGAATCATACATTGAAGAAGATATCTTAATTGATTCTATGGAAGTTATGGTTAACGCTTCTCAAAACAAACTAAGAGACTTAGGTGCATACGATGTAATCGAAGTTCAAAACAAAGGTAAGAAAACACAAATTTTATTATTAGCAGACGAAGAATACGAAATTATCGAAGGCTAATCTAAATCCGTACATACGAAAAAGCTCCTTTCCAATTGGAAAGGAGCTTTTTCATTACGCTTTTGATGTTTCACTCTTTTTATTCGTTTGCTGTTTCTTAATTACCATACGCTCATTTCCCATAAAGAAAATAAATATGAATGCTAGACCTGCTGGTACTAATGCCCACATAAATGTTTGAACAATGGAGCTAGAAAGAGCGTCAATAATTTTATCTAATATGTGCGGCGGGATTTGAGATCTTGCCGATTCTGATAGAATAGCTCTTGAATCTCCTAAAACGTTTGTATTCATTCCTCCGCTCATACCTTTAAAAGCTTCTTCTAATTGATCTTGGAAACCTGTTCTTTGAATCATTCCGAAGATTGTAATACCAAGTGTCATTCCTAATGAACGAATAAAATTACTCGTTGAAGTTGCAGATCCGCGCTGTTCCATACCGAAGTTGTGAATAGCTGCCATACTTAGTACAGAGAATGAGAAACCTACTCCAAATCCAATAATAATCATATAAACCGTTAATAATATACGACTTGTTTCTGGCGTTAATGTGCTTAATAAGAATAGTCCAATTAGCATAATAACAGCAGAAATAATCATAATGTTTCGGTAGCTAAGCTTCGTCGTTAAAAATCCACCTAACTGCGCTGTTACGACTGATCCTAACATCATCGGTAAAAGTAATAATCCTGAGTTTGTTGCGCTACCACCGTATACACCTTGAATGAATAACGGTATGTATACAGTTGCTGACATGAACGCAGCACCGTAACATAATGCAATAATGGTACTCATTCCGAATAAACGTTGTTTAAACATTTCAAATGAAATGATCGGTTCTTCTACTTTACGCTCAATAAAAATAAATGCAATAATTAAAATAGCGAATCCGCCAAATAAACTTAATATAAAGTTAGAATCCCAATCATACTTTTGTCCACCTAGTTCTAAAGCAAACATTAGAGAAACTACTGCACCAACTAAAGTAATTGCGCCAAACCAATCAATTTTTTGCTTTCTATGAACTCGTGATTCTTTATAAAAGAATGTAATAAAAATAAGTGCTAAAACGCCAAGCGGTAAGTTAATGTAAAATACCCAGTGCCAGCTTATGTAATCTGTAATATACGCACCAAGCAACGGACCAAAAATACTTGATAAACCAAATACTGCTCCGAATAATCCACCCATTTTCCCGCGTTTTTCTGGAGGGAAAATATCAAAAACGATAGTAAACGCGATCGGCACTAATGCCCCGCCGCCAATACCTTGGATGGCACGATAAATACCTAACTGTGTAATATTTTCAGCAGTACCACAAAGTGCCGAACCAATCATAAAGACGATTAAACCGAAAATAAAGAATCTCTTTCTACCATACATATCTGATAGTTTTCCAAATATCGGCATACCTGCCATTTCTGCGACCATATAGGCAGAAACAACCCATACAAAATTTTCAAGGCCTCCTAAGTCACCAACGATCGTTCCCATCGCCGTTACGACAATGGTATTATCCATTGATGCCATTAAAATACCTAGCAATAAGCCCGCCACAATAAAGCCGAGCTTATTATTCTTCTCAACCATAACCTTACTCTCCCTCGTACTACTTATATTTGTTTATGTTCTTTTACGACTGCATTCCCTTTTTGGTTAAAACTAGTATGATATTCTACAACACTAATTTCACATCCTGGACCAATAGTAACGTTGTTTCCTCTTACTACTTCAGCAATCGTATGCTCTAAATAAATTTCATCTCCTTCAATGATAGACGTTTGGAGGCTTCCAGCATGACTTGTAAATGGAATAAATCTCGCTTTTTTACGAACGGTAATCTTTTTACCGCCGATTTCTCTCACTTTGCTGCCTTCATAACGAAGTGAAATTTCAATATTTTCAGCATTAAGTAATCCATCACTTTCAAGGCCACCAGTTAGTGATAGTTCTTCAACTTCAATATCTCCTTTCACATTTAAAGCGCCTTTCACATCTACGAAATCACCAGTAAACTTCCCTTTAACTTCTATCATACCTCTTACTTTCGTTTTTTCAATATGGGCATCACTATTCATTTGTGTATTTCCGTATACTTTTACATATTCCGCAGTTACATTTCCTTGTACTTCACTATCTCCATACACAACATAATTTTTCACTTTCATATTACCTTGTACATCACTCGTTCCGTATGTTTTAAATTCATTACAACTCATATCATTAGAAATCGTTCCTTCGCCGCGTATCTTCACTTTGTTATAATCCCCACCTGCTGAACTACCAGAGCCATTGACAGTAAGACTATGTTGATGTTCCATATTACTTTCTCCCTCCCATTAAACCTGCTTAATTTCTTTTACATTTGCGCTTTTATCGACAGTAAGAACACCCGTATATTCAATGAGTTCAATCTCACAGTTCGCTCCTACTGTAACATTGTTTCCTCTTACCGTTTTTATGTGAGCATAATCAATATCGATATTGTCACCTTCTAATAGTTCAGCCTCTAATTGCATACCAAATACTGATTTAAACAGTCTACTAAAAGTACTTAGTCTATGTTTTACTTTAATCGTTTGACCACCAATTTCTTTCGCTCGACATGTACCGTGAATATTAATATTTATTTCATCGGCGCTTAATAATCCACCAATTGTAAATTGTCCTTCTGAAGAAAAAGTATCCACTTCACAATTCCCATCAATCGTCGCTTGACCATTGACTTTAAATTCTTCACCAGTTACATTTCCACCTACTGTACCTTTTCCTGCAATTTTTAAACTGTTCGCCTTCACATCTTGCGTAATTGTTGCTTTCCCATCAATTCGCATCGTTTCCGCAATAACTGTACCATCAACTTTACCTGATCCACTAATTCTTGCATTGCTACTTTTCAAATTTCCAGTAACAGCACCATATCCGTTACATTCAAATTGGTCACATTCAATATTTCCATTAACAGTCCCTTTTCCATTTAATTGCACTTTATGAAACTCGCCGCCATTCGATGAACCGTAACCATTTATAATCAAATTATCTGTACGCATACTTTCTCCTCCACTACAACAGTTTCGTTTTTAATGCTTGGGTATATTTCATAATCGCTTCGCGTAAAACAATTTTGGTACCTTTTTCAAAAATTAAATCTTCCACGTTTGAAACTAAGAAACATGTAGAAATCCCTAACTTTCGGACGATGATTAAGTCACAAGTTTTATGCTTAATCGCTTCATAATTTTCACGTAAAACTTGCAAGACCATTTTTCCTTCTTCTAAACTAATCTCTCCCGATTGTAGTAACTCTTCTAACATATACACATAAAGAATATCTACAAATTGAAACTCTGTTGTTTTATTCATTTGTTCTATGAAGAATTGTAAAACTGGCTCTGATGCAATTCCTTTACGTAAGACGTCTTCTTTTGTTAAAAGAATTTCTCTAACACTCGGTGAAAACATATTTGCTAGTTCATCAAGTGATAAATCTTCTTTCATCGTTTGGATTTTATCAATACGCTCTAATATCTTTTCTTTCGGAAAAAATGTCTCTTGACCCGTGAATGTTGACTTTCGTACAAACCAATCTTCCGGTATTAAATTTTTTCTTTTCCACCTATATAACTGTCCGTATGAAATACCAGTTAGTTCTAATAAATCTTTTTTTGAAATTAAATCTGTACTCAACTGTATAACACTCCTTCCTGACAACAATGTAACATAACACTGTTACGCTGTAAATAGACTTTTATCATAAGTGGCGTAACAGTGTGTAAAAAAACCTGTTTCACACACAAAAACAGGGTTTTTATGCATCCTATAAATGCGTAAAAACCCTTATATATCAACATGTAAACCATATTTCATAAAAATCAATCCATCCTTGTGAATTAATCATTATATTTTGTACTTTTTCATGAGAAGTTACTTGTTGTTTGTTACGGTATAAAGGAATAATATGAATATGACGTAACAAAGTGTCCTCAATATCGCGTAACAATGTAACTCTATTCTCTAATTGTTCTTGTTTAAAATATGGGAACAACGTTTTATGAAAGTCCATACTGCTTTGCCCATGAATAAAACTGTTTTTTGTCAGATACATATAAAGCAGACTATCTTCTATTCGCTCGCTAATTGTTGCACTATCATGCATCATATCAGCCTTTTGTATCGTACTCATTTCTAATAAATCTTCTATTTCAAGAAAATTATTTTCTACATAAATCCCGTACTTCGCACACTCTTTTTGTATCCATTGTGCATCTTCAACGTGATCTCGTCCTGTAAATGTATAAAGTTGTAGCACTTCATTATGATATTTACTTCTCTTAATTAAACTTTCTATATCTTCCTCAATTTCTACTATGCTTTCATTTGCTAATATTAGTTTCTTTGCCACTTCTCCGCGTTCTTCGCCGAGTTCTTGAACAATTTTATCGCCATGAATAATTTGATGTAGCGCCTTTCGAAGTAGCTCATCTTGCATTGGTCCTTCTTTTACAAGATTGCACGTTACATATGTTACGTTCGATTCAAGCCGAGAAATTTCTTTATTATGTTTTTCTTTATCTTTATACTGCGCCTTTACTAACACGTCATATGTATTTACACTTTGCTCCACATTCAACAGTTCAATTCGATCAAGGAAAGGTCTTTCACGATAATATAAATCATGTGCTTCTAAAACAAATAATTGTGCATTTTTCTCGCGTAATATAAAAGGTCCTGTACCAATAAAGTTTCCTGCTTCATCTTCATTTACGATAGAACACTGTTCTGCACTTAGCATATGTAAAAACATCCTATTTTCCGTATGTAATTGAATTTCAACAACACATTCATCCACTGCACGGACGCTTTCAACATGTTGTAACATCCATGCATGTGGGTTGTTTTCAGTTTTCATAAATCGATTCAATGAATGGATAACATCATGTGCAGTAAGTCGTTTTCCATTATGAAGATAAATGCCTTTTCTTAAATAAAATGTCCAAACCTTGTCAGCGTCATTATATTGCCAGTGAAAAGCAAGTCTTGGCTCTATACAATTTGTTTCCTCATTCACATATACGAGTGTATCAAAAATATGTTTAACCATATGACATTCTGAGCGCATCGTAGCGTAAACTGGATCTAAAGCGATGTCCAGGTTCATTTGTACTTGTAAACGAAGTACGTCTTTTCTTCCTTCAGGTGTCCGTTCTATTTGATGACCAAATATGGAATCTACCCAAGCTTCATACTCTTTCTTTATTGATGGAAATTGTGAGCTGTAGCGTTCTACAAATGAGATTCCACTTTTCACATCTCCTTTTTTCGTTAATTCTTTTCCTTTTTCTAAAATTAATGTCATCGGTTGCTTTTGAAATATTAGTTTAGAACGATTCCCTCTTCCACGCCCTGGAAACCAAGTAATCCAACGTAGTTCTTCTAATTTTTTTATTATTAATTTACTATTACGTTCCGTACAAAATAATGTTTCTGCTATCATTTGTACGGTTACTTCTAATTGTTCTCCTTCTTGTCTCCCTTTACCATAGGCACACCATAGTTCAATGTATTGATCTAAAATAAACATCATATTCCCCCTAAAAGGTGAAAAATACTCCTTATTCTTTCTACCCTTTTTCCAATTCTCCTTTCATCTTATCATTTCAATATAGAAAGGAGGAATTAATATTGAACAATCTTTTACTACGTTATAATAAACCAATCATTATAAGACTGTGGGGCGAATTATTAACCCGAACGACTGAATCTATGTTAGCCATCATTATGATTATTTACGTTAATAAAATGTTAAACGGTAATATAATAATAACCATGCTCATTTTCGGATTACAACCGCTTTCAGATATTTTATTTACAATTATTGCTGGGGGAGTTACTGATAAATATGGACGAAAAAAAATTATGTTACTCGGCTTATTACTACAAGGCATTGCAATCGGCTGTTTCGTCTTTGCTCAATCCGTTTTTATATTTGCATTGTTATACGTCATAAACGGGGTTGGCCGTTCCTTATATATTCCCGCTCAACGGGCACAAATTGCTGATTTAACAAAACAAAAACAACAAGCAGAAATTTTTGCTCTTTTGCATACGATGGCTGCAATTGGTTCCGTAATTGGTCCAATAATTGGTGCTATCTTTTATCAAACTCACCCTGAATATTTATTTATAATGCAAAGCATTACACTTATGGTATATGCAGTAGTTGTATGGACGCAGCTCCCAGAAACTGCTCCAGTACTTACAACACCAAAGCAAAAATTTGAAGTATCATCTCCAAAACAATTTGTACACAAACATTACGCCGTTTTGGGACTTATGATTTCTACAATTCCTATTAGCTTTTTTTATGCTCAAACTGAGACAAATTATCGCATTTTCGCTAAAGATATATTTCCAGATTTCGTATTCATGCTTGCTTTTATTTCAACATGCAAAGCTATTATGGAAATCATTCTGCAAATCTTTCTCGTGAAATGGTCTGAACGATTTTCTATGGCGAAAATTATACTTATTTCTTACACCTGCTTTACGATAGCTGCAATTGGCTACGGATTTTCAGCAACAATCTTGTCACTATTTTTCACATTACTCTTTTTAGTCATTGGAGAAAGTATTGCTTTCAACCATTTACTTCGATTCGTTTCAGAAATCGCTCCTACAGATAAACGTGGATTGTATTTTTCAATTTATGGATTACATTGGGATATATCTCGAACGTGTGGTCCTGTTATTGGTGCGGTTTTACTAAGTAAACTAAACGGTAGTATGCTATTTTATATTTGTGCTTGTTTCTTAATAATTGGGGGGATTATTCAAGCTCTTTTTGTTCAAAATTTAGAGCGTAATAAAATAAAAAAAGATATTTCAGAACATACTCCCCATGTTTTATAGGCTGCGTCCCTCATCCTTTTAACAGTAAAAAGAAGGATGTCACAAAAGTCTCCAGACTTTCGTGACATCCTTTTTTTTTACCCTGCCATTTTATTAATACTATCCTCTGGTGAAAATACTGAAATATGATTTACCTTACCAGTCGATTCTGGAATAATGAATTTCAGCTCAAACTGATTGTTTACTTTATATACATATATTTTATCTTCCCCATTTACCTTAACTGAAGCTGGTTTTCCTAATGCTTTCTCTATTTCTTGTAATGTAATTGATTTTAGCTCTGCATGATAGGAGCGTACATCAAAAACTTGTGATCCTTTATTAAAACCGAAGGAAACATTTTCATTTGTAAAGGTAGCGTACATTCCGTTACCTGCTTGTTCCGTTTTATCTGCTTTTCCCCACGCTTTTTCTATTTCTTCAATATCTCCTGTATGAGCTGCGAACGGAACATTAGGTACTTTTCCTTCTTTCGCTAGTTCAAACAAATCTTTAATGTGGTTAATTGATTTTTGATTTATTACTGTATCTTTCGTGCTTGAATCTGTCTTTGGTTTTGCTGATCCTTCATTATTTGATTTTGCTTCAGGCTCTTTCTTTTCTTCAGAAGAATTATTTTGTTCGTTTTTACTATTTTCAGAGGTTGGGTTTGTTTCCTTTTTTTCGTCTGTCCCTTTACATGCTACTAATGCCAATAGGCATGTAAAAGCGAGAAATAACATAGCTATCTTTACATACACTTTCATACATTTCAGCCCCCTATTATAATCTTATTCCTTTCGATAACCAATCCATTACGCTACTTTTCAAATTATATTTATTCCAAAAAATAAATGCTTCACTTTCTCCTAGTGCTTTTACAACATCCTCTACAAAAGCTGTTCCTAAAAAATAACCAATTCGGTTGTATCCAAAGTATTGTCCGCCAGATAACCGGAACCACTCTTTCTCTTTTTCGAACGTCCATCCTTCTATATAATCTTCCAAAAAACGATTCTTTATTTGTTTTTCATTTTCTATATAGCATTGTAACCAACGTTCACCATCATTGTTATATGAGTAGTACACTGATTCATTTACGCCTTTTATAATTTGCTTTGATAAATATGTTGCAACACCTTCACGATACAAAGTAACTGCCGCGTCAGTCCACTCAGCTTTTGTCCAATCCATTCCATCATTTTGTAACATAACATTATGATATATATGTCCTATTTCGTGAGCGACAATAACACGAAGGTGATTTACATCTGGAGATAATTTTTCTGCCGCAAAAAATATGTCCCCAATAATTTCCCTTTCTACAAATGCATTAGAGCCAAACCCTCCAACAAATAGATGAAAATTCATATTTACATCAAAGTTATATTTATAATGATATTCATTCGTTATCTCTTGAATAATAGTCGGTAAGGTTTCTGCAATGATACGAATTTCTTCTATTTTTGCGGGATATCGTTTAATGGCATTAGAAACTCGTTCTCTCGTATGTGGACAATGATACTTAAAGTATTCTTCAAATATCTCTGGATGCGAAGTAAAGTATTGGTTGAGGACTGCTAATTCTACATCGTTACTTTCCCATAATTTTAAAAAACTTGGAATTGTATTATTTATCATTTTTTCCATCTCCTTATATATCCCTTCTCGCCATTTACACTGCAATCCTTCCTGAAACGTAGAAAAAGCAACAAAGATGAGTCTTCTTTGTTGCTTTTTCTGTTTAATCAAACCATTTATCACTATCAGAAATCCATTTACCATTATGCAAACCATAACATTCATCATAATAATAAGAAAAGCTGTCCAAAAAGGACAGCTTTACATATGTATTTTTACACTTCGATTGACTTACCATCTTCAACAATATGATAAAGTAAGTGAGCTAAATGATGAATTGGGCCATACTCTTCCTCTTCTTCATCTGTTTCACCTTGGAACTCAAGATCATTTAAGTATAGTGCTAAAAATTGATAGTATAGTTTTAAATCAAATCCGTAGCACGCAGTTGGCTCTTCATGATCGCCTTCGTATTGTAACATTAAATATTGATCGTTTCCTTCTGCATCTTCTGCGTCAAAGAATACGAAGAATCCAACGTTTGTATCTAAATCAAATAGATGACGAGTTCCTTTTTCTGTCGCTTTATTGAAGTCCTCTTCACTTAATTTATGTACTGTTGTCGCTTTAGCATTATCTTCTTGATGGAAATTTACTGTAAATGTTTTCAATGCTGACACCTCCTGATTGTATAATACTAGCATAACATATAAAAAGGACTGCTTACAAATGTAAACAGTCCTTACATTCATTTTCGCATTGCTCGTAATAAGAAGCTTACGATGAAAATTAAAACGATCGCACCGATTAAAGCGGGAATAATTGCATATCCGCCAATGACTGGACCAAAACTACCAAGTAATTTCGAACCAATCCAAGAACCGATAATACCAGCAATAATATTACCAATTACACCACCAGGTACGTCCTTTCCAGTAATTAAGCTCGCAAGCCATCCTAATATACCACCGACGATTAAAGACCAAATCATATGATAACCTCCTTTATATTTTACCAATCAAAATATAATTAGAAACAATTGCTTACCATTAGTTATGTTACATTTTTCAATAGTTATTCATACAGATCAACTATTAGATTATTTCAAAGTAATGAACGGCCAGTTTTTCGACTCGAGGTTGATGTTATTCGTAATACACATATTAAGGACAGTCAGGCTTTAATATTGTCCGCATAAACTCTTCTTTAAATGCAGGATAGTTAAAACCAACTGCAATTTTTTGAATTGGTCTATTATCAAATGTTGTTGGCTCGGCTATTTTTCTAAAGTCTGCCACACTTTGTCCTCTTGTTACGTCATTTGTCGTACTAATCCAAACTGCTGACTTTTTATATTCAAAAATATCATCATTAATAAAGGAAATGAACGGAAGTAAATCGTGAATCGGACTTCCAGCAATACCCGGGTATTCTTTTTTATAAAAGTTCTCATAATAAAAATCGATCATCGGTTTAATAAGTTTCGCCTGTCCTGTTCCTTCTTTATTAATAATATCTACCATATCAGGAGTAATGAGGGCTGCTTGCGTTACATTTAACGGATAAATAGTCGCATTTTTTGCGTACTTCATCACAATATTTGCGGCGATTGGATCCCCATAAAAATTAGCTTCTGATACAGGAGTAACGTTACCAGGAAATAAAAACGCACCGCCCATAATATAATATGAACATACCTTATCCATTACATTTGGATATAATAAAAATAACGTTGCCAATGTTGTTAACCGTCCAGTCGCTACGATAATAATATCTTCTGGACAAGGCTCGATTAATTTAATTAACTCACAAAAATTTTCCCTTTTACAAATCCTCATATCAGGTGGAATAATCGGTCCCAAACCGTGATCCCCATGAATTTCAGGAAAGAACAAAGGTTCTTCAGCAGTCATCGGCCTCGCTGCACCCTCAATGATTTTTACTTCTGTAGCATAGTATCTTTCTAAAAAATACACATTTTCCGTTACGATTTCTCGCGATACATTCCCATATTCAGCAACAATACCTATAATATCCAATTGACATGTTTTATTTGCATAAATTAACGCCACCGCATCGTCAATACCAAAGTCTCCAAAAAAGATGATTTTCTTTTTAACTATCCTCACCCCTCTTCAACATAATCTACTATTATTATTATGTAAAAAAGACAAGGCTGTGAAACAGTGCAAACTAAAAAAGCCGCCTATTTATTGGCGACTTCAATCTTTTTATATGATAAATATGCTAATACATTCTTACTTGAATCGTATTTTGGATTATTCCCTTTTCTCGGTTCTCTCATATGTGTTTTTTCAAATCCAGGAATGTCCGGCATTTTCTCCATAAATTCAAGCATTTCTTCTTCAGTTCCTTCAATACGTACGCGAATCATTATTACTTTTCCTCAATTCTCATTTTCTCTGTACTAAGTATAACGTACTTTGAAAAGACTGCAAGAAATTTATCTTTTTAATGTCGCGCTTTTTTTACATACAAACAATGCCATTTCAGTATAAAACGAATTTATTTTATTATTTTCAATTTGAATATTAAAGAATTCTTGCATTTCAACTGGTGTTTTCATCATACACTCTGTTAATTTCATACGTTTCTGCAAAGGTACATTCATCATATCGCACCACCAGTCAAATTCAAATTTCTTGTCAAAAGTAAGACATGACTGCATTTGCAAACCGTGTTTTTCTAACAAGGTAATCCATTCTGTTTTTTTCAGCGCTCGTTCATGACTCGGATCCCGCTTTCTTTCTATAAAATTATAAAATGTATCGTATTCATTATTTTCCGGTGAAACATTATCTATTAAAATAAACAATCCATTATGTTCTAACGTACGATTTACTTCATATATAAACTGAGGTGGATTCGTAAAATGATGTGCTGCAATTCGGCACGTAATTGTATCAAAAAAACCATCAGCAAACGGTAAACTTTCAGCATTTCCAGCAATAAAAGATACATTTTCATGTCCATTACTGATAATAAAATTTTTCGCATTCTCTAACATTTTTTCTGTTAAGTCTAAGGCAACTACTTCTTTAAACAATGGAGCTAATATATTCGCAACATGTCCACCGCCAGTAGCAATATCAAGAAGACGATTATTATGACGAGACTCAACTTGTTGAGCTACATATTGTAAGTCTGGTCCATTAGCATGAATTTTACTTTTTACATATTTTTCCGCATTATTACCAAACTGTTGTTTCACAAGCTCTTCTTTACTCATTTTATCATCTGCTTTCTATTGTTATTTACATATAGGATTCATATAATAATTAAAGTTCTCTTTATGTATTTTCAAATCCTCTTTTCAGCTTACTTCTTATCATGCTTTCCTATCATCAATATAATATAAATTTTACGTTTTATTCCTAAACAAAAAAGGCTACGGGAACTTGTCCCCTAACCTGACTAAATATTTATTACATTTTTACTTTTTCATATACATCTATATAATATAAATCCTCTTTTAACTTCATAATAACGTCTACTTCGTTATAAGTAGCCTCACGAGCATGTAAACCAAATTGATCTATACCAATCCATATCCATCCAGGTGTATGCTGTAGAACATCTATGTTAAAATAATCTAATTTAATAAGCTCCGATTTTATAAATTTATCTTTATTAGCGATTTGTTTATCCATTAAGCCGTATTCTTTTCCATTTTCAAGTAGCGATATAATTTTCCCTAAAATCGGATGTTCACGTATAATAAAATGATATTCCCTTTCGTCTACATTCGCCATAATTAAACGAGAATTAGATAAATCTAATCCCAAACTCGGCATATTTATTTTAATCACCTCCAATATTGGTTTCATCTCCATCCTAACAAACAAATATTTAAATAATATTAATATAATGTAAAAATATAAAGGCTGATTTCCTTTTAGAAATCAACCTTTATATTTTTATATCGTTTCTTTTTCCTCATTATTTCTAGAAACTAAATTTCCAACAGCATCTGCCGTTACTTCAACTACAAATTCACAAATACCTGCTACAACTTCTCCAATTACTTCATCCATCTTTTTTCCCCCTTATTTTATATAACTTATTTGTAGTATAGAAGAGATTGGTTATTTTTAACTATCGGAAAACGTGACAACAACATTACAGTTTTGTAATCTTTTGTAATTTGTTTAGTTTCTATCCTTTGAAACTCCAAGTATGATTAACAAGCATATAGGCCATCATAATATTAATTAAGTTCCAATTATGCTAGAGGAGGTGTGTAAAATATACTACGTAAAATTAATTAAAGGTCAATCATTCTATGCTTTTGATCATCGTTTCTTAATGTCTGAAGAAGAAAAGGTTTCCGAGAAAGTTTATAATTACTTACGTCGTAATGAATTTTTCGAAGTACGTAAAGAAGAATATTCGGCCTGATGTATTAAAAGCATCAAGAAAAATATCATTTAATAGTGATATTTCCTTGATGCTTTTATTTTATTTATCCTTACTTTCACTGAATATGTAATCATTGATTTTATACATTTCGACTTACTTGTTTCATCTATTAACACATCAAATTTTTGACAAATCAAAAAGATTGAAATCCACTCATGAAACACGTAATATAGACTCTGACTCTAAAAAAGTTCGTTATAAATTATACATAAAATAAGGAGGTTTTATATACGAGTTTTTCATTTTAAAAGACGGAGAGGTTTTACATTATGTGGCGTAATAAAAATGTTTGGATTGTGTTAATTGGGGAGTTTATTGCTGGTCTAGGGCTATGGCTTGGTATTCTTGGCAACCTTGAATTTATGCAAAAATATGTCCCTTCTGATTTCATGAAATCAGTTATATTATTTATCGGACTATTAGCTGGTGTACTAGTTGGTCCTATGGCTGGTCGTATTATCGATCAGTATGAAAAGAAAAAAGTTCTTCTTTATGCTGGGTTCGGTCGCGTTATTAGTGTTATTTTTATGTTTTTCGCTATCCAATTTGAAAGCATTGCCTTCATGATTGCATTTATGGTTGCTCTTCAAATTTCTGCAGCATTTTACTTCCCTGCATTACAATCTGTAATTCCACTCATCGTACGTGAGCATGAGTTATTACAGATGAACGGTGTACATATGAATGTAGGTACAATCGCTCGTATTGCAGGTACTTCACTAGGTGGAATTCTTTTAGTTGTAATGAGTTTACAGTATATGTATGCCTTCTCAATGGCAGCATACGCTTTATTATTCCTCTCAACTTTCTTCCTACAATTCGAAGATAAGAAATCAACAACACCAAGTAAACAAGCTGCGAAAGATAATAGCTTTATGGAAGTATTTCGTATTTTAAAAGGAATTCCTATTGCTTTTACAGCACTTATATTAAGTATTATCCCTCTATTATTTATAGCCGGATTTAATTTAATGGTAATCAACATTAGTGAAATGCAACATGATCCAACGATTAAAGGCTTTATATATACAATTGAAGGTGTCGCATTTATGTTAGGGGCCTTCGTTATTAAACGTTTATCTGACCATTTCAAACCTGAAAAATTATTATATTTCTTCGCTGTTTGTACCGCTTTTGCACACCTTTCCTTGTTCTTTAGCGATATAAAATGGATGTCTCTTACATCATTTGGTTTATTTGGTTTTAGTGTTGGTTGCTTCTTCCCTATTATGTCGACAATTTTCCAAACGAAAGTGGAAAAAAGCTATCATGGTCGTCTCTTCTCATTCCGTAATATGTTTGAGAGAGTTATGTTCCAAATTGTCTTACTCGGCACAGGCTTCTTCTTAGATACGATTGGATTGCAATATATGGTTCTCATTTTCGGTGTGATTTCATTATTAATTATTTTCATTTCATTATCTAAACAGAAACAATATGAAAAACAACCTTCGCAATCTGCGAATTTATAGCATAAATAAAGACGCATGGATCATATTAGATTAATCCATGCGTCTTTGTTATATAAAGCCTTATTTATTACGCTTATTATAATTATTTAAAGGAGTACCCTCTTTCACTTTCGAATACAGTATACTAACATGATATATACAGGAGGTGCGAAATTGTCTGATGGTATGCAGTTATTTAGTATCTTTATTTTTGTATTAGCTCTGTTTAGCATCATAAACTTTTTAGCAATTTCCTTATCTGGACATAACTTTAAAAGAAGAATTGTCGCAGGTTTCATTTTTTTACTACTAACTCCTATTGTTTTTTTTGCTACCATAGCATTCGCTTCTATATTCGATAAAGCTGGATTTGGCGCAGGTGGGCTAGCCTTCATTGTTGCAATTATATATATTTTAAATGGAATAGTAATCCTACTTTCCTCTTTATTTTTCCTCAAAAGAGACATAACATAGGCTACTGTACTCGGCATGGATCTGACTTTACACTAGATTCATACTTTTTCAATTCCCCCTTAATTTTTATATGAAATTAAATAATTCTTTATAAAAATTTAAACTTTATTTATTACAATATTCGTATCGTATTCGCACGTTTATTAAAAATGAAAAGAAAGGAGTACAAAATGAAAAAGGTTCTATTAATTATTCCAATATTCATCGTTCTACTTAGCGGATGTAGCAATAATGATATATACGGTTCTTGGGAAGTCATTGACAACAAAAATGGTCTTTGCCCTGCATCTTATAAATTTGAAACAGTTGTAAAAGAAGAAAAGAAAGAAAAAATTATTCAAAACTTAGTAGAGATGCAAACAACGAAGAAAAAAGAAGATTTATACAAAGGCTCATTTGTAAAGAACTCTAATGTATATCACATTGATTATGGTAACTCATTTACATCGGATCAAACTTTAAAAGTTGTCGATGGCAAATTAAATGTATACTTTTATGCAGTGGAAAAGTTATGTACATATAAAAAGAAATGATTACACTTCATATAAGACGCAGAAAATATTTTCTGCGTTTTTTTATGTTTCTCCTTATTATTCTCCCTCTAAATTTGTCAATCGTTTTAATTTTCATAAAAAAATGATAAAATGTAAACATGTGTTTTCAGAATAATTAAAAACGCAGAAAGAAAACACTGTTTTTAGGAGGGGTTTTGATGACTTACACGTTAGCAACTAGAATGAAAGCATTCCAATCTTCTATATTTAGTGAATTAGGGGCTTATAAAAAAGAAAAAATTGCAGCAGGTCACAAAATGATTGATTTAAGTATCGGGAATCCTGATATGCCGCCTGCTGACTTCGTAAGAGAAGAAATGGTACATACAGCAAGTGAAAAAGAAAGCTACGGATACACATTAAGTGGTATTCAAGAATTTCACGAAGCTGTAACTGAATATTACAACGACACTCATAACGTTAAATTAAATGCCGATAAAGAAGTTTTATTATTAATGGGTTCACAAGACGGACTTGTTCATTTACCTATGGTTTATGCAAATCCGGGAGATATTATATTAGTTCCGGATCCAGGGTATACAGCTTATGAAACTGGAATTCAAATGGCTGGTGCAACATCTTACCACATGCCATTAAAGAAAGAAAATGAATTCTTACCTAACTTAGAGTTAATTCCTGCAGAAATTGCCGAAAAAGCGAAAATGATGATTTTAAACTTCCCAGGAAATCCCGTTCCAGCAATGGCTCATGAAGATTTCTTTAAAGAGGTAATTGCATTCGCGAAAAAGCATAACATTATTGTTGTCCATGATTTTGCTTATGCTGAATTTTATTTTGATGGTAAAAAACCAATTAGCTTCCTCTCTGTACCTGGTGCTAAAGAAGTTGGCGTGGAAATCAACTCTTTGTCAAAAAGTTATAGTTTAGCAGGTAGCCGTATTGGATATATGATTGGAAACGAAGAAATTGTTCGTGCACTTACTCAGTTTAAATCCAATACAGATTATGGTGTGTTTTTACCAATTCAAAAAGCGGCATCAGCGGCACTAAGAAATGGCGCTGCGTTTTGTGAGAAAAATCGCGGTATTTATCAAGAACGTAGAGATACTTTAGTTGATGGATTCCGCACATTTGGCTGGAATGTTGATAAACCAGCTGGTAGTATGTTCGTCTGGGCCGAAATTCCGAAAGGCTGGACTTCTATAGATTTCGCTTATGCATTAATGGATCGTGCAAATGTCGTTGTTACACCAGGTCACGCATTTGGACCTCATGGTGAAGGATTTGTACGTATTGCACTTGTTCAAGATAAAGAAGTGTTACAACAAGTTGTTGAAAACATTCGAAATAGCGGTATTTTTTCTCTTGAAAAAATAAATGAATTAGTCAAAAATTAATGGTAACTCCCCTGCTTAACTGTAGCAGGGGTATTATTTATTGGAGGTACTTTCATATGCATATTCAAGACACTCTTCCTCATCGTTATCCTTTTTTAATGATTGATAAAGTAACAAATGTAAAACATGGTGAATCCGTTACGGGATATAAACTGATTTCAAATAATGAGTGGTTTATAAATGATAATCAAAAACATATGCCTCATATGTTAATTGTAGAAGCACTTGCTCAGCTTAGTGCATTTGTAAATACAAGTGACTCTGAAGGTCTAGGCTTCCTCTCTTCGTTGGATGGGGTTGAATTCCACGGAAACGCATATCCCGGTGATAAACTTGATTTACATTATAAGCTTACTCGCAATCGTCGAGGTTTTATTCTCGGTAAAGGTACTGCAACTATTAACGATCAGCCGATTGTAACTATAGAAAAGCTATTAATATATCAAGCAGAATAGAGACGATGTAATTCGTCAGGATATCTCTCTCCTACAAATTCGTCTCACCAACATGAACAGAGTAAACAAATTACTTGGTTAGGAGCAGGAAAATGGAAAGTACTATCGGTATCGATGCTGGAGGAACATTAACGAAAATTGCTTATTTGAACGAACAAAAGCAATTAGCTTTTGAAAAATTTTATTCAAATGAACAAGATAAAATAATAGATTGGCTTAAGAAAAACACTCGTATAAAACAAATATGTATAACAGGTGGTAAAGCAACACGATTACAGCAACTACTTTCAGACTCATATAAAATAGTAGAACTAAACGAATTTGAAGCTACTCTTGTAGGTGTCCGATACATATTAAAAGAAGAGCAATATGATATAAACAACTTTATTTTAACAAATATCGGTACAGGTACTTCCATTCATTACGTTTATAATGACAAATATATTCGAGCTGGTGGAACCGGTGTTGGCGGTGGTACTATTATGGGGCTTTCAAAAATATTAACAAATATAGATCATTTTGAAGATGTAATTCCTTTAACAAAATCAGGTTCTAGAAAAGAACTAGATATTACGGTTGGTGATATTTATGGTGGCATTCTCTCACCTATTGATAATAGCTTAACTGCAAGCAATTTTGGTAAAGCTACCAAAACAGATTCAAATTTTAGTAGTGCTGATATACTAGCAACTGTGCAAGGACTTGTCGGTGAAGTTGTTACTGCATTAAGCCTTCAATTCGCCGAAACAAAAAACATTGACCATATTATTTATATTGGTTCCACTCTATGTAATAACGTACACCTTCAAAATATTATTAGTAGCTACACAGTATATCAAAATAAAACACCAATCTTTTTACAAGATGGTGGTAATAGCGGTGCGATTGGTGCTTTACTTCATGCTACGAATAAAAAAGGCTGACTTTTGTCAGCTTTTTTGCAACGGTACTTCAAATTCAATAATTGATTCTCCACCCTCTCCAATTCGCTCTACACTAATTCTATCAATTACACATTGTAACTTTTCAGGTAAACTACGAATATCCTTGGCTACTTTAGCAGCTAACTCCTCACTACTTTTTCTTCTCACTGTTACATGCGGTATGTATAGAATATCTGCTCTCAAAAATTGTAGCAAAGGACCTGTATATAATTTAGCGTGTAATTCTTCTATCTGTTCTTTCCCTCTCTCCACTTCCAAATACAAATAGTTTCCTACATTAGTGATACAATTTGCAAACTCAATTTCAATTTTGCCTATCCCTTTTGCTAAATTCAAAATATGAGATCTTAATTCATCATTTGAAATATTACTCTTAAACGGAAATACAATTGTTATATGCGGTGGAATTAATTCAAATAAAGGATCATGTATTTGTCTAATATTCTCTATTTTATCGATGGACATATTATTTAGAAAAACTAAAATTGTACGCATTTTTATCCCCTCTACTTTCCCTTATTTTAATATGTATCATATTCTATAACTGTCTTGCACTTCAACAAATTATTTTACTTACATGTAAAAATAAAAAACTTCTCAAATGAGAAGTTTTCATATAACATGATTACTATTTTCCCGCCAAACTTTTCTAAACTTTATATAACAAGCAATTCTCCAGGGAATGATATACGATACTGCAACTACGTAAAATAATAAACCAATCGTTTGTTGATCTAAATCAACAATATATTGCCTTGAACCATATCTCAAAACGACAAGTCCAATAAAAGTAATTAAAAAAGCAGCACTTTTTTTCGTATAAATATTCCCATCATCTCTTCGCTCATAATTTGTTAAAACTATAAGTGGTACGGCGAAAAGAATTCCAATGAATGCTGCTATTATAACTTCTAAGATAGCTGGATGCACGGGACCAAAAAACCATAAAACACCTGGTGTTAAAAATAGTAATGGCCACAAAATACTTTTCCCCGTCCCCTTTATTGGCTTATGCATAGATCGGTAACGACGCCAAAATATTAATAGTGCAATGCATAAAAAGACGGTTATTAATGAAGAAGTATCTCCCATTTACTCTTCCTTCTCTCTAAAATAATAATCTATTACTATTTTCAAACTGTTCGTTCAAATGATACTTTCCGAATAAATATACTACTAGTTATACTATAAAGAACAGTTAATCCAATTGAAATAACGGTAAAATATGGAATATCCACTAAAGATCCATCACTCGTAAATAATAAACCAGTTACCCCTGCTTCCCCATAAAGCACACTATTTGTTGATAAGAAAAGGGATCCACCAATCATAAGACCAATCCACTGAAATCGTTGTTTAAAAACTACTACAACTTGAAAGAAACATGCTGTTGTAACATAAAATAAAAATTGCAAAATAAATTGTTGTACCGATTGCTCCCCAAAACTAACATTTACTAAATTGTATTTTACATCTTGCAAAAGCATTACTTGAAGAAACGAAAACATTGCGGATTGCAATACGATATAACAAATCGCTCCGATGAAATATTGGATTCTCGTTACACCGAATGAAACTGCTAAACGAAATAGCTCATCTTGTATGATGAAAACACTCCCTACTATAAATAACATAATTGCTATTGAAGAGTTATTTATAATTTCAGGTAAATAACCAATGTTCGCTCCAGTTAAATGAGCAGCATTTAAAGCTCCTTTTATTAATAAAGCTACAATCCAAAATATTATAATTGCTTTATAATGAAAATTTATATGTAACTTCAACTGCTTCATTAACATCGTCATTTCACTTCACCACCCGTTATGTGTATAAATAGTTTTTGTAATGTAATACTATCAATCAGTAACCCTTCTTTTTCAAGAGAGTAATAATCTTCATTAGATAGTCCTTCCCATATAACAGCAATCCCCTTATTTCCATAAACTTCTCGATTTATTACTTTTTTATTGATTGAAAACTCATCCACTTTATCTTTTTTCCCTGAAATAATATGACCTTGTTGTAATAAATCATCCACAGATGATTGAACAACCAGCCTTCCTTCTTTTATGATAATTACCTCTTCGATAACATGAGTTACTTCTTCTACTAAATGTGTTGATAATATAATTGTTCTTGGATACTCACCGTAATCTTCTAGTAGTAAACTATAAAACAACTCGCGATGTGCTGCGTCTAAACCTGTAGTTGGTTCATCAAAAATTGTAATTGGCGCTCTACTTGCCAGTCCTTGAATAATTCCGACAACCGTTTGCATGCCATGTGATAGTTTGTGATATTTCTCTGTCATATTAAGCTGAAATTTGCCCGCTAGTTCTTCAGCAAACTGCTGATTCCAATTTTTATAAAACATGTTACATAACTTAAAAATTTCTTTTACTTTATAACTTAAATGAGCTTCTTCTTTCACTCTAACGAAACAAATATTCTGCATCGCTTTACTATTTTCAAAAACATTTTCACCAAATATTGATACGCTACCACTACTTGAAGTAATTTGTCCTGCAAGTAAATTCAATAGTGTCGTTTTTCCTGCCCCGTTTCTACCGAGCAAACCATATATTTTATTCTCTTCCAATGAAATCGTTACTTCATTTACTGCTATTTTCTTTTTATATTTTTTCGTTACGGTTTTTGTTTCAAGTGCAATCATCCCTATTTCCCCTCCTTCGTAATTTTTTGAATCATATCCATCAATTCATCTTTTGATATTTCTAGTACTTTTGCTTCTTCCCACACTTTAGGTAAATATTCAGTCATAAAAGTATTTTGTCTTTTTTTAAGTACGACTTCTTTCGCTCCCTTTGCAACAAACATCCCAATCCCTCTCTTTTTATATAGAATCCCTTCATCCACTAATACATTTACCCCTTTAGCTGCAGTAGCTGGATTTATTTGTAACATCTTCGCAAATTGATTTGTTGATGGAACTTGTTCTTCTTCAAGTAATATGTCTTTTAAAATATCCGATTCAATCGTTTCTGCAATTTGTAAGTATATTAATTTATTTTGTTCCAGAGTAGGTTTCACAATTTCACCACCTTAGGTTCATAGGTTCATTACTTATGTAATTAACCATACCACACGAAAATATTTATTTCCATATATTTCTTTCACAAAAAAAGAGTCATCCGTTTAAGAATGACTCTCTTTCTAAAATGTTGAAGTTTCAACTCTTGTTCTCAAATTCTTTTCATTTCAACTGCTGCACCGGATATTTAGCAAATAAAGCTTTCCGAAACTCTTTATCATTTATAAGCATTGTAATTTTTTCATTATTATCGTTAAGGAACTTTACTACTTTCTTTTTATCCCATATATCATTTTCTTTTGGAAAATCATCAAATTTTTCATACAAGATTGATAGTATATCTTCTCTTTTTATCGTGAAATTTTTATTTTCTACTTGAAACTCGTAACTTTTCGCATTTGGTACTAAAATCGCTAGATAAATAACGTTAAAGAGAAAATTCTTCTCCATTGTGTCCTTGCCATCAAACCAATACGTCTCAACCATGTCTTCTGTCAGAGTTCCATTTGCACCATAGTTTACCTTTATACTTTCATTCTCCAAACTAATACTTTGAAATGTATCACCACCGGGTAAATGATTAACAATTGCAACTACATCTGAGTTATTACCAACGTATGTCCCAGCATATTTCTTAAAGTCACTAGGTTCAACATCAGATATTTCTTTTATTCTTTCTCTGCTAGAACAAGCAGTAATACATAAAAAAATTGTTAGCATAACAACTACATTACGATGCATATATTTCATTTAGCATCCCCCATTTTTATCGATATTTCGCTAATTACAATACATCTTCTCAAAACCCTTTAAATATACGCATTTTAATCAAAATTAAAAATTTTCGCTTTTTATGTTTACAATTATCCATTAATTGTATATACTTACTAACGTAAGAAAAATATTCTAAAAGGAGGTCGAAGGAAATGATGAAATTACAATTACATGCTTTAACTTTAGCGTTAACTGCACCTTTGTTTTTCGGACAATTAAATATGAATTCGACCACCCTAATGGAGAATTGAAAATCGCACTTTATTTCTATTAATTCATAAATTCGCCACAGGAGGTCGTATACTTTCCTGTGGCTTTTTGACGCCCAGCCATAGGAGAACTATATCTTCCTGTGGCTTTTTTGTGCGATTTTTTAGCCTCTTATATTATTTTTTAAAGAAAGGAGCAACATTCGATGACTATTAGCGTATTGTTTTTAAGTATTACGATTCAAAGAAATACAATTTCCAAAGATGAAATTTTTCATAATGAGCAAATTGAAAAAGCTATGAATGATGTTAAGGAGCGCCAAGCGCTTTATTGTGATCACCTGTAATTCCTTTTCGAAAGGAGGAATTCATTTATGACTTTTCATATTTTCTTTTTTACAACTGTACTTCAGAAAAATACTTTATCTGAAGATGAAATCATTCGTAAACAACAATTAAAACAACTGACTGATAAAATGACTGACATTAAAAGTTCATACTATACGCAAATGTATTAAAAATATATTTTAAAGGAGCATTCCCTTCATGAAATTTAAAGCATTCTTTTTAATAATCACCATTCAAAAACGTAAGCTTTCTCAAAGTGAGATTATGCATGAGCAACACATTCAAACTATTATGGACGAAGTAAAAGAGCACCAAGCTTCTTATTATAGCCGTCTTTTCTAAATAACTTTTAAAGGGGAAAAAACAAATGAAATTTAAAGTATTCTTTTTAACTATTACGATTCAAAAAACTAAGTTCTCAGACAGTGAGATATTGCATGACCATCAAATTAATAAAGCTATGGAGGATGTAAAAGAACGTCAAAGTCACTACTGTAGCCATCTATAATTCCTTTCGAAAGGAGGAATGTATCATGAAGTTTCACCTTTTCTTTTTAACAATTACAATTCAGAAAAAAAACTATTCTGATGCGGAATTAAAACAAGAACAACAATATAAACAGGTTATAGACGAAATTCGAGATCGTAGAAGCAAGTACTACTCTCATCTATAATCTTTTAAAAATATAATATTTGAAAGGGGTCGATTATGATGTTGCTAGCACGCTGTAAGGAAATGATTTGGATAGTTCAGAGGGATTCCACATAGTTTTATTGGGGCTATATCATACAAGTTTATCGTTATATTTGATATGTAATAAATATATAATAAAAGTTTATGCATACACTTTTTTACATTGATTAACAAACAAAAGATACACCACTTAAAAAGCGGTGTATCTTTCTCAACTTATACTATTTTCGATTACTTCGTTTCGTCTTAAACAATCTCACTAAGTTCGATACAACTGTTTTTGTTACTGCATAAACTGGTACTGCCAAAATCATTCCGATAATTCCCGCAAAGTTACCTACCCCTAAAATTAAAATAATAATTGTTAACGGATGGATATTTAATTTTGAACTCATAATACGCGGTGAAATGATGTTACTTTCAAATTGTTGTACAATTGTTACGATAATAATTACGTACAACGCTTGCATCGGAGATACGAACAGACCTACAATAACAGCTGGTGCTGCACCGATAAATGGACCTAGGTTAGGAATGATATTTGTAAATGCTGCTATAATTCCTAAAACGAAAGCGTACGGTAAATCGATAATTAAATAACCGATAAAAGTAAAAGCACCTACAAATATACAAACGAGCGCTTGTCCTTGAATATATGCAGATAATGTTTCGTTCGTTTCCTTAATGATACGAAGTCCTTCTT
Organism: Bacillus sp. AY3-1; assembly: GCF_008368785.1. Classification (NCBI taxonomy): domain Bacteria; kingdom Bacillati; phylum Bacillota; class Bacilli; order Caryophanales; family Bacillaceae; genus Bacillus; species Bacillus sp. AY3-1. The sequence continues at coordinate 542,655 of NZ_QORZ01000016.1, read as the reverse complement.
CACGGTAAGACTCAGGTAATAGACTAACTGCTTTCCCTGGAAACGCATGTCCATCTTTAAACATATAAAATAAAATAAACGGTACTGTAAAGATAACTAATGCGACGTTCGTTATAATACCAAATAAAGCCGTTGCACTCGACGTAATTGTGTTTGGTATATCCTTTAAGTATTCAATTGCATTTTTTTCAATTGTTTCAATGGAAACATAGTTTTGTGTAGATAACCATTCAAACAATCTATGATGGGATAAATCTTGTATGTATAGTTTTCCCTCTTTAATATAACCGGGCATATTTTTTACTAAATCCATTAACTGTTGCGAGATCGTTGGAACAACTACCCCAACTCCAACTGCAGTTAATGTTATAATAAAAAGATATAACAGTAAAATCGCTAAATTTCTAGGTACTTTTTTATTCTCCAAAAAGACTAACAATGGGTTAAATATGAAGTATAAAAATAACGCGATTAAGATTGGGAAAAACAACGTTGATATGAAGATACCAATCGGTTGAAATAGAAACGATATTTTTGTGCAAATAAATATGATCGCTACAACCATTAGCACTTCTAATGTCCAAAAGTGCACTTTCGATTTCAAAAAAACGTCCTCCTTTAAACTAGCACTTCTCTTCATTGTACCAAAATAAGCAAGAATTTCACATAATATTTTCCTTTACAATATTCCAAAATACCAATAAATACACTACAATGAGATTACATACAAATTTGCAGGTAAAGGTGATAAAAATGACACAATGCATCATATGCAGAAAAGATACGAAAGAACTTAGTGAACAATATGTCATCCCCGAAATATTATGTGGATATTATTTCACAAACTCAATTTGTGATACTTGCCATGAACAAATGACAGCAAATATTGATCGCCCCTTAATTCGGCATAAATTAAGTCAATTTAAGATTGAGCAAATGAAAAAACAAATTGATTCCCCGCTCTATACGAATGAACATGGTGAGGAACTTGCGGCTGCTGAGACAGATGTTGTTGAAGTAAGTGATGAAATACTTTATTCCAATGCATTAATTATGAAACTATGTAAAAAGCACGATATTTCGCTACATAATGAAATTTGGAAAGAAGAACGTGTAACGAAAGTAGCTAGCTCTATTCAACGTGAATTACTTTTAGATAACCGTAAATACAAAATGAGTGTATTAAAAACAGCTTATACTTTCGCTGTCCAAGCTGTTGATGGCTATTTTGAAGATCCAGATGCGATTGTTATTTCTAACATTCTATCAAATGCCGATTTTATGGAATTAAAAGAAAAAAGTATAGTTCGCGATTTAAGTAAAAGTTCTTTATGGAATACATTAAATACAAATAGCGAGAACCATTACTTTATTTTATTAAGTGATAAAGATGGCCTGTTCTGTTTCATTCGTCTATTTGATATATTTGACGTTGTCGTTCATTTATCAGAAAAGAGATATGAACTTTCATCTCCAATTGTCGGCGTAAATGATGTAAATAGGCAGGAATTTTATGTCCAAACTTTAAAACAGTATATGGATGGGCTATTTAAAGAAAAAAAACCTACTATTTAATCGAAATCAGAACATACGGTCTCCTTTCTTGATGAAAAGACACTGTGTTATAATAAGTATGAAAAGAACAATACAATCACATAAACCAATTATTAATTGTAAATAAATAAAAAAGACCAGTGTGCGGCTACACACTAGTCCACGTAACTTAGCAGATTGGATTGTTCATTTATCCTATTTGTTTCTTACAAACAAAACAACCCACATTCTATTGGCATAGGTGGGTTGTTATTTTTTGAGCTTGTCTATTAAAACGACGACGAACGTTAACAATGCAACGAGAAACAGTCCACCCTGCAGTAGCAACGCTATTTCACTCACGTATTATCACCCCCCTCCTATTTGGAGAAGTGATAATTGAACAACCAACCGTACCTTAAGTTACTATTTAATTTTACCATATTTTCTAATAGTTTACGACGAAAACCCGCAAGTGAAATACTTGCGAGTTTTTTTATCCCGTATTAACAGGCAGTAAACAAAATGAAGCAAAACATAGGTGAAACTGCCTGTTAATGGCCGATTGGTTCAACTTTATTTCTCACTATTTTTTTAATGCATATGCATCAGCTATCATTTCACCAACAATTTTATTTTCTTGTTCCTTCTCGTCTTTCAATAAAGGAAATAACAGTTCTGCCACTTCATATGCCTCTTCTAAATGGGGGTATCCTGATAATACAAACGTATCAATTCCTAACGCTTCATATTCTTTTATTCTTTCTGCTACTGTATGCGGATCTCCAACAAGCGCAGTGCCAGCACCACCTCTTACAAGCCCAATTCCAGCCCATAAGTTAGGACTTATCTCTAACGACTCTCTCGTTCCTTTATTTAAATGTGTCATTCGTTTTTGTCCAACTGAATCATATCTTGCAAATGTTTTTTGAGCGAGCTCAATTGTTTCATTATCTACATATTGAATTAACCTTTCAGCCTCTTCCCATGCTTCTTCTTCTGTCTCTCTTACAATTACGTGTAGTCTAATACCAAATCGTACGTTACGCCCCTTCTCTTCCGCAAGTTTTTTTACTTCATCTATTTTCTCTTTCACTTGCTCTGGTGGCTCTCCCCAAGTTAAATATACATCACTATGTTCAGCCGCAACTTCTTTACCTGCAGCGGACGATCCGCCAAAATAAATTGGTGGATACGGTGTTTGAACCGGAGGAAATACAACTTTACTCTCCGTAACTTTAATATGTTTTCCTTCTAAAGAGATTGTTTCACCTTGTAATACTGACTTCCAAACCTTTAAAAATTCATCTGCTGCTTCATATCTTTCATCATGTTCAAGATACAATCCATCACCTTGCAATTCAACAGGATCTCCTCCAGCTACTACATTAATAAGTAATCTCCCATCTGAAATTCTATCAAATGTAGATGCCATCCTCGCTGCAACTGTCGGTGACATTAGCCCTGGTCTAACTGCTACTAAAAATTTTAATTTCTCTGTCTCAGCCGCAAGAGCTGATGCCAACACCCATGGATCTTCACACCCTTGACCAGTTGGAAGTAATACACCCGAATATCCTAAATAATCAGCTGCAGTTGCAACTTGTTTATAATAACCATACTCAGCTGCTCTTCCTCTTTTTGTCGTTCCTAAATATCGACCATCTCCATACGCCGGAATAAACCATAATAATTCCATACCTTTACACACCCCTTATTTATTTTGAAACGTATACTAACATACTCTATATAAATTACCCCTAATAATTTATATGTTAATTCCCTGTCTCTCCTTTAAAATTATCTCGCCATCTTAAAAACTTCACTTCTAGTAAACGTACGAGTGAATCAGAAAACTTTCCAACGAATGCAAAAATAATAATGCCGACAAATACGATATCTGTATTTGAAAATTGCCTTGCATCCATAATCATATAACCGATACCTTCTGTAGATCCCATAAGTTCTGCTACTACTAAACTCACCCATGCAACTCCTAATGATAATCTTGCTCCTAGTAATAGGTTCGGCAATGCTGCTGGTAAAATTAATTTTGTAATTAATTTTCTTTTACTAAACTCTAACACTCTGGCAACATCGAATAACTTTGAATCTACACCTCGTATCCCTAAAAACGCGTTTACGTATAGAGGAAAAAATGCACCGTCCGCAATTAATAATACTTTCGATGTTTCTCCAAAACCGAACCATAATACGAAAAGTGGCGCAACAGCTAAATGGGGTACAGTTCTTAACATCTGTACAGATGGATCTAAATATTGCTCACTTCTCGTTGAAAATCCAACAATCGTTCCTAAAATAATTCCTAAACTCCCGCCGATAAAGAAACCAGCCGCAGCCCTAAATACACTAATACTTAAATGACCGAATAACTCTCCTGTTTTTATAAGTTCTTGAAAAGCTAGTAATATATCTAATGGCGTTGGTAAAACTGTTTTAGAAACTAAATCGAATACGCCGGCTAACTGCCAAATAATTAATACGATAATCGGTATAGTAATCGCTCTTACTAGCACTTTTCCATTCTTCTTTCGCACTTTCTTTACATTGTTTTTGCCAATCGTTATACTCGCCCTTTTCATAAAAGCTTTCGTATTCTCCAATTTACAAAACCTCTTTTCATTTCGCCTTTAATGCTTTTTCTACGAAAGAATTATCTACAACTTTATCTGTTTTGATTTCTTTCTTTATAGAGCCGAGCTTATATTGAAAATCCGCTGTCTTTTGCTGTTCGGCTATTATTTCTTTCGTTACCGGAACTAAAATTGGTTTGTCGTGATTAAACACTTCTTTTACAATTTCGGCATCTATTTTCTTTGCAGAAGTATATATTTTTATCGCTTCATCTAAGTTTGACTCTTGCCATACACGAGCTTTTTCATAAACTTTAAGGAATTTCTCAACTAATTCTGGATGCTCCTTCGCAAATTTTGTTCTCGCAATTAAAAACTCTGGTGAAGAAACATTTAATCGTTCACCATCTGCAATAACCTTTGCCCCTTTATTTAACGTATGTAGTGAAATGAATGGATCCCAAACGGCCCATGCATCTACTGATCCGGATTCAAATGCCGGCTGCGCTTCATCTGGTTGCAGTTGAATGACATTTACATCTTTCGCATTTATACCTTCTTTTTCTAATGCTCGATATAATAAATTAAATGCGCTACTTCCTTTTGCTACTGCAATTTTTTTACCTTTTAAATCTTTTACACTCGTAATCTTGCTATCTTTTTGTACAAGAATCCCTGTTCCTTTTCTCGCATAACTTGTATTAGCAATTTCAGTAAATTCAATACCTGCAGCTTGCGCTGAAATAACTGGGGAGTTCCCCACTTCACCAAAATCCAACCGATTTGATGCGATTGCCTCAAAATAAGGAGGTCCGCTTTGAAACTCTGTCCATTTCACCTTAACTCCTTCTTTTTTTAACTCCTCTTCAAACCACCCTTTTTTCTGTGCCAGTAAGAGCGGGCTTAATCCTTGCTGTATACCAATTTGTATTGTTACATCTTCTTTCTTGCTACTCGCTGTGCTTTTGTCACACCCTAATAAAAATATAGATATAGCTAATGCAAAAGAAAGAACTTTTCCTTTTTTATACATATATAATCCACCCTTTTCCTATATACTCGTTTGAATCAGTCCTCCGCGTTCAAACTGCTGTAATACTTTCGTACGAATTTCTTGGAATAATTCCGATGTTTTACTACGTGGATAAGGTAAATTATTTTCAATCACTTTATGTATTTTTCCAGGCTTTGCACTCATGATGATAAGTCGGTTTGAAAGATATATCGCTTCGTCTATATCATGAGTAACAAATAACATTGTCGTTTTCTTCTGCTCCCAAATATTTAACAGTACTTCTTGCAAATGACTTCTAGTAAAAGCATCAAGTGCCCCGAATGGTTCATCAAGTAACAATACATTCGGATCTCTTAGTAAAGCTCTCGCAATCGCAACACGTTGTGACATACCACCTGAAATTTCTTTCGGATAAGATTTCTCAAAACCGTCTAATCGAACGATTTCAACCCATTCCTTTACTTTATCTTTTACATATTTATCTTTTAACGATAAATCTGCAGCGATATTTTCTTCAACTGTTAACCATGGAAATAAACGATGTTCTTGAAAAATAAAACCTTGTTTTTTACTCGGTTTTACAATTTGCTCCCCATCGATGATAACTTCACCTTCAAATTCGTTATCTAATCCCGCAACAATTTTCAAAAGCGTACTTTTCCCACAACCACTCGGTCCGATGACAGTGACAAAATCCCCTTTCTCTAATTGAAAATTAATATCTTCTAACACTTGAACCGTACCAGTTTGTTTCGAAAAATATTTTGATACCCCATCAATTGAAACAGTCACAATTTCCCCTCCTTGAAATGATTCATTTAAATGAATAGATTCAGCATTTGTATAATAAAAAAACCAAAGGCATTTTATCAATAGATAAAATGCCTTTGGTTTCTCCAATCAGCAATACGTTATAGAATTAACTACATATTATACAAATATTTCCGATAAGTCAACTAGGTTTTAATGAACGATATTTATTTTTTTATAAAGAGTAGCAGTTTCTGAAATGATTTTTGGAAGTGACTCTTGAATTGTGTTTTTGACTGTATGAAGAGCCTTTTCTACATACCCGTCTTCAAATTGTTCTAACGACTCAGGTAATTCATCCTCATCCAATATAAAAAATTCTCCACTTGGAAGTATCATAATATCAAGGATTAAATCTTCAAAGGATACCACTTCATCCGTTATACATGTATTCTTTACAATATTAAAATACGAACCTAGATACCCCCCATCCTGATCTCTCCAAACGTATAAATTATATGGACGATTTCCCCAGTAATATGCAACTGTATAACTTCCTTTCGGGATTGTTAACTTCTTATCGTTTGCTGCCATCGTAAAAGAATACTGTACTTCATGATATAAAATAATTTTGTCCTGCTGCGCTTCTATTAGTAAACAAGCATGATCTATGGTTGTACCATCATATCGGATTTTTCTTTCAATAATTTCAATGTCTGACGTACGTAAGCAACTCAATTTTTATTTCCCCTTTTATTTTAGTTCTTTCATTATATCCCTTTATATTTCCACTAAGAAAGCGTCCAGTCAATTCATTCATTTTTTTAAGTTAATATTTATGTAATCTCATTTTCTACTTCACAAAAAAGCCCCTTCTAAATTAGAAGGAACTCCAGTATTATTATTATTATTTTATAACCCATGATTTGTAAGCCTTTACTTCTAAACTAAACTTAGATTCTTTTAACCACTCTACAGCACTACATACAAGAGGAGATGAATTATCTTCAGTAATACTTTCTATTGGAATCCATCTAGCTCCTAATGAATCTTGCTCTTCAAATTGTTCCGGTAACTTTGAATTCACTTCCGCACCTTTCTACAAAGTAAAAAACTGCGATATGATGTACATGTGTGTACTCATTAAATTTTGATGGAAATTGAAAATCAATTGTACCTACTTGTTTTACTACCGTTACATTTAGCCCAGTCTCTTCTTTAATCTCTCTATGAAGTCCAGCTAATAATGATTCTCCATCTTCTAAACTACCAACAGGTAGATCATTACGATTTCTATATGGACCTTTAATTTTATCAATTACTAATAAATTATTGTTTTCGATACAAATGCCATACGCACCAAACGCACGATGAAAATTAGTAGCATTATTCATGCTTCAACTTCTCTATAACCGCATCATAAAATTTCCGTTCCTCATCAACATTTAAGTGAACACGACTTACTGTTTTAGAAAATCCATATAACAATTGTGCTTTCACTGGCTCTTTTAGCGTTATTTCAAATGTTGGAGGTTCCTTTATAAATTCCATCACAGTTGCGTCAAGAACTTCTTTTTCTTTCTTTAAAGGTTCGCCTTTATAAAATGCAATTTTATCAATTTGTGTAAATGGTATAACAATTTTCTTTCCTAATCCGATTTGAATGATTACTCGTTCTTCTGTAACAATAATTGGATTTTTACGCATTGCTTGTATTTCAGCTAAAAAATAAAACATTGCATATACGTTTAATATAAGTAAAATCCATGCTATTACTGGATTCCATTGATGAAGCAAATAATGAAAACCAATACTTTCTATTAAGGTTGCATGGATAATCATAATATATACACCTATTGCACCAGTCTTTTTGTGATATGAGTATACAGATTCACCTTCCTGTACTGTTGCACGCCACGATAAAAATGCATAATAGATTAAATTACACTCTGTTACAATGATATCTACTAATTTATTTCTTTTCATAGTAGCATCCAACGCTGCATCAATCGCATAAGAAAATGAAGAATATTCTCTTCTATATTCTTTATATCTTTTGATTGTATTAGGAAGTACTTTAACAATTTTATACAACAAGAATAGTTCTAGACCTACAAAAGCAATTTCTCCCGCAACTATAATATAAGAAACGTTTGAAAAAGCTTGTAAATAGTCACTTGGAATAATAAATCTCGCAAATATATATCCAGCTATTACGACAGGAAATATATACGTTAGCGAGTATCTTTTTCGAATAATAAAGAAATATGTAATAACCGGAATTACAAACATACAATCTAATAAAGAACCAAGCACTACTTCTTTCGGAGCGGCTGTTACAATCGGAAGGGCATACAATAAATAGTTTGATAACAAGATGAAAGATACGAGTCCAATCCAAATGCCTTTTCGCCTTCGTGATAGTGTGGCATTCATACGTTCACTCCTCTATTTAAAAACCTCGTTTAAATGATCTTTATAAAATGTAATCGCACGTTCAAATTCTTTAACTTCGTCTACTTTTATAACCGTTTCAAGTAATAATTTCATCGCGGATTCATGATCGTTAACGTTATATTTTGCTAATGATAAAAATACTTTTATCACGTCATTATCCGGAAACTGCTGCAAACCTGTTTCTAAAACTGTAATTGCTTTGTCATACTCACCTATACAACGATATGTACTTCCAAGACCGATATATGCACCGCAAAGTGACTCACCATCAAGACCATTTGCAATTGCCTGTTCATAATACGGCACAGCGTCTGTTTCAAGTCCCATTACATCATGTATCCAGGCACATTGAAAAAGCACTTCTGCATCCCGCGTAAAATTGGTTAACCCCATTAGTATCTCTCTAGATTGCGCATATTTCTTTTCATTTCTTAGTTTAATCGCTTGCTTTAATAAATGTTCCATAGAATCCACTCCTCACCAATTATTTTATGTATCCCTCTTGAATGGTTAACGTTTGTGTAAAAGTAAAATTCCCATAAATTAAAGTTTCGCTTACCTATATATACTATGCGGATTCACTCTTATCCAAATACTTAAAATTATAAAGCAGTAATGTGATTACATAGTACCTCTAACCTTTTGACAATTTCTTTCGCCGTTTCATCTTTCCCATTACATAACTTCCCTTTACCGTCCTGTCCAATTACGTAGTGCACCGCTCCACGTGAATATAAAGAATGTGGTGAATTTGCAATCATTACATTTGCCTTAGATTCTTTCATTCTATTTTTCGCTCTTTCAAACAATTCTTCTTCATTTACATCACTTTCAAGTTTAAAGCCAACGAGTACGGTTTCTGGATCCCACTCTTTTATTTGCTTTAATACTTTTGGAGCCTTTTGAAAATGAATAATTGGCGCTATATCACTTGAAATTTTCCCATTCATATTAAGAACATTACCATCTTGATCACAAATTTTGTCTACAACCCAATCTGATCCAGCCGCTGCCATAATGACCGCATCGACTTTTTCATGTGTAATTATACTTTTCATTTTATCTTGTAAATCAACAATTCCTTCAAATGGGTGTAATTCTAATTGATTGTTTACATCGTTCGGTTTCTCAGCGAAATAACCGTGTAAATATATAACATGTGCTCCTTTACTTATAAACTCTTCAGCGATTATTCTACCAATTGTTCCTTTTGCCATATTCGTATGACCACGCACTTGGTCCCATTTTTCTAAACAACCACCACTCGTAATTAATACCTTTTTCCCCTTCATTGTAACCATCCCCTACTGATTTTTCTTACGAAACCATTCTGTTCCAAAGTCAACTATATCTCGTTGCTTCATAAGACGGCACGTTGCATTTCCTATTTTTCCATTTGTTACAGTTCCTTTTCGCTCAAACTCTACACCGATTTCTACAAACTTATCAGAATCGTAATCCATATCAACAAACTCTTTCCATACTCTTGCACCATTCTCTATAATTGGTGCCCCTACTTTTATTAACTCACATGCACCAGTACGTACTTCAGATAAATGTACAGACGTATTGGAATCATATCCAACACCAATTAATAATATGTATCCATCTAAATCGTATATTTTTCTTAATGGAGATTCCTCTCCTAAACTCATTGATAGCGACTGATTCATCGTTATTTCTTCCGCATGTTTTCCCCATGCAGCAAAACTTCCTAATGGATGGTTGCTACGTACTACATTCGGATATGTACGAAAACATTCAACTACTTTTCCCATTGCCCTTGTTGGTGTTATATGTGGCTCAAACGCCGGGACGTTATCTCGAATAATTTGCCACCATTCTTCAGGTACAGGTGGTCTTGACCAATGTTTCGGATCAGATAAATCCGAAGATTGAGTTGGCATAATAATTGTTCCCTCTTCCGTAATAACTTTCATTAACGCCTCTACTACCGCAACGGCTCCGCCAGATACCCAGCCAATAGAACTGAGCGAAGAATGCACAATAACCGTCATTCCTTTTTCTAACCCTAATTCTCTTAAATCATTTGTAATTGTTTTGATTGTATTTGGCAATTGTGTACTTGCCACTATGTCATTCATTTTCACGATTGTTCCCCCATTTTTTAAAACTAATACATACATATATTATCATATTTTTCTTAATTTTTAACTTAATCATTTCTGTCACTTCAAAAAAAGGTTATAAATTCACATGCATAATAATCAAATGACAATATATCGATCTCAAATAACAATAGCAGATAAATAAAAAAACTTTATTCTCTTTTCTACTATTTGAACTAATTTGCTTAATTACATACGTTTTTTCAGTATGAAGAAAAATAAAAGTGATACGTCAAAACAATACAAACACTATATATAAACGAAAGAGCCCATCACAACTGATAAGCTCTTCCGTTTCATTTACCCTTCAATTGTAACCCCTGTAAACATCGATAAGTTTCCCGTTATTTTCTCGCCTACACGTAAAAATAACCCTGCGGCTCTCCCGCTAATACAGTGTGAACCAATTAATAGTTTACCAGTATACGGACCATCCCATGTGTCAATTGTATAGTCAGGCATTTCTATGTATTGCTGATATATTTTCCGTTGTTCAAAGTAATACTTCGTTTTATCTTCAGCCAATAGTTCATCATTTTCGTATATAGATACTCCTCCGCCTTCACGGCCGTATAAAGGTTTAGAAACATATGATTCATTTCTTTCTATAAACGGTTTATTTGTAAAATATGTTGGCAAGAAGTAGTTCTGAATGATTTCTCGCTCTTCTTTCTCAAAGAAAATTCCCTCTTCGAACAGTTGCCAAATTAATGCGAGTACACTTTTATTTTGCATAAGAAAAGAAGCAGGTGGATTAATAATTTTCACTCTTCCTTGCGCTATATGATCTAAAAGCTGAAGTCCAATTCTTTTCCCATTTTTATCGGTATCTGAAACTAAATATTCAATTGGATATAGTCTATATAAATAATGGATTCGTTCGCCACTTGGCGTATATATACCATCATCTGTAACGACGATATCTTGTATTCCTATATAGTCTGTTGATTGATCTAAGCAATAGCTTCTTAAAAATTGAACTGTTTGATGATCTTCATCGTGCCAATCATAACTAGTAAAATATATCGTCTCTTCAGGACCTATATTATAGTCATGTTTAATTTGTTCCCACGCCTGCACAATATGCTCTTCTATATGATTTGGGTGATTCACGTCGTGATAACGGCATAACACTTCATTTGCGACAGACGGCTCTAAATAACCTGTTGGTGTGTCACAATTTACTTCTATTAACTTTATATCTTCACCATTTACGATAAAGTCAAACCTTGTAAAATATGAAAACAAACCAATATGTTTCATTCTCGCAATTTCCCACGTTTCAGCTGGAAATCCTAGTTTTTGAAAATCTTCTGTTGTATTGACAATATATTGATACGTTCTATATAACACGTACATAACTTCCTCTGTCGCTTTTGAAATAGCAGTATAAGTTTTTACTGGCATACGATACATACCTGTTGCCATATATTGATTCCATTCTTCATTTTCTAATAGACTCGGCCATGTAAAACCATTCCGACCAGCCTCTTCCGCAAGTGAAAACCATACTTTCATATACTCTTTCTGCTCTTGTTCTGTATACATGATCCTATTATCCTTTCGTGTTATGATCCGGCTGGCGCTTTTGCGTTTCCAATTCCACTTGAACCAGAATTCACTTTCGGCGTTTGAGTAGTAGATGATTTCGGCGTATTTGTATCTGGCGTCACTTTATTTGAGGAATTGGGCTGTTGTTTGTTTAAATCTACTTTATTGGAAGAATTATTGTTGTTACTGTTAGTTCCACCGTAGTATCCTCCACCACCGCTGCCACCAGTTCTACTTTGGTCTTTTTCACGATATGGAATAATATTATTTGCATACGTTTTTTTCATTACATTGGGTTTTGCTGAATAATTCATATTTGAAGTTCTGCTTGCTAATAAATATCCCGCTACGAATGGCAGTATCGGTAAATGTGAGTTTTCATTATACGATGAAAACGATGGATTAATTTCCTGGCATAACTCATCATTTTCTACATTTTCATTGGTAGGAGTTTTATCATCACAATGTAAAGTTTCTTGTTCATTTCCTTGTTTTCCACCATCCGTTTTAACAGCAGTACTTTCTTGTTGAGCAGTATCTTCTTCATAATCGCCACATCCAGTTAATAAAAAAGATGATACCCCTATTGAAGTAGCAATTTTTATAAATTTACTTTTATCCATTCTCATGTGTTATACACCTAATTTCTTTTATCTATATTTTTCCATATAACTTTATTATATAATGTATATGTTAATTTTTTCAAACTAAAGCCTATATGCACATTTGCATATTTGCATATTTTATACTTTTTATTCCATGAATAAAAACAAACTATCATTAGATTATAATTTTATTTATAGACTATAATAAATTGAAAGACGACCTAATATCCGGGTCGTCTTTCAATTGTTTTATTTTTATATATTAAACGTCTCAATAAAATCTCTAATGGTCCATTCAGATTGTTTTTCTCCATTATTGTAGCTAATATGACAGACAATATCCAAATACTTATAGCTATCAATGCAGCAAGAGCGTTACTTACATGCCCTCCTAAATCAAATGCTACAGGTGATAAAAGTATAACAAGCAGTGCCTCATTCAAAACAAAAAATGTTAATGAGCGCTTTCCCAAAGCAATTAATGAAAGGCTAAAGTACCCTAGATTTTTCAATCTACTCCCTATTATACCGAAACCCGTTGCATATGCTAATCCTCCAACAATTCCAGTTAAAATATGAATTCCATTTATCATTCCAGCTGTAAATACACTTGGATACCATAAAGTCCCTATAAAAGATAGAGGCAAAGCACCTATTAAGGAAATTGCTAATCCTATAATTGTTATATAATATAATTTTTTCAAATTTTGCTCTGGTTTTATTAATAACTGATATCTAGCAATCCACAAACCAAGAATTACCGAAGGAAGAATTGGGAACATAAAATGGATGAGAACAGGTATAACAGGAAAGAAAAGTAATCGTAACATTGTAGTACTTAGATACGTGTCTTTTGCTGAAACATCTGGTGAAAAACCGTAATCGCCTATTGCTTGCATATTAAATCCCCATATTATTGGAATAAAAATGATATACAATATAGTGATAATCGTAAATGTTCGAATTAATGTTTTCATTTTACACTTTAATAGCGGGCTAACAAGAAGCCCCGCTACACCATAGGCCATAAGAATATCTTGCCCTCCAATTAAGACTGCTAACACAACCCCAAACAGTATTAAATACCAAGAGCGTCTTCTTACTATTTTTACAGCATGATTTTCATTTTTCCCTTTTGATATTTGCCCTTCAAGTGCTAGAACCAAACCGTAGCCTAATAATACGGCAAACATCGCTCTTGCACGGTTATCAATTATGAATATACCAAAAAGGTTTACAATTTGATCAAAGAAACTTCCGCTTTCCACCCTGTGCATAATTCCAGGATCTGCAGCATACAAGTAAAGCGGTGCATGAGCAAGTACGATTAATAGTAACATAGTACCCCTTGCTAAATCTAAAGAGACTGCACGCTTCTTCTCAATTGTTACATTATTTATTGACTTACTCATATTTTACTTCCTTTCTTAGCATCAACTAACCTTTCTTACATTTTTATCAAAAACTAATAACTAGTTGCTATTAAAATTAAAACAAATAAAGTGAAACTTTAAGCAGTGGCGGTTTCGTTCATCACCCACTAATTATTATTCCGTACCAATCGGGTTTTTACGAGCTTCAGGGCTTCCACCTAGCTTCCTTACTCCAGCCAAATTTTGAGGTGGGAGTTTTACTGTGCACAAATAGCGGGATACATATAAAACGAACTATTTCTTCAAATCCTATTCCGGATATTATATTCTAAGATGATTTTAATATGTTTTATTTTTAAAATACACATGAAATCTTTCAATCCCCGGATATCTTTCTCCTAAACTTTTAACCTGAAAACCAATTTTTTCATAAAATTCTACTGCCTCATTGTCTGTCTCTGCTTCTATATAAGTTAATTGAAGCATTTTTACTACTTCTTTTATCATTTGCAACGCAATTCCTTTATTACGATATTGTGGAGCGACTGCTATGTGACATATTCTCGCTTTATTTGCTCCGATTATTTCAATACCTATACAAGCCTCTTCTTCATATCTGTACAAAGTCCCTTTATTACTCTCATAATATAAAACTGCTTTCTTTAAGCTAGTTTCACTTGGCCCGACTGCATACTGTAACACATTTAAAATTGGATCTTTCACAATTTGTTCCACGCGTTGCAAATTCATTTCTACATTCCTTTCCATGAAAAAAGATTAGCTCTTTCTATAAAGAGCTAATCTCATTACGCTGTTATTTTTTCTTCTTTTTTCACAACGACCGCTACATAACTATGTAGTATCATTCCGACAATAACAAGACTCATTCCGATCCAAGATAAAGATGACGGAATTGGCGCAGATAGTAAGATAAGCTCTCCTACTAGCGCAAATAAAACTTCACCGGACTGTGTTGCTTCTACTGTTGCTAGTTTTTGTGGATCATCTTTTACAAGATCTGTCGCAAAGAAGAATAGTACTGTCGCGATTAAACCAGAACTAACTGCTACAATAAAACATTGGAAAACTTGGCTACTTGACGGTAATCCGCCTGTTGATACTTCATAACCAGATAGTAAAAACCAAAATGGTAAACTTGCTAATGTCATACCGAGAACTCGCTGGAATACATCTAATTCGCCTTTACAAACTTGCATCATTTTTCGATTTCCAAGAGGATACGCAAACGCTGCAATAAGTACAGGAACTACACATAAAACGGTTTCTCGAATTCCTAATGAAGAAGCATGTTCTACTTGCATGAGTACAACACCGCATAAAATAACCCCAGACATAACTAATTCCTTTATTGGAAGTTTTTTATGTAATGGATCTACTGCAAAAAATGGTGTTAACAAAATTCCTGCGACAATCGTAATTTGCCATGTTGATGCAACAAGCCAACCAGGTCCAAAAGCTCCGGCAAAACTAAGTGGTGCATAAAAAAGACCAAATCCAACGACACTCCACACTAACCATTCTTTCGGATTATTTTTCATATATTGAAGGAGTTGCTTTAAGTTCCCTCTATACATGACAATAAGTAAAAGCATTGGAACCATAAAGTAGTACCGTAATGAAGCACTCCAAATCCAGCTTCCACCTTCTAAGTCCATCGCCCGGTTTAAAACAAAGGTAAAGGCAAAGAAAAATGATGCCAATATCCCTACTGCAATAGCTTTCATTATAAAACTCCTTGTTTAGTTTCTTCTTATACTATACAACAAATTAAATATAATTAAAATTCGAAATCTTTATCTCGCATCTATTCTAGCTCTATATAGTCTTCTTAACTGACTAATATGAGCTTGATGGTACCGATTATGATCGGCTATATGCCATATTCCCCACCTTATAGTCGCAGTTTCTCCCTTCTCATAAAAAACTTCCCTTGTTAAATCATTTTCTGTTAGTTTCATACACTCCTCATAAAACATATGTTGCACCGCTTCATAAGCTTGCATTAATTCTTGTAATTTATACTTTCTTAAACTAGGCAATCCTCCCATTTCATTCAACATTGGTCCATATTTATTTTCAAGTGTCGGTGGAACTTCCTCTCCTTTTAAACGGTACACCCAGTGTAAATCGACTATTGCTAAATGCTGAAGTAGTTGCCCAATACTGTTTTCATTATTTTCTGCCCCTTTGAAGGACAGTTCTTTCTCATCAGTACCTTCTACTAACTTTTGCAGTCGTTTAAATGTATCAGTAACCGTCGCATACAAAATTGCTACTTGCGGGTTCATATTTTTTTCTAAATGGAGATCTTTCATACTAAACTCCCTCTATTAAAAGAACAAGACCATATGTTCATCATCACTATACACACCATTCATCTTTATAGCTCTCTTTTCAATCCCATACGTTTTAAAGCCCATTGATTCATACAATTTTTTTGCTGGTTCGTTTGTAGATACAACACCTAAGTTCAATTGTTCTAAGCTCATTTCTCTTGCTCTTTCAATTGCCTTACGTATTAACTCACGTGCAAGACCACTTCTTCGATTACTTGCATCTACATACATCGCAACGATATGACCTTTATGTTTATACGCCTCTTTCTCTTCTGTTAGTAAAGTAACCACTCCAACTAATTGATTCTTTTCATTAAAAGCACCGAATGTACAGCTAGTAGTAGCTGTTAAATTATTTTCCACTCGCTTAATAGGATTTTCTTGACGAATCGCCTCTTCATAAGTTGTTACAAATGCCTCTGGATTTACTTGTAATGCCTGTAAACGTAACTCCCAATATTGTTTTGCATCTTCTTTCGTAAGTAATCGAATCATATTTCTCCAGCTCCTTTAAGTTAACATAATATTTTTATAAACTACTATTTATAGATTCGTATTCTTCTCTTAACATACTATAACGATAACGATGAATGAACTTTCCTTGACGTAATCGATCATTTCTCATTAATCCTTCACAAACAAAACCAGCCTTTTCATAACTCTTTCTAGCTTGAAAATTATCTTCATCTACACGTAGCCAAACTTTTTCTAATTCAAATTCAAAGAATCCCACATGTAACATTCTATATAGGGCTGCTAATCCATATCCTTTACCCCAATACTCTTTATTACCAATTACGATTCCCAGTTCTGCATTTTTATTTGTTTTATCAAAGTTTTTAAGATCTACCCACCCAATATGTATGCCGTTTTCTGTAGTGATAGCTCTTTGTTCATAACCATTTTTTCGATTTATACATGCTTCAATCCACTTTTTCGTATCTTCACGAGTGAACGGTGGATATTGATCCGGTACAACTAAATGATTTGTCACTTCTTTATCTAATGACCATTGATATCGCTCTTCTACATCATCTAGTGTCAGTTCTCTTAATTGAACGATTGGTACATTCATTATGCTATCCCCTTTTTATTTTCCTATAGAAAACCCTTCGAACATTCTTCCTCCATACTGTTCTAGCGTTTTTTCTACAAAAGTAATTAAGTTTCTTTTCTCACCCGTTGTATAAAAATGATCGAACGCCTCTACAAATTGATCTGCGTAATGTTCATCATATTTTCTAAGTACCCTTATAAACCATTTTGAACTTCCAAGCCATTTCCCATTTACTCTTAATACATATTCATGTAATAAATCAGCTAATAAATTCGCGATAAACAATTCTTCTTCTCTTTTTGATGCACCAATAAAATCGTCCAAAGTATCCGTAATAAAATACCGTTTTTGCTTCATCATTTCTTCAGTCCATTTAGCTGGCCCTTTATTTAGTAAATCATTTGCTTCTCTTTTTAATTTCTCAACAATTTCATTTTCTCCTTTTAATACAATACCCTCTGAAACTAATTGTGGTAACGAAGGTCTTCCTCGGTCACAATCCATTTTAAAAAAGGTTTTACACGTTTCAAAATTATGTACAAACACTTCAACAGGCCATCCATTACTATAGAAAGATTCTCTATAACAAGACGTTAAACTTTGATCAACTATAACAATGTCCAAATCAGATGTTTTTGTCGCTTCACCTCTTGCAACGCTTCCTCCCAGTAAAGCTACATCACAATTCGGAAATTGTGATGTAATTATGCTTTGTGCTGCTTTCATTGGTTTCATAACCGTTCCCCTTTTCTTATTTCACTTTCTTTTTTTCAGCTCTTTCTCTCGCCTTTTGTATATACGGTTCTGCGTCTGGTGTTTTGCATGACGTTGCCCCATGGTCAACTTGTACTTTCCCAATTTCACGTGCAATTTCAATCGCTTTTCTCTCTAAGTCTTCATTACGAATTCCTATCGCGATTAAAGCACTATTCATCGCTTCTTTTTTTCTATTTTTTTCATTATGTATATTTGCTTTAATCTCTTCTAGATACGGAGTGAAGAATTCATCATGTAACGTTTTATTTTTAATCGCTATATTTGCTAATAGAGACCATCCTGCTCTTCCAATCCATTCATCATCAGACTTTGTCCATTCTTCCATTCTTTCTATCGCGATTGGCGACGTACAAATAGCTGTCATCAAAACGTCCATTAAACAATAATAATCAACTTCCTGTACCCATTTGTTTAGCTGTTCTGTCGTAACTTTCTTTGGTTCTAAAATCATTGTTGCTAAAGTCATTGCATCCATATTTTTTGTTTTCCATAATGAAATTGCTAAATCATGATCTTTTTTTATCTTCTTTTTTAACAATTTTAAATTGGCAAAACTAACTCCGAATAGTGGCTCTTTCGCTCCGTGGTTTTTATACGTTTTACGATTTTGTTCTGTTCCATATTCCTCTAGTTGCTGCATTACTTCTTCAAGTAACATATGCCCACCTCTTTATCTTTTATGTTGACTTCATATATGTATGTACGATATATTCTACATTACTTTTTGGTTTTCCTATATTTATTTCTTTAAATACGGTATGTGAAATTTTAAAGTTTCTACAGATAACTAACACAACCACGAAAAACCTGTACATTTTACATATACAGGTTTTCATTTCATCAATTTTCCAAAGTATAAGAAATAGAATATGAAAGAACTTTTATTTATTCGATTTTCTCTATATTTGTTGTAAGCTCTTTACATCTGACCACTCTTCTATAGACACTGCGTCCGGAAAAACTGTAACTACATTAAAATTCGCACCTTTTTCTTTTCCAATTTGTTTAGCAGCTAATAAATTCGCTGCCGCAGACGTCCCTATTTTCATACCAGTTTCATTATAAAAACGTGCTATTTCATACAAAAAGAGCTTCTTTATTCAAATGTGTTCATAAGTACAATTCTCCAACCATCTGGATCCTCTATTGTGGTCCCTTTCTCTATCCAATACGGATTTTCTGGTTCTACCTCATGATAGCCCATATTACTTAATCGATTCACTATTTTTTCAATTTCATTTTTATTAGGCATATAAAAAACTAGTAAATTATCTTTTGTCGGTGCCGGACATGGACTTCCATTAACATGCGTTGTAAACTCCAAATGATACTCGGCATCCGGTAATCCAAACATAACTCCATCATATCCTTCATGATTGTGAAATTCTCCTATACGCTTTAATCCTAACCCCGTCTCATAAAAACTTATAACTTCTTCAAATTTATCTGTTGGTCTTGCCATTCTAAATTGAACCCAATTCTTCATGCAAATCTCCTCCTTTTCATTTTCCAAAGCTTTATAGTAATTATTATAAGTTACATATATTTCCTTTCATATCCCTCATTAGTGTGAGAACTACCTAAGTTGAAAGACCTATTAGTTTATAAATAGTAGGTCTTTAGTACTAAATTCATATAAAAGTAGTTATGTAAATATTGAGATGAAATAAATAGTTCTTCCGATAATATCCAATGTTCCCCAGACTAAAATTTAATTTTTTCTATACCAATATTTTAATAGAAAACAAAAATATTCGAATCAATAATTGGAATGAAAATGAAATGCTACGAAAGTATGATTAGTCCCCTTTCATTTTGATATCGATTCTCCTAAAAACCACCTACATCATTATTAGAAGAACCAAATTTAATTCCTGAAAATTTTCATAATAAACATTCAAATCACCCTGTTTTTTCAAGACTGCAATTGATACAAAATCTTGCATATTTTTGAACAAACTTTTTTGCACTTGTAAAAAAGTTTTTTTGCAATTACCTCCCTATAATTGCTAATATAGTAGAGTAGAACTTTTATAGAGAGAAGGAAAATTATGCACAATGGAATTCGAATGACAACTTTAGTAAAAAGGGCTATGTTGATTTGCGCGGGGGTATTATTTACATACGAAGCAGCTTTAGGATCAGCACATATTGCTCTAGCAAGTACAGAGGATGAAGCAAAATCTGTTCAACTTGTAAGTGAAATTCAATCATCTCTTGCACCGAAAGAAGCTCCAAAACAATATAATGGGCAAGTTAGAAAAGTAGCTTATTTAACATTTGATGATGGTCCTGGAAAATACACAGCTGAGCTTTTAGATATGTTAAAGAGAGAAAATGCAAAAGCAACATTTTTCCTAATTGGTTCAAACGTAAAAGCATTCCCTGATCTTGTAAAACGTGAAGATGCTGAAGGCCACTATGTTGGGATGCACAGTATGACTCATAACTACAAGAAACTTTACACAGAAGGTCATTACGTAGATGAAATGAAGGAAGACCAAGGCTTAATCGCTGGCGTTCTAGGTAAATCACCAGTATTAACTCGTCCATCTTACGGTTCAATGCCAGGATTAAACGAAGCTCTTCGTAACAAAGTTGTAGAAAATGGCTTGAAAGTTTGGGATTGGACAATTGATTCTTTAGACTGGAAATATAACAAAATGCCTGTTGACGCTGCATCAGCTAAAATTGTCGAAAACGTTCTAAATGGTGCTAACAAACCGACAGAAGTTATTCTTATGCACGACATTCATCCACAATCCGTTAAAGCAGTACCTGGAATTATTAAAGGGCTGAAAGAAAAAGGATATGAATTAGAAAGTTATAGTGAGAACGAACACTTCCCATTAAACTTCTGGCACGATAATCGTATGTAATGAAAAAGACTCTATTTCCTCTAGTAGGTTATTGAGTCTTTTTTTATCGCATTGGGTATTACTTCTCGTATATTCAATTCAACTCCCTCCTCCCCTTATATGAATAGAAATTAAGAATCACATTAATTTAACTTAAAAACATGTCATGTTATACTATAGGCTAGTTTAAATGAGTAGGTGTCACATGATAGTATATACAGTTCAAACTGAAACAGCATGGAAACAATTTAAAAAACTTGGTTATTTAGAAGGAAGTAAAGAAAACATCGATCCCGATTTTATATACTCATACGATTGGATGGTACGTGTAGCTAAAAAAAGATTACCCCACTACGAAGGTAACTATCCTATTTGGGTCTGGGAAGCAAATAATTATCCAGATCGAAATGCTAAAGCCTGGGGTAGAGAAAATTCAAAAATGGTAATTTTAACACTTGATGTGCCGAATGAATGGGTACTATGGAGTGATATTAGTTACTGGTGTTGTGCCATGACTGCTAGCTCTATGTATTTTCATCAAACAAATAAACGAACATTAAAAGACTGGTTTACTTTTATGGATGAAGAGTACAGATTAATATTCGACTTCGACTATTTATTATCTCATCCTGATTGGTATAAAGGTAAAGAGGCCTCATTAGAAAAACAAGGTGTTATCGGCAAAATCCCCCTTTCCTTTGTAAAAAAAATCAGACGTTTTCGTGCTAAGGAAGATAAATCTATTAATGAAATCAGAAGTGATAACTGGGATAATAGAAAAGAAAATCGTATCAAAAAGATGAATCGAAAATTAAGAAAAAGAAACGACAAGCAAAAAAATTGCAAAAGCGACTTATACGGAATTAAAACATATATATCAAAATACAGTAAGAAATTATGGATTGAGTATACAAATTCAATCCTATTTTTTATATTATCAACACTTTAGCACATATTACTCTTAAGGAGTGATGTGTATATGGATTTTCTTTCAACCGAATATTTGTCTGCCTTACTTGCCATCATTGTAATTGATTTAGTGTTAGCCGGTGATAATGCCATTGTAATTGGGTTAGCAGCAAGGCGATTACCGAAAGATCAGCAAAAGAAAGTTATTATTTGGGGAACTATCGGGGCAATCGCGATTAGAGCCCTCGCTACTTTAGTTGTCGTTTGGTTATTAAAAATACCAGGGCTACTTCTAATTGGTGGTGTACTCCTTATATGGATCGCTTACAAATTAATTGCTGAAGGTAAAGATCATGATATTAAGGCAGAAGAAGGATTTTGGTCTGCTATTAAAACGATTATTATAGCTGATGCATTAATGGGAATTGATAATGTTCTCGCTGTTGCAGGAGCTGCGCATGGTAATTTTTCTTTAGTAATCATTGGACTATTAGTATCTATTCCAGTAGTAGTATGGGGCAGTACCTTAATTTTAAAATGGGTCGATAGATTCCCTGTCATCATTACGATTGGAGCAGCTGTTTTAGCTTATACTGCTGCGAAAATGATTGTAGATGAGAAATGGTTCGCTGGATTTTTCGAAAGTAATCCTTTCATAAAATGGGCATTTATCATTATTATCATTGCCGGTGTAGTATTCTTTGGAAAGATGAAACAAAAAACGAAAGATAATTCAATATAATGACAACGTTATATGTACAAACAAAAGCGCTACTCATATGAGTAGCGCTTTTTAATATTTATTTCGTTTCTCCGTCTTCAGTCGTCTTTACCTTCGTTTTATTTTTATCACGATGGTTATAGTTGTACTTCGAACGATCGACCGGTGTAAATCCTTCCGGTGTATAGAATCGTAATAAGTCACCGTTTACGACTTGGTCAGAGTATTTTAGTGATTTTTGAACCATTTGTTCATTTTGTTTTATTTCATCTGTTAATTCAACAGAGTTACCAGTTGCTGTATCATAGTATTTGCCGTTTAGCGCAGTCACTGTTGGACTTACGTAGTTACCGTTACGGAATGGGACGACTTGTTTATGCTCTGGTGATAATAAATCAGATCCAAACTGGACATAATTTTTCGTATCTGTACCTAGTAAGTGTAATAACGTTGGAAGAACATCAATTTCTCCGCCGTATTGATGTTGTACGCCGCCCTTCATTCCTGGAACACGAATGATTAATGGTACACGTTGCAGTTGTGCATTTTCAAATGAGTTCATTTCTTTACCCATTACTTGAGACATTGCTGCGCCATGATTATCTGAAATACCGTAATGGTCACCGTACATAACGATAATTGAGTTATCGTATAAACCAGATTGTTTCAAGTAATCCAAGAAACCTTTTACTGACTCATCTAAATAACGTGCCGTTTGGAAATACGTATCTACTGATGAATCACCTGTAGTCGCTGGTTCAATTGTTGTTTCCGCTTTATCAATCGGATAAGGGAAATGGTTCGATAACGTAATGAACTTCGTATAGAACGGTTGTTTCAATGTTTGTAATAACGGAATGGATTCATTAAAGAACGGTTTATCTTTTAATCCATAGTTTACTACATCTTTTTCATTCATATCATAGTATGACGCATCAAAAAATTTATTGAAACCAAATGATTTATAAATATCATCACGGTTCCAAAATGTTTTATAGTTACCGTGGAATACAGCTGATGTGTATCCTTGTTGTCCTAAAATAGCTGGTGCTGATTGATACGTGTTATGAGCTTTATTTGTAAAAACAGATCCTTGCGGTAACCCATACATTGAGTTTTCTAGCATGAACTCAGCATCAGATGTTTTACCTTGTCCTGTTTGATGGAAGAAGTTATCAAAGTATAGCGTATTCGCATCTTTTGTAAATGAATTTAAGAACGGTGTAACTTCTTGCCCGTTTAATTTATAATCAATTAAAAAGTTTTGGAATGACTCTAAATGAATATAAATTACGTTCATTCCTTTTCCTTTACCGAAGTACTCAGGATTAGGACTTGCATATGTTGATGCAAGATAATTTCTAACCTCTGTCATATTATCTCCATCAGCTAACGCTCGTTCTGTTGATGCTTTCGCACTTTGAATGCCATCATAAATCGTATAGTTGTATGCCCCTAAATATTTCACAATGTAATTGCGGTCAAATGTTCTTGTTAATAATTCAGGACGATCGGATTCTGCAAGACCTAAGTTAATGCTGAATAATAAAATACCTGCTACAAATACTAGTGATACTTTATGTTTCGCAACACGAATTGGTTTTGGATTTGCAAATTTTGTTGCAACTAAAACAATTAAAATGATTGTATCTAGGAAATATAGTGGATCATATGCGTGTAGCAATGCAAAAATACTACCACCTAAATCTCCAAAGTTATTCGTTTGTGTTAATGTCGGGAACGTAATAAAGTCACTGAAAAAGCGATAATATACTACGTTTGCGTATAACAGTATAGACATTAACAAATTAATAACAATTAACCAAATGTAAGCACGTTTCCCCTTTGCGAATAATGCGAGCCCTAAAAATAAAACTGCTGAGCTTAACGGGTTGAAAAACAGTAAAAACTTTTGGATTGTGTTGGATATCCCTAAATTAAATTCTGTCACATATGCTGCGTATGTTTTTAACCAGAATAAAATAATGGCAAACACGAAAAATCCAAAGTGATTGCTTAACACTCGCTTACTCTTTAATAGTAATTGTTTCATCTCTCCACCTCTTTTGATCATCCAAGGCTTATTTTTTTATAAGTCTGTCTCTCTATTCAATTTTTTATCTTCAAATAGATTTTATTTGTTTAACTAAATGAAGAATATTAGTAATTATAATTTGAAGCTAGTATTTATTCAACCATTTCTTTCTAGACATTTTGACCTTGGTTTCTATTTAATAAAATAAATTTGTAACATTTTCTGTTTTCTCCCATGTCTCATCCACTAATTATGACACCACATACTATAAACCTTTATTCACTGCTTCGCAAATAAATATGTCTCCAGTTCTGGAACATTAATGTAATATAATGAAATTCACAATAGATATCATTTGTTTTTTTCGGTGTATATTAAATCTCTTCATGTATTTCAAGTTTATTCATACTTCAGCCATTCCTCTATATGTAACATCAAAATGTCTTTCCTTCTCTAAAGTTATTTTTGAATAATTATTCATAATTCATAAAATCAAAGATTATAAAAAAACCTCGCTCTCATAAAGAGAGCGAGGTTTTTCATCATTTATTATTGACCTTTGTACATTGCTTCTACTTGTTTTTGAAGTTCTTCATTTTCTAAGAACTCATCGTAAGTAGCCTCTTTATCGATTACACCGTTTGGCGTTACTTCGATAATGCGGTTTGCAATTGTTTGTACGAACTGATGGTCATGAGATGTGAATAACATTGTGCCTTTAAATGCGATTAAACCGTTGTTTAATGCAGTGATAGACTCAAGGTCTAAGTGGTTCGTTGGATCGTCAAGTGTGATTACGTTCGCACCACTTAACATCATTTTAGATAGCATACAACGAACTTTTTCGCCTCCAGATAATACAGAAACTTTCTTCTTAACTTCTTCACCTGAGAATAACATACGGCCTAAGAAACCACGTAAGAAGCTTTCTGACTCATCTTGTGGAGAGAATTGGCGTAACCAATCAACTAAGTTGGAGTCACTGTTCTCAAAGTATTTAGAGTTATCTCTTGGGAAGTAAGATTGAGATGTTGTAACGCCCCATTTGAATGAACCGCTATCTGGCTCCATTTCACCCATAAGGATTTTAAATAATGTTGTCATCGCAATATCGTTACGACCGATAAATGCAACTTTATCACCTTTATTTAAAGTGAAGTACACATTATCTAACACTTTTTCACCATCAATTGTTTTAGAAAGACCTTCAACAGTTAATAAGTCATTTCCTATTTCACGCTCAGGTGTAAAGCCAACAAATGGGTAACGACGTGATGATGGTCTAATATCATCTAATGTAATTTTATCTAATAATTTTTTACGAGAAGTTGCTTGTTTCGCTTTAGATGCGTTTGAGCTAAAGCGTGCAATGAAGTTTTGTAACTCTTTTACTTTCTCTTCTTTTTTCTTATTAGCATCTTGTGTTAATTTTAAAGCTAATTGGCTTGACTCATACCAGAAGTCATAGTTACCAACATAAAGTTGAATTTTACCGAAATCAAGATCAGCCATATGCGTACAAACTTTATTTAAGAAGTGACGGTCATGGGATACAACGATTACTGTATTTTCAAAGTTCATTAAGAAGTTTTCTAACCATTGAATCGCTTTTAAGTCCAAGTGGTTGGTAGGCTCATCTAGTAATAGAATGTCAGGTTTACCGAATAATGCTTGAGCAAGTAATACTTTTACTTTCTCTGCCCCAGTTAATTCTGACAATTTCTTATCATGAACATCTTCACCAATACCTAAACCTTTAAGAAGGATTGCAGCTTCTGATTCTGCTTCCCAACCGTTAAGCTCAGCGAACTCACCTTCAAGTTCAGCAGCACGCATACCATCTTCATCACTAAAATCTTCTTTCATGTAAATGGCATTTTTCTCTTGCATTACTTTATAAAGTTGCGTGTGACCCATAATTACTGTTTCTAATACTGGGAACTCTTCATATTCGAAGTGGTTCTGTTTTAACACTGCTAGACGCTCACCTGGCGTAATATGTATATCACCTGTTGATTGTTCAATTTCTCCAGATAAAATCTTTAGAAATGTTGATTTACCCGCACCGTTTGCTCCGATTAAACCGTAGCAGTTACCTGGCGTGAATTTTATGTTAACATCTTCAAACAATTTGCGATCCGCGAAACGCAAACTAACGTTACTTACTGTAATCATTTGTGTCCTCCTACTAATACCGCTTATTTCAGCGTTTTCTCACCGATTGTCTTAAAAAATCGCATATTACGACTCAATTATTGTAGACTATAGCTATTATATAGTAGAAAAGGGATGAATAGCAACGGTTGATTGCTATTCCTTTCTTTTCAAAATTGAATAAAACATTTGTTTTTAATTATATTAAAGTTACATTCACACTTTAAGGATGATTTATTTTGAAGAAAATATTTATAATTGTAGCATTATGTTTATCAATTGCTTCCTTAACTGCATGTAGTAGTAATAACAATGCAAAAACACCTATTGAATCAAAACAAGAGAAAAAAGAATAAAGCACCAGTTTGTGTAAAAAACTATTTCACCATTTGTATTGTTAACTTATCTTTTAACATGGACCTATATGAGTCAATTTCATATTTTGTATTATTGATTTTTTCTTTTTTCATTTTTAACATATCGAATATTTCTAACTCTAAATTCCTTCTAGCTTCAAGAACTTTTATTGCTCCTTCTACACCTGAATGGTTATGTTCTTTCCCATAGCCTTGGTTAGTGTAATAGTCGACAATTCCTGTGGACCATTCTGGAGTTCTTTCTTTTAATGCCTTCCTAAATGAAAATTCAAGATTATCTTGTTCTACATACAATAACATTGGATTTAAATTCTCTATGATTTTTGCAACTTTCATTACATAATTTATTATTTTTTCTTTTTGTTCACCATATTTAATCATCCCAATAGTTAATGGATTTTGTATGAAACAACATTCAAAGATATAAACCTTATTGTCTTCTAGAGCAATTTCAGCAAAGTCATTCCATTTGTCAGCAATTAATTCAACATTTTTATCGAATGATAATTCATATATATCGTTTTTGAAAATATCGTGAAATAATTCGTCCGAAAATTGGTCACCAAACTCATTTTTTATCTTTCTGTATGGTAATAAATAATTGCTTCCTTTTTTTAGAACTCTTTTAAGAAGCACTTCTTTAAAATCTCCACTATTATATAATAATCTATCGAATTCAAATTTATTAAAACAAGATACACCATCATAGTCGACTGGGTGGTTCAAATTCCCCTCTAAAAATAGTTCAACTTCACTTTTATTTTGGCTTAGAATTTCATTTATTAGCTTTGCAGTGGTTGATTTTCCAAATCCAGGTAATCCTTCTACTATTATTAGTTTTGTATTCATAGTTATAAATCCCTTCCTTCAAAGTATTTAACCAAGATTAAAATAATCACTTACTCCACTGCAATCACCCCTTCAAAATATGATATTCACCATTTCCTTTGAAAAATCATTCTTAAAGCAACCTGACCATTAGTTTAAGAACATTTTTTCACAATGTCTATAATTATTTTAACATAAATTTTCCATTTACCTTTTAAAAAAATATAGTCCACCCTTATTTGAGTGAACTATCTAAAGTAAATTATATCTTTTAAATCAAACACTTTGTCAGTAATCCCCAATCGTTGTTGTGCTGGTATTTTTACTGTTTACTTTTTCCCTTCCTTCGTGGTAAATGGCATACTTTTAAAAGGGGATTCTTTTATTTTCTTTTGCTTAATTTCTTTGTATAATCCTTCATTTTACTCGTTAACCCTATTAAAGCAGGTAACAATATTGGCATCACAATGATAGCTAATAGCAACAGTGCAACACCAACAACGGATGCTACTTGTATAAGTGTCAATACACCTGAAGGGATTAATGCAGCAAATGTACCACCTAAAATAAGTGCCGCTGATAATACGACTCCTCCTATGTGACGAGATGCATTTACAATTTTCGTTGCGGGGTCCCCTTCTAGCTCATTGTATCGCATCATTACAAAAATGCTATAATCCACACCTAAAGCGACAATCATAATAAAACTAAAGAATGGTACATTCCAGCTTAATGAATCTACATGTAAAACATGCGTACTAATTTGTTCACTTATACCTAGTGATGCAAAGTACGCTAATATTAGCGATCCAATAATAAAGATTGTATTTAATAATGAACGTGTAATCATGATTAATACGATCGCAATTCCAATTAACATAATTGTAGCTGTACGTAAGAAATCTTGGCCTGTTACTTCTTTTAAATCAACGTTTCTAGCTGTTGTGCCGCCGATTGCTTTTTTCACCGATTTTAATTCTGTACCATTTAACGTACCGTCTATCGTTTTATTAATTTCTTCAATGATTGGCATCGCTTCTTTTGAATATGGATTTACGTCTAAAATGATTGTCATTTTAGCAGTCTTTCTATCATGTGACATGTACGTATTCAATGATTTTTGGAAATCTTTTCCCTCTAAAATTTCTTTTGGAATATAAAATTTCTCAGAGCTTTTTGATTCATTTAGTTCTCCTAAATACTTCTGAGCATCCCCTAGGCCGTTACTTACCTTTTCAAGCCCCTCTGTACTTTGAGATAATCCTGATTGTAATTGCCCCATCTGTTCTTGCAAGTCTTTCAGCCCAGTTAATAGCTGGCCTTGCCCATCATTTATTTTTGTTAATCCGGTTTGTAACTCTGATGACTTGTTCGCAATTTGTTTTGAACCTGAAGCACCTTCATTTAATCCATTTTTAAGATCAGCTGCCCCTTTTTGTAATTTAATAACTCCATTGCTCATTTCTTTTAAGCCGTTATCCACTTTCGATAACGATTGATTCGCTTCTTTAAATGACCCCATAGCTGCTTTATGCTGCGTCGCTAATTCATTTAATTCTTTTGATAGTATACTTAATTGCTTTTGAGCCTCTTTAGCAATTCCTATCGTTTGCAGTATGTTCGGATCATTTGCTAAATCTGGTTTCGTTTGAATGAAATTGGTCATTAACATTTCGATTTGTTCGTATCCTTTTTTCGCACCATCAATCGCTTGAGAAATGCTTCCGAAGTATTGATTGTAAGCACTTAAACCTTTTTCTAACTGTGCATAGCCAGCATGAAGCTGTGACGTTGCATTAGATAGGACATTTATATTTTCATTTACTGAAGTTAACCCACTCTCAATTTGCTGCGCACCTTGTGCTCCATTGTTTATACCACTTGATAGTTGATTTAAAGCTGTTCCTAATGCTGACACACCATTTTCCGCCTCGTTCGTTCCATCAATTAACTTTTGAACATTTGCGAGGCCGTCTGACTCATTACCACCCATTTTATTTTTAGCATCCGTTAAACCATCATTGATTTCTTTTATGCCACCATTGGCATCTCCTAAACCTGTATTCAATTCTCCCGCTTGTTTATTTATATATAGTTCTTTTATCCTTTCACCGGTTGGACGCGTCGGTGAATATACTTCTGAAACACCTTTCACTTTCAAAATCTTATTAGTTAGTTCGTCTAAAGTTTGCAACGAACTCGCCTCATCTAACTTGTTATCCGATTGAATGACTAACGTACTTGGTGAAGAAAAACCTGGTGGAAAATGCTCTTCTATTACGTTAATCCCCATTTTCGACTCATATTTATTATCTACTTCAAATAAATCATTGTAATTTAGTGTGTTAGAGTATTTCATTACGAAAGGAATCGATATCACGCATACAATAATTAAAGCTACAAATGGTCTTGCTACTGAGTTTTTCGCAAGAAATCCCCATAATCGACTGTCTTCATGACCTTTAAATGTTTTAACTGGATAAAACATTCCTTTTCCTAAAAGCACCATGAAAAACGGATTTAAAGTGGTTAAAACGAGTAGTAATACTAAAACACCAATTGCTACGGCTGAAGTAGATTGATATAATTTAAAACTCGCTAAAGCAAGAGATGCAAAACCAATTAGTACTGCTATCCCGCTATATAAAACGGTTTTCCCTGCTGATTTGAAAGTTTCTTTCGTAGCCAAAAATGCATTTTCTTGTTTACTTAATTCTTCTTTAAATCTTGTATATAATAAAATGTTATAGTCTGTTCCAACCCCAAACAGGACAACGACTACAAACACTTGTGTAAAGTTAGAAAACGGAAAATTAAATTGATCTACTAAATGGGCAATAATCCCCATTGAAACTAAATATGATACACCAACAGTAAGAAGGGAAACAATTGGAACAATTGGTGAACGAAATACAATGATTAATACAACTAGAATGAAAATGATAGAAATAACTTCCGTCTTCTTCACTCCCTCTTGAGAGGAAGTAAGAAAATCACCCGCTATTAAATCACTTCCTGTTAAGTACGTTTTAACACCCTTCGTTTGCACTTTTTTATGAAGTCCATTCGCAACTTTTGATATTTCACCATTTTTTTTATTTACAGAGATTTGCGTTAAAATGGTCGTATTGTCTTTAGATATCAACTTTTTTTCCAAATCTTTATTATCTAAATGTGAAACAACTTCCTTAATTCCTAATTGCTCTTTTTCATTTTGTAAAGCATTGATTGTTTTTATTATCTCCTCTTTTTGCTCAGTTGTTAAAGCTGTTTTACTTCCACTATTAAAAACAGCTATAATTTCATACTTTTCAGTCCCGTCTTTATCCATCTCTTTTATCATTTTGTCAGCTATACTACTTTGTTCTGTATTAGGAATCGTAATGTGCCCTTTTTCTTTCACTAATTTATCCATATTTGGCATCGTTACGATCATTGCAATAGTAATAACTATCCATAATAGAAAAGATAAACTTCTCCAATTTTTCAGCTTACTCATTTTAATCATCTCCCGTTTTGAAAATTAAAAGGGAATGAACGTTCATTCCTATCATTCTATTACATTATTTTTTAAACTTTATTAGACTACCTTTACCGGAATGAATGTTCATTCCTATTGTTACACAAATATCCTCTCCTACTCTCATGTTTTAAATCTATCCAGGAATGAATATTCATTCCTATACTTATTAGCTATAGAATCAAATGATTCTAATAGCGTTCCAAGAACTTTCTTCCAATTCTTTTACTAATTCTTTTGAGTATTCTAATTGCCCTGTTGCAATTACCTTCGTTAGTTTTTCTAGCGGTTGATATACAATAATAATTAAAGCAACTGGAGGCAATGGACGAAGAAAACCTTTTGCGATTCCATCTTCAATAATATTCATAAAGAAGCCTATAAAATCTTCAAATATTTTCTTACTTTGTTCATCAAGAAAATAACTATCGCAGTGAGAATTAGTAAACAAAAAAGCATCCACGTTGTTTCTCGCAAATTCAAATAAACGGTTGTACGTATGACTAAACTGTTCACGAATATTTGCTTCAACAGGAAAATCCGTTTTTATCATTTCAGAAAGCTCTAACATACTTTTTGAAAATAATGAGTTAACAAGCGCCTCTTTATTTTCAAAGTAGCGATAAATAGTACCCGCACCGACCTTTGCTTTTTCAGCGATCATTGGAATTGTCGTACCATCGTAACCACGCTCTGCGAAAAGTTGTATCGCAGCATCAAAAATATCCTCTTGTTTATTTTTAGCCATTTTTTCCACCTCTATTTTCAGGAATGAAAATTCATTCCGTTTTCAATTATAAATTACATGGATTAAAAGTCAAGTGCGTGACCAGTATCGTTTCGTTTTTAATCCCTTGTTTGTGAAAAAATTATATCAGCGATTTTCAAGATATATCGACTTACCGACAAAAACTGACAATATAATTTGAGCCGTCCCAAAATTTTATTTGGGACAGCTCAATTTCCTATTTATAACTTAAAAGAAATCATAAATAAATGCTTTACGTACTGGAACTATATTCTCAAACGCTCGTATTTCCTCTTCACTTCCGCTAATTAATTCTAGTTCATTAAGTTCTAACGGACGTTTGTATCCAAACATTATTGTAGATAGTGCATTTATATCTAGCCTAATTCCTTTATCCTTTATTTCTTCTTCTATAATTGTTATTTCATGATTTGCAAGGCTCACTGTAACGTTATTCCACGGTGCAAATGAATCTATAATATGTAAAATCACTTCTTGCTGTGCATTGTTCCAATTCAACTCATATTGTTTTAAGAACTGCTCCACATCTACAATTCTGCCCATAAAATATGGTTTTATTTCTGCTTTCACGCGTGGCTCTTTTAGTGTATATAATAACGGTTCATTTTCACTTACTGTCATTTCAAATTCTTTAATCATAGAATCATGCTGACAAATAAAGTTCCACAGACCATTTCGCGCTTCATTATGCAGTGGAACAAATTCTTCTACTGTCATTTTATAGTTTTCTATTTTATATAGCATGTAGCCAGCTGCCGTTTTATTTTTATCGTAATAAACCGCTAATGTTAAATCATCATAAACAGCTTGTAACCACCATTTTTCATCGCGAACTAGCATACCGGAAAAACGTTCTGCAAATGTTTCATAAATCTTTTCGACCTCTTCTGGGTGATTTTCTTTATTGAAACGTTTTACAGTACCATTTACTTGTTTTTTCATAACTAAATCACTCTTTGTCATATGACATACAAAGAGATTCGCACAAAGTTCCCAGCCGTATTTACGGTAAAATGAAACTGCAAATGGATGTAGCATTGATACTGTATATCCGTCATTTTTCATGGTTTGAAGTGAGTGTTGAAGCAATTCTTTTACATACCCGCTTCTTCTATACTCTGGATACGTCGCTACCCCTGCAACGCCTCCCATTTTAAATTTTTCTTTGCCTATGTATATATGAAACGGAATAAGATGCAGTTTTGCTGCTAAATCTTTCCCTTCCATAATACCGTATATTTCATGACTTTCTTTCATCTTTGTAAGTTGTTGTTGCAATCGTTCCTCATCAACTTTATATTGAAAAGCATATTCCGATAAGCGTAATGCTTCTCTAAATATATCTTCTTTTAATCGTATAACGTTCATATATTTCTCCTCCATTCCTTGTTTGAATTGTACCATAATTCTCAATATTCCAGTGCGGTGAATGAAATTATATGGACTTAACGACACGAATCCAATATAAAAAGCAGATACATCCCGTATCTGCTTTTTATTACTTTATTTGGCTAATTTTTGAAGTTCTTCGAAGAATGTAGGATATGATACGCCTACTGCTTCTGCGTCTTCAATTGTTGTTTTTCCTTCTGCTAGACAGCCGGCAATTGCAAGCATCATTCCGATGCGGTGATCACCGTAACTATTTACTGTATTGCCTTTTAGTGCTGATTTCCCGTAAATAATCATTCCGTCATCAGTTGCTTCTATGCGCGCTCCTAGTTTCGTTAACTCCGCAACGACTGTATCAATACGGTTCGTTTCTTTTACTTTTAATTCGTGCGCATCTTTAATTACTGTAATTCCTTCTGCTTGCGTTGCCGCTAAGGCGATAACAGGAATTTCATCGATTAATCTTGGGATAATATCTCCGCCAATTTCGATTCCTTTTAATGAAGATGTTTCAATTGTAATATTTGCAGCTGGTTCTGATGCTCCTTCGTTAATTGGCTCTACAGTAAAAGTAGCACCCATTTTCTCTAAAACATCAATAATACCTGTACGAGTTGGGTTCATTCCTACATTTTGTAATACTAGTTTACTATTTGGAATAATTGCACCTGCTACTAAGAAAAATGCTGCTGATGATACGTCACCTGGTACTTGAACGTCTGTCGCTGTTAACTTCTGTCCACCTGCAAGTTTCACTGTTTTTCCCTCGCGAGTTACGTTAACACCAAATGCTTCAAGCATTCTTTCCGTATGATCACGCGAAATATGTGGTTCTGTAACAGCTGTTACACCTTCTGCACGAAGACCTGCAAGTAAAATAGCTGACTTTACTTGCGCACTTGCTACAGGTGAAGTGTATTCAATTGCTTTTAAATCTCCACCACGTATTGTTAACGGTGTAAACGTCCCTTCTTCGCGGCCATCAATGTTTGCACCCATTTGTTTTAATGGATTTGTAACACGTTTCATCGGTCTTTTTGCGATAGATGCATCACCTTGTACGCAAGAGAAAAATGGTGTATTTGCCAAAATTCCTGACATTAAACGTATTGTTGTACCAGAATTACCAACATCTAATACAGCTTTCGGTTCTTGTAAGCCTTCTAATCCTTTACCAACTACAGTGACTTCATCACCATTTTGCACGATTTCTACTCCCATTTCTTTAAAGCAAGAAATTGTACTTAAACAGTCTGCACCGGGCAAGAAACCTTTAATTGTTGTTTTTCCTTCTGCAATCGCGCCGAACATGACAGCGCGGTGTGAAATGGATTTATCTCCTGGAATTGTAATAATACCATTTAATCCGTTATTAACAGGTTCTATTGTTCTTTCCTTCATGTTTTCACCTTCTCATTTAAATTGTTTCATAAGTTTGGTATTTTTCTTCTCTAAGCGCTAGCTTTGCTTTCATACGATCTTCTTCTCTTTGGAAGCTAATACGTAATACCCCAAGCAACCCTTCACGTGCTTCTAATATTTGCAAGTTCGTAATACTAATTTCTTCACGTGCCAAAATACTCGTAATATGAGCCAATGCCCCTACTTTATCTAAAACATCGACGTATAAGTCGTGATAGGCAGGAATTGCCCCTCTCTTTCGTACTGGTAAAGAGTCACGGTATTCTTTCGCGTCTGCAAAATAGTTTTGAATCTCGCCTGCATCTCCGGTAGAAACTGTATCATATAAATCTTCCATTTCAGAGATCCACTCTTTTAATAATACCATTAAATGCTCGCGATTTTGCTTAACAATATCACTCCACATTTTTGGGCTACTAGATGCGATACGTGTAATGTCTTTAAACCCTCCGGCAGCTAATTGATGAATGAGCGGATTATCTCCTGCATGTTTCTCCACTTGCTTTACTAATCCAGCTGCGATAAGATGCGGAAAATGACTAACGATCCCTGTTACATAATCATGTTCCTCCGTATTTAGAACGAGAAAATGAGACCCTGTTCCTTGTAACCAACGCTTTAGTTCTTCCACATGTTCATTTGGCACATGATTCATCGGCGTTAAAATATAAAATGCATTTTCAAATAAATGTGCTTTTGCACTTTCAACTCCCGTTTTATGAGAACCTGCCATCGGATGTCCACCAATAAAAGAAACTTCCTTTGAAAATAAAGCTTCCGCTTCATTCATGATCGTCCCTTTTGTACTACCAACATCTGTTACAATAACATCTTCTCGTAAATGAAATGACGCTAATTTGTGTAATAACTTCTTCGTTTCTTCAACTGGAGAAGCAAACACAATTAAATGCGCCTCTTCACATGCATGCTGTAAATCTACTGCTACTTCATCTACTACATGTAATTCTTTTGCACGCTCTACTTGTTCTTGAAATATATCATAACCTGTTATCGTTACATCGTGCTCTTTCTTAATTGCTAATGCGAGAGAGCCTCCGATTAAACCAGTTCCAATTAAAACTACCTTTTTACGCATTTTCCTCATCTCGAGACTTTCTTTTTTTATTTTCAAAGTGTTGTTTTAACACTGAAATCACCCCTTCATTTTGCTCCCTTGTTCCGACTGTAATACGGACACCATTTGGGAACGGACGAATAATAAATCCTGCGTGTGCACAAGCTTCATAAATCTCCCCAGCATTCTCAACTGGCAAGAAGATGAAATTTGTTTGCGATGGATAAAACGGAATTTCATTTTCCTTACAAAAGCTTTCGTATTGTTGTAATCCCTCTGTATTCACACGAACTATTTCCTCAATAAACTCGTCATCACCAAAAGCAATCGTCGCTGCTTTTTGCGCTAATGAAGATACGTTAAATGGCAAACGTACGACATTTAATTTCTTGATTAGCTCTTCCTGTCCAATTGCATATCCAACGCGGAAAGAAGCTAATCCGTACGCTTTAGAAAATGTTCTAAGTACAAGAATGTTTTTATGTTTTTCTAAAAGCGGTAATGTCTCTGGGAAATCCTTTGCTGTTACGTATTCATAGTACGCTTCATCAATGACAATTAACGTATTTTCACTAATACCTTCAATAAATTGAGTCAATTTTCGATCATTCACATATGTGCCTGTCGGGTTGTTCGGATTACAAATCCATACGATTTTCGTATTATTATTTATTGCTGACGAAATTTCGTCTAAATCGTATACACCGTTATTTAAAGGGATTTCTTTCACTTCACAACCTTCAATAATTGCATGATGACGGTACTGCGGGAATGTTGCACCAGCCGTTACGATGTTATCTCCTGCTCTAAGTACTGCACGGCTTATTATTTGAATGACTTCATCTAAACCACTACCGCAAAGTATTTGTTCCATTTGAACATGTAACTTCTTTGCAATTGTTTGACGAAGCGCTATAGCACCTCCGTCAGGATATAAAGCATGTTCCAACCACGATTTTTGCAACTCATCTAAAACACGTGGTGAGCAGCCGAATGGATTTTCATTTGATGCTAATTTCACAAATAAATGATCTCCGTACACTTCTTTCATTTGTTCAGGTGATTTACCTGGTTTATATGGTTGTAATGATGATAGTTGATCTTTTACTTGCATGTTAAAACCACCTTTTTATTAAAATTCTTTTGCGTATTTATTATGTTGCGTAATGTTTTGCTGAATTAAATCCATACGATCTTTTCCGAATTGTTCGACTAGTGCATGTGCAAGTTCCCATGCTATAACAGATTCAGCTACTACACCTGCTGCTGGTACTGCACAACTATCAGATCTTTCAATACTCGCTTGGAATGCTTCTTTCGTATCAATGTCAACACTTGCTAACGGTTTGTATAATGTAGGTATTGGCTTCATAACACCTCTTACGACAATTGGCATTCCTGTTGTCATACCGCCTTCTAAACCGCCGGCATTATTCGTTTTTCTCGTGTATCCATTTTCTTCATCCCATAATATTTCATCGTGTACTTTACTTCCTGGCTGTCTTGCTGCTTCAAAACCAACACCAATTTCAGCACCTTTAAATGCATTAATACTCATAATTGCACCAGCAAGTTTTGCATCTAATTTACGATCGTAATGAACGTAACTACCAACACCAATTGGCATACCTTCTGCAATGACTTCAACAATACCGCCGATTGAATCCCCACTACTTTTAGCGTTATCTATCGCATCCATCATCTCTTGTTCTACTTCTTTATCTAAACATCGAACTGGTGAATTTTCAGTAATCGTTTGAATTTCTTCTATTGGTAAGTTTGAAATTCGTTTCGCTTGTACCCCACCAATTTCAAGAACATGCCCTGCAATTTCTACGCCTAATTCTTTCAAAATTTGTTTCGCAACTGCACCAGCAGCTACACGAACTGTCGTTTCTCTTGCAGATGAGCGCTCTAATACGTTTCTTATATCACGATGTCCATATTTAATTGCACCGTTTAAATCTGCATGTCCTGGACGTGGTTTTGTAATTGTACGTTTCATATCTTTACTTTCTTTTTCCGAAATTGGCTCTGCACCCATTACTTTCGTCCAATGTTTGAAATCATCATTTTTAACGATTAACGTTATTGGTGAGCCAAGTGTCATCCCATGACGAACACCACTTACAATTTCAACTGTATCAGTTTCTATTTGCATGCGTCTTCCGCGTCCGTGCCCTTTTTGTCTTCTTAATAATTCTTTATTAATATGTTCCGATGTTAATGTTAAACCTGCTGGTACACCTTCTAAAATAACTGTTAACTGCGGTCCATGTGATTCTCCAGCTGTAATGTATCTCATTTCTCTTGCCCCTTTACTATTTTTTTGTACAAAAAAGTCCCTACTGAGCGCTCAGTAGGGACGATATTTATCGCGGTACCACCCTAGTTGTAGACAACTATCGTCTACCTCTCTTCTTCTGTAACGATCGTTTGACCGTCTTTCCCTCCAAAAGTTGGCGGAAAAGATGCTCCAAGGCTGTAATTCATGCTTATCTTTGTACTGATTCACACCGACCATCAGCTCTCTTTAACAGTGAGATAAGCACTACTGTTTCCTCTTCAGCGCATATATGATATGGAATTAAGATAGTTTATTTTTGAAACCTTTTAACTCATCCATGAATCTATGGAATTCCGGAATATCCATTTGTTGTGCAGAATCTGATAATGCAACCGCTGGGTCTGGGTGTACTTCAGCCATTACTGCATCTGCGCCAATTGCAAGTGCTGCTTTCGCTGTTGGTAATAATAAATCTCTGCGTCCAGTTGAATGCGTTACGTCAACGATTACTGGTAAATGTGTTTCTTTCTTTAAAATCGGTACTGCTGAAATGTCTAATGTGTTACGTGTCGCTCTTTCGTATGTGCGGATACCACGCTCACATAGAATAATTTGGTCATTACCTTGTGCAATGATGTACTCAGCTGCGTTAATGAACTCATCAATTGTTGCTGCTAATCCACGTTTTAATAATACTGGCTTGTTAACTTTACCTACAGCTCGTAATAAATCGAAGTTTTGCATGTTACGTGCACCGACTTGAATTACATCAACGTAGTCTAGCGCCATTTCAACATCGTTCGGATTTAAGATTTCACTAATGATTGCTAAGTCGAACTCATCTGCTACTTGGCGTAAAATTTGTAATCCTTCTACTCCTAAACCTTGGAAATCGTATGGAGATGTTCTTGGTTTGAAAGCACCACCGCGCATTAATTTTAAACCTTGGTCTTTCATCGCTTGCCCTACTTGGCGAACTTGCTCTAAGCTTTCTACCGCACAAGGTCCCATGATGAACGTTTGTGTTCCGTTTCCAATCAATTCACCTTTTACATTAACGATTGTATTTTCTTGTTTCTTTTTACGTGATACTAGTAATGCTTTACGGTTATCATCTTCTTGTAATTCTAAGCTAGCTTTGAAGATTGTTTTGAAAATGTGTTGAACTGTTGACGTTTCGAATGGTCCTTCGTTATGCTCTGCGATCATATCAAGTACTTCACGCTCACGTACTGGATCAAAACGTTTCGTACCTTGTACTTGCTTTTGCTCCCCAATTTTTTGAACGATTTCACCACGTTTGTTTAAAAGGTGTAATAGTTGTAAGTTAATTTCATCTACCTGTTTACGTAATTGATCTAATTCATGATTTGCCATTTGGAAATCCTCCTCTAATGTTTTAAAAGTATAGTAAGAGAATGAAAAATTCTCTATTTTCTGAACTGATAAATTATACAAAATTTAAGTGGAATCGATACCTCTTCTTATTTTAAACGAATACTTACTATAAGGACACTATCAACACCCACTTTTTTGTACAAAAAATCCCTACTGATTCAATCAGTAGGGACGATATTTATCGCGGTACCACCCTAGTTGTAGACTTATTTCGTCTACCTCTCTTCATTGTTAACGATCATCTGACCGTCTTTCCCTTCATAAAGACAATACTATCTTTACTACGAAAAAGATGCTCTAGGACTGTAATTCGCTCTTGTTTTTGTACTGGTTCGCACCAACCACCAGCTCTCTGTTACAGGGAAACAACAACTACTGCTTTTCCTTTCAACGCATATATATTTAATTTTCAAGTTAGACCACTAAAATACAAAAAGTCCCTACTGAATAAATCAGTAGGGACGATATTTATCGCGGTACCACCCTAGTTGTAGACTAACTTTCCGTCTACCTCTCTTCACTGTTAACGATCAATTGACCGCTTTTTCTTCATAAAGACAATACTATCTTTACTACGAAAAAGATGCTCCAAGACTGTAATTCATGATTATCCCTGTACTGGTTCACACCAACCACCAGCTCTCTGTTACAGTAAGACTAACCACTACTGTGATCTCTTCATTGCACTTTGTTTATTCAAATGTTTTTGAAATTGAATAAGTATGATTCGTATTATAGAACGCTTTTCAAAACACTGTCAACAACTTTTTATATTTTTTTTAAAATTCCACTTCCGCCCTACATTTCTTCTTGTAAATTCTCCATAACAATTCCGATGCGAATTATCTCATTATCTATTGCATTTAATACATATTTTTCTACTCCATACTGGATTAATATTTCTTTTATTTGAATGATTTCAGTTTCAAGTAAATCGGCTTCTTGAAGCGTTTGTAGTAAAGTGAAAAATACATTTGCATACAATTCTTTATACATTTTTATACTCTCTGTCTTTTCAAGTATTTCATTAAACAACTGTTTTAACTCCGTTTGATTCCCTTTTCCAACCAAACCTGAAAATGTTTTTATTATAGATAATCCTCTTTCTACTATTTCATCCATAAATAAAATAATACGCAAAAGCATTACATATTCTCTAGCTGTGATTTCACCCATTTTCGGTCGCTCTCGCAAAAATACACTGAGCCAAGATGCCCAAAATTTTTGTTGTTCTTTTGCACTTAACGTTTTGACGTAATAGCATAAAAACTGCATAAATTTAATTTTATTTTCTTCATTTTCTTGTATAAGTAACGGGTATAACCAATCTGTTTTTTGCTCCCAATACAGTACACATTTAATAAATACAAAACTGAGCCATTTCAAGAAAGCTTCCCTCGTATGCGGATGTAATACTTCCAAATGTTCTACTGCATACTTAATAAATCGTTTCATTTCTGTAAATAAAGGTAAATTGATTTGCGTGTAACATAAGCCTGCCCATGCATATTTCGTAATCTCATTTTCTTTCTTTAAATCTAAGCATGGCAACAAATATTTTCGGCACCATTGCTTCTCAATATGATAAAGAAATGTAACATCTGCTACTAAACGAGCTAACATAAAATTTGTCCGTTCTTTACTAACTCTTACTTGTTCTTCAAATAAAAATAAATATTCATATACATTACGATCGTATAAATGATCATATGATAGCAGTTTTAATAATACAGCTGTCATTTTTCCAACAGGATGCTGGATCGATTCATTGTAAAAGTCTTGTTTTCCAAGCTTAAAATCTGTATCACTTTTCATTACTTGAGGGAATACCGAAAAAGCAAAACGTTTCACACTGCGTATACTATTTTCCTCTAACTCTTCTAATCGATTACTAATTTCATATAGAAAGCTACTAATTAACCAATGAAAAGCAGTATTTCTAACAAATTTCTGTAATAGCGGAATTACTTTTTGGATTTGTTCATTTGTCAATCCTCGGTTATTTCGCCACTCTCTAATACAAACAAACCATACTTCATTACTTATTTCTTGCATACCAACTAATTGATAGGCAAATGAAATACTCCATTCTGTATTCAACTTACATGCTTTCGATAACATCTCTAAAAAATGGCGTTGTTCAAAAACACCATCTTGAGAAAATTGACGAACTTGCTTCATAATTTCATCGTCTTTCAACTGCAATAATCCATCAGCAGTTACATTACAAGTAATACTTTGATCTGCCGTCTCTTTCTTTTGTAAACTATATCGATCAGAATGAAAGTGAGGATGTTTTTGCTTCATTAACTCATAACCTTTTGCTGTAGATGGACTATTCGAATCACAAGTGAATAATAAATCTAAAACTAAACAAGCATCAAATGCTCTCTCCTCTGCAAGGTCCTTCAATACAATTTGAATAACCTCTTCCTTTGTTTTTTCCAAAGAGAGTGCGAAATGATTTTTTATAAGTTGAAAAACTTCGTGTTTATACGTGACATCTAAAAAAAGTCCTTCCTGTAACAACCATTTCATTTTGGCATCAGCGCTAACGAATCTATTTTTATTCATCGCATCAATTGCAATTCGGTTCTGAAGCATGCTGTTTGCTTCTATCATTTCTGTAATATAATAATTTGCTTTTTTTTCATTATTTTCACACAAATAAGCTAAACACTCTTTTACAATTTGAATTAAAAATGCAAGATCATTTTGCTGAAACTCTTTTTCAACATTTTCCTTATCCTTTTTTTTCAGTGCCGTTTGTCGTAGTGATAACATTCGCATCTTCTCTATTCCCATCATCATAATTGGTACGGCGTAATAGGAAATATGAGGTTTCATCTTCTCATTCCAAATTTGCTCCACATAAGAAAATGTAGACACTGGTAAACGACTCGATTCCTCAAGTTCTATTGATTCTTGCGTATCATTTCCCCATTTTCTTTCCCGCTTCAATTTCAGTTTTCCGTCCAAAATAAACGTTAGTAATAATAAAGCAATTTCTTTATGCTCAGGAAAAGAACATTTTTGCAGTAAGCAAGAAATTTTTTCAATAGATTTACTATCTTTTTCAGCTGTTTCTAATAAAAGAAGTGTCCATCTTGCAAACAACAACGGGTCCATTTTAATTTTCGTTTCGTTTAAGTAGCTACAAATTGTTCTCCATAATAACGGAGATATTTTAGAATGATTTTTAAAAATTAATTGAAATAATTCTTTTTGATGACTAAAAAGAAATTGTTCCACCAACCATTCTGCAAGTAATTCATCTACCTCATTATCGTTTGATGTAACTAAAAATAAATTTTGTAATTTCCCTTCTGCTTCAAGCCATTCCACCCATTCATAATCATGAGCAAATTCAACAAAGTAGCGGACTGTTTCAATTTTTTTTATGGATTGTTTTATGTATGATAATTGTTCCTGCTCTACTGACGGTGGAACTGTTACTATGTCACGAATTCGCATTCGTTTTGTAATATAATTATCTCCCATTAATTCTGCCCATCGCTTCACTGCTTTAACAAGAGATTGATGATTATTACCTTTATTCGGGTATACAATCGGCCGTATTCCTAAATGCTCCCAATGGTACGTATTTTCCCCTTGTGCAACAAATGCATAACGCCTTGTACTTGGCGGTAAACCAGTAGCCAAATATTTCATTACTGGGTCATTATGGCTATATCCAACGAATAAAACAGTATAATTCGAGAATAAATCAACTAAAAACCTTCTTGCCCAGCCTTCGGTCAAGTAAGCCCTTCCAAAATCACCATCTGTTAAAATTAAAGCTTCTTTCTCTTGTTCTATATTGCCATGTATGTAAGCGAGTCCTTTAAACGCTCTACCTGTAGGTAACGCAGGTGCGTAATATACGTTTAATTCTCTATTCATTTCTTTCATCGCAGTTGTAAAATGCCGATCAAAATTTGTCGTGACAATGCGGACTTCCGTATCTAAAGGAAACAACCTCGGAATCGCATAATGAAGCGGATTCGGCTTTGATTTTTCAATATGAACTAAATCTCTTGCAACTTGATGTATATCTTTTGTTTTCGCAATT
The DNA here is from genome assembly GCF_008368785.1 of Bacillus sp. AY3-1. Lineage (NCBI taxonomy): Bacteria > Bacillati > Bacillota > Bacilli > Caryophanales > Bacillaceae > Bacillus > Bacillus sp. AY3-1. Next base: position 498,640 of record NZ_QORZ01000016.1, on the reverse strand, counting down.
TTACCAAGATAATAATCATGTGGTTCTGTTATTTCACGTGTTTCTACATATAACGTTTTCGCAATCTCATCAACTAGATCATCAAAATTCGGTAAGTTTGATTTCCCTTTCATAGAAACTCCCGCTCCAACAAATAGTACTAACTTTCCTTGTTCAAGATGATCAATTAACTCCTCTGGAATTTCTACTTCTGAAGTAATCCACATCATGGATTCCCCCTTACCTAAAAATGTCATATACTCTCATTTTACTATAACATTTTTTCTTTATTTTTTTAATATTTAGCCAAAAAATGAACATGAAAAAGTTTTATGTAAATATATTCGTTACAATGTATGAACTCCTAAATTTATTGTAAAACTATGTATAAATCGGAGGTGTAAATATTGAATGGTTTTACTGTAGTACTTATCAAATTTATATCGTGCATTATCGCATTTAGTATTGGACTCGCTTTATTTTTCCCTGCAACGTTCGTCCAAATTATTTCATTTAGTCTCTTTGTTACAATCGTTTCCTATATGTTCGTCGATAAAATCATATTAAACCGAATAGGTAATACCGGTGCCATTATGTCGGATTTCTTACTAACGTATTTAAGCGTATGGATTTTCGGTAATATTTTATTAGACAATTACATGCAAATTGCATGGGGGAGTTTCCTTTCCGCTACTGTCTTTACATTATCTGAAGTAATCGTTCATCGCTTCTCTCACTCACACACAAGGCACAACAATGATAACATTCATATTAATCGCCGCTTTGCATATGGTACGGAATTTGCTGAAGAGCAGAATGTTTTGGATAAAGATAAGAAGAAGTAACATTTTGATGCAGGAGCGCCTCTTTTAATTATGTGGTGCTCCTTTTTCATAATTTCATTATGGTACGTGAAATTATATCGACGATTATTTCAATATATCGACTTATCGAAATGATTTCTTCTAATAAAAAACTGCCTCTTATTTAGAGACAGTTTCTTTCAAATCTTTTAATGCAACAACATTAGCAAATGCTCCAAACACTACATTATGATGCTTCACAATGTCTTCCGCACGTAACACTTTTGCATTAAACGTACTATGTGCATCACTCACTAACGTTACTTTATACCCTTCACTAAACGCTCTTCGCGTTGTCGTATCCACACAGTACTCTGTTTGCATTCCTGAAATGATAACATGTTCAATTTCTTTTTCTTGTAGCACTTCATTTAAGTTTGTTTTATGAAATGAATCTGGCGTCGTCTTTTCAACGATACGATCCCCTTTTTGTGGAGCAATCGCCTCATGCACTTTCCAGCCCTCTGTACCTTTTTCTAACGGATGATCTTTTGGCCCGTTATGTTGTACATAAATAACTGGAATATCATTTGAACGACATTCCCCAATAAGCTCTTGCAATATTTCTAAAAACTTCTCCCCATTATGTACTGGCATTCCTGCTGTATACATACCTGCTTGCACATCAATTACTAGTAATGCTTTTTTCATTTCGCGCAGCTCCCTTTGTTTGTATTCTATCATCCAACAATCTTCTAATTTCCCCTCATGCAGCTCATGTTCCTTTAATATCTTCACTTTTTTAAAGCCGCATTTTTCATAACATTTTATCGCACGTTCATTATTTACTTTCGGATCCATTGCGATTGCTTCTGCTCCCGTGTTCTCCATAATATATGTAATTGCTGCCTGAACGAGTTTCGTTCCAATTCCTTTTCCCCAATAAGTCGGCTCTCCGATAAATTGATCCATTCCCCATACATTTTGTGATTCTTCATAGCCATATAATGTTTTCCACTCAGAATCAATTGGGTACATTTGTATGTAACCAATTGGAACGGCATCAAACGCTATTAAACATCTTTTTTCATGACTATTTGGATTATGTATAAAATGATTCAGTACCATTTCTACAGATTGCGGATTATCGCGTCCTTCGTAATACCGCAAGACTTCTGGGTCTGTTAACCATTTTGAAATGATTGGTGCATCCTCTTCTATTACGTATCTAATCGATATATTATCTTTTTGAAATAGCATATAGTACCTCTTTTTAATTATTTATATTTTTTCTTGTTGTGAAATCTTTCATTGCACCTATTAGTGCGTAAGGTAACAATGTAATCGCAAAAAATGCTGTAAACACATTAAAATGAGGAATTTCATATGGAGTGAACCATTCCGTGAAAAATTCAGAATGTAAAATTCTATTTAAAAACTCTCCACTTGGCTTAAAATTTGGTGCCCATCCTATAATCTCACAAATAATAAATAGTAATTGAACAATTATAAATGCCCCTAGATAGCGAAACCATGTCCGTTTCCAAATCGGCTGCGCCTTATTTAATTCATGTTCCATCTAGCTCCCACCTTTTTATTTCCATCCTATTAATTATACACTTTCCATGGTTTATTTGTTAAAATTTTCTATATAATCATTCATGCTGGGGGAATTAATTATGTCTAATCCTATACATAAATCAACATTAATCATTCTTAGAGGAAACTCCGCAAGTGGTAAAACAACAATCGCAAAGCAACTACAAGAATATTTCGGACGTGGTACACTTTTAGTATCACAAGATGTTGTACGTAGAGATATGCTTAGAGTACATGATACGATGGGAAATTTATCACATGATTTACTATTTGAAATTACAAAGTATGGAAAAGGAAAATGTGAGTTTGTTATTTTAGAAGGCATTTTAAACAGTCGTAGATACGGTGATATGCTGACAGAATTAATACATTTTTTTGAAGGAAACGCCTACACATATTACTTTGATTTATCATTAAAAGAAACGATTCGACGACATAATACAAGGGACAAACGATATGAATTTGGTGAGGGTTCCCTACAAAAATGGTATAATCCGCACGATACAATTGAAGTTGCTCGAGAAACTATTTTTACAGATACCTTCACGCAAAAAGATATATTTAATGCGATTCTTACTGATGTTGCGATACAAAAATAAAAGCCAGTCTCAATAAAGAGAACTGACTTCTATCTAGATAACTTTATTTATTAAAGAATTTTAACTTTAACAGTTTGTCTTCCCCAATTCATAGCTTTACTTTTTGAGCCCATTAAAACATCAATACGATTTCCTTTAATAGCACTTCCAGTATCACCAGCAATTGCTTCGCCATAACCTTCTACCCATACTTTAGATCCTAATGGGATTACTTTCGGATCTACTGCGATAATTCTCATATTCGGATTAGCCGTTAAATCATGCCCCATCGCAGTTAAAACACGTCCACCATATGTACCATTTTCACTTGGATCAGCAGTATATGCTGTCGCAACTACCGTTAATTCACGTTTAGCAGACTGTATGTTATTTTTAGACTCTTCTCTTGCTTTTGCTTCTTCCTTAGCCTTTGCTATTTCTCTTGCTTTCTCTTCTTCTTTTGATTTTGCTATTTCCTTTGCTTTCTCTTCTTCTTTAGCCTTTGCTATTTCCCTTGCTTTCTCTTCTTCTTTAGCCTTTGCTATTTCTCTTGCTTTCTCTTCTTCTTTAGCCTTTGCTATTTCTCTTGCTTCGGTCTCTTCCTTAGCTTTTGCTTCTTCTTTAGGCTTTACTACTTCTTGTACTTTCACTTCTTCTTTAGGCTTTACTACTTCTTGTACTTTCACTTCTTCTTTAGGCTTTACTACTTCTTGTACTTTCATTTCTTCTTTAGGCTTTACTACTTCTTGTACCTTCACTTCTTCTTTAGGCTTTACTACTTCTTGTACCTTCACTTCTTCCTTAGGCTTTACTACTTCTTGTATTTTCACTTCTTCCTTAGGCTTTACTACTTCTTGTACTTTCACTTCTTCTTTAGGCTTTGTTACATTTTGTACTTTCGCTTCTTCCTTAGGCTTTGCTATCTTTTGTGCTTTAACTTCTTCCTTAGCTTTAGCTGTTTTGTGTACTTTCGCTACTTGCTTCGTTTTCTCTTTAGCTGTTTTTTCAACTGGTGCTGTACTTGATAGGAAAGAAACATTAACATAAGCTGTTTTTCCTTTATACTCAAATTGTAACCAACCGTCTTTTACTTGATGCGTTGATTCAATTACATCATTTGTTTTTAGTCTGCCAAGTATTTCTGATTCTGTACTTGCATCAGAACGGACATTTAACAAATTCGCTGTTACATAATACACATCTTTTGTAAACTCCGCACTTACAAACACTTCTTTACCATTTAAATCAATTTTGGACCATCCTTCTTCCGTATGTATAACCTTTAACTTTTCTCCTTCTTTTACTTTTTTGACAACTTTTGATTCAGTAGTCGGTTTTTCACGTACGTTGAGTACATCTGCTGTTACGATTGTTTCTGCGGTAGCAGTTGTAGTAAATGCTCCCAATCCAAAAACAGTTGCTGTTGCTGCGCCAATTATTTTTTTCATATTAGCCTCCATTATTTTTTTTGAATTCTATCAAATACTTCCATAAAATTAGGAAAGCATTTGTAACAGTATATTAATACGACTTAATATACTGCTATTAAAAATCCTTACTCCAATACTATCAAATTCTCATTTTTAATTCTATATATTATAAAGTGAAACTTTAATCAGTGGGGGTTTTGTTCATCCCCCAATGATTATTAGTTGAACCAATCGGACGTTTACGGACAGTTGATCTCCCACCTAACTTCTTTGCTCCAACTGAATTTTGAGGTGGGAGTTTTACTGTCCGTTAACGCGGGATAAATCTCACTATCTTCTATAAACTCTTCATACTAAATAGTTGTCACAATTCCTGCCAAAAACAAACTTACGATTGCTAAAAATTTTGTGCCGATTATGGCCCCTCTTAAATGAAACTTATAATTTTTATATCCCTTCATGCCTTCTGTACTAGGAATAACAACAAATTCCGGGGTAATCCAGCAAAAGATTAGCCAATCAATTATAAACAAATCTACTAAATTGAAAATCATTAAAATACCAAAAGTATGTAAATAGGCATCAACATATAATAATTTTTCATGTTTATGTAGTATATATGTAGAAACGACAGGCGTACCGAAAAGAATAGCATTATATGCAATATTAAAGTAGATTGTTTGCTTTTTTTCATGAATCGATTTTGGAAAAACTACCTTTTGAATATCTTTCGGATATTCAGTTAACGAAAGACGAGGATTATAATATAAAGATCCTAAAATCATTACAGATAGTACAATAGACATAATGACACCAACGTACATCATTTGCTCAAATGGATTCATATGCTTCATTCACCTTTTTCTTTAATTACTATGCTTCTCCTTTACTTAATTACATATTGTATGCTCACAAATAACCAAAAATTAATAACACCTTTAACACCCAATCAAAATTCTTGCAATGCAAAAACAATTTTTATAAAGTGAAAGCCAAATTAGTTAAGTAAGGATTGGTGAAAACTATGAAAATAGAACATATTGCAATATGGGTAAATGATTTAGAATTAATGCGTTCTTTTTATACAAAGTACTTTAATGGTAAAGCGAACTCTTTATATCATAATAAAGCAAAACAATTTGAATCTTATTTTATTACGTTCGAATCTGGTGCAAGACTTGAAATTATGCGTAAAAAAGGTATAGAAAAAGAGCCTAACCCCAACATAACTGGCTATGCTCATATGGCTTTCTCTGTCGGTAGTGAAGAACGTGTAAATGAATTAACTACAACATTGAAAAATGATGGTTATCCTTTATTAAATGGACCACGTTTCACTGGAGATGGCTATTACGAAAGTGTGATAAGCGATCCTGAAGGTAATCAAATTGAAATTACGATTTAATTTATCTTTTTTCTGAAGAACAAATGAAAATTAGTTTGGAGGAATATTATACAAAAGCTAAATTTGAAGAAACAGATTTTAATTTATATTTCCAACTCGTATTCAATAAAGAAGTAATGGCGCAAATTACCGAACGCGCTATTCCGTTAGATGAAGCGAAAAATGACTTTACAAGGCTGGTAAAGCGCAATGAAAATCATCAACTATTCGGCTCTTATAAAGTATATGATTCTATTACAAATGAGTATATCAATCTTGGACATGTTACGGTAAACGAGGATAATGTTAAAGAGGCTGAAATTGGTTATATGATTTTGCCAGAGCACTGGGGAAAAAGATATGGATTCCCTAAGGAGATTTTGAGTATAATTATTTAACTATATAAAAAAGAAATGCTGCTTTTGAACTAAAAGTAGCATTTCTTTACATATTACGCCCTATTCAACTATCGAAAGTATAACTTTCTCAAGTTCTTTTTTAGAAAGCATACTACCATTTATATAGATTTGATATGCATTTTTCCCTTCTTTTGCAGGTACCACTATTTCCATAGCTCGTACATTCGATTCTTTATACTCACCGAATGTAACGTCATAGCCATTTAATGTATATTTTTTTATATCTCCAGTAAAATTTTGTCCTCTTTTAGATGGTTTATCAAATGGTCTATCAAGAAAATAATCTTTATATTCTCCCTCAACGATTTCTAATTGATGAATTGTAAAAACTAATTCTACATCTGAAGTATGTGGCTCTTTTTTTACATTACGATTTTCATATCTCATCGTAATCAACGGCACAGGTTTGTCTAATGTCGCTTCTGCTTTTACTTCTTCAAATACTAATTGATGTCCAACCGGAATATATGTTGGATGCTTGATTGGAAAACCAGTTATTTTTTCAGCTTGTTCAAATGTATAGGTAAAATGTTGATTTATTCTTTCTTCATATATATTTAATTGTTCCATTACTTCTCTATCTCTTTTTTCTTCATCAGCATTTAAACGATTTGTAGCTGTATATTGTCTCTCACCATTCTCTACGACACTTACTTTCTTATAAAAATGGTACGTTTCCTGTAATAAAGCTACATACTTTTCAAAGTCCTCTTCTGTAAATATACTTTTAGCAATTTCTATACGTTCCATTACTAAATTATAACCATCCTCAGTCATTCCCATATCTTGCCTTGCTTTTTCTGGTGTCCCTACAATTTTATCCATTAATGTTGTACCTGCAAAAGTACCAGTCGGTATTAAAATAGCAGCAGCAACAAAGCCAAGTAATAACTTTTTCTTCATAGAAGTTTTTTCTTTGTTCCTCATCTTTTGGTATTTATAAAAAGAAGCTTGTACTTTATCTTCCAGATTAGGAGAAGGCTCTATATTCGCTGCTTTTCTTTTCAATTCATTCGTTACATATTTTTCAAAATCCATTTACTTCTCCCTCTCTTATGTCTGGCATATGATCCATTTCAGCTCTTAATCGTTTTAGTGCAGTATGTAACCGGGATTTCACTGTACCGATAGGGATTTGAAGAAGTGCAGCAATTTCCTCCATACTATATTCATGGAAGTAACGCATAATTATTACTTCACGATGCTTATAAGATAATTTGTGTACAATCTCCACTAATTCATTACGTGTTTCCTTATGTAAAATATCTTCATGCATTATGTAAGAGCAATCTTGTTCATACATTTTTTTCTTTTCAAAAATCCGAAACCTTCGCCACGATTTACGACGCCAATCCTGTACTTGCTTCACAACTAGTCCATGTAACCAAAATCGAAATGAACGATTTATATCATAGTTTGTTACGGATTTCCACATGTGTATATACACTTCATTCACTATATCGTCTACATCTTCGTGTTGACTTCCTACTAAAAATACTACTGTTTTATAAATATCTTTACATGTGTACTCATAAATAACTTGAAAGGCTTCTTGGTCCCCAGACTCCATTTGATATAGCCATTCTTTTAATTGTACTTCTTCCAAAATTACGTTCCCCTCTCATGATCTTTCACACTATATTCGCTCGTTTTTCACAAAAGGTTCATTTTACATGAAAATTTATTTATTACAATAAAAATATAAAGTATATTTTTAAGAAAAGGAGGATTTCAAGAATGAATACAGAGGATAAAATTTACGCTGAAAAAGTGTTAAAAAATCTATTCATCGGATCACAAGTTGATGGATTACAATTTGGTATTTCTCCAGGCGCTATAAAGATTCATTTCACAACCTTTCACGACTCAGTTGATTATGACGGACAATTATATATCAATATCGAATCAAAATGGCATTTATTTAATAAACCTCAAAAAAGATACCCATTAAATGAAGATGAATTTGAAGGTTATTCTGAGGAAGAAGAATATGAAAGAATATTTAAGATAAGAAGACAAAAAGTTACCGATATACAACTCGCCTTAGAAAGCCCTCATTTAATTATTACATTAGAAAGTGGACAAATTATTTTCGTAAATGGTTTTCATGATGATTATGAATGTTGGCAAGCTGGTGTCCAATGTGAGCAATGGCTTGTAGTTGCTGCACCTTGTAATGATATCTCCACTTGCATTCCCGATGAATGTAATAAAAAATAGCTAATGGTATAGCCCCATTAGCTATTTTTTATTTTGAAGAAACACTAGCAAAGCGTCTCCTTCCCAAGATTCCAACTAAACCACCTTCCATGCCCTTCGGTTTCTCCAACCGTTTCACGATATTCGTTTCCGTTAATATAATAATCAATATGAAGGTCCCGGTCCCACATGTTGTTATATAGGTGGAATACATCACGTTTTGCACCGATTTCTTGGATTTGTTTTTCTAACTTACGTTTTACTTGTTCAGGTATTTGATTTGCGACGTGTGTATGGAAAATACAGATTATAGCATCTTTACTTATTTGTTCGATGATAGATGGCAATAGCTCCACACCGTCTCCTTCTATTAATTGAACAGATTCAGTTTTCACTAAAGATGCTGCTTGGTCAAACATTTCAAGTCTTTCTTTATGCTCTGGCCAAATGAGTGCACGTAGCCACAAATAATCTTCATTACTATGTAAATCATTTACATGTAAATCTAGTCCTATTCTTTCTGCGACAGATGGACTTTCTTTTAGAAAATGAGGCACATTCTCTCCTCTTATTTCAGAAGTTACATGCACATTCGAGTTTATATTTCCGTATGTTACATCTGTTCCATACGAATAGCTATATTGATCCCAGAACAGTTGTAATCCAGAACTTGTCCCAATTTCAATTAACGCTAATGTTTTTTTCACTTTATTAAATATGTAACAAAAACTTGGGTATAAGTACGCACATCGCCTTACTTCATTCGTTTGAACGAGTTTCGTTTGTAATAAAGTAATGATTTCTTCTCGATACGTTTTACAGAAATCTTTAAAATAATCAAAAGCTTGATTTAAATCCGTATTAGCATTTTCAACTAAGCTACTGTAATACATTTTTAAATGATGTTCTTTCCCTGATAGTAATAAATAATGTACAGCACCTAATAATAAGTTTGGGACTGGTTGGCCTACTTGAGCATAGGAAGATAGTGTAAGTACTTCCTCATCTTCAGCAATTTGTATTGATAAGTATTCATATAATTCACTTGACCCTTTACATTCCTTTATTGAAAAATTTCGAAATAAGTTTGCGATTTGCTCTTGTGTACGCATCGGTATCCCTCCTTTTTAATATCACGGAATAATCTTACTATTTAAAGACCAGAAATTCCATAAAAAGGTATCCATTCTACCCACTTTCGTATGCGTAAGCTTTTTCGGGATAATTTCAAACTGTAATTTTTTTCTATTTATCACCTTAAAAGAGCTTGTTAAATAAGATTTTTGGCGAATAAAACGTTAAATAGTTTAAAATTATCAGATAACACTAGATATTTTAGTCTATTAATTATTATAATAGAGTATGAGATGGTTATACAATTGAGACAAAAAAGGTAAATACCTAGGTGGGGCCTAGGCGGTGTTTCTCTTTTACGGCTTAGACATAGAAAACACCTACTCTTTTTTGCCAATATAGGGGATGGAGAGATTATCATGAGCAACATGCAGCAAAAAACAGACGTTATCTTAATTGGTGCAGGAATTATGAGTGCAACGTTAGGCTCATTACTAAAAGAATTAGCACCTGAATGGGAAATTAAAGTTTTTGAAAAACTCGCAAGTGCCGGGGAAGAAAGCTCTAATGAATGGAATAATGCAGGTACAGGGCATTCTGCGCTATGCGAACTGAACTATACTTCCGAAAAATCTGACGGATCTATAGATATTAGTAAGGCTGTAAAAGTGAATGAGCAATTCCAGCTTTCAAGACAATTTTGGGCATATCTTGTAAAAAGTAAATTAATTCGTAATCCACAAGATTTCATTATGCCTCTACCTCATATGAGTTTAGTACAAGGTGAAAAAAATGTTGAGTTTCTAAAAAACCGTTTTGAAGCGCTTTCAAAAAATCCACTGTTTCAAGGTATGGAATTTTCCGATGCTCCTGAAACATTAAAAAAATGGCTTCCACTCATTATGGAAGGACGTACACCTAACGAACCAATGGCTGCAACGAAGATTGATTCTGGAACAGATGTTAACTTCGGTGCATTAACACGTATGTTGTTTGATTACTTACAAACGAAAAATGTCGAGCTAAACTACAAACATAGTGTCGAAAATATTAAACGCACAAAGAATGGTTTGTGGGAAGTAAAAGTACACGATATGAATAGTGGTAAAATTGAGCATCACACTGCAAAATTCGTCTTTATCGGCGGCGGTGGCGGTAGTCTACCTCTACTACAAAAGACTGGTATCCCTGAATCAAAACATATTGGTGGATTCCCTGTAAGTGGACTATTTATGGTATGTAAAAACCAAAAAGTTGTCGAGCAACATCATGCGAAAGTATATGGTAAAGCTAAAGTTGGCGCTCCGCCAATGTCTGTACCTCACCTTGATACGAGATATATAGACAATAAAAAAGCTTTACTATTTGGACCGTTCGCAGGGTTCTCTCCTAAGTTCTTAAAAACTGGCTCAAACCTTGACTTAATTGGTTCTGTAAAACCAAATAACGTCTTAACGATGTTAGCTGCTGGTGTAAAAGAAATGGGATTAACAAAATACTTAATTCAGCAAGTTATGTTATCTCACGAAAAACGTATGGAAGAATTACGCGAATTCATTCCGAACGCGAAAAGTGAAGATTGGGATATTGTAGTTGCTGGGCAACGTGTACAAGTAATTAAAGATACTGATGCTGGCGGTAAAGGTACACTTCAATTCGGCACAGAAGTTGTCAGTGCAGCTGACGGCTCAATCGCTGCATTACTAGGTGCCTCACCAGGTGCCTCTACTGCCGTTCACGTCATGCTTGAAGTATTAGAAAAATGCTTCCCAAGCCGCATGGTAGAATGGGAAGAAAAAATAAAAGAAATGATTCCTTCTTATGGCATTTCACTAACTGAAAATCCAAGATTGTTCCAAGACCTTCACACTTCTACAGGTCGTACGCTTGGATTAAATGAAAAAGAAACGGTTCATAATTAAAGAAGTTATTAAAAAACGTCCGATTTATTCGGACGTTTTTTCGTTACTAAAAATTATATTTATCAATATTCTCTTTCGTAAATACAACCCGCTCTGGTAATACTATAATTCCATTTCCTTCTGCTTCATAATCATAACCTTGGATGGAGTTTGGCTCTACTTTCACTTTTCCGATTCCTTTTACTTCGAAACTATCCCCTACTTTTAACTTCTTTCCTTTTACTACTATTTCATTTGCTACATACGTTGCGAGTGCACCTTGTTGTTTTACATCCCATAATCCAAATTGTTGTACTGTTCCTCGTTTTACGTAATCACGCATAACGTTTGGTGTGGAAAAACCAGTTACGACTACTTTTTTATCCATTTTTAAGTTTTCAGCTGCTTGTGCCATCGCTGGTAGTGCCGTTGCATCCGGACAAATGACTGCATTAATATCTGGATATGTTTTTAAAATGTTCTCTCCTACAGATAACGATTTTTGCGCATTATTTTCGCCGTACTGCGTCGTTACAATTTCCCAGTTCGGATATTTCTTTTTAATAATTTCTTTCGCTTTCGTTACCCATTGGTTTTGATCCGTTACCGTTGGACTAGAATAAAAGAAAGCTACTTTTCCTTTATCCCCAATTTGTTTGGAAGTCATTTCAATTAATAAATTAGCAAGTTGATCTGGTGTTCCTTGGCTTATATAAAATGAACGGTCTTTCGGATTCACATCAGAATCCCACGTTAAAACAGTCATTCCTTTTTTCTTAGCTCGTTGTAATGATTGTGATAAACCATCTACTGACGTAGAAGAGACCATAAGTGCATCATAGTTTTGATTAATAAAGTTGTTTATATATTTCACTTGCCCTGATACACTTGCTTCAGACGGTCCATCATATTTCACATGTACGCCTAACTTATCTCCCATCTCTTTTGCTCCTTCACCACCCGATGTAAAGAAGCCAACTCCAGTTAATTTCGGGATGAATGCAAATTTCACATCATCTGCCTTTTTCTTATCTGCCGTTTGACTAGAGCAAGCGATTAAACCGATTAAACAAATGCATACAATGAATACAATCCCCAGTTTTCTCTTCATGACATTTCCCCCTTATGCAAGTTCTTTCTTTTCCACGGTGTGAATTGATGTAATTTGAAATGTCTCATAATAACTGAAAGAATAAGAATAATACCAATAACTACGTTAGATTGTTCATTTGTTAAACCCGTCATTTGCAAGCCATACTGCATGAGTCCTATAAAAATACTCGCCAGTACAGTACCGATAATGCTTCCTTTTCCCCCTGTAATAAGTGTCCCGCCTAATACGACTGCTGTAATAATTGGTAAAATCGTTTCACTTCCCATATCAGCACGTGCGGAGCCGAAATATGCAGTTAAGAAAGCGCCTCCTAATCCACCTCCTAACCCGGAAAGTATGTAAGCGATGATGACTACTTTTTTCGTTTTGATCCCAGTGTATTTTGCTGCATTTTCGTTCGCACCAGTTAATTTGACGTGGCGCCCATAAATAGTACGGTGAAACAATACAGTGCATAAAATCGTTAATATAATCAATAACCATAATAAATTCGGTATCCCTATAAAACTACCGTTTGCCAGTTGTACAAATGCGTCAGGCAAACCACTTATCCCTTCATATCCAGAAGCACCTGCCCCTCCTGAAATGACGAGTGCAATTCCGCCGTATAAAAACATTGTTCCGAGTGTAACGACAAGTGGCTCTACGTCTGTCATTTTTATAATGAATCCGTTTAAAGCTCCTGCTAAACAGCTGATTAAAAGAGCTAATATGACCGCTAACAAAATAGGTATTCCATTCATCCAAAGTACACCAATTATAATCGAAGTTAACCCCATAATCGATCCTACAGAAACGTCAATTCCTCCTGTTACAATAACGAAGGTCATTGGTATCGCTGCGATTGCTATAAATAGAAAATCATTTGTACTAAAAAGGAGATTACTAATATTTAAGAAATCACTACTTATAAAACTAAAGAGAATGAATTCTATAAAAAGTAATACAATTAGAACACCTTCCCATCTGTACAAATACTTCATAGATTCATCCTCCTTTCCGCCTTCCACTTTTTCATAACACTATCTAATATAACGATTACTAATAATAAAAACCCTGAAATAGCATTATTCCAAAACGCAGGTATTTTTAAAAAGACAAGTGAACTACTAATCGCCTCTAAAAATACTGCTCCTAATGCAGCTCCAACTATAGAACCCGTTCCTCCTTTTAAATGAATTCCCCCTAGTACAGCAGCTGCGATAACCTGTAGTTCTATCCCGGTGCCTGTTTGATTTGGAACGAATCCGATATTCATGACAAATATGCAACCAGCGAGCGCAGCGCTTATGCCAGATATAATAAACGCATATATCTTCACTTTATTAACAGGTATACCAATGAGTCTCGCGCCATCTTCATTATCACCTACCGCATAAAAGTATCTTCCGAATGGCACTTTCCTTAAAAAGAAGTATAGTAGTAGTAAAATAATAAGAACAACCCATACAATTATCGGCAAACCAAGTATGACGATCGATGACAATTTCTTAAAATTGTTTGGTACGTCTTCAATCCACTTTCCGCCTGTGAAAATTAACATCGCACCTCTAATGATCCCTAACATACCTAATGTCATAATAATAGCTGGTACCCGAAACTTCGCAACGCCAATCCCATTTATAAAACCGAGAATAGCGCCAAGTAAAATAGCAGCAAGTATGGACAAAAATGTATGATATCCATCCGTTAACAACATCCCGCAAACAGCTGCGCTTAATCCCATAATTGAACCGACTGATACGTCTATATTTTTCGTAAATAAGACGAACGATTGGCCAATTGCTAGCACAACTAAAATAACGCTTGATTTCATCATTAAAGATAACGAGTTAAGCTGAACGAAACTTGGATTTATCATTCCGACAATGGCAATGTAAATGAGTAATAATAGTATGATAGATGTTTCGTGCATTTTATACATACGTTTCATTCCGTTACACCTCCGTATGCAAGACGTGTAACTTCATCTACAGTCATATTTTGTTTCTCTAAATGAGAAACAAATTGTCCATTTCGCATTACATATACACGATTTACTAATTGGACGATTTCTTCAACATCGGAAGAGATTAATAATATTGCGAGTCCTTCTCTTTTCATTTTTTCTATCGTCTCATATACTTCAATCCTTGCTTTCGCATCAATTCCGCGAGTCGGTTCATCAAGAATAATAATTTTTGGATTACACGCAAGATATTTTGCAAGCACGACTTTTTGCTGATTACCTCCCGATAAAGATGCTAGAACTTCATCCATGCTTCGTACAACAATTCGAAACTGTTCTATATACGCCTTCAATAAAGCGCTTTCTTTTTCTTGGTTAATGAAAAAGCGACTATTCTGATGTAAACTTGCTGCAGTCATATTTTCTTTAACCGATGCAATTGAGAAAATACCATTTCTTGCTCTATCCTCTGGCACATAAACTAATCCCTCGCTAAGTCTTTTATGCAAAGAGCATGAATCAATTGATTTTCCTTCTAATAAAATAGAACCTGATTTTATAGACTTCAATCCAAATATGGTTTCTGCTAATTCCGTTCTGCCTGATCCAACAATGCCAGCAATTCCTACAATCTCTCCAGCATGTACAGTAAATGATATATTTTCGAATGCGTGACTCGTTATATCAATTACTTCTAATATTTTTTTCGTTTCTTTTGTCTCTTGCACTATTTCTCTTTTCTCTTCTTGTTTATACCCTTTCGGCAATAACCCCTCCATTAGCATGTCATATGTATAGTCACATACATCACCTTGGCTTACAATCATTCCATCACGTAATATCGCTACTTTGTTGGCAATTTCAAAGATTTCTGGAAAGCGATGCGTAATATATATCATTCCAATTCCTTTTTCTTGTAAACTTTTCATCAGCACAAAAAGACTCTTTATTTCGTGAGTTGTTAATGTCGATGTTGGCTCATCTAAAATAAGAATCTCGGCTTCCCGTATTAATCCTCTAACGATTTCTACTAACTGTTGCTGCGCAATGGATAGTGATCCTCCTAATTCTTTAAGGTCAATATCCCATCTTAAACTGTCAATCAATTGCTGAATCTTTACTTTTAATTCCTTTTTCTTCCCTTTTAGTCCGATACATATATTTTCTTCAATGGTCATATGCGGAAAAATGAGTGGTTCTTGTGGTATTAAGTAAATCCCTTCTCGGTGTGCTTTTTCCGGATTTACAAACTGTTTCCTCATTCCTTTTATATACATTTCTCCACTATCATACGAATATAACCCCGTTAATATTTTCATTAATGTTGATTTTCCAGCACCATTCCCTCCAACTAAAGCGTATATATCGCCACGCTCTACTTGTAAGTTCACCTCTTTTAACACAAGTTGATTTGAAAACGCCTTACTCATTTTCTTTACATGTAATAAAGGTACGTTCTCCACATGATGTCACCTGCCTTCATCCAGAACATTTTTTGAGAAAATGATTATTTGTTCTACTTGTTTTGTAGCATTGTATATTTCTTTTTTCATATCTAGAACACTTTTTTCATCAGACAATTAATCGTTTCAACTGGAATAAACAAAATATATGGCACATATGTTTAAGCAGTGGTCAATTGTTGAAAGGGATGACGCGTATGACACAGCTGAACTTTGAAGAGAATTTATTAACTAAAGTAGCTTGGTACTATTATAAAGACCAATTAACACAACAGGAAATTGCTTCACTTCTTCACATTTCAAGAAATAAAGTTGTCCGATTATTAGATAAGGCGCGCAGTGAAGGTATCGTTACATTTCACGTAAAAGGGACTGGTTTACACTGTTTAAGTATTGAGCGTGACCTAATGAAAAAATTCCATTTAAAAGATGTTTTTATTATCCCTACTCCAATAAACAATTATCACGCTTCTCTCGGAAAAGCTGCTGCACAGTATTTAGAAACTCAGCTCCAACAAGGCGATTTACTCGGCATTGGCTGGGGTGAAACGATTAGCAAAATGCTAGAAAACATTCATTTTGAAACTTCTATTAATCTTTCAATTGTAACGCTAACAGGCGGAGTAAATCACTATCTCCCGAGAAAACAAAACTATTTTCACTACATGCAAGGCGATTTTCACATTATCCCTACGCCGTTTCTAGCATCTACAACCGAAATGGCACAAAGTATTCTATCAGAACCGAGTGTAAAAGATATGCTTCATGTCGCTTCACTTGCTCATACAGCAGTTGTTGGTATTGGCGGGCTATCCCAAGACGCAACTATTGTAAAAGAAGAAAAATTAACACTACGTGAGATGACATATATTCGTAGTCAAAACGGTGCTGGCGATATTTTAGGGCAGTTTTATAATACGAATGGTGATTTATTAAAGCTCCCACATCATAATCGACTAATTGGTACGCCGCTCTCGATTCTGCGCAAAATGAAACATGTCGTTGGTGTTGCTGGAGGTATAGAAAAGATAGATGCAATTTATGGTGCCTTAAAAGGAAAGTTCATTCATACATTAATTACCGATGAGGAAACGGCCCTCTCCTTATTACGAAAGGATGGTGATTGTTAATGTCTCATTTATTAGCTTTTGATGCTGGTACAGGAAGCATTCGAGCTGTTCTTTTTGATTTACTAGGTAATCAAATTGCAGTCAGTCAAAAAGAATGGGTTCATAAAACGGATCCTTGTTATCCAGGTTCTATGAATTTTGATGTAATAGAAAACTGGGAGCTAGTACAACAATGCACGAAAGAAGTTTTACAAAGAAGTAATGTCTCGCCCTCTTCTATTCAAGCTATTAGCGCTACTAGTATGCGAGAAGGTTTTGTTTTATATGATAAAGATGGGCAAGAAATTTGGGCTTGTGCAAATGTTGATGGGCGCGCATCCGCCGAAGTTAGTGAACTAAAAGAAATTCGGTCACATCTTGAAGAAGAATTATATACAAGATCTGGTCAAACTTTTTCATTAGGTGCTTTACCCCGCCTACTTTGGATTAAGAAACATGAACCAGACGTCTATAATGCTATTCACTCTTTTACGATGTTAAACGATTGGATTTTATATAAATTAAGCGGCGTGCTGCAAATCGATCCATCAAATGGATGTACATCCGGTATTTTTGACCTACAAAATAGAGTATGGGATAACGATGTCGCTATCGAGTGCGGTTTAACGTTACCATTTTCAACAACAGTAAATGAAGCGGGTACAGTAATTGGCAACGTCACAAAAGAGTGTGCAGCATTAACTGGATTATGTGAAGGAATTCCTGTCGTCGCCGGGGGCGGAGATGCACAAATGGCCTCACTTGGAACAGGAGTCGTGAAACCTAATCAAACGTTAATATGCGGAGGTAGTTTTTGGCAACAAGAAGTCAATGTTACAGAACCAAAAACAGATCCACATGCTTCCATTCGGGTAAATTGTCACGTTATACCTAACCTTTGGCAATATGAAACGATTTCCTTTTTCCCAGGCCTTGTTATGCGCTGGTTTCGAGATGCTTTTTGCCATGAGGAAAAGAAACTTGCTGACAAACTCGGTGTAGATGCTTATGCATTATTAGAAGAACAAGCGAAAGACGTACCTGTTGGTTCACATGGCATTATCCCTACCTTTTCAAATGTTATGAACTACATTTCTTGGCGTCATGCCGCACCTTCTTTTTTAAATTTAAGTTTAGATGCAGACAAATGCGGAAAAAAGGAACTGTTCCGTGCTATTGAAGAAAATGCTGCCTTCGTTACACTTGGCAACTTAAAATTAACAGAAAATCTCACAGGGACATTCCCTTCTGAAGTCGTTTTTGCTGGCGGTGCTGCTAAAGGAAAACTATGGCCACAAATTTTATCGGACGTCCTTGGTATTCCTGTAAAAGTACCTGTTGTGAAAGAAGCAGCTGCTTTAGGAACTGCGATTGCTGCTGGAGTTGGCGCTGGCATATATTCAGCTATGGAAGAAACTGCTGAACAGTTCGTACAGTGGGAGCACACATTTGAACCAGTTACTGAAAATCATGAACTATATAAAGAATTCTATGAAACATGGAAAACTGTGTATGATAGTCAACTCGCTTTAGCTGATAAAGGTCTCACCTCACATATGTGGATTGCGCCTGGTGCTCTGTAACACATTACATAAAGGAGTGAAAAAGTATGTTAAAAGCGAATGAAAATGACTTCTCCTATCGCTTCGGTGATAATGGGCCGAAATATTTAATACAAGGTCCGAATATTGATCTTGGCCTTGTTGTCATTCAGCCTGGGCAAGAGTTTCAAAATCACTACCATACGACGTGCGAGGAAGTCTTTTATGCATTAGAAGGTGAAATTGATTTCTATGTGAATAACGAAAAAGTTCCGATTAAACAAGGCGATGTATTGCAAGTTCGCCCTCATGAATCTCACTATCTTATTAACCATTCTGACAAACCTTTTAAAGCAGTTTTTATTAAGTCACCACATTTACCAAATAAAGATACGGTACAAACGGAAAATCCAACATTAACGAAGGAGTGATTTCTAATGACTTGGGGATTTAAAAATCGATTAAATACAATTTTACCTGATGGAAGAGCGGTTATGTTAGCGATAGATCACGGCTACTTTTTAGGACCCATTCACGGGCTAGAACAGCCACTTGAAACAGTTAAAAACTTACTTCCTTACACAGATTCCCTCTTTTTAACTCGAGGTGTACTTAGCTCCTGTATTCCTGAAAACTGCAGCACACCGATGGTTATGCGTGTTTCAGGTGGAGCTACTGTCGTCGGTAAAGATTTAGCGAATGAAACAATTGTTACACCAGTAAAAGAAGCAGTAAAACAAAACGCAATTGGCGTCGGTGTTTCTGTTTTCGTCGGATCAGACTATGAAACACAAACTGTTTCAAATCTCGCAAATGTAGTTTCAGAAGCTCACGATTACGGTCTACCAGTACTCGGTATTACCGCTGTTGCGAAAGAATTACAAAAACGTGAAGCACGCTTTCTAGCACTCGCTTCCCGCGTATGTGTTGAAATGGGTGCTGACATTATTAAGACGTATTACTGCGAAGGATTCGAAAAAATCACCAGCACTTGCCCTGCCCCAGTTGTAATCGCTGGTGGTCCAAAACTCGATTCAATTGAAGACGCATTAAACATTACGTACAATGCACTGCAAGAAGGCGCAATCGGCGTAGATATGGGCCGAAACATATGGCAATCTGAACATCCTGCTGCGATGATTCAAGCGATTCATGGCATTGTAAAGAATGGATTGAATGTGAAAGAGGCACTCCAATTATTCGAAGATGTAAAAAATTAAAATAAAGTGAAACTTTAATCAGTGGGGGTTTTCTTCATCCCCCACTGATTATTAGTTGAACCAATCGGACTTTTAGGGGCAGTTGATCCCCCACCTAACTTCTTTGCTTTCGCTGAATTTTGAGGTGGGGGTCTTACTGCCCATTAAAGCGGGATAAACGACAGACTATTACTCTTAAATATATACAAAATTAATATTTACTATAAAGAAAAACCTCTATGTTAGATTACTAAGTAACCTAACATAGAGGTTTTCTTTTACATTTTTTTGTTCCGGATTTAGTCAGATTTCTACAGATCGCGCACATTCCAAACAATCTCACCGCGTTCACCAAACGTACTGTGATGCCGCTTAAATCCTATCTTTTCTAATACCCGGAAAGACGCTGTATTCCAAGCACCTACAGTAGACCAAAGTCTATGGCGACCTGTAGCAATCGCAGCCTCAAGCACTGCTGATGCTGCCTCTGTCGCATAACCATTACGATGAACACTTTGGAACAACTCATATGCAATCTCCGGTTCTTCAAGCGTGGCACGACCAATAATTAAGCCACAGTATCCGATGAAATCCCCTTCTTCTCGCCTACGTATAGTAAGAAGAGAAATACCATTTTCAGTTGCTTTCTTGCGCATTTCGATAAGAGAGCTACGAACCGATTCAATGGTTGGCATGTCCACACCACGTTCACCAATTAATTGTCTCAGCCAGACTGCATCAGATTCCTCCCACATATTCAGATCGAGTCGTTCCGTTTTTAACTGAAACGCCATATCTTTAAAAACAGCTGTCATAGCGGTAACCTCCTATTGATTTCACTGTACTACTTATAATAGTTTCGTACTTTACTATATGGGAAACCTGCTTGATTCTCTAGATTTTCTTGCATTAAGATACATTATTGTTATTTTATGCATAAGTAATTCCTTTGCAAAATAGACCTTTTTATAAAACTTCATTTTAAAAATTTGACTAGGTTACGCTCTTTTAGTTGCTTCTTATACAGTATATGAAATTTATATCAACGATTTTCCAAATATATCAATCGTAACTTGAATTATATCAACGATTTTCTCAATATATCAACGATTCGACGCAAAATATCGATTTACCGACAATATTAGACAGCATTATTTATAAAGCACCCACTCAATTAACTCAATTGCTGCTTTAATACGGTCCTTCGTATCACCTAAAAACAGTCTATTTATATAATCTTCAAAATTAGTTGGTACTATAGATAATGTTTCAATATACTTCAAAGCAGATCCCGCTGGCGGTGTAGGCTTATTATTAACAGCCCATATCCCATCTAACAATGTCCAAATTGAAGTTTGAACTATGTATGAAGCTTTTAACCATTTGCTTTCAAAGCAGATTGAGTTTTAATTAATGAACTATGCAACCAATGAGAAATGCCCTTCACTTTGTCGCTAGAAACACGATAGTTTTCAAATTCATATGTAGCTATTTCCTTTAACTTTTTCAACTCGCCGCTTTTATCAAATAAAATTTCTTCTCTCGTTTCAGAATGAAATTTCTTATTTTGTCCGTCTTCTAAAAGAACATAGAAGTCTAAATCTGAATCAGGATATGCATCACCTCTTGCGACAGATCCGATAAGCATACATCCAGTTATCTTATTTATAGATAAGATTTCAGCTACTATGGTTTGCGCTAATTTTTTATGTTGTTCATGTTTAATAGATATTTGTGCTTCTAACATTCGTAACCTCCAAACATATTATTATGAAGTTATTCGTTACCTAAATATATTGTAGTTCTCTTATAATCTTCTACATACTTATTCAATAATTGTTAGTTCATATACAATTGCGTCTTTACTGCTTTTGGTTTTATCTTGAATCGTAACAATATCTCCAGCTTTTATTTTCGAAGCGTTCACTACTTTTACCATTTCTGGTGGAACAGCCCCTCCATTGTTCTCTTTATTTAGTGGAAGCCACTTTACTGATTTATTAGTTGCTTCTAAAATTTTGTATTTAATTGTACCATCATATTTTATTTCACCAACAAGATCTTTTACTAATATAGGTGTATATTTACCCTCTTCTTTTTCCAAAGAAATATGATCACCTATATCTGGTATACCGTTTCTTACAGGTGCCTCCCATTTTGTTGGATTTAAATCATTTAAACTTACCTTCACACTATCTTCTTTATTTGAGTTAGCATCTTTTAGAAATATATCATTATACTTCTTATCAATAATGATATATTCCTTCCGCTCTACTATTTTTGCACTACTTTCACGTTTTTCTTCCTCATTCTTAGATACTTCTTCTTCCACTTTATTATTACTACATGCTGATAATAATGTCGTCGCTAAAGCTGCCATTAGTAACATTTTTTTCACTTCATTTACCTCCATTTATAATGAAACAATTAAATATATATTACATCCATATTTTACTATAAATCAAAAAAAAGAGGATATTTGTTTATTAATAAACAAATATCCTCTAACTTTAACTATATATTACGACTGTTGATAAGCCGCTTTCGATGATTTCACATAATAAACTGCGTGATCCACGTTAATGATATGATCTGGTTTTGGTTTACCACGACTCGCTCTATGTCCTGCTAGATGTTCTTCACTTGTTTCCCAGTTTTTCCATGCTTCTTCAGATTCCCAGCGAATCATAACGACAACTTCTTCGTCGCCGCGTCTTACTTTTTTCACAAGAACGCTTAAGTCGATGAAGCCTTCAAATTTTTCAATAATACCTTCTCCAGTGAAACGTTCTACAACTATATTTGATGTACCTTCTTTTACTGTAAATGTTTTCGTTTCGATAAACATATAATCCCACTCCCTCTTTGTAATACGAATACTAGTATTCTTCTATTATAGTTGATTATGATAATTATTTTCAATTAAAAAGTTATAATTATTTGAATTATGCTGATTTCTCTTCTATCGCCTCATCTAAAAATTTGAAATACGGAAGTAATATTCCTATTAAAGAAATGGTACATATAATCGCACCGATGATAAAGTATAGTGCTCTCACTCCCCACATTTCACTCAGTATGCCTCCTAATAACACACCTAACGGCATAGCGGATCGTATGAAAAATAACCGCACTGAAAATACTTGCCCTATCATATTGTTTGGTACTGTTTGTTGGCATATCGTTGTGTTATGAACATTGAAAAAGGCAATGCAAATGCCTGCAACTACTTCAATGAACACCGCAATTACTATACTATGATTGAACCCTAGAAAAATGTATGTGAGTCCTCCTATAAACAATCCACCAAGCATAAGTATACGCCGGCTTTTATATGTTACTTTTCCGACTAGTATTGATCCAATTACATAGCCAAACGGGAAACCAGCCATAAAATAACCAAACTCCGCATACCCGGCTGACAGCTCGTCTTTTATATAGGGAAGATTTGTAACTAGCGTAACCCCAACTCCAAATTGCACGAAAGTAAGAAAAATACCGAGCCAAACGATAACTGGTTTTGTGAAAAAATATGTAAAACCGTGAAGAAACTGTTCTAACCACGTTTTCCGAATAGATTGTTTTGTTCTCTTTTCTTTTATATTAAGTAATAATGCACCACTAACAAATAGACAAATACATACGAAAGATAATGTAAGTTCTGTTCCAATCAAATGAATGATTACTCCGGCTAATACGGGCGCAAGAAACATCATAAGACGAGCCATTCCATCAATATACGCATTTGCGTCTTGAAGCTGTTCTTTACTTACAATACTCGGTGTAATTGCTTGACTTGCAGGTGTATAAAGCGGCGTAATAAGTCCGATTATTATTTGGACGACATATATGTGCCAAACTTCTATACTACTAGTAAGTAACATGACTAACGGCAATAAAAAAATCGAAGCTCGCACCCATTGCGAAAAAATCATAATCCACTTCCGGCTCCATTTATCAATAAATGGTCCACTTATTAGTTGTAGTATGAGTGACGGGATAAAATATAATAACCACATACTACTTAATGCTGTTTTTGATCCTGTTAATTCGTAAACAAGAATTGAATTACATAACGTTTCGAAAGCCCCGCCTAACTCTGAAATTGCACTGCCAATCCACATATAAAAGAACGAACGGTTTTTCAATATATTTTTCAATTTCATACACCAACTTTTCTACTAGATTCCTCCCTTTATGTGCATTCTAGTTGCATATTATCTATTTAAAAACGCATCTAATTCTTTCGCTAACGACTGTACTGCTTTCTTTCTCAATACATATTTCCCCTCATGTATATCAACTAACTTCGCTGCACGTAACAATTTCAAATGGTGGTGTACTGTCGATTTACCGAGTTGCAGTCTTTCTGTAATTTCCTGCAAAGTCCGTTCTTGTTCGAACAACATTTTTACAATGCGTAGCCTCGCTTCATCCCCAAGTGCCTTATGTTTTTGAACTAAAAAATAATTCGGTTCATATAGATCTTCAGGATGGATGCTTTCGTTTGCGACTGGGTAATGAAATACTTTCGTATCTTCAATATCCGCCTCAATGTTCCACGGTCTGTACGTCATTTGCGGGATAAGAAGTACATAATGAACACTTGGTTCTGGCATATAGTTCACACCGCCAGTCGCCCACTCGACAAACTCTTCTGGTTTCATCTTTTTATTCATTTCATTTTTCGCTTCATAATCTCTTTGCAATATAGAAAGTATTTGCTCCTCCTCTTTCTGAATAACACTCTCATACCACCCTGTCATAACGGCTACTAAATGGTTCTTTAGTTTTTGCACATCGATATTACATATAAAACGAATATACGTAGAGAAAAACTGATGATCTTGTGTCAGCTCCTCTAGTTCATATATTGCAGTTACGTCTCCACTTGCTGCTAAATGTCTTTTCTTTTCATACTTCTCGCCTAAAAACGGTAAGCATATATATTTCAAATCTACTTCTGAAAGCGAATCGATTTTAGCATGAAACTGTGCTAAGTCCTGAAAATCCTCTTTATACAACAACTGAAGTAACGCTTTCCACGTATTATGTTCTTCTACAAACTGTAAGTGCTCTCTCATTTCTTCTGTTAAGGATTCCTTAATTTCTTCCCATTCATTTTGACTCTTTTCAAGAGTATCGATTAACCTTTTATGAGTAATTGCTGCAATGCCAAGTGCACATTCGAAAAGTATCGAATATTTCACTTGAATGTTATAAGTTTCCCTCTTTCTACTCGTTATGTGATAGACCTCCATTTTTATCCCCTCCTTGTTTGCTATATATTAAATTCTATTTTCATCGAATTTTACCTTCTATTTTTTTAGAATTAATAAAATTTTAGTTGAAACACATTCATTCTAAATTAAGAAGAATAGGAGCTTTTTTATATACAAATAATAAGCCTCAAGGAGTTGTTGATATGCATTTTATATTAAATATGTTAGGAATTTTCGTTGTAATATTAATCGTTTTCCTATGTTCGCCTAATAAAAAACAAATAAAATGGAGACCAATCGTTATTCTAATCATATTGGAGCTCTTTATTACATGGTTTATGTTAGGCACGAAGCTCGGCAGTATTATCATTAATAAAATCGCGTCATTTTTCAGTTGGCTACTATCGTGTGCGAATGAAGGTATTCGGTTTGCCTTTCCTTCCGCTATGGACAGTCCACACATTGATTTCTTCTTTAGTGCATTACTTCCTATCATTTTCGTTATCACTTTTTTCGATATTCTTTCGTACTTTGGGATCTTAACTTGGATTATTGATAAAGTAGGTGCAGTTATTTCAAAGATTTCTCGTTTACCAAAGTTAGAAAGTTTCTTTTCCATTCAAATGATGTTTTTAGGAAACACCGAAGCACTTGCGGTTGTTCGTGATCAGTTATCCGTTTTAAAAGAAAATCGTTTGCTGACTTTTGGAATTATGAGTATGAGTAGCGTTAGCGGATCCATTCTTGGCGCCTATTTATCAATGGTTCCAGCAACATATATTTTCAGCGCTATCCCTTTAAACTGTATTAACGCATTAATTTTAGCCAATGTATTAAATCCTGTAGAAGTTACGAAAGAAGATGATGTCGTATATACACCTTCAAAAGATGAAAAAAAGGATTTCTTTTCTACTATTTCAAACAGTATGTTAGTCGGGATGAATATGGTTATCGTTATTTTAGCTATGGTAATTGGTTATGTGGCATTAACTGCATGTTTAAATGGAATTTTAGGCTTTTTCGTCACAGGTTTAACAATTCAAAAAATCTTCTCCATTATCTTTAGCCCCTTTGCTTTTTTACTCGGTTTATCGGGCAGTGATGCGATGTATGTAGCTGAATTAATGGGGATTAAAATAACGACGAATGAATTTGTTGCAATGATGGATTTAAAATCGAACCTAAAGTCTTTACAACCACATACGATTGCAGTTGCAACTACATTTCTAGCTTCTTTTGCTAACTTTAGTACAGTAGGTATGATTTACGGAACTTACAATTCATTATTTGGCGGAGAAAAATCAGCCATTATCGGTAAAAATGTTTGGAAGCTTCTCGTTAGCGGGATGGCAGTTTCCTTATTAAGCGCTATGCTTGTTGGACTATTTGTATGGTAAATATTCTTTAAAATAAAAGACACCCAATCGAATTGAGTGTCTTTTATTATTATTTTCGAATCTGACCATTTCCACGAATCACATATTTTGTAGAAGTTAATGCAGGAAGTCCCATCGGTCCCCTTACGTGTAGTTTTTGTGTACTGATGCCAATTTCTGCGCCGAATCCGAATTCAGATCCATCAGTAAAACGAGTGGATGCATTATGATACAGTGCAGCCGCATCAACAGATGTGAAGAACTTATTGACGTTTTCCTCGTTTTCTGAAATAATCGCTTCGGAATGCATAGAACCATACGTATTTATGTGATGAATCGCTTCTTCTATAGAAGAAACTACTTTCACTGCCAGTGTGAGAGATAAAAATTCTGTTTCCCAGTCTTCTTCTGAAGCAAGTACAATTGAAGAATCAATAGCCAATGCTCTCTGATCACCGCGTAGCTCCACACCTTTTTCCTTCAAAGTTGAAAACAGCTCGCTACCAAATTGATGCGCCCACTTCTCATGAAGTACAATCGTTTCAATGGCATTACATACAGATGGACGCTGCGTTTTTGCATTTATAATAATATCAATTGCCATTTGCTTATCCGCTGTTTCATCAATGAAAATATGACAATTTCCCGCACCTGTTTCAAGTACTGGAACAGAAGCTTCTCTCACTACCGTATCAATTAATTGTTTGCCACCTCTTGGAATAAGAACGTCTAGGTAATCATTCATTGTAAACAACTGCTTTGCGCTATCCCGTGTTGTGTCTTCTATAAGCTGTACACTTTCTTCTGGCAAGCTTGTTTGTTTAAGCGCTCGGTGAATAACTTCAACAATAGCTTTGTTAGAATTAATAGCAGAAGAACTACCACGTAATATAACTGCGTTTCCTGTTTTCAAGCAAATCGTAGCAGCATCTACTGTTACATTTGGCCTTGCCTCATAAATCATCCCAACAACACCAAGTGGTACACGCATCTCCTGAATAGATAGTCCATTTGGTCGCTCCCATTCACTTACACGTTCTCCAACTGGATCACGTAATTCGATTAACTGCTTAATCCCCTCTGCCATATCAACAATTCGTTGTTCAGTTAGCATAAGTCGATCAAGGAGTGAATCAGAAAATCCTTTTGCCTTACCTTCTTCGATATCACGTTTGTTTTCCTCTACAATATAAGCTGTTTCTACTATTAGCCTTTCAGCAATAGCAGTAAGTGCTTCGTTTTTTTGACTTGTAGATTTTAGTACAAGTTCTCTAGCAATTTCTTTCGCTTTTTTTCCCTTTGCCAACACTTCATTCATCTTCATTTCCTCCTTTTTAACATCACTATTCTTAAAGTGACACCCAATAATCTCTATGAATGACTTCATAATTATGCCTTTCGCCTCTTGCTTGAATATGTTGACTTTGCATACCTTTTATCTCTCTTAATTCCTCTGCGCTATATGTGCATTGTCCTTTTCCAATTACGCGCCCTTGTTGCGTCATTACTTCTACGACATCGCCAACTTGGAAAAATCCTGAAACATTTGTAACGCCAGCAGGAAGAAGACTCTTACCATACTGAATGATAGCAGTAGCTGCTCCAGCGTCTACTTCAATTTGTCCGCTAACAAGCGAATGCAACGCGATCCATTGCTTGTTCATCTTCATCTCTTTTTGAGGGGCATTTCCGACATACGTACCATCACCTTTGCCCTTCAAAACATCTACAAACTTCTCTTGTCCACGTCCTGTTCCGATAAATACACTCACGCCAAGAGAAAGTGCTGTCTTCGCAGCATCAATTTTTGATTTCATACCGCCAGTCCCAAGTTTGGACCCAGCATCTCCTGCAAGAGAAGCAATCTCTTCCGTAACTTCAGGAAGGAAATAATATTTTTTCGCATCCGCATTTTTCTGTGGATTTTTGTCATATAAACCGTTCACATCCGTAAAAATCATAAGCATATCTGCCGAAACAAGTCCGCTTACTAAAGCTGACAGCATATCATTATCACCGAACGTTAGCTCCTCTAATGAGATGGAATCATTTTCATTAATTATTGGTAGAGCAGAGCGGTTTAGTAACTCTCCTAAAGTAGCGTAAGCATTACTATATTGTTCTTTTCTAGAAAAATCACTTCTCGTCAGCAATAGTTGCGCTGTAACGATGCCATATTTACGAAATTCCTCCGTGTACGCCTGCATTAACAAACTTTGTCCAACAGCCGCAGCAGCCTGTTTTCCTTTAATTGTCACAGGTCTGGTAGGATATCCTAGAGCCGAAAAACCTGCAGCGACAGCCCCAGATGTAATTAACAAAACTTCATGCCCTTCCTCTTTCAATCGAGCCAATGCGGCAACGTGATCTGAAAGTTGTTCTTTAGAAATGACTCCGTGACTATCTGCCAAGGAACTACTCCCAATCTTTACAACAATTCGTTGTTTTTTCACTTTTTTATCCCCCAAGTCTAAAATCAAAGTTTTTTATAAATTACACTTCTATTCATACAGCTTGCAGCGATTCTATTCTTTTCAATGCTGCGCCTAGCCTATTTAAGAGCAAAATAAAAATGACCGCTTCGCCCTTAATAAAATAAAAAGGACGAAACGGTCATTGTTCCGCGGTACCACCTTAATTGATATACATAGATATCCACTTGGCGCCTATAACGCAGGCGAACGCCTAAACTTTCATTTAAGACTCAGGGATAGGTTCGATATATTCTATACGAGGAATCTTTCAGCCGGTGAATTCCACTCTCTTTCGCAAGAAGACATATGTACTATTTCCCTTCAACGATTTTCGGTTTAATTTTTTATATTATGCGATATAATTTGATTTGGTGTCAAGAAGTATTTTTAAAAATAAATAGAGCGGTAAGTTACTTGTATGAAATTATTACAGTACTGAATGAAAATACAAATCGATATAAGTTTAACTCATATTCATCAACATAAAACCTAAAATTAAAGTGTATATATTTACACAATGTCGAATATAATTGATTTTTATCTTTTGGTGTTGCAAAAAGGAATATATTCTCTTAGAATGTTTCTTTATATTACATAAAGATGTTATTGTTATTTTAAGATAGCAATTTCAAAATGATATAATTTATTATAAAAGGAGCAAGATTGAGTTATTATGGATAAACAAATTGGATTTATCGGTTGCGGAAATATGGGAATGGCTATGATTAGTGGGATGCTACACAAAAATATAGTGTCTGCAAATAATATTATTTGTTCGGATTTAAACACTACGAATTTAAAACATGCTAATGAAAAATATGGGCTAACTACAACTACTGACAACAATGAAGTAGCTAAAAATGCTGATATTTTAATTTTATCAATTAAACCAGACTTATACGCATCAGTAATTAACGAAATAAAAGAAGTGATCAAAAACGATGTTATCGTCGTAACGATCGCTGCTGGAAAAAGCATTAAAAGTACTGAAGAAGCTTTTGCTAAAAAATTAAAGGTTATAAGAGTAATGCCTAACACCCCTGCTCTTGTTGGAGAAGGAATGTCTGCATTATGCCCTAATGAAATGGTGACAGAAAAAGATTTAGAAGATGTGCTAAACATTTTCAATAGCTTTGGTCAAACAGAGATCGTAAGCGAAAAATTAATGAACGTTGTAACATCTGTAAGCGGTTCTTCACCAGCATACGTATATATGATTATAGAAGCGATGGCAGACGCCGCTGTACTTGATGGTATGCCACGCAATCAAGCATATAAATTCGCTGCTCAAGCTGTGTTAGGCTCTGCCAAAATGGTACTGGAAACAGGCATACATCCAGGTGAATTGAAAGATATGGTTTGTTCTCCTGGCGGAACAACGATAGAAGCTGTAGCAATATTAGAGGAAAAAGGCTTACGAACTGCAATTATTTCCGCTATGCAGCGTTGTACGCAAAAGTCTGTTGAACTATCTGGGCAAACGAAAAAGTAAAAATATAAAAGAGATCACGTTAGCTATGAATTTAGTTAGAAAATGGTGGATTACATACTCTCTCGCTTGCACTAAATGATAAACGGACAAACTCATAGATACTTGAGTTTGTCCGTTCTTTTGGTTATATTGAGATAATTTTATTTAGATCTTCTTTTGAGATTTTAGTTTTATCCCTTCCTTATTCCCTACTATGGTTGTGTAATTTTATTAGAAACTAATAATTTTTCAATGCATTTCGGTAACATATCTAATAGCGTTTCAAATGCGTAATTTACATCTAAACGTTCTGTCCATTGATGTGCATCTTTTCCTACCGGCCCCATATTTAATACCGGAACGTCAAACTCTTCTAGATCCTGAAGTGGAATTGAATAACCTTTATCCCATAATGGCATATTGTCTACAAGTGAACTCATTGAATCTAGTGGATTCTGTAAGCCCACATAGCTCAAATCTGAAATTCCTCCAAAATAGTTTTGGTTTTCAAATGTAATGTTATGATTGTAGTGAGCATACTTTTCCATTTCTGCAACTACATCTTTAATTAACGGATTGTTGCGTGAACTTACAGCTGGATAATATGGTGGAGCAAAGAAAAGTACAATCATCGGCGCCTTTTCTTTACATAAAATAGATAGGTTATCTACTAAATCAATTGTTACCGCACGATCATCTTGATCTTCTCTATTTTTTATTATACTAGATTGAATATCATCTATTTTCTCTTGCCCATGTTGTTCAATTGCATAAGCGATAAGCTCTTCATACGTTAATACATTTACTTTCATATTAGGCGGTATAAACGGATTATATTTAGAAAAACGATATGCTTGCTTCTCGTATGATTCTTCTATTTTCTCTGCTACTTTCGTTACTTTTTGACGTAACATTGAAACGACATCTGTCATCGTTTTTTCCAGTAAAAACAAATTGAATAATGTGACTGCACGATGCGGAATTTGTACAGAATAATCCTCCTTTAAATCACGTTGAAGTAAGTTAGTTGGGGGAGGACTCGCTTCTCCTTCTACAACATCACAAAGGTCCGTATTCAATTCTAATTCAGCCGTTAATAAAGCAGCCATATAACTCCCATTTAAACCTGCAAATGGTTCACCTACATGTGTCTCTTTTCCGTAGCAAAGGAATCCAGGTAACACTTTACCAATAGAACCAGTGTAAATATACTTATTTTGGTCACCAGGATGTCGTGAAAACATAGGCTCTGAATTTAATACCGTTTTATAATCCAAGTTATGTTCTCTTGCTAACTCTAGTAGTCTTGGAACAGCAGCCCTCATCCCTACAGAGTTTACTTCTTCATCTGGAACAGCTAATAAAAGAACATTCCCGTCAAATCTTCCTTCACAGGCTTGCTCAATCATTGCCATTTGTAATGTGAGGCCGCATTTCATATCCATTGTTCCTCTGCCAAACAGCCAATCTCCTTGTTCTATATCTTCACGCACATGGTCTGGTAATTCATCTTTATGAGAATAAAACATAGATGTTAACTTTTTAGGACTAAATGCATCTTCTTTCCAAACTCCGTAATCTTGCACATCTACAACATCAAAGTGACTAACTAGAATTACGGTATTTTTTGTACTATCGCTTTTCTTTACTAGGGCTGTAACAAAATATCGTCCGTCCCCCGTCGGATTTTTTTGCAAATGATGCGGGTTTTCTTTGAAGTACTGTAAATCAGATAATTGTTCCACAACAAAGTCTGGCAATATCACTTCAGCTTCTGTACCTGTAATACTAGGAATTTCAACAAGACTGCTTAATAATTGAATCAATTGTTCTTTTGATTGCCACTTTGACATATAAATCCCCCTATTTTTCCGCATTATGAAAATGAATTCCATTATATGAATAAAAAATGACGACAGTTATCAAAATTATAGTTCTGATGTACTGCCGATTTTTATTGATATTTCATGAGCTGCTTGTTTTACCTTACTAATAAGAAAAGATAGTCGATCATCATTTATGCGATGACTAATTAACCCAACACTTAATGCTCCTACTACTTTATGATTAAATCCGATAATAGGTGCAGCTACTGAAGCTGTCCCTTCTGTTTTTTCACCATAACTTACCGCATATCCTTCAGTTTTTATTTGCTTTATTTGATCTAAAAGAATGTGCTTTTGTTCTGGTAATGAAGAAAGTAAATGTTCTACAATATGTTCCATTTCATTCGTTTTCATATTGGCAAGCATCGTTTTATTTGCAGCACCAATTGAAAGTGGAATTTGTTCCCCTAAGTTATCAATAACTCGAATTTTTAAAGGGCTATCCATTCTTTCAATGATAATAGAATGTGTTCCATTTGGAATGTTCAAATAAACACTCTCTTCCACTTCAGAGGCTAACCGCTTCATCACTTCTCTTGCAACTGATCTATAGTCTACCTTCTCCAATTGACGTAATCCTATTTCCATCCACATTGGCCCAATTTTGTACTGTTTCGTTTCTGAAATTTGCGTAACTAACCCATGCTCGATTAAAGAGTTAAGTAATCTATGTACTGTACTAACTGGGAGATGTGTTCTGTCCGCTATATCAGAAATTGCCCAATACTCTTTTTCATTAGTAGAATTTAACAACTTTATAATACTTATCGCTCTATCAATGGACTGCACCATAATAACTCACCTCAGCTTGACTTGTAATATGCTAGTTCGCTCAATTACCTATCAATTTAACAAAAATTTAAAATGAAATCAATCTATTTATTCAATTTTCTAAAAATAAAAATATGCCACTGATAACAATTTGTAAGCGCGAACAAAAAAATATTGACTTTTCTTTTTAATTATCTGAAAATTATAACAAGATTTCAAATCACGGAATATATTCCACAATACGGAAAAACATCAAACTTCATTCTATCAACTACGAAAGTGAGGAAAACAATGACGCAAGTAAGTAATACAAACAATGAATTAAAACGTACGATGAAAAGTAGACACTTATTCATGATTGCACTCGGTGGTGTGATTGGAACGGGATTATTTAACGGATCTGGTTTTATTATAAGTCAAGCTGGACCTGGTGGATCCGTACTTGCCTTTATGGCTGGTGGATTATTAATGTATTTCGTTATGCTTTGTCTTGGTGAACTTGCTGTAGCCATGCCTGTTTCAGGTTCTTTTCAGGAATATGCAACTAAGTTCATCAATCCTGCAACTGGCTTTACAATCGGATGGTTGTATTGGTTAAGCTGGGCGAATACGACCGGTCTTGAATTTACAACTGCCGGCATTACAATGCAGCGCTGGTTTCCTGATATTCCTGTTTGGGTTTGGTGTTTAATATTTGGCGTTACTATCTTCACTATTAACGCATTATCTGCTCGTAGTTATGCAGAAACAGAATTTTGGTTTTCAAGTATAAAAGTATCTGCCATTATAGCTTTTATTATCCTTGGCGGTGCCGCTATGTTCGGTTTTATTGACTTAAAAGGCGACGAACCAGCCCCGTTATTATCAAATTTCGTAAATCATGGCGGTTTATTCCCAAATGGACTTGCAGCTATTCTATTAACAATGGTTACAGTCAATTATTCCTTCCAAGGTACAGAACTTGTCGGAATCGCAGCAGGTGAAAGTGAAGATCCAGCAAAAACTTTACCTCGTTCTATTAGAAATATTATATGGCGCACGATGTTTTTCTTCGTCTTAGCAATCTTTGTTCTTGTTGCTTTAATTCCTTGGGAAGAAGCAGGATTAACAAAGAGCCCATTCGTTGCTGTATTTGATAATATCGGTATTCCATATGCAGCTGATATTATGAATTTTGTTATTCTTACTGCTGTTCTTTCTGTCGCAAACTCTGGACTGTATGCCGCAACTCGCATGCTTTGGTCATTATCAAAAAATGAAATGGCTCCGGCCTTTTTAAAAAAATTATCTTCACGAGGAATACCTTTAAACGCTTTAATTTTGACAATTTCTATTTCTGCTTTTTCTCTTTTAACAAGCGTCGTAGCTGCTGAAACAGTTTACTTATGGTTAATTTCCATTTCTGGCGTCATTACAATCATTGTTTGGATGTCAATTTGTGTCTCTCAATTCTTTTTCCGTAAACATTATTTAGCAGACGGTGGAAAATTAGAAGACTTAAAATTTAAAACTCCACTTTATCCACTTGTACCAATTCTTGGTTTTGGATTGTATGGCATTATATTAATCAGTCTTATTTTTATCCCAGAACAACGACTTGGAATCTATTGCACTGTACCGTTTATCATTTTTTGTTATACTTACTATCACTTTAAAGTTAAGAAAAGAATTTCTACTAACACTCATAGTGAAAGTGAAATTAGCGAGACTATGTAATACTATACTTATATATAAAAGACCGCACATGGCTTTCATTTCATATGCGGTCTTTTATAATTGGCATTTGTTCTATTCCCTTTTCATTCATTACCTCATACGAGTCAGTATTACTATATACCTTTACTTGGGTTGTAAGTTCTTTGAAAAGTGATACCAATTTCCATAATGCGGTAAATACTACAATACTAGTAATTGGATTTTTTCACTTTTAATACGTTATTGATTTTCCTTACTGTTACTGTTTTGATATATTGAATATATATTGCTTAAAAATTTTAAAAAAGACAGGAGTTATCTACAATGATAAAAGGTTTCGGGGGAATATTTTGGAGAACTAAAAATCTTGATGTTATAAAAAAATGGTACAGTGAAGTGTTGAAAATTGAAATAGAAGATTGGAATGGGACTGTGATTAAACCCCAATTAGGAAATGAGACTATTTTTTCTTTCTTTACCGAAAATGATAATTATTTTCCAATAGAACAGCAAGTGATGTTAAATTTTGAAGTACATAATTTAAATGAGACTATTCAGCATCTTGAACATATTGGTGTACCTCTTGAAAAGAAAGAAGAAATTAGTGAGTTCGGAAAGTTTATTTGGATTAAAGATCCTGAAGGTCGTCTAATTGAGCTTTGGGAGAAATAGACGGTTATAATCCTTTGCTATTAAGCTAACGGTTGCTTTCATTCAACAAAATAAATAAAAAAGTCGATTCCTTAACTCCACAGGAAATCGACTTCTTCTATCCCATCGCAATAAAATGGAACTACTTCCCTTGATTAGATTGTTTTCGAACAAAAGATACGAAAAATAGTTTTTTCTGGCTGCTTATTTATCCCTTCTAATTCGCTTTAAAATTATATAATGGCTTAATAATGTGCTTTATATCTATTGTTTCTTTTGTATTTTCTATAATTTCATCCATTGGCTTGTATACCATTGGTGCCTCATCAATTGTGCTCTCTACTACCGATGTAGTCCAAACCTCTTTCATCGTATTTTGGAAGTCCTCTAGACTCAATAATTCTTTAGCCTTCTTACGACTCATGATACGTCCTGCCCCATGCGGACCAGAAAAGTTCCAGTCTGGATTACCTTTACCAAATGCAATAATTGAACCATCTCTCATGTTAATTGGAATAATTACTCGTTCATCTTTCTGAGCTGAAATAGCACCTTTTCGTAGAATCATATTTTCCATGTCAATATAGTTATGTATTGTAGTAAATTGATCAGTTACTTTCCAATCCATTTTAGTGACAATTTCATCAATCATTGCTTTACGATTGAACTCAGCATACTTTTGGGCTATATTCATGTCATTCATATAATCTTTGAATCCTTCTCCTTCTAAATAAGCTAGTTCTTTACGAATCTGTGGCTTCTTAATTCCACGTAAAGTTTCTTGTATTTCTTTTTCTCTCCCCTCTTTAGTTAATCTCTTAATAATCTCATCCTTCATTGATGTAACATGAATTAGTTGTTCATACGCGAAGTTCTGGTAATACTCTGCTATTTGTTTACCTAAATTACGAGAACCACTATGAATGACAATATATACATTTCCTTTATCATCTTCATTTAATTCAATGAAATGATTTCCGCCTCCAAGAGTACCTATACTTTTTTGAGCTCGTTGTAATGTATATGGGGCCTTCACACCATCAAAATCAATCATTTTTGAGAATCGATGTTCTTTATCTCGGATACGAAAACCACTTGGAACAAATTTACGAATCGTTTCGTCTAAGTAATCGAAATTAATTTCTTCTTTTTTCTTATCAATTACAACAACTTCCATACCACAACCAATGTCTACCCCTACAAGATTAGGGACGATTTTATCTTGTATTGTCATTGTTGTCCCAATCGTACAACCTGCTCCTGCATGTGTATCTGGCATAATACGAATTTGACTATCCTTTACGAATTCTTGGTTACAAAGATCAATAATCTGCCCAGTTGCAGTCTCATCAACGTTATTCGTAAATACTTTTGCTTCATTGTATTTTCCTTGTAATTTCAACATCTTTCATGTCCCCTTCCTTTTGAAAGAATTATTTTATTACGTTGTATGTGTTCTTATAATTACTATCATCCACCTTCTGCTTTCCATTATATATGTACTATATCCTTTACTATAATAAAAATTATAATAATTCATTTTGTTTACATAATATAATTACTGTCTCTTTATATTTATACCTACACATAAGCATTCCTCCTCCTCAATATCGATCATATAATAATTAAACAAAAACTCCCCTTAAATCGAAAATGATTAAGGAGAGTTTTTTATATACGATGAAATTATAGTTCAGATTTCACTCGAACAGAAACATTGTTTTTAATTATTTTTTTGAATTCTTTAAAGGTAACAAAATTGTTACTTTTCTCATCCCAAAGACGAAAACGGAGTGATCGTAAGCTTGTAGCAAGTGTAATCGTTGGTACATTTTTTAACGGAAGCGTATTATTGTGTGCCTCTTCTAGTTTATAGTTAGGTACTCTTGGACTTAAATGGTGAACATGATGGAATCCAATATTACCAGTTAGAAATTGCAAGATTTTTGGAAGTTTATAAAATGAACTTCCTTCCACTGCCGCTTTCACATATTCCCAATCTTTATCCTCTTCAAAATAAGAATCTTCGAATGTGTGCTGTACGTAAAACAGCCAAATTCCTACTGAACCTGCTATTAAGAATATCGTACCATGCACTAACAGAAACGATTGCCACCCAATTGCCCAGCAAAGTATAGCTATTAAAGCAACGATTATAATATTCGTCAAATACGTATTCATACGTTCTTTCTGTCTAGCACCTTTTCGGTTAAATCTATTTTTAAATAAGAAAACATAAATCGGACCTAATCCAAACATAACGAATGGATTGCGATATAAGCGATATGCTAAACGCAGTCTAAATGGCGCAGCTAAATATTCATCCACTGTAAGCGTCCAAATATCTCCTGTACCTCTCTTATCCAAATTACCACTTGTAGCGTGATGAATAGAATGCTCATGTCCCCATTGATCAAACGGGAATAAAGTTAACACACCCATACATGTCCCTACGATTCTATTTGCAGGTCGACTTTTAAAGAATGAATAATGGGTACAATCATGAAAAATAATGAAAATCCGTGTCATAAAACCAGCGGCTAACAGAGATGGAACTAACGATAACCAATAAGAAACAGACAAACTTTTATAAGCAAGGTACCATAAAATAATGAACGGCACAATTGTGTTAATAAGTTGCCACACACTTTTTTTAATCGTTGATTTTTCATACGGAGCAACTTGTTTTTTTAAATTTTTAGTATTTTCTAATGTCATTGGTCTAATTCCTTTCCTTTATGTTGCTAATTCACATTATAGCATACTATTAGTATCAGGTGTTAAAAGTAGCTGTAATAAATATTATATAATATAAAAATCTCTTTTTTCTTACTCATTACTTACAAATTACTTACGGTCAAAAAAACTTATATAATCGGACTGATGGAGCATTTCAATTATAAAAGAAACATCTATTTTTTCCAATAAATATATATAAAAGCAGAGGACTTTTTCACTTCTGCACATCTTTTCATTTTTTTAAATGGTAATTTTTTTCGATTTGTATTTATGTAACAGTTTTTTCTCACAAGAAGAAAAGAGCTGCCATAAGTCAGGTTTCACCGACTTATGGCAGCTCCTTTTCATTTTATTTTAGCGATGGATCCAAACTGCACCTGCAGACTTGTCTTCAGCTTGACCTACTACTTCAAACTTCAATCCAAGTTTCGGCAACTTACGTCCGGCATCTGGAATAACACTGTTGATGTATTGCTTAGAATCATCAAATTTCGCAACGCCTGGCAATCCTTTATAATCAAAAATACCGCGGGTTGGCGAATTTACTTTCCATGCTGGCGTTTGATCAAATGAGAATGCCGCATCGGCAATTTGATAACGCGTACTGCTCTTCACAGTTGGTTGTCCATTTAATGTTCCTACGATTGCCTCTGGATGAGAATCTACTACCCCAAGGAATCCTTCACCTGGATGAACGCCTACCCAGTTATCTGTAAAGCTTTGATCCGCATACCATACAACCATTCCTGTATTAAATACTGGACCACGTGCATGTTGTAGCGCCGTGTCAGACCCAGCGTAATTTCGCCACTCGATATAGTAGTTATGTTTTTTCTGTTCAAATCCGTTAGACACAGTAAATCCTTTTAGCGTCATTGCTGGCTGTCCTTCTGCATCATCAGAGAAAACAACTTTTCCATCTATAGTTAATGCTGCATTGTCTAATGCAAATCCTTTATAAGCTACTGCAATATCTGTTACATACTCAAATTGCAGTTTTACTTTTTTTCCTTTAAATTGGCTTAAATCGTATGATTTATCAACC
Source organism: Bacillus sp. AY3-1 (assembly GCF_008368785.1). NCBI lineage: Bacteria > Bacillati > Bacillota > Bacilli > Caryophanales > Bacillaceae > Bacillus > Bacillus sp. AY3-1. Next base: position 459,570 of record NZ_QORZ01000016.1, on the reverse strand, counting down.
CACTTACCATCTGTTGTATCTACGCCGCCTTTTACATCTTTTTCGCCCATTCTATCAATACGTGTCTTCGTTCCATCTTCTGCAATCGCATTTACGTCAAGGAAATCATACTTCGCTTCCAATTCATAAAATGCCTTATAATTAAATTTAGCATCCGTTGCAGTCGTTAAGTCAAATACTGGTGTCTCAAGTGTTGTATGAATGTCATTTCCTTTTGTGCTGTAATAAAACTTCTTACCAAATGCTGATTCGATATTTTTTATATCTTTGTCTGGCAAGTTAACACGAACGATTCCTGGTCGTTTTGATTTTGTAACACTTTGATCTAAATATGTAGCAGTACCAATTCCCGTGCGAAGTTTATCATAATCTACTTCGACAATATTCGCCCAGTTCCCCTTCATATTCTTTTGGAAAAACTCTTTATTTTGCGGTGAGAAACTTGTTGGCTCTGTTCCCGCAATTTTTCCAGCCCAGCTACCGCCGCTCATAAGGGACCATGATTCAACAGGTTCACCTTGTCCAGAATACTTTGTATCATATTCATCTGGTAAGCCTAAATCATGACCGTACTCATGCGCAAACACACCAACTGCACCGTCTTCAGGCTCGATTGTATAATCATATGCAGCCATCTTTCCGCCCCAGTTTGATACAGTAGATTTTGTACCATCAATCGCATATGGCTTTGATCCTAGTTTTGAACGATGGGACCAAATCGCATCATCTTTCAATTTACCACCGCCAGCTTCTTGACCTACGCCCGCATGTACAACCATTAGGTGGTCAATAATTCCATCTGGCTCGTTTTTATTTCCATCACCATCTTGATCGTATTGATCAAATTGATCATAATCAGCTAAATTAATGCCTTTTGCTACAGCTGCTTTTAATGCTTCTTTCACAAAATCTTTTGGTCCTAAAGGCCCCTTGTTATCATGACCAGTACCCGCATCCGCACCATAATCTGACGCTTTTCCTGGAACAGTAAGCCATTCTGTTACAGTTCCATCAACTGTGTAGCTTCCGCCAGATTGTTCTTCATAATATTGTTTAAATGTATTAATCTTCGATCCATCAAATAACGTAAATGGCTCATCACCAAATAACATTTTTTGATAATGTTCACGATTAAAGTCCTTAGAATACATATAACCCGGTTCTTGATCAATATTATTATGCTTAAAATCGCTAAATTCTACGAGTAAAACAAGTACTTTATCTTTTCGAACAGTTCCATTGTACTCAGCTTGCTTCGCTGGTGTAGTAGGTACTTTTCCATTTAATTTTCTAGAATTCAATCCTGCATCTTGTCCAGCAACTGGTCCTACTTCTGGTTGCTGCGCCTGTTCATTCTCCTTCATTTTTGCATCTTTTACTTTTTTCATAAAATCTGAAGCTTCTTGCGTAAGGTTATCTCCTGTCAAGATTTCTTTTCCAGGGTTTTCCCCTTTCTTTTTCTCAACATATTTTTCGACAGCCTTTGATATCTCGGCTTGTGATGCAGATTGATCAATTACTCCCCGTTGTTTCAGCGCTTCTGCCAAACGTTCCTCTGGTATTAAGTGCTCATCTATTGGTAGAGATGATGTTGGTGTCTCAGCATACGCTGCATGACCTCCAAAAGCAAACGTACCACTTAGTACTGCTGCTGTTGTTAATACCGCTAATGGTTTTAATTTCTTTTTCAATGTATTTCCTCCCCAGTGTCTGCAAATTATCGTTTTTTGCCGATAACAACATAATATTCGTTATAATACGAATATTCAATATTTTTCAACAAAGAGAATGTTGAGAAATTTTTTTAGGCAGGGCGAAAAATATATGATAGCAATAGGTCTAATATTGCAAAATCCTCATTCACAATAACTTATAAACGTAGAGAATATTTTTGTAGAAACAGCGATTCCCTTTACTCTTGTTTTCGAATGAAATTTCATCTACACAAAAAATGCCAATTCCTAAGTATTTGCTAAGGAATTGGCATTTTTTTAACGAGAATGCTTTATGAATAAGCGGATTGCTTCTTCTGGTATATAGAACTTGCCATTGCTTTCTACAACGACACTACCTAATTCATATTCTTTATTCTTAATACGAATTATATTTTTATTTACAAATAATTGAGCTTTTACATTATTACGTTTTACTATGAGCACCGGGTTTTCTGCATCAGTATTATCTATTGTTACTGTTGTACCTTTTCGTTTAAAGGCTAATTCACTCTCTACAAATAATTTGTTTGTTACTTCTTCTAAGTTAAAGCCCATTGCTTTCGCCATCGTCTTCGCAATGTCTATGTTTTGGATCAAACCGTTTGGCTTTTGAGGACCGTAAGAATATAAAAACACATCCTCACCTGTATGGCCTCCTGTTGTGAAGCCTATGTTCGCATGATTGGCCAATAATGTAGTAAGTATTGGACCTACATCCGATTTCTTTTTTGCTGCTTTTACTCTTTCTTTTTCATCATAAGTTAAATTGTCCAAACCGTATAATTTAGCTACATCTTCTACATTTGATAAATCAGATTTTAGTTTATTTGTAGCACCTTCAAGTGTCATTTTCGATTTTTTTAATGGACCAATGTATGCAGAGACCGGCGTAATATTATAGCCTTTTGTCGTATTCGCATTCCCAATAGAAATACCGCTGTTACCATGATCAGTTACAGCTATTAACATCGTATTACCATCTTTTTTTGCAAATTCCAATACTTCTGCAACTGCGTTATCAAATGCTAATACATCACTAATCATCCCTATTGGATCGTTCACATGAGCTGCCCAGTCTGGCTTACTTCCCTCTACAAATAAAAAGAAACCATCTTTATCTTTTGATAGTGTTTGAATTGCTTTTTCCGTCATTTGAGAAAGTGTTGGTTGCTCCGGATTTGTTGCTTCACGATCCATATCAAACGCAAGAGCATTATGTGAGAAAGAGCCCCAAATTTTCTTAGATTTAGAGTTCAATAATGCATCTTTCGTTTCAACAAAGTCGTATCCTTTGTCTTGAATCACCTTTACTAAATCTTCACCATCTTTTCTTTTTATAGGTAGCAGTGCCTCTTTTCCCCCACCTAATACGACATCTATATTTTGATACACTTGCTGCTCCGCAATTACGTCAAAACGCTTACGGTTAATATGGTGAGCAGAAAATCCAGCGGGAGTAGCATGCTGAATTTCAGCTGTAGCAACAATTCCAGTTGCGCGACCAGTGCGTTTGGCACCTTCTAAAACATTGGCAACTGGACGTAACTTGTCCTCTTCTTTTATTGATTTTAATCCAGGTGAACTTACAATAGAAGGTAATATACCTACATATCCTGAATTCGATTTATTCCCCGTCGCTAAAGCTGTAGCTGCTGGGGCTGAGTCTGTTATAGCTGATTCCGCCGAATAGGTACGAACTCCTCCTGTTACAATTTCATCTAGTGCAAGTGGTTTCCCTTTATACAAGCGAGCTAATGTCGTTGCTGAAGAACTCGTTCCGTCCATAACCATTATGATTACATTTTTCGGTTGCCGTTCTACTTGTTTCACCTTAGCTTCCACCGTATGATAATTCATCATGCTTTCCGTACATAACATACTTAGTGTGATTGTTCCTACTAACAGTAACCTCTTCATCAATAAACCCAAATTCGACATTGTTGTTCCTCCGTATGTTTCACATTCATTTATATACAAAAAGATTTCCACAACCTATATATGTTTTATTAGTCCCCAATTTTCATGAAGCTAACAATCATTACCTTTACTTTCTTTTATTAGTAAAGCAACGAACGGTACATATCATAGCTTTTTATGTTCAAATAACTAGAGACCACACCTTTTTTATAAAAACGTCTTATCATTCTCTTCACCAAAATTTGTTTCTCAATAAAAATCCGATTGAAATAAATAAGAATTTATTGTTAAACGATAAAATTTATGTTAAATTAATATGATAATTTAAAAATGAGGTGCTTTATATGAAACAAGGATCAACACTCTTTTTAAAGACAGCAATTATCCTTATCGGTATTCCTGTTTTTGCTTTGTGTATATTTTTAATTCCTAATATCGGGAATTACGCAGCGGACTTATACCCGGATATTGCATATATAAAATATCTTGTTTTAATCAATCTATATGCAACGGTGATACCTTTTTATTTTGCTCTATATCAAGCCTTTAAACTTGTAAGCTACATTGATAAGGGGAACGCCTTCTCGAAATTATCTGTTAGAGCTTTAAAAAAGATAAAACAATGTGCTATTACAATTAGTGTATTATATGTAGTAGGTATGCCGCTTTTCTATCTTGTAGCAGAGAGAGATGATGCACCAGGTATTATAATAATTGGCATGATCCTTATCTTTGCTTCAATAGTTATCGCAGTCTTTGCTGCCGTTCTCCAAAGACTTTTAAAAGATGCGATAGATATAAAATCAGAAAATGATTTAACGGTCTGAGGTGAATAACATGGCAATAATAATTAATATTGATGTAATGTTAGCGAAAAGAAAAATGAGTGTAACTGAACTTTCAGAGAAGGTTGGAATTACAATGGCTAACCTTTCTATATTAAAAAATGGAAAAGCAAAAGCAATTAGAATTACAACTTTAGATGCTATTTGTAAAGCGTTAGAATGCCAACCAGGGGATATTTTAGAATATCAACCGGAAGATACCGAATAAAAAGAGTCCTTCATACGAGAAGGACTCTTTTTATTACATATTACGGCGCAAAACTAATTTGACCAGTAAACAATAAAATAATTGCGATGATCCAAAATATAAAAAATGATGAGGACAGTATTAATGAAAGAATAGCAATCCCCTTCTTCTCTGCTTTTTTCGTCATCGTAATGATAGAAAGTATAATTCCTGCAACTGTGAGTGCGACTGTAATATAATCTCCCACTATATTACCTGCATTCGCTATCCTTGTTGGCGTTATAAAAACGAATAGAAAACATAAAATGCCGATGAGTAAAGATATGTAGCTTATTATGCTGTACTTCTTTTTAGGAACTATTTCAGTTTTCATACTCACACCCCTTCTCTATAGCTATGAGTTCATATTAGCACAAATATCCATAATTTGGTTAACACAAAAAAACAGATACAGCGAGAACTTCCACTGTATCTGTTTTTAGTTAATATATAAACCTGCTATTTCTTCTTTATTATTATAAGTTATAATGAATGTCCGTTGTTCTTTACTATATTTCGCTACAAGAATAACAGTATATGAACCATCTTTTTCTTCAATCGATTTTTTCTCAATTTTTTCGAACGTACCGGCTTTCTCAATTACAGGTGTAAGATCTTTCATTTTTTCTTCTGGCAATCCAGCTTTCATTTTACTATCAAATTTTTCGTGTACGTCTTTATACTTCGCCTCATTTAGTAATGATACAATTTCTTCCGCCTTTGGAATAAACTTTTTTGACGTACTTTCATCTACTTTATTACCGGTACATGCTGCAAGCGCGAACGCCGCGATAGCACTTATAATAATAAGTAACATTCTTCTCATTTTCATACACCCTTTCTTTTTAAAGTGAAACTATAACTAAAAACGAGTAAAGCACAAATTGCTATTGAAACTTCTGACATTATGATCCCGCTTTTCCCTGGTACATATAGCGATATAATGCCAGCTAATGCATTTGCAGTTCCATGGATGAGAATTGCATAGACAACATAACGAAATTTCTTTTGGACGACAGCTTGTAATATAATGAAGGACAGTCCAATATGCAATATCATCGCGAAGATGCGCTCAATACCGCCGAAATAATAACTGTCACCATTTTGAATGACTGTTTGTGACAATAATAGGGATATTACCGGGATACCAACTATCAACACCGCTTCAATACCACCATGCCCTGCTCCAAATAAAAAACCAGACTGCCAATCTCGTTGCTTCATAAAATAACGCATTGCGATAAAACGAGCTATCTCTTCAAAAATTCCAGCTGATAAACTAAGCAAAAGTACAAATAATACAGGCTGCATTATTGAAAACATTTGAAAATCTGTGCTAGTTCCATTTACATAATTCAGTATTGGTATGCGGATCAATATTTGCGATACAACAAAAGCCAATACACCTAACATATATGGAATATAGCGTTTCTTCCAAACAGCATATAAAAGTGCTACAAGCGGTAAACCAAAGCAAATCATTGTTGTAAAAATAAGTCCATTCATCTCGCTTCACCTCTTACTTGGAGTGTATAAAAACGAGTGAAGAAAGTATGTAGTTCTTTCCTATTCGGTTTCATTTTCATCATAGATGGTCATTTTATCTCTTTTAATATGAATGTTTGCGTGAAATAAGGACGTACATAAGTTGTTTCTAACGTCGCATTATTTGTTTTATTCATGATACGTTTTAATGAGAATAACCCGTATCCTCTAGCCCCCTCTTTACTTGAATGGTTTTTCTCATAAATTTTTTGCAAATCAATCGCTTCACTCTTTGAACTATTACGCACGATAAAATATTGTCGTGAATCCATTTCAAAGAATGCGATTTGCAATATCTTTTCCTCACTATGTACTGCTTCTTCAATTGCATTGTCTACTAAAACTGAAATGATGCGAATAAATGAAATAACCGTCATCGAAACACTTTCAATATTCTCTGGTATATCGAGCATTATTTTTATTTGTTGGTGCTGGGCAGTGCTAACTTTCGCCCTTAATACACTTCTCACTTCAGGGATATGTACGCGAGATAATTTCGCAATATCAAGTTCATGATCATTTATTGTTTTTAACGTAGGAGCTATAACATCATAGTACACTTGCTCAATTTCTTTCACATTTTTTGTACGTATGCCCTCTTCTAACGATAGTAATATATTCATATAATCATGACGGAAACTAGCAAGCTCATCGTGCATATCCTCTAATTTCTCTACATAATCTAATAACTCTTTATCTAAACGTTTTTCGTGTTCTTCTCGTAACTTTTCTTTCGATAAGTGTGAGCTTATTAGCACAATGATTAGTAATAATAAAAATATAATAATCGCTGAAATATAACTTACTTCACTGTATTGTTGATTTAATTGTGCTAATAACGCAGAAGATGGCTGAGTTAAGATTAGTTCAATAATAAATCCGGCAATTAATAATATATAAGTTACATAGTATAGCGGACTACCTACTATATATTGAGCAATTTTTTGGATTCTTTTACGGGCTACAAAAATACCGATAAAAGTAAATGTCGATACGGTAAGGTGAATCATGCTTCCTGTCCATAAATATAAATTGAATGGCGTTAACATAAAGATTTTCATTCCTAAATCGAAAAGCAACATTTTTACTAACGTTATAATCACCATGCTCACTAGTGCAAAATATACATTATGCTTAAGTTTTAATTCATTTTGCATTAATCCTAAACTTATTAGAAATAACACAATGGTACTATTCAATTCTGGATATCTCGTTACTGTTACGACAATAGCAAGTAAAATAATGAATACTGCACTTAAAGCTATTAACATTCTAACTGATAATCTATTGTACCGTATTAATTTAATATATAAAAACATATGGCTCATACTAGTAAGCAGTATTGCAAATAAATCATAAATATACATTACATCTCACCCTTTAATATGTTACGTACTTTACTCACTAAGCGCCGTGATACTGGAATGCGTTTCCCGCTTTTTAAAACTATCATTTTTTGCTTCGCATCGTAAGAAGACAGTTGCTTCGTATTCACGATATATGATTGATGACAACGAAATAAACGTTCATCTACTAATTCAATTTCTTTTAAAGTCCCATAAAAATAAACAATTCGATCTAACGTCACTAATGCTAAACGGTGCGGTTCATCGGTCATAACATATTCAACTTCATGAAACGGAACCCGCACAGTTGCATTACTATTTTCAACGATAAAGTCATCGGACGGAATAATATGCTTATTACGCGCTTCATATTGGAGTAAACATTGTTCAAAAACGTTACGCCTCTCCTCGTATGGCAACCCTTTATCAATAAAAGTTAAAGCTGATACCATGTATTGATACGAAATAGGTGCAAATTCAGAATGCGTCGTTACAAACACAATAATTCCTTGCGTATCATACTTTCGTATCTCTTGTGCCACTTGTAACCCTTTACGTTCTTCTCTTTTTATCTCTATATCTAAAAAATAGATTGGGACATACCTCGCCTTAGGAATGTTCGTAATAATGTTTTCACTTTTACTAGTTACCTCTATAAAATCAAAAGGCAACATATACTCCTCACAAACCTCTTCAACTAACCGCTTCATTTGCCGTGCTTGTATGACATCATCTTCTAAAATAAAAATACTCATGGGATCACTCGCTTTATTGAAATCTTTTTATCTATAGATTTATCTATAACTATATAATTCAAATTGTTATACTAATCTCCTTCTATGTACTAGATAGTATTAATTTTTATAAAGCATAGAAAATAACCTCTACTTTCAAGCAAAAAGTAGAGGTTTTATTTAAATTATTTATAAAATAACCTCTCTATCAATCACTACCTTAAAAAATTCCGAGTAATGTGCTAAAGAATAATCCGCTACATCACAGTTCCCTTGAAACATACATGTTGAAATACTTAATTCTTTTGCAGGTAATAAATCTAATTCTCTATCACCAATAGCTAAATCAATATTGTGCTTTTTATGCAAATGATCATAAGATAAAGCGTTCGGTTTTCGGGGGAAACCATCGTCAATTGTAACCATGTCTACGAAGTATTTTTCCCAGCCGTAATGATTCAATATAGATAATACCCCCGCTCTATCTTTGTGAGTCATAATTACATTTTTATCGGCAAACTTTAAAACCTCTTCCACTTTTTCAAATGGTTTTATATCTTCTATCATAATGCGACTCTCTAATACATCAATTTCATTTAATTGTTTTTTTGATATTTCATAATAGTCAATTGCGTGTGAAAATGAAACCTTTAAATTTTTATAGATTTCTTCTTCCCTTATTTCCTCCCCTAATACTTGAGAAAGAATTTTTGTATAAACTGGATACGTATCAAATAACGTCCCATCAAAATCCCATAAAATATTCATTCTGTTCACCTTTCTATTTTCTAATCATTATATAACTAAGTTCGCTCCCTTCTGTGGTGTTTCACTTTCTAAATAATAATCCTCTGCTTTCCAATACCTATTTTCAAACTTTGAAAGGTTTTTCTGCGTTTCTTCACTCTCACGTAGAAACCGTGTCTCTCTTGGACAATCTAAATACACCATATAATGAAAGAAATCTCTCCATTCTTTTCTCTGTAGAAAAACACCTTCTATTACAATTACGCCTACTATGGGGATCTGTACTTTTTTCATCTCACTTGAGTCTGTCTCATTATTATAGAACGGTAATTTCAGTTTTGTGTCATTTTGTAACTTCTGAAAAAACTTCTGCCGAAGCCATTCAATATCCCATTGTAAATAATAATACTCATACCATTCTTCATAGCCAGTATGATACCGTTTATTACGTTCTACTATATGATCATCAATATGAAAAATATGGAACGGAATACTTTCTTGTTTCATATTTTCTTTTAAGTTTGTTACAAATGTTGTTTTACCCGATCGACTTAGTCCATCAATACCTAAAATGAACCTATTTTCTTTATGCTTCTTTATAACATTTATAAGCTCATTTGTACGCATTACTTCTTCCACTCTTCTTTTAATAACGAGTATAAAATTGTATCATGAGCAACTCCATTTTGAATCATATGTTTTCGAAGTAATCCTTCTTCTTGAAACCCTGCTTTACTTAATAATTTTTGAGAAGCTTTATTTTCTACATATACAACAGCTGCAATTCTTATAAGTTGTAACGTTTCAAACCCGTAAGTTAAAATCGCCTGTAACGCTTCCGTTGCATACCCTTGTCCCCAATATGTATCATCTAGTTCATAACCAATTTCAGCTCGCTTATGATGCTTGTTTATTAAATGAAATCCGCACGTTCCGATTAATTGGCCCGTACCCTTTTTCTCAATTCCCCAGCGAAATACAGTTCCTTCTTCATAACGATTTTTAAACGTTTGAATAGTCGTTTTCGCTTGCTCAATATTTTCGAAAGAATCCATTCCAAAATAACGTATAACAGATTCTTTTGAAAAATAACGGAACATCATTTCTGCATCTAACAGTGTTAGTTCTCTTAATTGTAAACGTTCTGTTTCTAGTTTCGGAAACCCCATCTCTTTTTCTCCTTCTATTCTAATGAACTGCAAATTTCAATATAATTCCCATCTGGATCGGCAATGTATGCAATTGTTTGTCCCCACGGTTTCACAATTGGTTCAACTAAGATTTTAATACCTTGCTCTCTAAATTGTTCGATTGTTTCTTGTACATGATCAACAACGAATCCCAATTCAAAATGAGAAGATTGTAACTCACCTTCTGTAAGTGGTAGTCCTGTTAATTCTTTCACATCTTGCCTTGTGTTCATCGCTAAAATTGTAGAACCAGTATTAAATTCAATATATGTACCATGCTCTGCTTTTATAGGTAACTGTAAAATATCTTTATAAAATCTTAAACATTCTTCAAACTTTTCTACATATAAAATGATGTACTTCATTTTTAAATTCATTTTACATCCTCCTTTATATCCATCCCTAAAATTTCGACAAATGTCTCATAAAAACCTTGTTCCTTATAGCAACGAGCACAAAAAAATGAGGCCGATTTCTCGGCCCCCCAGCTTATTGGCATAAAACAGGAGATTTGGTTTGGACATAACCAGTTCGTACCTTTATTATATTTTATTTTTTCTGAATTTTAAATACATTAAACACCTATTTATATTGAGAAAGTTTTTTTGGTTGCATAAAATTAATGAGTTTAAGAAATGCTACAAATGGAGGTGTATACATATGGAACCAATGCTATGTCCAAGCTGTAAAACGAACCGTACTCGCTTTAATATTCTTGAGCAACAAGTAAAACCAGTCAAGTTAAATCCACAAACTGGTCAAGTAGAAGAGGAATACACAAATGAAAATATGAATGCTTTTCATATGGCCTATCAAGGACCTACTTACCGCGTCCAATGTGCTGTATGTGGGCTTGTTGAAAATCCAGAACAATTTATTAAACCTGCACAAAATCAGTCTTTCTAATAAAAAAGTTGCTTGTGTTTCAAGCAACTTTTTTATTCTCATTCTACATTTACTTTAGACTCTCTGTAATATTACTTTTCCTTTCAATATAAATAAGCGGATTAGCACAAGTAAATCTATTAACATATGTATAATTATAGATGGATAAATTGATCCAGTTGCAACATATACTCTTCCTAACATAAAACCTAAAATCGTTGTCCCTACTATACCTTTCCACCCTTGATAAAAATGCGCTAAACCAAAAATGATTGACGAGATAACTAGTACCCCTATTATCGATAGCGCTGGGAAAAGCTGTGATAAGTAATTCATCATGAAAGAACGAAATAATAGCTCTTCTGTTACACCTGCTGTAATGCAAATAAAAATCCATAGTATTGTTTCTCGGTAATTATTAGGGAGCATTTCTGAAACATCACTCATTTGTTTCTCTGTATACTTTTGAAAAATTTCACTTTTCTTTAACATAATCAACGGCACTATAAACCCAATGCATACACCTATCCACAATGATATATTCATATTTTTAAAATACTTACTTACCATATGATTAGCAGATGGTAGTTTAAGTCCATACTCCTCAAATGGGATATTGATTGAGTATGATGTTATTAACATAATGATGGCTAACGCCCACAGTAAACTCATTGTTCTTATATAAAAGGAAACTCTTGCATTTTTATTTGTTTGTATATCTTCTTTCAACTTATTGTACAGCCACTTGCCAAGAACCCCTTCACCTAAGGTCAAATATATAAATAAAATAGTCAAAATAATCATGTTAATCCCCCTTTCTATATTTTTAAAGGATTTCTTTTTTTAATTTTTTTATCTTCCAAAATAACCTTACAAATATATACACATACATACAACCTAAAAATCCAATTACACCTTTTATCAAAAGTGGAATCCTAACTTCCGAAGAACTTAGGAAACTAGGAGTCATGCATAGCATTGCAAATGAAAAAACAAATACAAGAAATGTAAATAAGTCTTTAAACTTTGCAATTTTCGTCTCTTTTTCCGAATATATATCTGGCAACTCGTTATCATCACCTACTTCTTTGCAAAAGTAGTGCCATTTGGTGAAACTAGTTACATGTTTCCAACCACACATTTCATATAATTCAATATATTCTTTTTGTTTTTCCTTTGAATCTCTATAATCCATTCTAAAATCGGCTTTATAGATTATATCTTTCGGCTCAGTTTTCTTAAACGTATACATCATATTATAATTTTGTAGCGCCCATCCTTTTTGATGCATTTTCCGTAAAAAAGCTTCTTCTTTTTCTAAACTCCATGCCGCGAAAAATTTCAATACCTTCTTTGTCTTCATCTTCTATTCACTCCCCTAATATACTATTTCCATTCCTTACAGATCTCTGCAACCTGTTGTACTCTAGTTCCAACACTTCTCTCCCAAAGGACGTCAACTCATAACACTTCTTTCTATCTGTAGAGGCAACTTCAACTATTAACTTCTCTTTTAGTAACTTCGTCGTATTCCCGTATAAAGTACCAGGACCGAGTTTTACTTCTCCATTTGTCATCTCTTCTACCATTTGCATAATTCCGTACCCGTGCATTGGCTTTACTAGTGACAACAATATGTAATATGTCGCTTCAGTTAATGGAATATATTTTTGCGCTTTCGCATTCATTATAACTACCTCCGATACATCGTTACTTGATATATCGACTTACGATATATCTTATATCGATATTGTATAACTACATTCTAAAATATGCAAGTATAATTTAATACTTGTATATTTATTTCTTTGAATTTAAAAATAGTATCAATTTTCTGAATGAATTGTTAAAATATAGAAATATCCGTTTATATTTTGAAAGGAATGATACATATGATAAATAAATTGAAAGAAAACATAGGATCGGTTTTTGTAGGTAAAGGAAATGTTATTGATCTATTACTCGTTTCATTGCTTGCTGATGGACATGTACTGCTTGAGGATGTGCCTGGTACGGGGAAAACGTTACTTGCGAAAACACTTTCTAAAAGTATTGGTGGTAATTTTTCTCGTGTCCAATTTACACCGGATGTACTTCCGAGTGATGTAACAGGTATTGAATATTTCAATCCGAAAACGAGTGAATTCGAATTAAGACTTGGGCCCGTTATGACTAATATTTTGCTTGCGGATGAAATTAACCGCGCTATGCCTAGAACACAGTCTAGTTTATTAGAATCGATGGAAGAACGACAAGTAACGCTTGAAAAGCAATCTACTCCTCTTCCGAAACCGTTCTTTGTTATTGCGACGCAAAATCCAATTGAATCACAAGGAACGTTTCCTCTACCAGATGCACAGCTTGATCGTTTTTTAATGACAATTTCAATTGGTTATCCGGATCCTGAAGATGAGTTAAAAATGATGCGTCGTTTCCGTAGCGATGTACCACTAGAAAGTGTCACATCTGTTATTTCTTTAGATGATATTTTAGAAGCACAGAAACGAGTAAAAGAAATTTTCGTATCAGAACCGTTAGAACATTACATTATTAAACTTGCTCACGCTACAAGAAATCATGATTACATTGCTAATGGTGTAAGCCCGCGTGCCACATTAGCTTTAGTACGCGCAGTTCAAGCACTAGCCTTTTTACGCGACAGAGAATATTGCACTCCTGAAGATATACAATTTTTAGTTCCTTCTGTTTGGAATCATCGTATCGTCTTATCAATGGAAGGGGCATTACGCACGACAAAAAATGAAATTATACAAAGGATTCTAAAAGAAGTTGACGTACCAGTGGAGATTGAACAAACATGAATGGACAGCGTGTTGTAACTGTACCTTTATTTTTCCAACTTCATATTATTCAATTAAGTGTGCCAGGTGCTATACTATTCACATTTTTTATGCCACAACGAATCATTATGTTTTTCTTTTTCTTCTACTATTTATTTGCGATTTTTATTTATAAATATGTAGCTTACATAGAGAAGAAATTTGAAGTTATAAATGAGAAACAAACTACTCGGCTTTTTCCTAATGAATCTGGGCAATTTTTTATTCATTTAAAAAACGGAGCAAATATACCACTCGTTAACGGCGTTTGTTATTTCCATTTAAATCCGTCCCTACTACCACAAAAAGATCAAGGAATTGAACAAATATCAAAAACACTATTCTCTTTCCCGTTTTCACAACCTGCTCATTCGGCGCAAAAGTGGGATTTAACATTAACCGCAACGAAACGTGGTGTGTTTCAAATTGAACAGTTCGAATGTGTCTTGAAAGATCCTTTTCATCTTTTAACTGTACATTTGCCTATTTTTGATAAATTACGGACTGAAATTATTGTGTACCCTTCTCCTAAAGAAGTAGCAGGCTTACAAGAACTACAGCAACTTTTAACCGGATCTTATCGAACGAATTTTTCTTTTTACAATGATGAAACATCTATTATCGGTGTTAAACGATATGAACGTGAGTCTTTCCGTTCTATTCATTGGAAAGCATCTGCTAAAATGCAAGAATTACAGGCGAAGCAATATGAACCTGTAAAAAATTATAGTTGGACGATTTGTCTTTCATTAGCTGCTGATCGCGGGTTTGGTTGGAAAGATAATATAGAAGACCTTATTTCATTTGCAACATACATTTGTCAATACGCAACGAAGCATCAAATACCGTTTGAACTATTTATTAGTGTATTAGCTGAAGGTGGTCCTCTGCACTTACCATTAAACGAAGGGCAAACACATTACGGAATATCTTTAGAGGAATTAGCGCGTATTTCAGATGATAGTACTTTACTTCCGAAACAAGGATTTCTTCATTATGTAACGAGAAAAAGAGAACGATCGTCTACAATGATATACATTGGTTTACAGAGAAATGAACTCCCTCTTCTCTCTCAGCCTACGTTTCTCATTACTAACGAAGGGATGGTGGAAAAGCTTGAAAACTTGGCTTTATCACGTTAATGACTTTATTCTGCTGCTCCTCCTTTCGTTATTAACGGAAAGAGATGAACTCATCGGCATTGTTATATTTTTAGCAACAGGCTATATTGGAGTATTTCTTATTCATAAACTAATGAAGAAAAAAACAACAGGTTTTGTCATACTGTTAATGACTCAAATAATTGGTTGTTCTATCTTTCTCCCTTTCTCTCTGCTTGGCACAATTATGTTACCGCTTTTCTTCTTTATCGTACATATAGTCGGGCCTGGATATCCAGTTCAAAAATCGTTAGGCGGCATAGTTTGGTTTAGTATTTCAGCCATATTTTATGCACCCTTTCCACCTTTGTGGAAACTATTACTTTTAGTTTTACACATTATGATTACATTTTGGTTAACCGGGATAAACCGTAATCAACAGTTATTACGTTTCGCTTCTCTTATTACGATTGGAATAATTAGTGCATTCCTTATTCCTATTTTCCCATACATTCGGCTTCTTTTTTCTTATGTCGTACAAGTAGTTGCTTTAGGATTTGGATACGCCATTAATCCGTTATTTTCGGCAGCTGAATCAAAAGAAACTGACGATTTTTGGTCGAATAAAGGGAATTTAAAAGATCCTCAAATTAAAGATGAATTTGGACATCGTGCTTTTGATCCAACACTTATAAATAGCATTACAATAATAGTCTGTACAACCATTGCTATTTACGTCGTTTGGAAAATAATAAAAAAACGAAAACAATTCAGTTTACCAAATATGCCTGCCTTCGAATCTACTATCATTACTGATAAAGAAGGTATGAGCCAAAAACGTTTGAAACAAAACAAACCGCCACATAACGAAATTCGAAAAGAAATTTTCAAACTTGAAAGTAAGTTAACTCCTCCTTTAAATAGAAAACGAGGAGAAACTGTTGAAGCATGGTTAGGACGAATAAATAGTGAAGAAGATGTAAATATTGAGAGTCATATTGTTATAGATGCTTATAATACAGTGCGTTATTCAAATGATGAAAACACCGTACTGTTACATGAATTTAAGGAAGAGATTCAAAAACTCTATGCATATCAGAAGCGTTTGAAGAAAAGAAAGAAATAACACAACAAAAAGACTCCTATTTTTTCATAGGAGTCTTTTTATACTTCCACGTTACTTGTTAAATTGAAGCATTCTTCCCTGCTTCAATTTCTAACGACTCTTCATGCCACCAAAGTGTTTCTTCAGGGTCTTCTTTAGCGATTTGGTGTGCTTCTTTTTTCGTTTCTACTGTAGGATATGAGCCTTTTAGCGCACGTCCTGAAGTTGTAACGAATAATACACTAAATGCGACTAAACCAATAATACTTACACCTGCTAAATAAAATGCTGGTGCAAGCGGGTTACCAGTAGCATGAACTAAGTATGAACATACGAGCGGTGTTGTTCCACCGAATATTGATACAGAAATATTAAATGAGATCGAAAGTGCTCGATAACGTACATCAGTGAAAAATAGTGATGGTAATAATGAAGGTAGCGTTCCTTCATATACACTTAGGAAGAATCCTAAAATGAAAATACCTGCAAATATAGCAGCAATATGTCCGTTACCTATTAATAAAAATGCTGGAATTGCAAATACAGTTAAACCAAGTAAACCAATTTGCACGACACGTTTATTACCAATTTTATCACTTAATTTACCGAAATATAATGCAAGTGGAATCATAAGTGCCATCGTAATTGAAATAATTAATAAGCCAGTTGTTTCTTTGACTTTAAGTACTTGAGTTAGATAAGAAGGAATATACGAAAGAATCATATAATTCGTAATATTAAAGAAGGCGACAATTACTGTGCTTAATAAGAAGTCTTTTTTGTGATATTTTAATATATCCATAAATGAAAATTGTTCGTTGTCTTCAGATTCCTCTTGTGCTTTTTCCATCTCTTCAAAGATGGGAGATTCATCTAAATGACGGCGTAAATATAAACCGACCAAACCAATTGGTGCAGCTATTAAGAAAGGAATACGCCAGCCCCAGCTGAGCATTTGCTCATCTGTTAACAATAACGTCAAAATGGTAACAATTACCGATGCAGCAATGTAACCTGAGAGTGTTCCAATTTCAAGACCACTACCGAGTATACCACGCTTTTTATCTGGAGAAGATTCTGCGATATAAACCATTGCTCCTGAATATTCGCCGCCTGTAGAGAAGCCTTGAATCATTCGGGCAACTAAAAGTAGTATTGGTGCCCATACACCAATTTGTTCATAGGTTGGTAGTAATGCGATGAATAATGTAGAAAGTGCCATTAAAATAATAGTAGTACTTAACACGATTTTTCGGCCGTACTTATCTCCTATTCTACCAAAGAATACACCTCCGATTGGTCGAACGAGAAAGGCTGCTGCAAATGTACCAAATGTAAGTACAAGTTGCAATCCACTATTATCAACACCTGAGAAGAATAATTGACTTAAAATAACCGCTAAATACGCGTATAATCCGAAGTCAAACCACTCCATTGCATTCCCTATACCAGTAGCAACTACTGCTTTCCTGGCTTGTTTAGAATTGACAATATTAACGTCTTGAGGTTCAAAATTTAAATCATTATTTTGTTGCATATAATAAATCAGCTCCTTTTTTAATTTAACTTCTTTAAGCACACCTTCTCTTATTGAATAAAATTAATTCGAAGCACTTAAGGAAAATCAACGTCTCCTTGTCTGTTATTATTATTTCACATAATTAATTATTTGTCCAATTAAATGCTCTTTTTGTATAAATTTACACCCTATTTAACTTTTTATAAAATGAAGTTTAGGCTATATAATATATACCTTTACACTACAAATGAACCTTTCATTTATTTATATTTATAACGTTTCTATAATTGCTTCCTATAACTTAGAAACCAGTAACTTTTACTAAAGATTTGCATATATTTAAAAAGTGAACTCATTAGCTCGAATTCTGTTTTATTACATTCAACTATAATATTATTATAGTTTTAAAGGAGGCTATTTTATGTTGGAAATAATACTTTCACTTACTACTGTTTCTTTTCTCTTAATTATTTCTGGATTTTTCATTACCTTAAAACAATATAAAGAAATTAAAAATATAAAGACTATATTAACTACAAAAAAAGAAAATGAGAAAACTCCATCCGAAAACTCCATCCCTCTGCAATTAGACCTTAGCGTTCTCAATAATTTACTCGCTTCTGGAATAAATAAAGGTTCTAATACAAGTAAAGAAAATTGTGAGTCTGATAAAACTAAATGATTGTTATGCTTATAACAAGAAGAAAATATATCTCCTCTTTTATCTAATCTTATTAACAACTACCTCTGATTAAAAAGGAGACTGCTTATGTGTAAAAATTCAATTTCTATTATTATCCCCATACAACATAAAATAAAAAATTTACCTAAAATTTTGAAAGCATGTGAACAACTACAACCTTTTGAAATTATCCTTACTATTATCAGTAGTGTCGATGATTCTATTGATATTGCGCGATCTTACAATTGTGAAATTATTACACTAAAAGAGCCGATAGAATCTACTAATTGTTATGTAATTGGTGCAAAAAAAGCAAAGGGAGAGTACCTCTTATTTTTAGATGAAAATTACATTATTCACTCCTCCTCACTTATACAATTTCTTCAACCATTACTAAAAAAATCGGCTGACGTCATATTAAATAATTTAGATAATTTTTTCTATCAAAAACAACAGCCAAATATAGCAATGATTTGGCAGCAAGTTACGAATCATTTTTTTCATCGCCCAGATTTAAATGTTAACTCCTTATTATTTCCTCCCTATGCAATGACAAAAGAAGTACTTGAGGTAATTACTTCAGATAGTTTATCAAATCCAATATTGGCACAAATGAAAATTATTGAACATAAATTTCGGATTTGCGATCAATTAAACATTTCTATCCCTCAAGTTCCCTTTTTTCCTTCAACTCAACTCATTCATTATCATCTTGCAGCCATTGCAAATTGGATCAATCTAGTGCGAGATCAAAGAGGAAACTATACCGATAATAATCGAAAGCGGGATATTATTTTAGGGCTTCACAACGGGGAACAAAAATTCACTCCAAAAATAATTACAGGTAAAGAGTTTTATTCGAATACTTATGGAGATAAACAATTATCAGTTATCATCCCTGTTCAAAATGAAGAAAAAACGATAGAATCTGTCATTTTTGAGGTGCAGAAATTAAAACCTTTTGAAATTATCGTTATTGTTAATGGATCAACAGATAAAACAGAGGAATTGGCGAAGGATTGCGATGCAACAGTTATTAGTTACGAAGAAGCACTTGGAAATGATACGGGACGTGCTGTTGGTGCCTATTTTGCCAAAGGTGACATATTATTATTTATAGATGGAGATTTCTTAATTTCTAGTTGTGATTTATTACCATTTGTACAATCTATTCAAAATGGCACGGACTTAGCTTTAAATAAACTAGATTACTACTATATGTATCGTCTCCCCTATTCTATCGTCACCGCATGTAAATATGCTATTAACTTAGCATGTAATCGGAAAGATTTAGGTATGGGATCCACAATTGCTGTCCCTCATGCTTTGAGTCGAAAATGCATTCATACAATTGGGTTTGATTCACTTCTTTCACCAACCTTAAGTCAAGTTAAAACAATTTTAGCAGGCTTTCATGTGCAAAATGTCCATTCTGTCGACGTCGATAAAATGAATCGTGTTCGACCTGAAAAACACTTCTCTGAGCAAGGTTGCCTTTCATTAGCAACACAACAAATCATTGGTGATCATATAGAAGCAATTTCTTACCTGATCGAACAAAAAATGAGGTAAAGAGTGCTTTTAATTATACATCCTGCCTACTAAATAATATATTATCTCATTTTTAATATATGACAGAATAAAAAAGATGGTTTGTAACCATCTTTTTTATTTTTACATCAGCTCAAAAGAAAAGTAGAAGGCAGGCTTTTCATTTCTTATTTTCTTAAGAAGTTTGAAAAGAGAGGCTTGTTAATGAAGATTCAACACTTAAATCATCTTTTAGTGCAATTGAGAAACATGCAACTAATGGTAAAGTAATAACAATTGATCCACTAGGACTAATTACAATTGTAGGACTTGTCCCACATGTGCCCCCACAATCCACTTCTGCATCAATTCCACTACCAGGGGTAATTGTAATTTTAAGACACACATCTAAACAAACATTATTCGTAGTACATGCCATAACTCTCCCTCCTTTCTTTTAACAATATATGCAGTTTATCGAATTTAGACACGACTCTCCTACTAATTTTTATAAATTAGCTGCTATTTTCTTATCAGTTTTATATATATTTAATTTATTATTAAACTAGATAAATTAATTAATAAATTCAGATCATCTTTTACTGAAATAGAAATACATGCGGTAAATGGTATTACATTAAAATCAGATGAAAATTCATAATTACACCTTAGAGATATTTCTGCCCCAACATTTGGATAGACCTTAATTTCTAAATACATATTAAAACACCTTTTATTGATGTAAGAAAAGGTATTCCCTCCTTACTTGCATCTGATATTAAGTTATATAGAACTTATCGTTACTTCTTTATTTATTTTTTACTTGATATACTTAAAATAAGTTAAAATAAAAAAGTAAAAACCTCTTCATGTATTTTAAGAAGTTTTTACTTTTCACTTACACCTGAACCAAAATGGTAACTTCTTTAAATTTTGTTTTCATTCCAATACTCAACTTATACTCTATCCGTTGCTATTCTACGCTTATTAGTAAAGTAGCTTCCAAATTAAAATAAATCTTTAAAATCCCTATTCTTTATTAAATAAGAAAGCCCTTCTACATGATCTCCAGTAATTCTCAATACAGCCGGTGGATGTCCTACTGTTGCAAAGTGCTCATTTGGACGAATACGATTTGGTTTCATTACATCTACAAAATGGACACATTCAACTTTATATCCTTCTAATATTGCCTTTACTTGCGCAACACACGCTGTATGAAGAGTATCCCAGCCAATTCCCTCTAAACATTTTCGACTAATAGCGTGGGGAACAGCAATTGTGGATCCCACACCTAAATCTTTACGATTACAAGCAATATTCAACATATATTTATATAAATTTACAATATATAGAGGAAATCTAAGATTTAAACTTAAATCATTTAAAACCATATCAACACCATCCGCAACAGCCTGCGTTAACGGATGAAGGTCTTTTGCTGGAATGGCAAAATCAGCATCACTAAAGAGAAGTATATCCCCTGTGGCTTTTTGTGCACCAATTGCCCGTCCTACATCATGTCCTAATGCTTCTTGATAAACAATTACTGTTGCTCCTAATTGTTTTGCGATTACTTCTGTCTGATCTGTTGATCCATTAATGACAACAATTATTTCTTTCGGTTCAACTTTTCTTGCCTCAAGAATAACTTCTTTAATTGTCGCTTCTTCATTTTGTGCCGGTATAATAATTGATAACTGTTTTCCATTATAAATTGATGAATTCATACCCCACCCTTTATGGAAACGCGAATAATTCTTTTGTTTTTTTAGCTGCTCTATAATTTCTCTTTTTCTTCCTCCATCTGTATAGTTACCTCTATCATCTTTTCGTTGTAACCAACTTTCCAAAGCTTTTACATTCTCTTTAATCTCACATACTTCTAATTTAGTTAATTCATTTTTATAGAAAGAGGTTTTGTTTGCGGGTATATTATTCAAGGAGGTGTTAGTGATGGCTGACGAGGATTGTAGTCGCCACCCTTTCTCAATAAGAGTTACTTGGGACAGAATAGGGTTCTGCAAGATATCATATCCAATGTCTTCAATTGCTTTTTTAGTAATAGCATATGGCATAGATAACATCGAATCATATTTTAAATCCATACGCCCCAATACATCGTTTACTATTTTTCTATACACCATAGCAATGCTTGGCCATTCTACTCTCATCTTTTCAAAACATACAGAGTCTATGTTATTCAAGATTACATCCTGTTCCTTTTTTATTAGTGGTTCTATAAATCGTTCTAATTCTACCGAAAAAATAACATCTTCTCCATTTAAAAATAAAATTACATCTCCATTAGCGATTTTCGCCCCATAAACTGGTGCTTTCCATTTATTTTTCTCTTCAATAACAACAACGTTACTCTCAACAAATGTAGGTATGGATTGTATCGCACTCATTCTATCATCAGCTACAATGATAATTTCTAATGGTTTTATATGGTGCACTTTGTTTAAAATTTGATTCAATTTCGATTTTTCTTCTCCTAAAACTATAACGACTGACAGTGCCACTTCTTTTTGCTCTTTTTTTACAGTCTGATTAGGCTTTACTTTTTTTATATATTCAATTGTTTCACTCTTACCTACCGCTGCATGCCCTGCTTTTTTATCGAAATATAAGTCTATTACAATTTGATTTACTTCTGTATCTTTATCCAGTTGTTCTAATTCAGAAATGAATGGTATTAAATGATTTTGCACATCAAATTCACACGCGAAATTTTGCAAAAAATAAATATTCGGTACATATTTAATGTGATTAAAAAATTTCACAACATTAATTCTTTCGCCAAATTTCTCCTCAACTTCTTCTCTTGATAAACCTGGATAAGACAAATCGAAAACTAGATTTATTGGTACAGGTATCCATTTTAATAAATTTGTTTGAGGATTATTAATTAAAACTGTGGAGCCCTTAACGAATCCAGCTAAAATTAAAGACATAAACCCTCCCCCGGAACTGCCATAAAACAACACATTTTTCGAATCAATTTTTAACTTTGTAAATAATATTTCTAAAATATTTGCTATATCTTGTAAGTAAAATCTATCTAACTCCCCTTGTCCCCAACCTAAAGATAATTTCCCAAGATATAATGTAGGATCATTATAATATATAACAGTATCTTCAAACTCTTCCATCCAAGAATGTCTATGAAAAATAGGTGGACCAATTGGCTGCTCTTGAAATCCACCTGCTCCGGATCCAAAAACAATAGTGTTAGAAGCACCCGGCTTAATACGAATTAAAAATTCATACGTTACTTTATCCCAATCAACCTTGAGTATAAATGGTTCTGTAGTTTGAAAATCCATTTGCCATAATTCTTCATATGAAATGTTAATTTTTTTGTACTGGTCTAACAGTTCAATCACCCTTTCCATCTATTTCAAGATGTTCTATTAAGTAAGAGAGAGCTTCAACGTGATCACCAATTATTCTTAATACCGCTGGAGGATGTCCATTGTGACTTACATTCTCCATTAAACGAATTCTATTCGGTTTTACAACATCAACGTAATGTACACATTCTACTCTATACCCTTGTAATATAGCTTTTACTTGTGCAAGACTAGGGCATAGTAAACTTTCCCAGCCTATTGCATCTAAACATGATCTACTCATAGCATGTGGAATTGCTACTAATGAGCCATTACTTAATTCTGGACGATTATATGCTAAATTAAGCATATATTTTACGACGTCTACAACATAAAACGGAGGATGTAACATCGGATTCAAATCATTTAATGCTATGTCTACACCAGCTGAAACTGCTTTTGTAAAGTGATGCAAATTACTTCCTGAAACACTAAAATCACCATCAATAAATAAAAGAATATCTCCTGTAGCTTCAAGCGCTCCAATAGCACGTCCAACATTATGACCAAGTCGTTCGTTATATTTAATAATAGTGGCACCAAGTCTTTTAGCAATATCAGCTGTATGATCTGTTGAACCATTTACAACGACAATTATTTCTAGCGGTTCTATTTTTCTTGCTTCAAGTATTACTTGTTCTATAGTTTCTTCTTCATTTTGCACTGGTATAATGACAGAAAGTTGCTTCCCATCATAAATTGATGAATTCATACCCCATCCTCGATGATAAGAAGGATATCGCTTGCATTCACCTAACTTTTGAATAATATCTCTTCTTTTTCCTGCATCAGTAAACCCTACTCTTTTTCCCTTTTTCTCTATCCATTTAGAAATACCGATTAAATATTTTCCCACTTTCTCCTTTTCATTTTCTGACAATTCTTTTTTAGCTAAATAACCTTCCTCTTCTAACGTTTCATCTCTAGATAACATTTTTATTGCATATTGATCGTTAATCCGCCAGCCTTGATTCACTATGTTCATATGAGCTAGAACGATATCTTTTATATAATCAAAGCCGATATTTACCACTACTTCTTTCGTAAGTGCATATGGTAATGAAAGTATTGAATTGCTTTTTAAATCTGGTCGACTTAAAATTTCATTTAACATTTTTCTCCAAACAATATCCGTATTTGGACATTTACCAACTTCTATAAATTTATCTATTTTGTTTAATACTACATCAGCCTGATTTGTAACAACTGGCTCAATAAAATTCTTCATTTCATTTGAAGATAATAAAAAATTACTATCTACAAATAACAATACATCTCCTTTAGCTGCCTTTACAGAAGCTTCATACCCATCATAATACGTACTATATTTATCCATCAAAACAATATGACATTTATGTTTCTTTGCTATTTCATACAAATTACTTCTATCGTTAGGAACGAAAATTATAATTTCAAGAGGATTTAGCTTCCATATAGATTGAATTGACTCTTCTAATATTTGCTCTCTTTCACTATACAAAATAATAACCGTTAACGATTTCATTACACGCCCCCTTTACACATCATGTGACATAAAATATTAAGTATTACCATTTCCTATGAATTTGCTACTTTATTAACATATTCAAAAGTGAATTATACTGTGTAAAAACAACCGTCTATTTTTGAAAATATAAGTTCTACACTCGCTTCCTTCCTCTTATCATTGTGTGTTACAACAATCCCCATTTAAAAACAAAAAAAGCCCTAATTTCTTTAGGACTCTTTTAAACTAATTTATCAATATTATTAATTTTATATACTACCTTTTTCCATGTTATACCGCGATCTTTTGTATTAAATATTTCTTTTTTATTACACGCCCAACCTTTACGCCGATTAAAAAAATGCAAACAAAATACATTTTTTATCAATGGATTACTTGATACTTTGATCCATTTTGATCCTTTTTTTATTATTTGATATACACTTCCATTTTCACTATTTATAACCCAGCCATAATAGGAACTAAAAAAAGAAACAGCCACTTTACTAGTATTTATTGTTTTATTTGAAATATGCCACGAATTCCCCTTATCAAATGAGTAATTCATTAAAAATTTATCATCATTCATTTTAGTTGGTATTACTAATAGTTTATTTTTATAGATTGCTTTATAAGCCATAGCAGTCCCAGTATTAATCCCTTCAAGACTTGGAATATCTTTTATAGCTTGCCAACTTTCCCCACCATTTATTGTTTTAAATACCGTTGATGTTTCATATTGTTTTTGTAATGAAATAAATCCGACTAAATCGTTTATAAATGTTATCCCTGAAATACTATCACTAATACTTATATTTTTTATTACTTTCCAAGCTTTCCCTTTCGTTTTCAAATAGTATAAATTATGTTCAAATTTATTTGATGCAAGCTTTCTAGATAATACAATCCATATACTATCCATATTCGTAGCATGCAATTGCACTTGAACATCAGTCGATTTCTCCCACTCTTCTTCAACCGGTAAAATAAACTCACTCCATCTTTCCCCTCTATTAACTGTATAAAATATAGCTGGCAATAGATCGTCATTCGTTTTTGTTAAACCATATGCCCAAGAGCTTCGAGCGTTTATTGGATATGCAAATAATACAATTGAATTTAGAGGATTAACAACATCCCATTCTACTCCTCCATTTCGAGTATATAAGATGGCTTGCTTTTTATTTGTATATTGAATACTAGCCCAACCATATTTATCCGTTCTCATTTGTAAAGAAGTAAATTGAATATCATTATTTTCCAATATATCACCTCATTCTTATTATTTATATATTCGTATGCTATTATTTTCAAAACGTTCTATCACTCGTTGTTAGTACCACTCGTTTTATCTACTATCTTTATATTTACTTTCTCTTTTCTTCAACAGTAAAATATCATTCAATCATGTATCAAATATAATGAAATTCCTTCTATTTTTTTCGTTATCATTTACCAACAACTATATTTTACAAAATTCAACAATAAAAAATGCACCCCAATTGTAAAAATATTTCTAACAATTAGAGTGCACTTTATATAAAATATTGCTTTTAACTTTTAAGCACTTACTACAGCAGCAACTTTATCCACACAAGAAATAAATTGCGTAATAAATGCATCAATTTCTTCTTTAGTAATTATATATGGCGGAAGTAAACGAATGATGTTCCCTTGTGTTACATCAACTAAAATCCCTTTCTCCATTAGCTCTACCTGTAATTTCTTTACATTTTCATTCGTATCATTCAAACTAATTCCAAACATCATACCAGCATGGCGTACTTCCTGAATATAATAAGAATTTTCTTTCTGAATTTCTTGCAATTTATCATTTAGATAGTGTGACGTTTCATACGCTTCTTGCATTAAACCATCGTCAATCAATGTGTTTAATACCGTTAACCCTAAAGCGGTTCCCATTGAAGAATGAGCAAACGTTGTGCCGTGATCTCCTGGTGCAAACACATCACATAACTTTTCACCTACAATAATTCCGCCAAGCGGTATCCCGCCTCCTGCTCCCTTACCAATTTGAATAATATCCGGAGTAATATTGAAATTTTGATAAGCAAATAGTTTACCAGTTCTCCCCATACCACTTTGAACTTCATCAACGATAAGAATAACATTATATTTATCACATAGGTTTTGAACACCATGTAAATATTCACTTGATAAAGGGTATATCCCCCCGCTTCCTAATACAGGCTCTAGCATAATCGCAATTGGATTTTCTTTAACGATTGTTTCTTCTAATTGCTCTATATTCTCACGCTCTACTTCATATACCGGAATCGATGTTTTAGGAAAATTTTGATATACACTTTCTTGTCTCGTAAAATGAAGTGCTCCTAACGTACGTCCGTGGAAACTATTTTTCAGCACTACGATTCCTTCACGTTCTACACCCGTATTAGCTCTATATTTATCAATTAATTTTAATGTCGTTTCTGTCGCTTCCGTACCAGAGTTTGTAAAAAAGACCTTTCCGTTTTTTAAAGAGCAGTCAACTAATTTCTTTGCATACTCAATCGCAACTGGATTTAAAAAATGAAATGGAAGATGCAACGATTTCGTAACTTGTTCCATTGTCATTTGCACGATTTTCGGGTGATTGTATCCTAATACATTCACTCCGACACCAGAAAATAAATCTACATACTCTTTACCATCCACATCATAAAGCTTGCACCCTTCTCCTCTTTCTATCGCAACCTTCGTACGACAGTAAGTAGGCATCATATATTCTTTATCTAATTGAAACCAATCCGACATTTTAAATTCCTCCTAGTTATTTTCCCTGTTTATTTATGTTCATTCTCTATAAATTCATTTTTAAGATTAATATTTTAATAGTAATTTTCTTCCCGATATTCATTTTTCCATAATTTCTTCTATTTCAACAGGTCCACTACATGTGCATTTTTTTCATCTAGCGGTCTGTTACCATTTTGGACTTTGCGTGTCATACATAATCAAGGCTATGAAATCATATTTAGTAACAATGGACAAAAAAGATTTGGAGGCTATATAGATGGATGAAAACTATGATAAACAGGGGCAATCTTTACTAGGGAATGACTTTAATGAATATGGAGAACGTAATGAACAAGCTATACTTCATTCACAAACAGTTGGTTCACGTGGACCGGCTCTAGAGCAAGATAGTGTACTTCACGAGACGTTACAAGAATTTATTCACGAAAAAATTTTAGAAAGACCTGTTCATGTAAAAGGATTTGGTGCGTTCGGTTATTTTCAAACGATCTATCCGATGTCAGAACATACAAAGTTAAGTTTTCTACAACATTCTAATGAGAAAGTTCCTGTTATGGTTCGATTTTCTTTAGCTGTTAGTACGAAAGGAACACCTGACACTTCTAGAAATGTACGCGGTTTTTCTACAAAGTTTTATACAGAAGAAGGCATTTTCGATCTTTTATGTAATCACATTCCTGTCTTTTCTGTTCGTGATCCGATGCGTTTCCCTGAAACGATTCAAGCGTTGTTACCTTCACCTATAAATAACTTAATAGATCCTAATAGATTTTGGAGCTTTGTCGCTAGCGCACCTGAATCCATTCATTTCGTTGTCCATTTATACTCTGATGCTGGTACAACCAAAAGTCTTCGCCACATCCCAGGACATAGTGTTAATACATATGTATGGAGAAATGCAGAAGGTAATCGAAAGTATGTAAAGTATCATTGGTACCCCTTTGAAGGTGTACAATTCATTACTAGTGAGGAAGCAATTAAACTGGCTGCTGAAAACCCTGATTATAGCGGGAAAGATTTATATGATGCAATCGCAAATGGTAAACCAGTGGAATACGGATTATATGTCCAGCTCATGGACCCGAAAGATGAAGCCCATCTTTCTTATGACCCTTTAGACGATACAAAAGTATGGGATGAAAAGGTGTATCCTCTTATACCAATAGGCAAAATGGTATTAAATAAAAATCCAGAAAATTATATGGAAGAAGTAGAAAAAGTCGCCTTCTCCCCTTCTAATTTACTAGACGGTGCAGAACTATCAGATGATAAAATGTTGCAAGGGCGAGCTAACATTTATAGTGATTCTCAAAGAAGAAGAATTGGACCTGAGTTCCGCAAATTAACGATTAACCAACAGCAAAATTGGACACCTGCTAATCAAATAACGAGCGGTGACGGAAGATACGTTGAAGGTAAACTTGAAAGAACTTCTATTACGAAACAGGATGACTTTACGCAGCCTACTGAATTTTATACGAAGTTAAAACCGATAGAAAAAGAACATCTTGCTAAAAACTTAGCTAGTGATTTGAAAGTTATCTCTGATGATATTAGAAAGGTCGTTTTAGGATATTTTCATAAAGTGTCTGCTGATTTGGTAAAGAGGATTGAAAGTGCAATGCAAAAGCTTTAAGTATATAAAAAAACGTCATTTTAAAAATAAAAAATGACGTTTTTTTTATGGTGAAATTACTAGTAATTTCTACCGCTTCATTTACAATTCTTAACGGAATTTTTCCCCTTCAAAATTTCCGTAATTTCATTTTACATTATGGTACTCATTTCTCTTTTTTAAATAATCTTTTTCACATTGCAACGGCTTGAATTTCACTTTTTTCCCTTTCTTCTTTTTTGTTTCTATAACGATCCATTCCCCTTTTTCAATATCTAGTTTTAGGCGTTTCATTACATTGATAGTATCTTTTTCTTTATAAAGTAAAAATGCTTCTTGCGCACTCACAAATAAGCTAGGCTGCTCACTAAATCCACCACTATCATAAATTTTAGTTAGCGAATTATAATGAGAATCATTTTCCTTTCCACCATACATCAAATGGGCAGCCTCCAGATTTCTTTTACTTACTTCCCAAAAACTATGTTCATCAATATTTAAATTAAATGTGGATTTAATATCACTTATTATATTCTTCACATGCTTGTCATCTCGAATTTTCCTTTTTTCAAGACAATCAGAAGATAGCTCTGGTGCATCTGTTTGAGAATGTACAACTTGTTGAATAGATACACATAATATAAATACAGTTAAAATATACAATATTTTTTTCATACTTACGTTTCACCTCAAGTTATTTAGATACTATATTATTTGAGGCTCACAATATTCTTATGCTAACAATGTGAAAGGCCCTATAGATTGGACTTTTATAGAGCCTTTCATATTAACATTTCTTTATCAAATTCACCGGTGAAGCAATTACCTTACTACTTTTTACGTCATATAGTCCTATAGGCGTTACCCGTATAAAAGGCAAGTGCGTCGCAGAAAAGAATAAAATGGTAAATGCCGGATCGTCATACGCGTAGCCACGCTCTTGAAGTAGTTTCACCATTTGTTTCTCTTCCTGTATTAAATCACTCATTTTTAAATTAGACATAATCCCGAGCAATGGTAATTCTATTTCATGTAATACTTCATTCCTTTCAGCTATTACCATTCCCCCGCCCAGCTCTTTTACTCTATGAAAAGCTGTAAGCATATCATCTTTATTCTTCCCAATAAGAATGATGTCACCGGTACCAGAATAAGAGCTAGCAAGACCACCTAGTTCTTTCGCAAACCCCTTTACAACTGTATTCACTCGCCAAGTACCATCACGAGCAATCATCATGAGAAAACACTCATCATGATTTAGAGAAAGTTCATCACGGTTTAAATCAGTTTCAGTCGTGTATGGTTTTGTTATAACGTTATTTAATAATTGTATACCCATTTTATGAGAAAAAATCATATCTTCTTTTTCTATGGACCAGTCTAATAATAATGGAGTTACTTTAAATTTACTCCAGTCTATTTGAACTGATTCATTTTTGTTTATTCCGTCACGCTTCACCCATTTCCCTTTTGCTATTACACTTATTGGAACCGGGTTTTCTTTACTTTCCAAAATATTCATATTAGCAATTCTACCTGTCGCAATTGAACCATGTACATGTTCCATATTATAATAGCGAGCAATATTATAGCTTGCCATATGATAAGCATCTATTATTGGCACTCCTTGTTTTATCGCGGTAGCTATCATTACATTTGTCATTCCATTTTCATAGAACGAAGGATGTGAGCCGTCTGTCGTAAGAATAAATCTATCAAACTGCTTTACTCCTAGTTCCAGCAATTCTTTCAGTAACACTTCTAAATCTGGACGGATTGAAGAATTTCTTAGGGAAACCGTGTAACCTTGCATAAGACGAGCAAAAGCTTCCTGTCCTGTCATCGCCTCATGATCACAATCTGTACCTAACAGTTTTAACTTTGCTAAAGTCGTTTCAGATGCTCCTGGAAAATGTCCTTCTACTTTTTTATGTAATCGTTTCGTTTCCTGCACCCAATGTAACATTTCATCATCGCCATGTAATAACTTTGGCCACGCTGTTAGCTCACCGCCTTGAAGAACTGCTTTATGCTTTAGCCACTCTATTATTTCTTCACGATTAAATAAAGATTCCCCATTTTGCAATTCAGTTTGTCCATCAAAACGACACCAACAATACATACTTGCTGGAACCTTCTCAAATTCATCTAATAAACGAAATGCTTCTTCACGTTGTAATGTGAAAAATAAAGTTAAATTATCATTAATAAATGTCGTTGTCCCAAATTGCATCGCATGATTCGCTAAAGTTTCAGGGTTATATAATTGATATGGATGTGCATGGGGTTCTATGTAACCGGGTACGACATACTTTCCTTCGCAATCAACAACTTCACACTCCGTTAATTGCCCTGGCTGCTGCTCCCCTACGTATACAATTCGATCATTATATATCCAAATGTGCGCTGTCATCCACTCGCGCATATAAGAATTTAAATAAGTTGCATTTTTCAATAAAATGTGTGGACTTCTTGTGCCGTCTATTACTTCAACATGTTCTCTTAATTGCTTGTTACTCCATCTAAACTGATTTTCTCCCAATGAATTTCACTCCACATCTAGTTACTATTATTTATTAAAATAAAAATAATTAACAAACTAAAGTATTATCCATTCATAACTCCCCTGTATAACCCCTATACCCTTCATTATATGGAATGATTATAAAAATAACAATTTTCAGAATTAAAAACACACCTCTTTGATCAACAATAAAAAGGATGTCGTGTAACCGACATCCTTTTTTATACTAAACTATACGATTGAAATACACTTGATGTCATTCTAGGAATGCTAATACTGTCCTTTAAAGCAGGAGCCTATTCACATTCTATTCATCTATTTCTTAAATTCAATTTGCATCATTTTATTAAACTGTGTACCAATATCAATCACACCTAAAGAATTAGTACTGACAGCCAATGTATGTTTGCCACCCATTACTCCACCAGCAAAAGTAGTAAATCCAGGAATTCCTCCTGTATGCCCCCAAACTGATGCACCGTTTGGAAGTTTAGTTTCATAGATCCCAAGACCATATCCATGACCAATGTCTTCTCTTTCTGTAGGAACTGTTGTCAACATTTCTTTTAGCTGAGTTTCCTTTAGTAACTTGCCACCAAGTAAAGATGAAAAGAACTTATTTAAATCGTCCGCATCTGAAATCATATCTCCCGCTGAATTAGCTAAACTCGGATTATAATACGTCATGTCTTTCAATTCACTTGTTTCGTCAATTTTCATATACCCTCGAGCATGATTCTTTCCTGGGATGACGGGTGAATTACCTGGTAAAAACGTATTTGATAAGTCCAAAGGCTCAATAATGCGCTTTTCGATTTCTTCTGCATAACTATTACCAGTTATTTTTTCAATTATCATTCCTAGTATTACGTATCCTGTGTTTGAATACGACCAACCTTTACCTGGCGAAAAATCTGGAGGTAGAGCAAGTCCTATCTTTACTATTTCTTCTGCTGCATACGTTTTCTTCGAATTCATTATGTCAGCGTCTTTTGATTTTAAGTATTCAGCTATACCACTCGTATGATTCAAAAGTTGACGTATCGTAATTTGATTGCCATCATACCCATTTCCTTGAATGAGACCTGGTAGCCACTTTTCAATTGGATCGTCAAGTTGCACACGATTTTCTCCTACTAATTGAAGAACAGTCGTAGCAGTAAAAGTCTTGGTCACACTACCAATTCGAAAACGATAATCCGATTTCATCGATTTCTTTGTACTTAAATCCGCCACGCCAGCAGTGTAGCTACTAGTTTTTCCGTTGTTAAAAGCCTTAGCTAATATACCTGGTGTGCCAAGCTGTACCGTTTCCTGCATTACTTGTTTCCAGCCATTCCGATTCTTTTGATCATGTGCTTCTGACGAACTAGAAATATTTTGAGTAGACTCTGCTTTCACAGTAAAACCTGGTGTGAATAAAGTAGTACCCGCTAATAAAACTGTCAAACTTGCTAACTTAAGGGAATAACATTTTTTCATAAGGCTTTCTCTCCTCTATTCATATCGTATTGATTCAAGCTATACTTTCATCCTAAATGATAAAACTCTCTTTTTTCTTATCCATTCCTTACGAAATACTTACTTTCAAAATTTGGCGACCAGATGAGAAAAAATTATGTATGGAAATAAAAAAAGAACGTGTTTCATTTATAAACACGTTCTTTTAAGCACTCTATTAACTTTTACCATCCTGCACTAGCGTTCATACCATTTCCGATAATAGTAAGAAGTAGTGGCCATAGTACTGGCCCTAACGTAAGAAATAGATTAAGCAGTATAAGCATTCTATATGTCCCAGGAATATTATAATTTTTACGATTAACAAATACTACAAAAACTAATAATATTATGGTCGTTACAAATAAAAGTAACACTAACGACCAATACCAAACCATTAAACTGAGACTCCATGGCTGTAATAACTCGTGTACAATACCAAAGGTGATTCCCAATACTGCAAAACTAAAAGTAGTAACTGTTGCTTTGATAAACAATTTACTCGTTTTTTTATCGTATGTATACTTACAATATAAATCTATTAACGTATATAAAGATAAAAATGCCATGAATACACCTACCCAAGACAATAACCAGTCTCCGCCACCTCTAACTACCATAAACAGAAACCAACACATCCCTGCTGCAGAAAAAATAAAGGAAAGGAGTATGTTTTTCAATACCGGTTTCATTCTATTTTCACACCCTTACAAAAATTTAAAAATAAATAATAACTTATTATTTACATGCTACTCGTAATTGTTTTATCTCTTTTTCATTCTATATTGATAAAATGAAGATAACCTCACGAAAAATGTAACGAACAATACTCTACTAAGGCAACCCTTTTCCATTGGTATCGATATAAAAAAGTAAGTATACATTATCATATAATTAAATATAAGTAAATAAAATTAATTTACAGTTAATTTTATTTACTTATATTAACGTCACCCTTTCCCGTCTCGCTCTGTCCATCGTACAGTCTCCTCTATATCTAACTCTGTATACGTCTTTTCTCCATAACGGACAGACTCATATATCGGAATAATATCTCTCGTTCTACAAATTCTCGTTAACCATTGTTGCATCGTTTCATAGGACCTTCTCTGTTCGTGAAATGGTAAAGCCCTTTCCCATTCAACTAACGTTTTCCTTATCGTATCTTTAGGTAACGGCTGTTCAAACTGATGCTTCACTTTCTTGTTCTTTTCGGTTCTATCCGTATTTTCTTTTGTTATCGATTTTTTATCCTGTTCTATTTCTGACTTCATTACCTTTTTCCTCATTAATTTATAAAAAGCATATAGAATAACCACTGCAATAATTACATAAAAAACGACACTAATCCATGCATTTGAAAGAACAGAGAATATGTCTCCCCATGAACTTTTCTTTTCGAATCCTTTAAATTTTTTACCCGTTGTTGTTCTTTCACCATTATCTCCCACTTTTTCCTCTTCCAAAGGTGTTCCATAATCTTCAACCTTTTCGGTGTCTATCGTTTCCTTATAAATTTTTTCAGGTTTCTTTTCACTAAAAAAACGCTCTTTTACTATATCTTGTACATACACTACACCTTGTGATAAAGTTATTGCACTAATCGTAAAAAAAAGTATGATTAAAGCTCTTACACTCCATAATTTCACTTTCATATGTCGCCCTTTATTAGCCATGACATAAACCCCTTCTTATTCTTTAATTACAACCCATTTATTCGTTCTGCTGTATTTCCTTGGGGAAGTACCAAGAATTAAAGGAACTGCATCCAATTCTTTACGACGAAAACCTGCTGTGTAAAAATAAGTAGAAGATACAGGCGTATCTTGGTCCGATATTGAGGCAAGTACTTTTAATACATTTTGCAAATGTTTCCGATTATGACCGTTCTTTATATGCAATAATCCATTATCTTTTACGCTATTGATCCATACTTCAAATGAACAGTTTTGTATGAGCAATTGTTTACATATGCCTGCCGTTAATTCAATTAGTTCCTCTGTATCATTTCTCAAAGAAATGCCACTTTTATTTTGCAAGTTGAGATATATCGCATATTTATCTGATTGTGTTCGCTCGTACTTTTTCGCAGTTATCACCCCTGTTTTCGCTGTCGCACTCCAGTGGATAGAACGAAAATCTTCATTTTCATACGACTTCACTCCCATTACTTTCGTTTCATCATATAAGGGTGATGACATCGCTTTTCGAAACCCTCGTGACCATTCTTGCAATTCAGGAACTTGTATTTTCGGAACAGCTGGTAAAACTAAATAAGACGGCGTTTCAACTTGTTTATACGTTATATGGTTCGTTATGAATCCAAAAGGATCCGTAATGACAATTTCAACTTCTTCCCATTTCGCAATTCCTCTTTTTACAGCTACAGCTTGCAAATCAAATGAAACCGAATCTCTTCCTTTTATATTAAAACTTATATAATAATTTGAACCTGTACTATGATTTTTGTTTATTTCATCATGATTCCAAGTTAACTTATTTTCACATTTAAATCGAAATACGATATTGAAAATAGGGAATAACGACTTGTTTGAAATTTTCATTTTGCACACATTCGTTTCACCTATAAAAATGTTTGAATTTCCTTGGCTATATTCCCATTCAACACGAGATACTTTACGTATATATACATGCATAGCACCTATTAAAATTACATACAAAAATACGAGAGATAAAAACAGTAGATTACTTGAAAATACACATAAAATAACGGCTACAACTGACATAACTCCAATTACGAAAGGCTCCGCTAACGGTGTATACACAAGTTGTTGATTCATTGTACATTCTCCACTGGTACATTAATTGTATGAAGAATTTCTTTCATGATTTGTTCTTTCGTCGTTTTCATCTCCCCCTCAATCGTTAACGTTAAACGATGAGCGCAAACGGATGCAGCAAGCGTCTTAATATCATCTGGCGTACAATACTCTCTTTCATTTAATATTGCCCGTGCTTGAATTGCTCTCATAAATGCCAACGTCCCACGCGGACTTACACCAATTTCAATTAACTCATGTTTACGCGTTGTCTCAATAATTTCAAGTAGATAATCTTGCACATCATTTCCTACTAACACTTCTCTTGCACGCTTTTGCACCGTAATAATTTCTTCACTTGAAATAATAGAATGTAACGTTTCTAACGGATCATTCATTTGAAACCGATTCATCATTTCCTTTTCAGCTTCTCTCGTAGGATATCCTTGGCGTATTGTAAGTAAAAATCGATCTAACTGAGCATCAGGTAACGGAAATGTGCCCGCTGATTCGAGTGGATTTTGCGTTGCTATAACTAAAAAAGGTTCTGGTAATGAATGAGTCTGTTTCGCAATAGTCACAGTACGTTCTTCCATCACTTCCAGTAACGAAGATTGCGTTCTCGGTACAGCACGATTTATTTCATCCACTACTACTATATTGGCAAAAATAGGCCCTAACCTCGTTTTAAATTCGGATTCCTTCACATCAAAATATTCGAGACCGATAACATCTCCAGGCAAAGTATCCGCTGTAAATTGTATTCTTTGAAATTTAGCGTCCACACTTTTAGCCAAACTTTTCGCTAATGTTGTTTTTCCAGTCCCCGGTACATCCTCTAATAAAATGTGTCCTCTTGCTATAAGAGCTATAGCTACAAGTTCAATCGCTTCATCCTTACCTATAATAACCTTCGAAATATTGTTAGTAATTTTCTTTAATGTACTCATATAGTAACCTACCACCTTTGAATTTTCTAAAAATTAAGAATATATACTTTCCAAATTATAACATATGACATAAAGTTGAAACAGAGCAACAAGCAAACTTATATTTTTACTTTACTCCACGTAAAAAAAGCACCTATTGTCCTCTGTTGACAATGAAGTGCTTAACTCACGTGATTTTCATATTGGGCATTTGACACCTTATATAAATACATTATCTTTCCTCTCTGCACAAATGAATATAATGACCAAAATTAGGAAACACATCCCATTTATTTTCAAGATCATCATGATTCTCTCGTTCCTCAACTAACCCTCTATTCACATCCACCTTTTCCATTACTGTATAACCATTTTCGTGGAAATTGAAAATCATGCTAGTTTTTTCTTTTTCATTCGTATCATTATATTCCCAATACATAGCTGTTCTTAAGAAAATTCTATTATCATTTATAACTTCAAAATCATAATTTAAATACTTACGAACTAATTCATCATAAAACCCAACTGAAATCCAATCTTTTGTAATATTAATAACATACTTAATCCTTTCACCTTCAATTAACAAGGCCGTATATGGTTCGTTATTTTGATGACACAAATATGCTTTACACTCATCAATCATATTCCAAGGTTTCTTTCTAATATCTGACCACTCGTCACAATAATAAATTTTCATAGTTAATAGTCCCTACCTTATAAACCTCTTAAAAATACGCTCAATACAAACTAATTATGTTTTGAGCATATTAATCACTTATGTATAATAATTTACAGTATATTATTACTCACTACTTTCAATTGTGGGTTTTACTATACAAATTACTTATTTCACTTTTAAAATCATCATACATTAAAAATGCCTCTTTTAATATTTCCTCTAACTCCATATAGTTTCGATATACTGGCGTTTTTATTCTTTCACTTGCATTCATCAATAACCTTGAATACACACTCCAAGGACTACCTAGCCTTACTTCATTATTATGATATACAACCCATACAAACTCTGTCATTCCATGTTCTAAATTTATATTAAACCATGTCATATAATTTGGAGAATGATCCAGAACACCTACCTTAAAAAATTTCTCCTTTTTATCAAAAGTTGCTGCATATCCCAACCTTATAAATATTTCATTTACCTTTTCAATATAATAATCCTCAAGTCTATCATTTAGTTCATTAAGATTTGAGCTACAGTTTCCAGACAATTTTTTATATCTATCTACAAATTTAATTTTTTTCAGAACTTCTTTAATTTCAGGTTTCATTTCAACATTCATTTTCTAATCCTCCATGAAACTTTTGCGTTATATTCACTTCATTTCTTATCTATGTCACCCCAAATATCAACATCACATTCATTTAAAATCGCTTTCATTTCGTCCTTCTCAAATACTACTAAATAATTATACGGTAAGGCTAGCACTTGAATAATTGCAGGTTTCATTTTTAATAATTCGTAGGCGTATATGATTTCCAATTCTCCTGATCCTTCTTCATTGATAGGACCTATATACCAACCTGAATCACCTTCATCACAACCACTAGATCTTTGTAAATACACCTCTTCTTGTTGAAACACATTTTTCGCTATCACAATCTTATCTTTAAATTTTATTAATTGTCCCTCTATTTAAATTCTCCTTCTATTTAACTAGTAACGCTTTATATAATCGTTCAGAACGTTTCTCGATCTTATTATTGGCATTTCCCATAAATTCAAAAATTCGACTTTGAACAATTTGATTTTTTTCAATTTCCGATAGTTTGTGAGCCTTTAATTTATTAAATGAATTTGGCAATGGATATTCAAAAGAATGCCCTTCCCATAACTCTAGTTTATCATCAATAAAGTCTTGCATATAATAATCTGTTACGAAAGTATCGAAAGAACGTCCTAAAAAACTTTGTAGTGACATTAATGTTAAATCCCAATAATCTCTAGTTGCAATAGCACGCCCAACGTTAAATCCTTTAGGCAATAATGTCATATTTCCTATTGTATGTGTCACTGTAGCAAAACGCATAACATCGGGATGATTATTGATATTTTCATAATGATTAAACACTTTTTCAGACAATAACCATTCATACCTTAACAGCTTTAAGGCATTTTTTTTAATTGATTTAGGCTTCACACCACGATTATTACAGAATGTATTAAAATCATTTTCCCAAAATGACTTATCACTTGATAGCAATAAAAGCCGGTACGTTTGATAAAAAGAATTCATAGTATCTAAATCTACATTGTTCAAGTTTTTATTTACATATATTTTAGAATATATATCTAAAACAAGATCACATCTATCACAGTCAAATTTTTCTTTTACTCTGTTTAAAATTCTTTCTTGATAATCTTTTTTGTACAAAATAAATTTTTTTACAGGATGTAATTCTTTTTGCACTTCAAATGATGGTGAAAGATTTTTAATATCAAAGTGAATTACTTCATTTTTATCTAGTTCAATAAAATCTGCCAATCTCAATTCAACAGCCTTCTTTCCCTCTACTTTTTAGTAACTATACGCTCTTTTTTCTCCAACGCATGCATAGCTTTCAATTAACTAGTAAAATGTATTCTAACATTACATATGATGACAACCATTTCAATTTATTCGTTATAAAACTTCCTCTACATCAACACTCTCTATCTTCACTTCATACATATTTGGGATATTTACTTCTTTCGGTACCCATGCATAATAATTTTGATCATTCTCTAACATAAATTGAACTAACTTTGTTTCTGAAACATTCCAGAAATTTTTAAGATTATCGATGTAGTCCTCTAAATCTTCTTTATAGTCCAATTGTAATATATAATCTCTTACCGTCAGGGCAAACACAATTAAACTTCCTAATAGGTTTTTTTGCTCATTTTCTTCTTCATACTCTTGTGGTAAGAACCACACTTGACCTATTCCTATCGTTTTTTTGTATTTTTCATAAAAACTACTATCGTCCATATTATCATAGTCATGAATCAATTCATTGACCAATGAATGCCATTTTGGCGGAATAATGTTTTCCAATACAGGATTATGTTCAATTCCTTCTTGCCACTCTTTTTCTTCTTCCTGTTCTATGGAAGTACGAACTAAATATTCATTTAAATTGATATGTTTGAATTTCATTGATTTTTTATAATGCGCCAAATCATATGGATAATGATTATTATCTTTTAAACTTATATCATCCAGTTCCAAAATTTTCGCAAGCGCTGCCGTTTCAAAGCTCCAATATCCTACATATCCAGGTTCTTTATGCGCATTTTTCCACTCATAATCATAATGACCTTTAAACCATTCTTTCTCCATATACGTTTGTAATCTTTTAGATGCTTCTTTTTTATCTATTTGTGCAAGTTCTATAATCTCTCTCGTTTTTGCATATGGATTTTCTTTATAATATCTGTTCGTCATGTTTGTGTATCCAATATCACTAGCGCATAAGAGGAAATCAATTACTGCGTCATTCATATTTTTTGTATCAACTATCTTTTTTAATCTTTCTATATTCTTTTTATCCGTTTCTAACAAAATTCCTAAAGAAATTATCCAAATCAGACTTAAATATCCAATTTCCCTACTTCCTGTATTCTCTAAATCATAAATTGCATTATGAAAATCTTCTTCTATTACACTAACATCTTCCCCTAAAGAATACTTTGCCCTAATATCCTCCATCTCATATCTAAAATTGGCTAGATATGTCCCTTCTATAATACTCTTATTATCTTTAGAATATCTTTGAATTCCATTTTTAGTATCTTCTTCTAAACTTTTAATATCTTTTCTATTTTCCTCTATAAACTCTTTATGATATTCAATTCCTTCTCTACACTTTTCTTCTATACATAAATAATCTCTCATACCATTCAATTCCTCCTAGCTTCTAAATTATGGCCATTCTCCAACGATGTTACCCTTTGCATCTATCTTAAATGTTTTAACCTTTCCGCTACTATCGACTTTTGATAATACTCTTTCTACCTTATCTCTCTCCAACGCTTTTGTAATCTTATCTGCTAATTTGTTATCTCCATCAACAGCTTTCAATATTCTACTTTTTTCAGTATTCACACCTGTCAACCAACCATCTGACATTTGTCGTCCATCTTTAGTTTTTCCTAATTGTGAACTACCAAACTTTGCTTCAT
The DNA here is from genome assembly GCF_008368785.1 of Bacillus sp. AY3-1. Taxonomy (NCBI): domain Bacteria; kingdom Bacillati; phylum Bacillota; class Bacilli; order Caryophanales; family Bacillaceae; genus Bacillus; species Bacillus sp. AY3-1. The sequence goes on along the minus strand of NZ_QORZ01000016.1, from coordinate 418,448 downwards.
CAATAACATATTTAATATTTGAATTTGGATTTGCATTTTCGTATAATCCATCAATCCCTTTTACTATTTTATCATTTATGCCTGATGGTGCACTTTTTCCGACTGGCTTTAAATCAAATCCAGCTTCTTTTAAACTTTGATTATTCAATAAATTGTCACTAGATTTTATTTCACCATAATTACCTTTTTGCTTATTTTTTAAGATATTTGTCTTGTCTTCTACAACTTTTAATTGATTTTCATTTAAGTTTCTAGCAACGCAACGCTCTCTGCTACTTTACCAACTTGAAACATACCCTAAATAAAAAGAACTTGTTGCCTTTAGTCGACAATCAAGTGCTTTAAGTTCAACTTTTTTAAATAGAATAAATTTGTAAGTTTTAAATTTATAATATGAACTTTCTATGCTTAAGTACACCAACTATTCCTTTAATTTAAGGATTTTCTATATAACTTTCTGCAATATCAATATCATTTGTCATTTCTAATTCTGGAAATTTTCCATCTAATTTTCTTAAACAATTAATTAGTTCTTTACTTTGTAAAATTTCTACTATATCTTCAAAAACTTCACTAATCCAATATAACTCTTCTTTACTACAGTTCTCTAAATATCTTATAGTATTTCCCTCATTTTCTGAAAGAACTTCTATTATTTCATTCCAACTTTTTTGTATCCCATAGTCATCATTTAAATTTAATTTTTTTCTTTCATTTAATATAACTTCCATTTTATTTGCTATATCCATATTAATCCTCCAAACTCTATCTACGGTTGTTTAGTAGCATCTGGAAAAATAGTCCCTATCTCTCCATTTGTTTTTATAACTCCAACCCTAACCCCTATCTACAGATTTCTCTTTCCCATACTCTTTTTCCGTCAGTTAAAAACACTGCACTTGGCGGATCATCATAGAGAGAAATTTCAACCAATGAACTTTTTTCTTGTTTCAACCAATTATATACAATACCTTCGTTAGTAGAAGGTTGAGATAAAATATGATTTACTTGAAATGCAGTTGCATAATATTCTGCGTATGCGGGGTCATCATCATCTAATCCATTGTCCGTCTCATAAAATGTGTCTGTTTTACCTACAATTCTCAACCCACTGTTCCACTCTAATATGATTTCTACACCTTCATGCTCTGTTAATGTTTTAAATAAAGAATCTGCTTCCATAGACATCCTCTTTCTTAATTTTATTCTTATGGTTTTACTGGTACTATATGGGCACCATCTTTTCCATAATGTATCATTCCTCTATTAGTCTCTATATATTGTCCGGTCACAGTGTCATAGTATTTACCTATTGGTTCACCAAAGTCCACTCTTTCTTTATTTTTGGTAACAGTGGTTCCTTTTCCTGCAAACTTATCAAGCAATTCTTGTGCTATTTTATTATCACCATAGAAAATGCTCTTATTTTTTCCATTTGCTAATTATTGTTTGTAATTTGGCTTATTAGGAATATGTTTCTCTTGAGCACACGGCTATACTTTAACTAGAAATCCATGTAATTCTTTGTAAGTTCCTATAGATACGGACTTCTTTTCATACGAAGGTAAGCCATTACCCGTACCTCGTAATCTTAAAATAAAAAGCACTTGTTTCCCATAGGCGACAAGTGCTTTAAGTTCATCTGTTTTTAAGTAGCATAAATTTGTAAGTTTTGTAGTAACAGTATGACACTTTTTCTATGTCGTGCCAACTACTACGTTAAAACTTACGAATTTGTACGAGTTCATTAGTTTAATATACATTCCATCTGTTTGTATTCATCCCTCAGTAAAATATCATCTTGCCTAAGCTCGTACTTCTTTTTCTTTTCTATCATTGTACATAGTACTCCATGATGGTTCAACCATCATGGAGTACTGACTTTCAAACACCCTTTCACTTTCTTATCCCACTTAAAGACTCTCTTTTTCACTCTTGATCATCATAAGCATCTCCAAGTGATTCAAATTCACTCTTTAGCCAATACCAATATTGTCCATTGTTCTTAATAAGTTTTTCAAGTAATTCAGTGAATGAAGTTGCGATAATTTGCGTCTCCCCAACTATTCCATGTCGATCAAAGAAACTATCATAACATCTACCTAATCTCTCTTCACTAAGATCTATTGTTAAATATTCACCCTTACTATCATTGCATATAATATACCAATTTGATGAAATATCTTCTTCACATAACTCTCCTACAATTACGGGATTAGCCAAAATAAACTCCTCTGGGGTAACAATATGAATAGAATATTCCTCATTTTTAAATAAAGTGAGACCACCACAAAGACTATAAAATTCTTTTAAATCACCTGGTAGCATATGCTTATTCTTATCAATTATCGGTAATTCTGTAGGCTCCTGAACTCGACAATTAGGTAATGATTTTACTTTTTTAATCAACTGATTAATATTTTCCATCTAAATTACTCCCTAAAATTATATTGATTAAAGGCCCTATATTACTCTTGTCTAGCTAAACGTGGTACATTCGCAGCATCAAACATTTTTCCCGTCAATTCTTGTATTTCTTTTGGTGAAACAGATTTCCAATCTACTTTACCTCCAACTTTTTTCCCTGTTTTTTCAAAGAGCCATTGTCTATAAACAGCTTTAGTAGCATTGTGTTGCTCTTTAGTTAAAGCTATAGTTGGAGTATTCGCCCCTCTACTAACATAATCAGGGACATTATGTTTAGCCCATACATCCATAACTCCATGATGATTTTCTAATGGTGAATTGCTTGGCCTATACGGTACTATATCGTATGGTTCTGTAGTCTTATCCGTGCCCTTACCACCATCTTTAGACTTCGCAAACTTATAATAAGCTTCTATTAATTCGCCTTGAGGTATTTTGGTTACAATAGTTCCACCAACACTAGAGAATGCATAGGAAGCATTTCTCTTAAATGATTGTAACATTTCAAGCGTAGGCTTCAATTCTTTTGCTAGTGTTATTGCATTAGCAATTGTACTTACTCCACTTGATGTCTTTGCGATATGACCGATTTTATTTAGCGCCTTTAACTTATTTACTTCTCCTACATAATATATATACTCTGAAATACTCTACTTAATTTACAGAACCATTCGCAAACACAAAAATAGTGCTAGTTGGATTCTCCAAACTACCACTATTTTTAAATTCTTCATTCATTAAATTACGTATAAATTAGTTTTTTAACGTTACTCATGATGCGTATATTTCGATTTGTTCGTTATAGAACTTCCTCTACATCGACACTCTCTATCTTCACTTCATACATATTTGGGATATTTACTTCTTTTGGTACCCATGCATAATAATTTTGATCATTTTCTAATATAAATTGAACTAACTTTGTTTCTGAAACATTCCAGAAATTTTTAAGATTATCAATGTAGTCCTCTAAATCCTCTTTATAATCCAATTGTAATATATAATCTCTTACTGTCAGGGCAAACACAATTAAACTTCCTAATAGATTTTTTTGCTCATTTTCTTCTTCATACTCTTGTGGTAAAAACCATACTTGACCTATTCCTATCGTTTTTTTGTATTTTTCATAAAAACTACTATCATCCATATTCTTATAATCATGTATTAATTCATTGACCAACGAATGCCATTTTGGAGGAATAATATTTTCCAATGCAGGATTATGTTCAATTCCTTCTACTATTTCCTCAATTTCTTCTGTCTCATCTTCATAGTGATATTCACTTAGGTCTATATGCTTGAATTTCATTTCATTTTTATAATGTGCCAAATCATATGGATAATGGTTATTATCTTTTAAACTTGTATCATCCAGTTCCAAAATTTTTGTAAGCGCTGCCGTTTCAAAACTCCAATATCCTACATATCCAGGTTCTTTATGCGCATTTTTCCATTCATAATCATAATGGCCTCTAAACCATTCTTTCTCCATGTACGTTTGTAATCTTTTAGACGCTTCTTTTTTATCTATTTGTGCAAGTTCTATAATCTCTCTCGTTTTTGCATATGGATTTTCTTTATAATATCTGTTCGTCATGTTTGTGTATCCAATATCACTAGCGCATAAGAGGAAATCAATTACTGCGTCATTCATATTTTCCTTCTCAACTAGCTTAGCTAAACTTACAAGATTCTTTTTCTCCGTCTCTAATAAAATTCCTAGAGATATCATCCAAATTAGATTTAAATATCCAACTTCTCTTTCCCCTATATGCCCCAAATCAATAAGAGCGTTGTCAAAATCTCCTTCTATTGTATGGATAGCTTCTCCTAGGGAATATTTTGCGTTAATATCCTCTAACTCATAATTAAAATTTAATAGATACCTTCCTTCTATAAGACTTTTATTATCTTTAGCCTTTCTTTGAATACCATTCCTTTCATCTTCTTCAAAACTTTTAATCTCCTCTCTATTTTCCTCAATAAACTCTTTATTATATTCTATTCCTTCTCTACATTTTTCTTCTATACATAAAGGATCTCTCATACTATTCAATTCCTCCTAGTGCCTTAAATTATGGCCATTCTCCAATTATGTCTCCCTTTGCATCTATTCTAAATGTTTTCACATTTCCACTACTATCAACCTTTGATAACACTCTCTCAACTTCCTGATCTTGTAATGCTTTCGTAATCTTTGATGCTAATTTTGCATCTCCATCAACAGCCTTCAATATCCTACTTTTTCGGGTCTTCGCACCATTCAACCAATCATTTGACATTTGTCGTCCATCTTTAGTTTTTCCTAATTGTGAACTACCAAACTTTGCTTCATCAATAACATATTTAATATTTGAATTTTGATTTGCATTTTCGTATAATCCATCAATTCCTTTTACTATTTTATCATTTATACCTGTTGGTGCACTTTTTCCGACTGGCTTTAAATCAAATCCAGCTTCTTTTAAACTTTGATTATTCAATAAATTGTCACTAGATTTTATTTCACCATAATTACCTTTTTGCTTATTGGTAGCTGTTTTTGCATCAAAATTATCTACAGTTTTATTTTTGTTACTGCTAGGTTTACCGTTACCACCATCTTTAGACTTCGCAAACTTATAATAAGCTTCTATCAATTCGCCTTGTGGTATTTTGGTTATAATAGTTCCACCAACATTAGAGAATGCATAGGAAGCCTCTTTCTTAAATGATTGTAACATTTCAAGCGTAGGCTTCAATTCTTTTGCTAGTTTTACTGCATTAGCAAATGTACTTAATCCACTTGATGCTTTTGCTCCTTTTGTGATATGGCCTACTTTATTTAGTCCCCTATCGCCTAATATTGTGGTAGCTATTTGTGTTAATCCATAGGTCGTCAATTCTGTACGACTCTCTGCATCTCCCTCTATCATATCTCGTTTTATTTTATTTGAAAATGCATGCCACATATTTTTTGCAGTTTCATCCAAATGGAAAAGTGCATAGGTTACATTAATAAAAGTTCCTATGTCCATATTACTTAAAGCTATTGCAGACTCGATTTCATCACCAACAGCTTTCCCCGATCCTCTTTGAATAGCTTCCCACATCTTTTTCGCTGTTTCAAACGTGCCAACTATACTGTCTGTCGCATCGTCCCAAGCATTTCTAACCGGAGATTTCTCCTCAATTATGTTATTTATTTCTATATCTTTAATTGACTGATTGTTTTTTCGAGCTGTTTCTTCTATAATCCCCTGAATCGAACTCACCCAATCCATATTCAATCCTTGTGTACTAAACGTCCCACTCACAGGACTAAATCCTTTCCCGCTTTGCACTTCAGCGAGTCCGGCTGTGATGCTAGCGGCTAATTGGAGAGCGGTGCTGTAGTTGTTGCTGGATGAATGATTGAATTCATATAAATGCTCAAGTTTTTCTTCCAGTTTTTTTCTCATTGCACCTAATACCGTTACAATCGCACTTACTCCGGGCATTGGTGTAAGTACTTCTATTGCTTCTATACTTGTAATCGATTGATTAATTCCCCGTATTTGTTCTCTTATTTCTTGTTCGATCACATCTGTCGAAGCAACTTTCGCTTGGAACTCATTTGGAAATGCTTCGTTTTGGCGAATTAATTCTTCACATAAGCATATGATTCCTTGCGCTAATGGCCGAAATGTTTGGACAAGGTAGGCTTTTGCACTACTGTATGTTTGTCCTTGTAGTACTGTATCTACCGCAAATGCATCAATAGATTGAATGGCTTGTTCCATACTTTCAATCGTAGCATTACATATAGCGTTCATACTTTGAGTTTGACTTTGTACTTCTCCCAAATACATGTTTAAACTCATGTATTGGCCTCCCTTTGTAGTTGCTGCTGTTCATAGGAAAGGTCGCTTTCTTTCTCACTGAGATGCCATTTTTCTTTAAGCAACGTCTCTTTTTCGTTTTCTAATTCGAATGTAAGTTTTCTTTCATACTGCCCGATCTCTTGCCGCATATTCGTAAAAAGGTGAAATGATTCTTTGTCACCATACCAAGTTTCTAGTATTCGGTTAAATAAACGATTATTTCTATTTTTCCATTCATGAAAACTATCCTCAGCTCGTTCTTGATTTTGCAGCGCCATTCGGTTTTCATTTTGTTCTTCAAATATAATTCGTAATTTTTGATTACATTGACTGATTTTCGTTTCAATTTCTTGACTCATTTTTTCTCCCTACCTTTTCCCCTTTACGTAGGCTGTTACATTATTGAAAAGTCTTTTGAAGCCCGGTATCCATTTTCTCAAATTCATTTGCTACGGAATGGATATTATCAATCGTTTGTTGAAAAGCAGCGCAAAATTGTGTCGTGATCTGTAAATTTTGTTGATTTGCTTCTTGTGCTTTAGAGTTCACAGATAGTGTCGTACGCGTTGCCTTATTTATAGAGCGACTAGTGGCACTTTGCATTCTATCTGAAGCATTTCTCATTTTCGTTGCAAGTTGCGTTGCCCTATGCAAATTACTCTGAAATTCTCCCATCACTTACTCCTCTCTACCTTATATTTTCAAGAAAATTATACCATGGAAAAATATTCTAATAAACGAAATGTTCGAATTTAACATACAATTCACCACTATTACTGAATATAATTTCAACATAATTGTGTCAAAAGTAGGTTCTACTTATACAAAAAAGATGACCTCAGCTATACGCTAAAGTCATCTTTTCTACCTTATTATTTCACTAACTCTCCATTATAAGCTTTTATATCTAATGGAGCAGTTAAATACTGTGCTGCTTTACTAACGAAAGATGTGAAGTGTTCACTCGTATTATGACCCGCAACTGCCTCTTCATCTTTCCATACTTCTACCATTGTATATACATTTTCTTTTTCTGTATCTTTATATAAGTCATAAGATACATTTCCACTTTCTTCTCTTGAATTATGAATGAGCGGACGAATTTCTTCTAAAAATGATTGTTGTTTTGCTGGATCTACTTGAAATATTGCGTGAATAATAATCATGGTGTTTCCCCTCTCATATTCCACTTATTTCTTTGAAATTACTTCCACTCAGCAACTTTTTCAATTGGAAGGCGTACTGATTGGTAACCACTGTCAGCAGCTTTTCCGATTGAAATTAACATTACTGGTACGTGACGTTCTTTATCTAATCCGAATGCTTCTGCGATTTGGTCTTTTTCAAATCCGCCAATTGGGCAAGTGTCATAACCGTGAGCACGAGCTGCTAGCATAAATTGCATTGCTACAAGACCACCGTCAATTAGTACTGTATCTTTCATGACTTCTGGTGTAACCATTGAGAAGTAAGCTGAAAGTTTTTTCATTTGATCTTCTTTTACTTCTGCTGGCATAAGTCCGCGCTCTACAGCTGTACCGTAAATTTCTTCTGCGTTATCAAAGTTGTTTAAATCACCAAATACAGCAATCATTGCTGAAGATGTTTCTACTTGAGATTGATTGAATTTCGCTAGTGGCGCAAGTGTTGCTTTCGCTTCGTCACTTTCAATTACTAAAAATCTCCATGGTTGCATGTTTACAGATGATGGTGCAAGTGTTGCTTCTGTAAGAATTTCTGTCATTTCTTCTTTGCTAATTTTCACTGATGTGTCATATTTACGAATTGAACGACGTCCTGTTAAAATTTCGTTAAAATCATTTGTTTTTACTGAGTTAGTCATAGTTGTATTCTCCCTTTTTTATAATTCTTTTATATTTTCTTGAATGTGATTTAACATATTTAAAAGATTATCGCACTGTTCTTCACTTAATCCTTTAAATGCTGAAGCTGCAAAACGTTCTTTTTCCTCTTGAAACGCCTGAATTTTATTTCGTCCCTCTTCAGTTAGAGAAACTAACGTAATTCTGTTATCTTCTGGATTTTTACGTCTTACTATCATTTCATTTGCCTCAAGCTGCTTTAAATGCCTTGTTATCGCAGCATTATCAATATTCACTTCTTGTTGAAGTGCTTTTTGACTAATTTCACCTACTTCATATAACTGAAGTATAAGCTCTAATCGAGACTGGCTCATACCCGTACACCCTTCAAACTTCGAACTTACTTCTTTATTTAGAAAGTGTAATTTATATAAAATAATCGCTTCTTTTGAGCATGAACTTGTCAAATTACCCCTCCTTTACATCTAAAATAAAAACGTTTGATGTATCAATAGTTGATATGTCAATTAATATAATCTATATCGATTTAGAATGCAAGCATTTTGTTTTCATTTATATTTTTCCAAATTAAGGCGCTTTGTCGCGTTACAAATAATGTTAATTGCACTATAATAGTACTAATTTAAATGACTGGAGAGTGATTGTGATGCGGCAATACACAAATAGAAATGAGGAATTAAAAATGGAAAATGAAATGAGGCTATTCACATATGACAACAATAAATATAGGGATTGTCGCGCACGTAGACGCTGGCAAGACGAGTTTGACTGAGCGTATTCTTTATGAAACAAATGTGATTAAAGAAATTGGCCGAGTAGATAGTGGTAATACGCAAACTGACTCAATGGAATTAGAAAGACAACGCGGAATTACGATTAAAGCATCTGTCGTCTCTTTCTGTATCAATGACTTAAAAGTAAATGTCATTGATACACCTGGACACGCTGATTTTATCGCTGAAGTGGAGCGCTCATTCCGTGTTTTAGACGGTGCAATTTTAGTTATTTCTGCCGTTGAAGGTGTGCAAGCGCAAACAAAAATTTTAATGCGAACATTACAGAAACTAAACATACCGACTATTTTATTCGTTAATAAAATTGATCGTAGTGGCGCAAATACTGACAAAGTTATGAAACAAATAAAAGAGGTTCTTTCAAATGAAGGATTCCCCTTCTATTCTGTCCTAAACGAAGGAACGAAAGAAACCCGTATCATTGATTACAAATCATACGACGATTGTATGGAACTGTTAGCACCATATAATGAATCGTTACTTGCGTCATATGTAAATGATGAAATCGTACCGGACGTATTATTAAGAGAAGAACTCGAAAAACAAATACAGCAAGCAAATGTGTACCCAATCTTTTTCGGTTCAGCCATGACAGGTATAGGTGTAACTGAACTGCTCGAAAATATTTCAGAACTAATTCCAGCTAATAAGCCTGCTGAAAATGAAACATTATCTGGTGTTGTGTTTAAAATTGAACGTGAACCTTCTGGGGAAAAGATTGCATATGTAAGAGTTTTTTCTGGTAACTTACACGTTAGAAATTATGTTGATATACAGCGCCATGAGCCTCTACCACATAAGGAAAAGATTAAAAAAATGTGCATGTTTCATAACGGAAATGCTATTCAAGCTTCTATAGTTCCTAGCGGAGAATTTTGCAAAGTGTGGGGACTGAATGATATTAAAATTGGTGATATTATCGGTGAACGGACGAATTATATAAAAGACATTCACTTTGCCGAACCACAAATGGAAGCTGCTATTGAAGCAGTACCAAAAGAACGAATTCATGATCTATACGCTGCACTTATGGATCTATGTGAAGAAGATCCGCTCATTAAAGTGTGGAAAGATGATATTCATAATGAACTATATATTCGCCTTTTCGGGGAAGTACAAAAAGAAGTAATTGAAACAACACTTTTTGAGAAATATAATTTGCAGGTGACTTTCTCAAATACGCGGGTTGTATGTATTGAGAAGCCAATTGGCGTAGGTAATAGCGTTGAAGTAATGGGTGTAAAAACGAATCCATTTTACGCAACAATTGGCTTTAAAATCGAACGTGGTGAACTGAATTCTGGCATAACATATAAGTTAGGCGTTGAACTTGGATCGCTGCCTTTAGCATTTCATAAAGCAATTGAAGATACAGTATTTCAAACGTTAAAACAAGGTTTGTACGGATGGGAAGTTACGGACATTATCGTCACGTTAACACATACTGGTTATGCAAGCCCTGTTACAACAGCGAGTGACTTTAGAAATTTAACACCACTCGTTTTAATGGATGCTTTAAAGCAAGCTGAAACATGTGTATATGAACCAGTAAACGCATTTGAATTAACTGTACCAGAACGTGCAATTAGTACCGCAATGTATAAATTAGCTGCCATTCCAGCAGCTTTTGCAGATCCTATATTCAATAATGATTCTTACGAGTTAACAGGCTCATTACCTGTTGCGAAAACAGAGAATTTTAAACGAATGCTTCATTCATTCACTGAAGGAGAAGGCATTTTTACAGCGAAGCCATCTGGTTACAAAGAACTGAAGGCTCCCTTCTCTACTCGAAAACGTGTTGATTATAATCCGCTGAATCGTAAGGATTATTTGCTTCATGTGCTTAGGGCTTATTAAGTAAAAAAGAGGTGCAAATTGCACCTCTTTTTGCATGTATTGATAAGTTAGTTTGTCCTAACAACTTCTTTAAGCTTTTCTATTATTTTTGCTATTGCTTCGATTGAATTCTCGGTTTCATATTCTCCAACATTTACAGAATGATTTGCATTTTTGACAACTTCAATTTGTAAATTCGTCTTATGTAACTGATCGATTTGATCTGCATTATATTGGTGATCTTTATCTCCAATTACTAATAGCCCTTCGTGACGACTATGTAAAATCGACTCAAAAATGGAATCAAAAGTTAGTAAAGGTGTAAGTAGTATCATTTTAGACTGTAAAAAATCTTCTCTCTTCATTAAATCATTTGCAATCGGAATGGTTCCGAGTGACTTCCCTAAAAACATCGTATGATTGTATTGCTCACCTTTTAATACTTCCTTCATTACAGGATTAATATCATCCATCATTTTTTTTGTTATTTCTTCCATTGGTTTATTCATTACTTGTTCGTCATAAGAATAATGAATATGTACTACATCTATTTTATTTTCGAGCATAAGCATCGTCGCATAATAAAATAACGGTTTATCGTAATTGTATCCTGAACCTGAGAACATAAAGCAAACCGTACTGGAACCTTTTTCGATATGTGTATATGGAATTACTTTGCTGTCTACATGAATCTCTTTTTTAGTCCCCTTCACCGTTTTCCCCTCCGCATGCATTTACTTTTGTAAAACGATATGCTCTGTATGAACTAATACATCCTTTACTTTCTCTTTTATAAATGCTGGCTGTAAGTTGTATGTGTCTAACTCTTCTACCGGCACCCACTTAAAGAAATACGTTCTACCTTCTTCTTCCAAAATATATTGATCCGCTCCATTTGCAGGCAATTCATGTAGCTCTACTTCATAATAAAAACTAATTTCATGAAACTTTCGTTCAGAAAGTGTAAAGAAATTTTCTACTGACCATATTAATCTCTTTATCTCGATAGGAACCGTTAACTCTTCAGCAAGCTCTCGTTTTAACGCATCTTCACTATTTTCTAGCATTTTCACTCGTCCGCCCGGTACGTACCAAAAATCTTCACCGTCACCTTGCAGAATAAGTATTTTATTATCGTGTTTACAAATTGCTCCGACGCGATAATTAAAACATGTTTCTTCAACTTTAAATGTTAGATCCACACCGATTGCCCCCTATACTTCATTCAAAAATCGCTATAAAACTATTATGTATGTGCTGTACAAATAAGATTACTAAATTTTTCTATTCCATTCAATAATTTTACAACTTTTCAAAAACAATACGCATCATTTGTCATCACAAGTATAAATACATATGTCACAATCACTGCACACACTAGAGAAGCATTATGGGGGACGAATGGAAACATTGTCAATATACAAAACTGAAAAATCAAATAATTACTAAGGCATCATTATAAAAGATAAAGTAAAACTTCAATAAATGGAGTTTTTATCTTTCCCCTGTTGTTTTTAAATATTGTTAAGACATTATTAAAAAAGACGCAAGGTCAACTTATGTGCTAATTAATTCTTTTTCTAGAAAAAGCGTCTTTTATTGCACTTGTTAATACATTTAGGAATAATAAAATAGCCATAACTACCGTTAATACGTTAAATTGCTTTGTTTTATAAGGAGCGAACCATTCCGTAAAGAACTCTGCATTAACGAGACGCTCCCCAACTCCTCCTTCCTTGAAGTTCGGTATCCACGAATTCATATCAAGGACGATAAAAATTAGTTGCATAACGAAAAATGCTCCAATAGTTTTCAGCCAATTTCGTATTCGAATAGGACGCCCTTTTTTTGATGTCATTTAAATGATCCTCCTTTTAGAACTTGCTATTAAAGAGCCTTGTTCTGATAGATACGAATAGATAATATCCATGAAACCCCATAGCACCCCACTGCTATGACAGCAAATATAAGAAATAATTTCAAATCTGAAATCTCTTTTAAAAAGGTCAGTACGCCATTAGCATATTTATTTAATAAATATGGAGTATTTCGCATTAAATATATAACTCCAATAGATAAAAATATAAAAACTGGTACAAGTGTTTTCACTTTAAATGCAACAAAAAATGGGATGTAAAATGCGGTTATCAGCATGACTGCCAAGAAGCCTAGTATGTAACTTTCTAAGGAAAGTTGAAATTCCATGCTGTCTAAAATAAAATATTTTCCAACTAAACAAAATGGGATGATTACTATTGTAAAAAGTAAGGTTCCAACGTATTTTGAACTTATAATTTCCTTCCTAGTATACGGTAATGAATTCACTAAAATATTAGCATTATCTTTATCATCAGATTGATATGTGTTAATTACAAAAACGGCACTACAAATGATTATGACATATGCTACATCCATGCCGGCCCACAAATAGGTAACTAAAAATAAGAGATAAGCAGGTAAAAAGTTTTTTTGTAAAATCAAATCCTTTTTAATTAAATTAAGCATCTTGACTCCCCCTTTTTCATGAAATACATAATATCCTCTAAACTTGGTTTTTCAATCACCACTTCTTTATTAAATAAAGTTTCGATAGAATTTACATTTTCAATCAATCCCTCGAAACCTGTATTTGCCTTACATACAGATATAAATTCACGCTCAGTTTCAAAATCTAACATATCTAGTGGTCCTTTGACCAAAATATAATCTTCTGCAATGGCATAAATATCTTTTGTAAAAATATGCTTCCCATTTTGAATAAATGTAATATAATCGGCAATGCGGTCTAAATCCGTTGTAATATGAGATGAGAAAAAGATAGTTTTCTCACCATCCTGCATAATATTTTGTAAAACATCCAATAATTCTCTTCTAAATACCGGATCGAGTCCGGAAGTAGGCTCATCCATAATAATTAGTTCAGCATGATGTGAAAGGGCAATTGCGAGAGAGGCTTTCATTTTCATTCCTTTGGAGAATGTTTTCATTTTTTTATTTAATGGTAATTCGAACAGATCTTTATAATATGTAAATTGGTTAAAATCCCATTTTTTATAAGCAGGCGCAATAATTTTAGTAATTTCCTTTAATGTAAGTTCATCGTAAAACACATTATCGTCATAAACGAAGCCAATTCTTTCTTTAATTCGTTTCGCATCAGTCGAATAGTTCATGCCAAATAAGGAGACGTTTCCACTATCCGGGTTTATTAGATTCATAATCATTTTAATCGTTGTAGATTTACCTGATCCATTTCCTCCAATAAAACCCGTAACAAATCCTTTTTTTACTTCCATCGAAAAATTGTTTATTTGAAACCCTTTAAAAGATTTACTGACATTTTGAAGTTCTATTACGTTTTCCAAGAGTTTTCCTCCTCGTATAAAATTGTAAGCATTTCTTTTAGCTCATTTAAAGAAACATCCATTTGCTTAGCATTTTGAATCGCTTCACATAACTTTTCTTCAACTGTTTTTAATTTTTCTTCTTTCATAGTTTCAATGTTTTGTTCTGCTACAAAGGACCCTCTTCCGACAATTGAATTAATAAAACCGTCTTTTTCCAGTTCTTCATATGCTCTTTTCGTTGTAATAATACTTACTCGTAAATCTTTTGCTAACTGACGCATTGAAGGAAGGGCATCTCCTTGTTTTAAATCACCTAGTAAAATAAGTTTTTTTATTTGGAGTCCAATTTGTTCGTAAATGGGTTCCTTTGAAGTGTTCTTAATAATGATTTGCATGTAAATACCTCTTTTGAAAAATATTGTATATATACTTTATATACAATATATACTATCGCACATTTTAAATCAACAGAAAATTTCCAAAATATAGTTACAAACACAATCTAATAATGTAATTAATACAACTTATTTATACGGGCCTTCCTTGTATTAGCCGGATTTTGAGGTGGAGGTCTTGCTACTAGCTAATACACGATAAAGACTTCGTTGTGTTTTACAGAAAAATTGGCACAACTGATAGTGTGAAAGCAAAAGAGTTTAAAACAGAAGAACAATCTGAGGAAGTTGATATCAAGTTAGACTGGGATGAAGATGACGAAGAAGGATTAAAAAAGATGTTTCCTAAGTTATGGGACATGTACGGGGAAGAACCGATAGACTGGTAGATTAGTTGATTGTCAAAAACGCCTTGTTTCTTTCGTAACAAGGCGTTTTTCATGATACTATGTTTAAATTTTTATCTTCCCACTTTCCCACCACTTCATAAACGTTTCTAACGAAGGAGCAACCCAAGTTCTACTATCATTTTCATGATTCCATACATATATATCATCTCTTTGCACGATTCCATTCAAAATGGAATAACCAAACAAATCACCATTTCCGCCATCAGCAATAAATAATAAACAGTCAAAAGGCATATATAAATCCTTGAAATCAACTATATTTCTCATATTCATATTTTCAGTTTTAATTTTTGAAGTAGACCATATAAAATCCCCGTATTCACCTTCTACACCGTTTGTTTCCTGTAATAATTGATTTAAATCATTTGGTAACTCCACCTGCAAATTTTTGTGAACTTCAGCGAGTTCATCCTTCGTAGCTGGTTTTTTCAAACTTAAGTTTGGTGAGATACTGTGAATGGTGTTTTTCCACATCACCTTTTCTCCTCCTTATGTGCAATCAAGTATATTCAAAGGGCTCATCTAAATTTATTGATACCACTTTTCTAACAACCTCTTCTCCCTCTCGCCTGAAATACCTGCTTTTAATTCCCATTCATCCACACTCTTCATCCACTCATACACGTCTGTAACTGTATGTTCTAACCTTCTAAAAGTAAGTCCTGCTTTAACAGCTCTCTCAATACTCATAGAAAAACCACCCTTCCACGGCTTCGTCTCACCTTCTAATGAAAAAGTTTCTGGAAGCCATAGTGGCATCTCTGTCCAAGGCTGTACTTTATGTTCATTCATAAATGATTCATCTACCCAAACGAATGCAGCATCACTATTCGTAACCTTTTTACAAGTATTTAATAGCCCTTCCATCGTCAATTCATAATTCGGACCTGTAACATTGAATATACCTACTTTATTATTTTCTGCCATGTTTAGTCCCCAGTTTGCGACGTCTTTTATATCAACTATCTGCACTGGACGGTCTTTTCTTCCTGGAACTAACACTTCTCCTCCCTTTGCTACACGCCCAATCCAGTATGGAAGTCGATCTGTATAATCAAACATCCCTGAAAGGAGTCCTGCTCTTACGTGTAAAACACGCCCCGGCCAATACTTCTCTGCTTCTTTTTCACACAATACTTTCAGCGCACCGTAATACTCATAAGGAGAAACTTCACCATTCTCCACAGCCTTTATTTGATCGCCCGTTGGTTCGGGTTGTAATATATAATCTTCTTTTATATGATGCGGAATCCAATCTTTATAAACGGAAAGACTTGAAATGAATATATAGTGCTTTATATTATCCCGTAACACTTCTCCGACATTTCTAATGTGATGCGGAGAAAATCCACACGTATCGACGACAACGTCCCATTTTCGATTTTCTAAACTTGAAACATCATTATTTCTGTCACCGATTAACTGCTCTATTTCTGGAAAAACTTCTTTATTCGTTCCGCGATTAAATAATGTAACTTCATGCCCTCTTTTTAATGCCTCTTCTACAAAAGCTCTTCCTAAAAATCGTGTACCACCTAGAATTAGAATCTTCATTGTTCTCCCCCATTCGTGATTGAAAATCCTTTCTTTTGTTAAACGATTTTTTGCTGTGTAAAGTTACGGGGTTAGTCTAACTTTTTCTACAAGTTCAACATATGTAATTTCCATTTCATATATAATTAAAATATCGGATATTTGATTAATCACTTATACATGTAAGTAGGTGAAAAATATAAATAGAAACATAGTTTATCTTTCAACATTATGTATGTATTGCCTTACATCGCTTGTATATATCATCTTACTGAACATAGAAAATGGTCGTAATTACTTAGGGTTTACGATGGTTATTCCGCTTTTAGCTGCTATTTTATATCAGAAATTATATAAGAAACAAAAAATAGTTCATACATTTGGAATTTCACGTCCAAAAATAAGAACTTTGATTTTCTCCATTTTATTCCCAATACTTCTAGGGCTATGTCTGCATTTCTATTTTTATATTTATAATATAAAATTCTTATTTAATTATTGTAATGAATTAGGATTTCTCCTACTCATTGGTCTTACAATTGCTGCTTTGTCTGCATTTTTAGAAGAAATCATATGGCGTGGAAATTTTCATTACCATTTACGAAAAAAATATTCATTAAAACAAACAGCAATCATTACTGCATCGCTTTGGTCTTTATGGCATTTACCAGTATCAATCTTTTATAAAAACTATGGATTATGGTTTGTAGGTATATTAAGCTATCTCTCGTTATTATTTATTTTATCTATAATTTTGACGTATACGAGAGAGTATAGCCGTTCTGTGATAACACCTGCAATTTTACATGGCATGTTCAATGTATTTTATTTAACAGATGGAGTAGAAACAAAATGGGATATTAGCCTAATGGAATTAATTAAATTTATCTTGCTGGTAATTGTGTTTGGCATGATGTATCTAATACATCAAAAAGTTAAAAAATAGTTAAGAGTACCTAAACAAATTATAAAGTACTTCAACACCTTGCAATTATTCAATAATCGTATAGGTGTTGAAGTTTTCTAATCTTAGTTGCTCAACTTAGTTAATACAACACTTTTTTCTATCATGAAGAACAAAACAAGTTTAACTAAAACTTTCATTCTTATTTTTATAAAAATAACCATATTAATCTTTTAAATAAGGAAATATGCACTCTTTAATTAACTTCCATCTATCCCCTGCATTCGGTATGACTTCAGAAGCAATCGCCACCACCAGTTCCTTCTCTGGTACGCAGCAAACCACATTCCCACCATCGCCCATTGCACAGTATGAAAAGATTCCATCCTCTTCTCGTAACCACCATAAGTAACCATATTGATTTTGGTTCATTGTTGTCGATCCTTTTATCCATGATTTTGATAGTATTTGTTTTCCATTATGAATACCTTCATTCAAATATAGCTGTCCAAACTTAGCCATATCTTTAACTGTTAACGTTAGTCCCCAGCCGCCTATCGAAATACCATTTGGATCATGAACCCATCCCTTTACATCTTTTCCGAATAAGTCATCAAATCCAAATGCTTTCATATTGTAGTTTGGAATTTCTCTCATGCCGAGTGGCTGAAATAAGTATTCATTCGCAAATTCACGGGCACCTTTTCCTGTTGCGCTCGTAATAATTGCTGATAGTACATGAGCTCCTGCAGATGAGTATTTAAAAGATCCGATTTCTCCGCCATTCCCCATTCTATTAAGTGTATACTGTACCCAATCCTCTTGTGTACATAATTCTTCTAGCGGTTCCTGCCAATCTGCATAAGGGTATGGAGCTGTCATAGTAAGTAGATACCGCACTGTTATTTCAGATGAATTACAATTATAGTCTGGGAAAAATTCTATTATTTTTTGATCAACGTTTTTTATATAGCCCTTATCTATACATATCCCAATTAACGCAGAGATTATCGTTTTTGTAACTGACGCTATATGAAATGCATCATTTGGACCGTGACCGTTATAATAGTTTTCAAAAATAGCATTACCTTTCTGTACTACTAACATACCATTAGTATTTTCATATTCTTCTTTTATAATCTGATCTAACTTTTCAGCAGTTTTCATTATTCATTCCCCTTTAACCCATGATTAAAAAGGTTCGATAGGTACATATATATCAACTATATGTTTATTTTCTGGGTGCTGCCTTGGGTCATTTTTATACATTTCAAAAGGATATGAATCTCTCGGTTTATATCCGCTATTGGGAAGCCACTCACCGTATAAGAAATCCCATGCTCCTTTATATTCATCTTGGAATATTTCAAAATGACCTACTGCATACTTTCCAGAAGGTATTACCATTATTCCAATGTCGCTCGTTTCTACTGCGGATTCATCCGGAATTGTTATACATAAACTAGTTCTTAAATGGTTGTCCTCAGTAAATTCATGATGGTCGTGGTAAATGGTTAATACTTTCGTATTCTCAAATACATAATAGTTTTCCTCCGCTGCGTAATGAAATAATTTCTCTATCATTTTTGGAAAAGCTATCGTTAACTCTTCATATGTACCGATATGTCTTATGTATGCGACGTTTATATCGTCCACTGTTACAATTTCAACATTTCCTCGAACCTTCTTACACTCATTGTATTGAGAAGCTCTCCTTACGTCTTTGCAATTCTTGCTATTATCGTTTCGATATTGCGACGGACTTACTCCGTAATAATTTTTAAATGTACGGGAGAAAACTGCGGAATCTGTGAATCCGAAGTGATACGCAATATGTGTAATTGTCATATCCAAACGGTATGTAAGTAAATTTGTTGCTCTTTCTAATTTTAATCGGTTTACATACCGTGATAATGGCTCCTCTACTATCCCCTTAAAAATACGATGAAAATGAAACTTTGAAAATCCTGCTACATCCGCCAGCTCTTCAATTGAAAGTGAATCATCTATGTGTGATTCTATATAATCTTGTACTTTGTAAATGCGTCGTATGTATTCATTTCTACTTTGTTTACTCTCCATATTATTATCTCCTCACAACAAAAAGGCTAACGTTAAGCTAGCCTACTTTTATACATTTTTTAAAAATAATACTCTACTACCGCCGTTCCCATCATAATTTGTATGTACCGATACACCCTCTACCTCATCATCCCCAGCCTCAATCCGAAAACCGATTTCTTGATGAAACTGTATCGACTTTTTGTTAATTGGTGACGTAATTGCTTTTACAACTTTACGGTTATTTGCACGAGCGGCATCAAAGAAATAAGAATACAATGTCGATGCGATTCCTCTTCTTCTATACTTCGGATTTACACCGATAAAATGAACGTATGCTTCATCTTTATATGTTTGTGAAAAAAATCCACATAAAAAACCTAACGTCTCGCCATCTTCTTCAATGATAAAACTCGTTTCTTGAAAGTGAACGAAGAACAGTTTTGGCAACATAGCAGACATATCTCTCCCGCCCCACCAATCATTTAAAACAGAATTAATCTTTACATAATCTTCCCCTTGGATGTTTCTAACTCGCATATGTTTCTCCCTCTCACTCACTTCATTTTTTCATATATTTTAATGACTGTTTCTACTAATAGGATGAATACGCATATCCCGCAAAATATAAGAACAGACTGGAATATCAATCCAATTATCATAACACCAACTGCACCTGTTATTGAAAAGGATATTCCACCAAGCCCTGGATCCTGTATAAATGCTCCAGCAGAAAAAGGGGTTATAATAGATACTATTAAATAAATAACACTCATTATTTTTAATATTTTTATAGAAAGATACGAAGTTTTTTCTTGCTCCACTTGTGATAATTCGATTTCCCCGTTCGCAATTCCTTTTTGCAAACAGTCCTCACATAAAAATTATTCCTTAATTTTTTTACCACCGTGCAGCGTACCTGTTATCTCTTTACACCTTGAACATTTTCGATTTATCATGTTGTTACCACTCCAATCTATTAAGATTATACTTATACCATTCTGCATTTACCTTAATATTCCTTTTATGTATTTTATAGAGAAAGGTCGTATTTTATGATTTCAAAACTTACGTTTGGCTTGAAAAAATCTACAGCTCATTATGTATTAAGACCTAGTTGTTATGCGATTATTTTCCATTCATCTTCTTCAATGATTGCTGTTATCCAAAAAGGAGACCGTTACTTTTTACCTGGTGGTGGTATGGAAGGTAATGAAACAAAAGAAGAGTGTTTGCACCATGAACTACTAGAGGAATTAGGATGGGCAATTGAAATTGATCAATATATTGGTAATGCGGCTCGATATTTTTATGCAGAAAAGGAAGATATATATTATTTAAATGACGGGTTCTTTTATATTGCGAACATGGTGCAGAAACAAACTGAAAACTGTGAGGATGATCATGTTCTAAGGTGGATGTCTCCCTTACTTGCTGTCGAACTTCTCCTTCACGATCATCAAAAATGGGCTGTTAAACAAACCCTTTTATTACGAAAACAAAAAGGATCTCCTTCTATATGAAAGAGATCCTTTTTACTGTTAACTTACTTTTTTCAAATTGAGAGCTGGCTTTTTCATTCCGCCTTTTTTTACAACATATAGACCCACAAAGATAATAAGTCCGCCAACGAGTTGCATCATATTAATTTGCTCCCCAATTGTTACTGCTGCAAAGATAACTGCGAATAATGGTACGAGATACATATAAACCATTACTTTTGTTGAACCTATTTGACTAATACCGACATACCACATTGCTAGTCCGAAGATGGTTGCAAAGATGATTGAATATGCTAGTGATCCCCAGCTTGGCGTATCTACTGGCCACGTTAAAGAATTTACGTTGAATAAACAGTATATAACAAGTGGTACTATCCCAATTAAAGTAGACCATGATGTGACTCTCATTGCGGAGTATTTTGTAATAAGAGGTTGCGCTAATATTGGATACCATCCCCACGCAATTGCTGCGACTAATCCAATTACATTTCCGAGCCACGCATATTCATAAGTAGCTCCTCCTGTATGTCCTGTTAATAAAACGAATGCTGCACCAATAAACGCTATTATTGAACCAATTTGTACTTTCATCGAAAAACGTTCTTGTTTGTGTAATACTGCTAATATCCCTGTAAATATAGGTGACATCGCAATTAATAATGAGGCGTTCGTTGCTGAAGTATATTTCACAGATAGCATAAACATCGTTTGATACATCGCCGTACCAACAATACCGACTGCTACTAATCGTAACCAATCTTTTCTTTCAATACGTAATGAACGTTCCATCATAAATGTAATAAGTAATAATACCGGAGATGCTACTAAAAATCGTAAACTATTAAATTGAATGGATGACATATATGCCACGCCATATTTTCCAATTGTATAATTTGCTCCCCATACTAATGCTACTGATACTAGGAGCCATTCCATTTGCCATCGTTTCATCCGAATCTCCCCTTCCATATTTAGCATAGTAAAATTGGCTGGATATAACACCGTCCAATTGGCTGTTTTTTTACCCAGCCAATTTGTTATACTTAATTGTATATAAGAGATGCGGAGGTGTTTGTATGGAATGGAAGCTAGATAACGACAGTAAAATTCCTATTTATCAGCAAGTTGTTGACTTTATTGAAAAACGTATTACATACGGAGAACTTCCTCCAGGTAGCTTCCTCCCTTCCGAACGGAAATTAGCTACACAGTTAAATGTAAACCGAAGTACAGTAACGACTGCTTATAATGAGCTACGCGCTATGGGAATTGTAGAAAGTACGACTGGTAAAGGGACACGTGTAAGTACACATATGTGGGGCGTTTCTCCAACATTAACGCCGAATTGGAGAAATTTCGTAGAAGGTGGCACTTTTTTACCAAACTTGCCGTTACTTCGCCATATTCGGGCGGAAGTACAACAAAATGAAAACATTATAGATTTTGCAAATGGAGAGCTCGGTTGTAACCTCTATCCTCACGATCAACTACAAACAATTTTACGAGAACAACCGTTAACGCATTCATTAAGTTACGATCATCCGCAAGGCTATCTTCCGCTAAGACAAGCGGTCGTAAAATATATGAAGGAATATTTAAAAGTTGAAGCAACTGAACAATCCATTATGATTACATCTGGCGCACAGCAAGCACTTCACCTTATCGTTCAATGTTTATTAAATCCCGGTGATGCAGTTGCTTTCGAAAGTCCTTCACACTGTTATTCCTTACCGTTATTCCAATCAGCAGGTATTCGTATTTTCCCGTTACCTGTCGATGAACACGGTATTAATCCAGATGATGTGCAAGAGTTATATAGAAAACACCGTATTAAAATGATCTTTTTAAATCCAAATTTCCAAAATCCTACAGGAACAATGCTGCATCCAAACCGTAGAAAAAAACTGTTATCACTTTGCGCAGACTTACGAATTGCAATTGTTGAAGATGATCCGTCCAGTTTACTTGCGCTAGAAAAAAAACAACCTTGCCCTACTTTGAAATCTATTGATGAAAACGGAACTGTCATTTATGTACATTCCTTATCTAAAATGATTGCACCAGGTTTACGAGTCGGCTGGCTTGTCGCCCCGCAGTCTGTAGTAGAAAGGTTATCCGACGCAAGACACCAAATGGAATTAGGTATGAGTATTTTCCCACAGTGGCTTATGCAACAATTTTTCGAAACAGTACCATTTCAATCTCATATCGTACCGTTACGAAAACAATTAGCAGAAAAAAGAGACGTTATCGTGCGCGCCTTAAATGAGCAACTTCACGATAAAATCTCTTTTTCAAACCCGACCGGCGGTATATACATATGGGGAAAATTAAAAGAACCGATAAACGAAAAACAACTTATTATGCAAAGTTTAAAACAAGAAATTGCATTTATGCCTGGTAGTATTTTCGGCGCGAAAGATGGTTATATTCGTTTATCTTATGGAAAAGTGGATATTGATCAAATTGAGGAAGGTATTTCTCGTTTGCGAGAAGCTATTTTAATTTGTGGAAAATGACTTTACATAAAGCTTTATCGTTTGACAAAAGAAAAATCTACCATTATTATCAACACGAACCTAGTTACCCCGCATTAACGGGCAATAAAACTCCCAGCTCAAAATTCAGCTGTAACAAAGAAGTTAGGTGGGAGATCAACTGCCCGTAAATGCCCGATTGGTTCAACTAATAATCAGTGGAGGATGAATCCCCCCACTGATTAAAGTTTCACTTTATAGGAGTGGTAAAAATGAAAATTTACGTTGATGCAGATGCTTGTCCTGTAAAAGATGTAATTATTTTTGAAGCTACGAATGCAGAAATCCCTGTAACCCTCGTTACTAGCTTTTCTCATTATTCTAATGCTCAGCAGCCTAAAGGTGTGGAAACAATTTATGTTGATTCCGGAGCAGATGCTGCAGATTACCGAATTATGCAATTAGCTCAAAAAGAAGATTTAATCGTAACGCAAGATTACGGTCTTGCTTCGCTCGCTTTAGCAAAAGGCTGTATCGTGCTACACCATAAAGGCTATAAGTATACGAATGATAACATTGAACAATTGTTACAAACACGGTATTTAAGTGCAATGGTTCGAAAAAGCGGTAAGCGTACAAAGGGACCAAAACCATTTACAGCAGAAGATAAAGAGAAATTTAGAGCGCTCTTTAAAAGTATGATTGCACTTTAAAAATGAACCGTCTATTTGCAAGGAAAACTTCGCAAAACAAAGAAGAGAATATCGAAATGAACATTCTCTTCTTGAGGTTTACCCTTTTAAAATGAAGGTAAATTATCTAAGTTATTTTCCTTTATTCCATCAGGTTCACTACGTATAATATCTCTACCATACTTATGAAATACGTCCACATGAGCTAACTTCCCTGATTTCGCTTCACTAAGTGCAGCCATATAATCTAACTCTCTTCCGCTACTTGTTTTAAACGCTATTAAATCCCCATCATCATTTTTACGAACGGCAACAATTTGTTCTGCTCCTGAATTGACTTCATTGTCTACTTCAAATTGAGCTTGCTCTTCTCCTTGATGTAAGTATTCATTATAAACTTTTTCAAAGTCTTTCTTGTCCATAACATTCACCTCCAACACATTTTATTAGTATGGTTGGGAGGTGTTGGTTTTATGTAATTTGCTCTAAACTTTAGTATTTTCAAATGAAAACATAGTACCCCCACTATTTGATTGTAAAGTGTATTTTATATCGAACATCTTTGCTATATCTTCTATGTTTTTCAAACCAAGTCCCGTACCTTTACTATTTATATCAAACCCAATCCCATTATCTCTAAAGGAAACAATATCTTCATCTATAATAATTTTGAGTCTTTTAGCTTTAGAATGTTTAAGGACATTTTGAAAAACATTATCAAATAACCTTTGCATCCATAACTCATTACTATTCCATATCAACTCTTTATCTTGTGGATTATATACGAATTCAATTTTATGAATGCTATACAAATAGCTCCATTTTTTAATCATATTTTCTATTAAATTATGTATATTAACTTCATCATTCACAATATAAGTATTCTCTAAGGTTTCTGTAGATTGAATATTAAATTCGTTAGTTAAATCACTTATATATTGTATCTGCTCATACATTGATTCAAGTACTGGTGCTTGATCCTTGTACTCACCTTCTAAATAATATAATTGTAATCTGACCGCTGTTAAGGGTGTATTAATATCATGCCGTAATTTATTTAATA
The DNA here is from genome assembly GCF_008368785.1 of Bacillus sp. AY3-1. Taxonomy (NCBI): domain Bacteria; kingdom Bacillati; phylum Bacillota; class Bacilli; order Caryophanales; family Bacillaceae; genus Bacillus; species Bacillus sp. AY3-1. Next base: position 393,318 of record NZ_QORZ01000016.1, on the reverse strand, counting down.
GTTCCTTTTTTATTTGTTCCTGTTGTTGTAGTTCTAATTCTCGATAAGTTGTTCTTTCTATAAGCAAGTTCACTGATTTAATCAGCTCTCCCATTTCATCATCGCTTTTAACATTTATTATATTAGGGATTTTTTTATCACTAGCTAAATCTCGAATCGTTTGATTTAATACATTAATTTTATTTAATACTGTGTTAATCGATTTTGAAAATACAAAAGCTAATATTAATAGTGATAATAAAAATATGATTAACATCGTAGGATATGCATAGGATTCGTGAAAAGGAATGTTCTGATTTTTAGTTTTAAAGACAACATTATAAATAACTGATACTAAGATACTAATTGATAACAATAACAGTGGTACGCTAATAATAGCGGAGAATAATAGTAACTGATATTTTTTCTTTAAGTTCATTTCTTCATATAGGTATTTAATCTATACCCTTCTCCATATATGTTCTGAATAATATCACCTGTTTTATCATCAATTTTGGTTCTAATTTTCTTTATATGTACGTTCATGATATTTTGATTTCTATCTTCGAGTTGCCATAGGTAATCATAGAAGTGTTCTTTAGATAAAACTCTATCTCTATTTTCATATAAATAAAAGAATATTTTACGTTCAATTGCTGTAAAAGCAACTTCATTACGCAAATCATTAATAAAAACTCTTTTATATTCTGCATCTATAAATAAATGGTTAATTTGCGTGAACGTACCATATTGATTATCTAACATTTTCTGAATCCTTAACAACAACTCTCTAGGGTCAAAAGGTTTTATCATGTATTCTTCTCCAATGGTCAAACCTTTTAGTTTACTATCCATATCATTCCTTGCTGATAGAAATATAATTGGAATATTTAATCCTAGATTTTTTATTTTCTTTGTAATTTGATAACCATCTTCGCCTGGTAACATAACATCCATTACGACTAAATCTATTTCATGAATTATATCAAGAACTTTCCTTCCCTCTTTCTCCCAACACACATTATACTTCTCACGCTGTAAAATTTTTTGTAATAAATCTCCTATAATCAAATCGTCTTCAACAATTAATATGTTATATACTTTCATTATGTAAGCCTTTCATCGCTAAAGTTACAATTGTTTAGTTCTTCACTACTTTATTCTTAATAAAATCCATAGCAATTTTGTATATTTCATCAGAAGCATATAAATAAATACTATGTGTACCTTCAATTATTTTTACATCAGCTATTAATAACTTGCTAGCAAACTCCTTATAATCTTCGTTTTTTTGCTTTGTATACTTCGAATCTTTATATTGCCTAGCAATCGCATCTATAAATAACATAGGTGTTTCTTTTGGGATCGATAAAGAATTTGATTTTTTACCGTTATTGTAGCTTTGTAAAAGTTCTTGCTTCATATCATCATTAAAAGCCCTCTTATACGTAAGCGCTTTATAAATATCTTTTTCCTGTTCGTTTAAAAAGGATTGACGAATGACTTCGGGATTATAAGTAATAGAGGGAGTTAATCTCTGAAAACCAATTTTCGTTAAAATATTCATCCCTTTTATTTTTAATGAATCAACCATACCTATTTTATTAGTCACGTACTGTTTAGGTAAACCAATATCTAACGCAATAATCCCTTTTACTTCACTTGGATATTTTTGTGCCCAATAAATAGCCTCTATACCCGATAGAGAGTGTGGTACTAAAATGTAAGGTGGTTTATTTCCACTTCGTATAAGCGCTTCTCTCGTTTGTTCTAATATCGTATCAATATCTCTATCATCTTGAAAAACATCACTGTATCCATAACCCGCTCTCTCAATTACAGAAATCTTGTTTTCTTTCGAAAATTCACTATATAGGCCTTTCAATTCATAAACAGGAGCGGCAATTCCAGATCCGGCCATAAATACAAACGTATCCTCCCCGCTCCCCTCATTATAAACATTCACTTTTTTATTATTGAAATTAACAAGTTCGCCTTCATTCTTCATTAATTTCGATTCCATTTTTAATTGATAGTTATGATATATAAATACAACGCCTGTTCCAAAGAAAATCATACTAACACTCATTAAAAATATTATTTTCACTGACTTTAATAATTTTTTCATTTGACACCCCTTTCAACCTATAATGAAAGGGTACAATATAAAAATAAATTTCTAATAAATTTTCAAAAATAATATCTATTCATTGTTTCTAAGAATGGACCATTTTTAATACCTACGCAAATCCTTCAAAGTTTCCAATATATCATCTGTAAAGGCTGTACTACCTTCTGTCTCTAAAACTCTGAAATAAAAACTTCTTAAGAAAGTTCTAATATTTTGTACTAAAATAGCATGCTGCGGATGTCGGATGTCTTCAACAGTTGCTATGCTATGTAGCCAATTGCTCCACTCTTCTCCAGTTAAAATATTTTGGTTGCGTAACGACATAATTGGCTTTACTAATCTCTCATCTTCAAAGTGCACATACACGTAATCACTTAATCGAACCTTCTGACGAACAGCAGCTAATATTGCATATGAAAACTCACGATTTTGTATTGTACGTGCTAACGCATCTAGTGCATCAGCCGCATGCGCCGTAGAGTGTGCCCAGCCTTTTCCTTCTATGTATCCTCTTACATCTTCTTCTAAATATACATATTCCAGCACTTGTTCTGCCACACTGTATAGTTGTTCTTCAGATAACAGTGGTTCTCTTTCATGAACAGATAAAATAAGTGGCGGAATTAATACGGAGAACGCACGTTTAAAAACAGAGTCTGTTCCCTTTTCACCAATTTTATAAAATAAATAATCAGGACTAATTGCTTGTAACATTAATCCTCTTAACTCTTTTTGTCTAAACACATCATTTGTAATCCATGTATGAAGCGTACTATAAATTAAATCATCGCGTAATTCAGCATCAGGTGATCCGATATAATCTAGCATCCACTGTGCATACGGATATGCATCTACGTCTTCTGGTACAGCATAATTATTATTTTTAATTTGTAGTAGTTCTTCTTTTAGTTCTAGTACTTCATTCATTATATTTCCTGTCCCCTTTATACGTTTTTTTATTGCCTTATCCCCCGGTATTCACTTCCTATAAATTAATTTAATTATACGAGAATTATAACTATAAATAAAAGGCTATACATATACTTTTGATTGTGTATTACTTTCGCTCATGAAATATAACTTCTGGATTTTCCAAATCACTATTCCGAAATACAACATCCGCACACTCTTTCGGATTATGCTCATCTATATACATCTTACAGGCCGCATGATACCTATTCAAAAACATCTTCTCTGCTTCTTCATAACTTCCAAAAGCCTCCGTCTCACGCTCTGCACCACGTTTTCTCGCAATCTCAAAATCTGTATCTACCAAAATTTTGTAATCGAATAAATGCTCAACGTCTTTTTTGAATAGAAATGTTCCATCTACAATTAGCACCATATTGGGTTGAGCCAATAGCGGCTCATTATGTACAGGGATATCCGTTTTTAAATTATGGAAAATCGTTTCATACTGTAAATTCCCGTTAGATCCTAAAGGCTTTAATAATCTTTCTTTGAAAGCTGTATAATCGTGTGCATCTTCATAATACCCTCTTGCAGAATCTTTACCTTGTGCATAGCGAATCAATCTTGGATTATGAAAATCGTCAATGCTAGCATGTGTTACTGGTAAACCTCGTTTTTTTATTTCTTCCGCTAGTTCATTTGCAAATGTTGTTTTTCCTGAAGCTGTAATACCACTTACTCCAACTCTTATTGGATGTGTTAAATTTAATTTTAAAATATGATCTGCAATTTCTTTGATTCGTTTTTTTCGGTTCATGATATTTCTCCCTTCATTTAGTTTACATAACAAAATTATAATTAACTTTTCATGTCACTATTTGTCGGTAAATCGATATTTTTTGCCGAATCGTCGGTATATTAAAAAAATCGTTGATATATTTTAAGTTACGATAGATATATTTGAAAAATCGTTGATATATTATGATTAGCTTACTTTCCCTTAAATCCTCGATACAATGCAGTCCGTAATTCTTGTTTGTATTCTTCAATTTCTGGCATATCGAGTTCTTCTGCTAGTCTGATAGCTAATTCAATATCATACGGTACACGTACGAGTTGAATAGAAAAGCTCGCTGCTTCTTTTTCATTATAAGTTCCTTCAAATATTAAATAGGAAGCTTGTGTAATTTCAAGAGGATTACCTACACTACCAGCATTACATAACGTTTTCCCTCTGAAGTTTTGAACGAATGCTTGGTGAACGTCACCGTAGCAAACGACATCGGGTTTTCTTTCCCCTTCTATATTCTCTGTGAGCTCACTATTTTCGAACATACTAATACGCTCTTCTCTTGAGGCATGTGGTTGAATTCTTTCATATAAACTTCTCGGTGAAGCGTGGAACATACGAATCAGTTTGCCGCTCATAAAAAATTCGATTGAAAATGGTAAGCTTCTTAAATAGTCATTTTGTTCTTCTGATAATTGTTTTTGATGCCATTTTAACGCTTCAAATTCAGTCGGTTTTGTAATGAAATCATCCCAGTTTCCCATTACAACTCCATCACATTCTTTACGAATGATTTTAATCACTTCGCTAGAATGAGGGCCTTTTCCGACTAAATCTCCAAGACAAATGATGCGCTCAATTCCTCTTAATTTAATATCTTGCAGCACAGATTCTAAAGCTGGAATATTACCGTGAATATCTGAAATTACCGCTATTTTATCCATATGAATCCCTCCATTACTTATTGTTTATTATATCCTCATGTTGTAATTGATACCATTGTGGAATATAGGATGAAAAATTGTTATGATCTTCGATAATTCGGTTTAATCTCTCTTTCATATCATTTACTAAATGTGGCGTGCTTCGGTTTGTCCATACGATATCAGCTGGGAATGTCATTGCTGCATATAATGAATACAGTTGCCAAAAATGAAGTGACGGTTCTCCCCCGCAATAACCGTGAACTTGTCCAACCGCAAATGGTTTACTTATTCTTGTAGTAAAGATCGCTACGTTATAAAAATCATGTATTGGATCGCCAAAATCATATCCACCAAAATCGATAACGATAAACTCCTTATTATGAATCATACTATTTGCTGGATGGAAGTCATCGTGTAAAAATGTGATTGGGCGATTTTTCAATAATTGTTTATGCTCCCCTACAAAACTTAATACTGGCTTCAAATCAAGGAAGTCTATTTCATAGTTTGCTAACGCTTCTACGTATCTTTCGTATTTATTCCATCGAACCGTTTCCCATTTATTACTTGCACTTTCTCTTTCAATTGAGTGGATTCTCTTTAATACTTCTCCTGCTTTTCTTCCTGCATAATACTGTTCTTCCACCGATAGTTTCCCTAAACCTTCTTCACCATTTACACCTTGGATCCATTCAAATACTTGAATACATTTATTTAAATCCTCCAGCTTTATAAAATGAATTAACTTAGGCGTAGGAATATGTAATAACTCTAATTGTTTCATATACGTATATTCTTCTTGTTTACGTTCAAAATGAACAGCATCACATATTTTTACAAAATATGTCACTCTATTTTCTAATTCTATTTTATATTTCTCTTCATGTGAAAAACCTTTTGAAATAGCTATACACTTTGTAATACGAGGCCATTCTAGTTTTCTCTCTATCTCTCTAAGTATTTCTTCCACTATGTTCACCTCTATCAATATATGTACAAACTACCTAACACTTCATGCTCTCGTTTATTTTCCCCATTACACTCCACTGCAAATGGATATTCGCCATGATGATTCAAACGTTCTAGTACTAACCCTTCTCCTTTTGGTTCACAAAACTGCACATGAACATCTCCAAATGATACGCTTTGGCACTCTGCATTCCATTCTTCATTTTTAACGACCTGGCTCGCAGTTAGCCCCATTACTTCTTTCCATTTTCGTACTGTTTCTCGAACATTTTTCACTGCGTAATGAATCGTTTCAATTTGTTGTACTTTGTTTTTATGTTCAGTGATCGTCCCTATGTTACGTAAATCGTTTCTTCTTTCTTCATCCGTTTCATTCCATTGTATAAAGAATGGTAATTTTGGTCCGTTTTCCTCTTGCTTTACAAATAACATTTTCCATTCTAAAAGGCGGCCATCTTTTCTCATACGTTTCCCTTCAAATGGTCCTATCGTATGTAAACCTTGCTTACTAAACTTAACTGCTAGGTCTTCAATGGCATCTGCTCGAATTGCGATTTGTAGCATTCCTTCTCCGTCTTGTAATTTCACTACTGTTTCTTGTACTAATGGATTGTCTGCTTTCTTCGCTTTTTCTTCATGCTGAATTGCTAAAAATTCTATATAGGATAAATCAAAATAACATAAACTATTCCAAGTACCCCAGGTCGTATGCTCTCCGCCTAGTGCAGTATGAAATCCACGCTCCTGCATTTGTTTTGCCGCTTCCTCCGGTGTACCATGTACTGCGTGTACGAGATGATCAAATCGTAACATGTCTTTCTCCCCTTTCTCTCCATCCTTTTATTGTATATTTTATTTTTCTTTCATTCAATTCAAAAAACTTTAAAACCCAGTTGATTTATACGATTAATATGTATTATAATGAAACAAATTTAATTATTGCTGATTGGAAAAACCAAAGGCACTTTTCTCATACGGGAAAAGTGCCTTTTTCATTTATTATTACAGGGGGATTATTTATGCAGAAATTAATTGTCTTTGCTATTATTGGATTTTTCGCTCAATTGATTGATGGGGCGCTTGGAATGGCGTACGGGGTAACATCTACCTCACTATTATTAATGTTTGGTATCGCACCGGCTGTAGCTTCCGCATCTGTTCATTTAGCTGAGGTGGTTACAACCGCCGCTTCTGGTGCATCTCACCTCAAATTTGGAAACGTTGATAAATATACCGTTTCCAGGCTTACATTGCCAGGAGCAATTGGCGCATTTATTGGAGCATGTTTTTTAAGTAATTTACCTGGCGATGTAATTAAACCGTACATTTCCGTATTTTTATTTACTTTAGGGGTTTATATTTTATTACGATTCCTCATTCAAAAACAAATTGTTACTTCAAATAAGCGTATGTCTGCTAAACAGCTTGTTCCGCTTGGCTTATTTGCTGGATTCGTTGATTCAACTGGTGGTGGTGGCTGGGGTCCGATTACGACACCTGTGCTTTTGGCAAGAGGAAATGAAGCTAGAAAAGTTATCGGATCTGTAGACACGAGTGAGTTTCCTGTCTCACTCGCTGCAACAATCGGCTTTTTCATTTCTCTTGGCTGGGAACAAGTAAGCTGGGTTTGGGTATTTTCTCTTATGCTCGGTGGTATCGTTGCGGCACCGATCGCTGCATGGTTAGTGCGCATCGTTCCTTCTCATTTACTTGGCGTATTAGTTGGCGGCCTTATTATCTTTACAAACATTCGTACACTGCTTACCACATTTAAAGTTGATCCAACTATTATTTCACTTTCTTACGTGGCAGTTGTTCTTGTCGTTATTATTTCTATTTTCATTGCTGTTCGCAATCATTCCAAGCGTTCTAACGCATCGACAGCTGGATATCCGAATGATCAAAAACAAATGCTACCATAACGATAAAAATACCGCCCGATATACTTCGAGCGGTATTTTTTATTGTTCTATTTTCCAATTAATCATCGTTTCTGTAGTGCCAATTCTCTTCATATGTAGTTTCTCTAATACACGAATCGAGCTAATATTTTCAAGAAGTGTCTCTGCAATAATCGTTTCTACCTCTTCTGTTTGAAAAGCCCAATTTATTAGCTCTCTTACAGCTTCTGTCGCATACCCTTTATTCCAATATTTCTCAATAAATCCGTAACCAATTTCTACTATATGTTCCTCATTTGGTTTCCCTTTAAACCCTATATCACCTAGAACGATGTCATCTTCTTTTCGAATGACATACCACGCCCCCCAAGGTAATACTTCCTTATCTTTTTTTACAGTTTCTACATGTCCTACAATATGTGGACCACTATCATATCCTTGCTTGCTCGCAACGTGCATCCTCTCTTCTGTACACGGTACTATATAGAGCCTTTCTGTTTCTAATTTCATGTTGATTTCCCCTTTTCAATTAAACAATACTTCAATTTTACCAGAAATAAAAAGAATATTCATTCTATTTATCAGATTTATACTTATTCTTTGAAACGAATTTAAGGAATAATCCTCTTTTGATACTTATGTCGAATTATATTTTCTGAATTTTCTTTTAATTTTAGAGGGTTTTTCAATATTTTTTGCGAAACATTTGTATAACAATTTTTTCTTTGCTTATTGTTACATAATAGTAGGTTCGAGTGGAGTTTTGCAAGCGTTTCCTATACAATAACCGATATTTTTTGACTTTTCCTAACAAAATATCTTGCAATATATTCAGAAAGTCATTACAATTGCCATATATTAAAAATCTTAGCAATATATCAAATCCTCATCAATCCGATGAGGTAGAGGTTGCGACTTTTATGAGTAAAACGGACGAGACACAGAGAATGTCACCGACTCCGTTTGAAAGGAAAAGTTGCCGAAGTTTATATTTCTTCTCTGGAATTATGAGCTGGGTCTGTCTCCGAAAGGAACAGAACTGTCACGTTTACAAAATTACCGTGTAAACGTGGGGTGCTATCTTAACGGAAGGGTATGATGGGGTGGTTATTTGTGAAACGTTCCGCCAAATTCCTTTGGCGGTTTTTTGTATTTTTCTCCCCCGTTCCTTCCTATCTTACAAGAAAAGGAGTGTTGAACATGAATAGCGCAACGAATCAAGCTACCTCTAAAACGCAAACTACACAAGGACAAGGTGAATTAAAACGCGGATTAAAATCTCGTCACCTTACGATGATTTCTCTCGGTGGTACAATCGGTACCGGACTATTTCTTGCCAGCGGTGGTGTCATCCATTCAGCTGGGCCTGGTGGCGCATTAATTGCATACGCCGCAATTGGGATTATGGTTTACTTTTTAATGACAAGCTTAGCTGAACTCGCAGCTTACATGCCTGTTACTGGATCTTTTAGTACTTATGCAACAAAATTTGTTGATCCGTCCCTTGGCTTTGCACTTGGATGGAACTATTGGTATAACTGGGCCATTACAATTGCTGCTGAACTCGCTGCTGTAACATTAATTATGAAATTTTGGTTCCCAGATACCCCTTCTCTTATTTGGAGTGGATTATGTTTAGCTATTATTTTCCTTTTAAACTATTTATCTGTTAAAGGGTTTGGTGAATCTGAATATTGGTTCGCACTTATTAAAGTAGTTACTATTATTATCTTTTTAATTGTCGGCTTCATGATGATTTTCGGAATTATGGGCGGCGAATCTGTTGGCTTTAAAAACTTCACTGTTGCAGATGCACCATTTAATGGCGGCATTATGGCAATTATCGGTGTATTTATGGCTGCTGGGTTCTCCTTCCAAGGAACTGAATTATTAGGAGTTGCTGCTGGTGAAACTGCTGATCCAGAGCGTAACATTCCAAAAGCAATTCGTTCTATCTTTTGGCGTATTCTTTTATTCTATATCCTTGCGATTCTCGTTATCGGTTTATTAATTCCTTATACAACTGAAAGCCTTGCCGCAAGCGATGTTACAGTAAGTCCGTTTACACTTATTTTTGAAAAAGCGGGCGTTGCCTTTGCTGCTTCTGTTATGAACGCTGTTATTTTAACGGCAGTACTATCTGCTGGTAACTCTGGAATGTACGCATCAACTCGTATGCTTTGGGACTTAGCTCGCCAAGGTAAAGCACCGAAGTTTCTTGGTAAATTAGATAGCCGCGGTGTACCTGTTAACGCATTAATCGTAACGTCAATTGTTGGTAGTATCGCTTTCATTGCTTCCTTATTCGGTGACGGTGTTGTATACATTTGGTTATTAAATGCATCTGGAATGTCTGGCTTTATCGCATGGGTCGGAATTGCAATTAGTCATTACCGTTTCCGTAAAGCATATATTGCTCAAGGTAAAGATTTAAAAGACTTACCATATAGAGCAAAATGGTTCCCGTTCGGTCCAATCTTCGCATTTGCACTTTGTGTCATCGTAATTTTAGGACAAAACTACGGTGCATTCATGGGCGAAGCAATCGATTGGAACGGTGTACTCGTTTCTTACATCGGTTTACCACTCTTCTTAGTACTATGGTTAGGATATAAATTTACGAAGAAAACGAAAGTGATTCCACTTGATAAATGTGAATTGAAATAAAGTGAAACGAGCAAACAAATATGTTTGCTCGTTTTTTATTCCAATGCTTCTCCCTTTATTATTGCTCCTGTTTTTGCAATAATAAAGGAAATATACATAAAGGTTGGGATACCATGAAAATTCGCATTACTGATGAAGCAAAAGCAGCTATACATAGATTAGAACGTGAAGACAAAAAAATCATTCGCATTAGAGGAACAATGACAAACTCTTGCAGTATTTTCGTTGATGTTGATTTAATTTGGGATACATATGATGCAGATGATGTTGTATATGAAGATGCTGAGTTTATCGTACAAATGGATTCATTTACGAAAGACTATACTGGTGATACGGTGACACTTGATTATAAAACGACAGGTTTTAGTATTACGACTCCGAGTGAGACTTTAGTTTATGGGTTGTCGATTAAAAAATAAAAATTATTTTCAGCTGATCAATGAGGTGAAAAAATGGGTAATTATGTTCCGTTAAAATTTTTATTTAATGAAGAATTAGCAGAAATAATGGCTGATTCTATCTGTAAACACGACCCTAATTTCTCTAAAAGAAACTTCGTATCTTCCGTAACATGTAAAGTTGAAAATTTAGAGTTAAAGCAACGTATAGAAGTAATAGCAGATGAATTACACGATGCATTACAAAAAGATTTTAATGCAGCAATACATATTTTACTGAAAACATTGGGGCCAGAAAACACAACAGAAGTAGGCACATTTACAAACGGATATATGTACATGCCTATTGCAAAATACGTTGAAAAATATGGGCTTAACGATTTTGAAACCTCATGTAACGCCATGTATGAAATAACAAAAAGGAATACTGCTGAATATGCCATTCGGCCTTTTCTCGAAACATACCATGAAGAGACACTACACATATTACAACAGTGGATTCATGACGAAAACAGCCACATTAGGAGATTGGTTTCCGAAGGTACAAGGCCCAGACTTCCTTGGGCTAAAAAAATAGGAGCTCTGAAAGGTGACTTTAAGAACAATTTACAGCTTCTTGAACCATTAATGAATGATTCTTCTAAATATGTCCAAAAATCAGTAGCCAATCATATTAACGATATTACAAAAGAAGATAAAGAACTCGTTTTTCAATGGTTGCAGCAGTTACGTGATAAACAGTATCCGGTTAATCCTTGGATTATAAAACATGGGTTAAGAACGGTGATAAAAAGTGGTAATTTGCCAAAAGATTTTTCTTTTTAAGTACTTTATACAAAACCGCTTATACTTCATTTTTGAAGTATAAGCGGTTTTCTCTTTCAAACATTACCCTTGTCTTAAAATATTTTGAAACATTTTTGGCTTATTTCGTTTAAACAACTACCTTCCCTAATAACTTCAAAGGAATTCCACTCGGTTATCCCGAATATATAAATAACCACTCTAACAAGGAGCGAATGTATATGAATCTATTTGAACACGAAACGTAAAACCGTTCCCCTTTAATAAGAGGTCCTCCTTTTTTCTTTTCTCATCATATCATTTACTTACAAAATAGGAGGATACAATTATGAAACGTGATTTATTATTTTTAACTTTATTAGAAAGTGCTAATACAAATTTTAGCGGTTGGGATTTTTCTTTTATTTCAGAAACGGGTCGAATGAAGAGCGAGCCTTTATCGTGGTCATATGGCAGTACAGCTTTCCAACTTATGCAGCATGCAGAATCAATGGTAGATATGGGCACTGGCGGTGGAGAGTTTTTATCTATGTTACAACCGTTCCCATCAACCATTTTTGCGACTGAGGGCTATGCTCCAAACGTGCCGATTGCTCGGAAGAAATTAGAACCTTTAGGGGTTACAGTTATAGAGGTAACAGATGATACTGCTTTACCATTTCAAGATGGTCAGTTTAATTTAATCATAAATCAACATGAATCATATGCTGCTTCTGAAGTAAAAAGAATACTTTCTCCTAATGGAATATTTTTTACCCAACAAGTTGGTGGTCTCGATTGCGCGGAACTGAATGAGCAGTTTGGCACACCGCTAAATAGCGAATTTGCAAGCTGGTCGCTTGAAGCGGCATGTTGTGAGTTAAAGGAAAATGGATTTACTATTTTAGAAGAAAAAGAAGAGTTCCCTTTTCAACGCTTTTACGACATTGGCGCTATCGTCTATTATTTAAAAGCGATTCCGTGGCAAATTCCTGATTTTACTGTCGAAGGTTACAATGAGGAATTATATCGTATACATGAAATCATCTTACAAAAAGGTTATTTTGATGTGAAGCAACATCGTTTTATGATGAAAGCGATTCGCGGTTAATCATGGAGCATATGAAAAAGAGATGGATCTACCATCTCTTTTTTTATTTTCACTCAATATTTTCTATATTTAAACACTTCGTTTCACAGTAATAGCCTTTGCCACCAACATAAACTTTTTCTATTTTATTCTCGCTATCGGTTGCTAATTTAACTAATATTTCGGAAGGCGAGTGTAAAGAATAACCTTGTTCAAATACATAGACTTCTTTTTGTAAGTAGCGCTGTTCATAAAGGTAGCTAGCTAATGCACCGTTTGAAGTTCCAGTCGCTGCTTCTTCATTGATGTCGTATAGCGGAGCAAAGTTTCTGCATATAATTCGATTGTCATTAAAAGTATATAGATGCATCCCGACAACATTATAATACTTGCTGATTTCTTTAATTTTTTCAAAATTAGGTTGCATTGTATGTAATTGTGTTTCGCTTTTTATAGGAATTAAAATATCTTTTAAGCCCGTGGAGACAATTTGAATTGGGTATGTATTGTCTATATCTTTAATGTCAAAGCAGTCGATAAACTCATTCGGAGATATAACATCATAGAATATCGGTTCGTTTTGTTCCATGAATATGATGTCATCTTTTATGGTAATAGTAAGAACACCGCTGTTCGTTTCAATCGTATAGCGATTCTTGAAAAGTTTATTTACATGCATCAGTATCGCGAAAGAGCCAATTGTGGCATGACCACATAAATCAACTTCCTCTTTTGGTGTAAAATACTCAAATTTATAATCAGCAATTTCGGACTCTGATATAAATGCAGTTTCCGCATAGCCCAGTTGTTTGGCTATTGCCATTTTTTGAGTAGTGGTCAATGTATTCTCCATAAATACCACTCCTGCTTTATTTCCGCCTTTATGATCCTTGCTAAATGCACTTGCAACATAAACAGATATTTTCATAAGACACCTTCCTTCCTCACTTATAGTAAATTGTAGCATAGAACGTACTACGTATATATATTGTTGGATAAATTTTCTATAAAGCAAGAGACAAACTATTTTTTTAGTATCTGAACTCTTCAAAAATAGTTTGTAGCGGCCTCTAGTTCGTTAAGTAAGTTCGCTTCTCCCAATCGCATCAGCTAATGTAATAAGTTGCTCGTGCGTTATCTTTCCGGCTAACTTTTCTTTTATAACTTTTTCCATTTCTTTTGTAATGGTCATACCTTCTATTTCTAGGCTCGCTTTAGCTGCCTCGAAAGCTTTATTCAGTTCTTCCTCGCTTTTGAATGCCATAATTTAAGTTATCTCCTTCACATCATTTTCATTTCCTTTTCTAATGAAGCAAATTGTGTACTTATACATACGTCCATTTCCTTCCCTTTACACATGAGTTATTTAGCTTATTTTTAAGTAAAAACACTCGCCTTACAATTCCTTATCACATAGTATATAGTACAACTTTCATACGTAAACACTTTACGTAAAGCGAAAGAATCCTTTTTAGAAAGGAGAATTAATATCGATACTATAAGCAATGAATTTCTAAAACTTTATTACGACAGCAACGTTTGGTTGCATGATACACACTGGCTCGGGGTCCCCATTTTCAAACTTCCTTCTGATCTTTTTTTGTATCAAGAAATTATTTACGAATTAAAACCCGATTTAATTATTGAATGTGGCACTTGTTATGGTGGTAGCGCATTGTATTTAGCTTCTATATTAGATTTAATTGGAAAGGGTCACGTTGTTACTATTGATATATTCCCTCAACCAAATCGTCCATCCCATGACCGAATTACGTATGTAACAGCTTCTTCTGTTTCTGTACATGCCGTTCAAACTATATTAAATATGCGCAAACCTGATGATGTGATTTTAGTAATTTTAGATTCTGATCATAGTAAAGAGCATGTATCAAAAGAACTTTTACTTTATAAATCTATCGTTACTACTGGTAGTTATATTATTGTAGAGGATACATCTATTAATGGAAATCCTGTTTCTCCCGATTGGGGCCCTGGCCCAATGGAAGCTGTAGAAGAGTTTTTAGCTAAAAACAACAACTTCATAATCGATGAATCTAAACATAAGTTTTTCATATCATTTAATCCAAAAGGTTTTTTAAAGAAGATAAAGTGAAACTTTAATAAGTGGGGGTTCATCCCCACTTATTATTAGTTGAACCAATCGGGCTTTTACGGGCAGTTGATCTCCCACCTAACTCCTTTGTACAGCTGAATTTTGAGGTGGGGGCTTACTGCCCGTTAATGCGGGGTAAAGTGAAACTTTAATAAGTGGGGTTTTGTATATCCCCCACTTATTCTATGATCTTCATTTTTGAAAAAGGATAATATACAAATTCCACTTTGCCTATTATATTATCTTCTTCAATATATCCTAAGCCATTTCGACTATCTCTACTAAGTTCACGGTTATCTCCCATTACAAATAATTTATTTGGCGGGATTTTCGTCTTTTGAAAGTTATAAAACACTTGCGTATTATTGAATAAATCTTTATTTGTATACGGTTCTTCTTGCTTTTTATCATTCACATATACTGATCCATTCTTTATGTTAATTACGTCACCAGGAAGTCCTATTACTCGTTTTACATAATATTTCGACTCATCCTCTTCCTTTATAATGACAATTTCTCCGTGCTCTAAATTTGAAAAATGTACTGCTGCTTTATTTACAAATACGTAGTCTTCTTCATATAAAGTCGGTTGCATCGATTTCCCTTCCACTTTACATAAAGTAAAAGAATGATAGGCTACTACCAAAACAAACACGAAGAGTATGTATTTCCCCCAGCCTCTTTTAATCTCCTGTTTCATATCCATTCCCACCTTATTTAAACGCTTTTTAACTCAAAAAATATATCACTGCACAATATGTCTCCATGCAGTGATACTATTTTTACTGGGTCTTGTTCGGCTGTTCTACTGGGACTGGATTTCCACCCGCTCTTTTCGTTTTCAATTCAAAATACGCATCCAAAATCTCTTTACCAATCGCGGAATTAATTCCTGATTTGTCATCATTCACCCAAGGTACAACAACTGAAAAAGCAACTTCCGGATCTGCATCATATGGTGCATAACCGGCAAGAGTTAAATTATAACATTTTTTTCGGTTATAGTTTTCATCTCTTCCAATATCACTTTCTCCACCATATACAGTCTCAGCTGTTCCTGTTTTTCCAGCTGGTTTATACGGTAATCCTTTAAACGTTGCAGTACCTGTCCCGTCAGTTTCTTGAAAAACTCTTCTAAATCCTTCTTTTACATGATTAATATATGAAGTGTCCATATCCACTCGATTTAAAATAACTGGTTCAATAGACCGAACAACTTTTCCAACATCCTCTGGTTTATGTGGTTGCTCTCTCACCTCTTGTACAATTTGTGGTTTCATTCGGTAACCGCCATTTGCAATTGTTGAAATATATTGAGCAAGTTGCAGCGGCGTATATGTATCGTACTGTCCAATCGCATAATCAAGTAAGAAACCAGGTATGTTATCAGTTCTCCCCATTTGACCAATCGATTCATTCGGCAAGTCAATTCCAGTCGGTACACCTAATCCGAACTGTCTAAAGTAGTAACGCATTTTATTAAATGTCTCTTTTTTAATATCTAACGGATTGTTTGGCACATAATTAATACCTGCCATTTTTAATGCTGTATTAAACATATAAACGTTTGATGAAACTTGTAAAGCTCTTAAATCATCAATATCACCAAAGTCTTTCCACGATTTCTTTGGCTTAGCACTTCCTTTAAAATACATTGGTGCATCAAAGAAATGCGTATACGGCTTTATTGTTTCAGTTTGATATCCGGCTAATAACGTCGCCCCTTTCACAGTTGACCCTAACTCATAAGAACTTGTCATCGTTCCTAAAGCGAAGTCTTCTATTTGCATGCCGCCATCTTTATTTACAATTTTCTTTCCAGCCATTGATAAAATTTGGCCGTTTTTCGGGTTCATCATTACAACGAACGCGCGATCCATCATCGGCTCTGCAGAATGAAATGCTCGTAAATTCTTTTCAAGACTTTGCTCTACTTTTTTCTGTAACTCCATATCTACTGTTAACATTAAATTATTTCCGCTTTTTCCTTCGGTCACTTTTTCAGTTCGAATAATATTTCCTGCTTTATCCGTAATGTTTTTAGACTGTTCTTTCGTTCCATGTAATGCATCTTCGTACTGTTTCTCGATGTAACTCTTACCAATGCGATCATTTCGGTTATAATCACGCACTAAATAATAATCTAACTGTTCTCTCGGCAAGCCCTCATTTTCAGTAGAAACGCTACCAAGTATGGAACGAAGTATTTTATCATTTGGGTATTCACGTTCCCAATCCACTGTCGTATCCACTCCTGGCAAAATTGCCAATCTTTCACTTACAATTGCATATTCATTTTGACTTACATCTTTTTTAACAATTTGCGGCGTCATTTTATATCCCGCATTCATCCTACTTTTAATTGCTAGTACTTCTAAATCCTCTTTTGAAAGTTCGCTTAATTCTTCTTGCGTAATTCTTTCACGGCGCAACTCTTCAACTTTTTTATCTAATTCTTTCCCCTCTATCTCTTGCTTCCTAAATGCACTCTCATCTTCTTTCGTTACTTTTTCTGCTGCTCGCTTTTCATTTAACTGCATCCAAAAATCTTTTTTATCTGTTTCTGTCAACTTATCTATATCTTCTGGTGACATTTCTATTAGCTGAGCTAATTGTCTTGCGACTTGTAAAACTTCTTTCGAATCTACCCCTTTCATTTTCGTATAAGTAACGGTTCGTAGCGGTTTGTTATTTACAATCACTTGACCTACCCGATCAAACATTTTCCCTCTAGGAACAGGAGTGCTTACCGTTACATCTTCCTTTTTGTTTACTTCATTTCTATACGTTTCTCCATCAATGATTTGTACTTTACCTAATTGAATTATAATAGCTGAAAATAAAAGAAAGACGATAAAAAATAGTACATTTAACCGAAAAGGAATATGAGTCTTTTTCTTTTTCGATTGTTTCTTCTGCTCCTTTTTCTGTCTCATTTCGCTCCCTCGCTTCATTCTATTAACATTTCTACATAGAACCATTATGTATCAAATTTATTTATATGATATATATAGAATTTTATATTAATTACTAAAGAAATAAAAGATTTAATTTTCAGTTTTTTGATTTTATGTCCTATTTATTACCATTCCCCTTAATTCGTCATAACATGAATTTTATTCAAACAAAAAACTGAGGTGTTCTCTATACACCTCAGTTTTTCATAAAAATAATAACTTATTTAACCGACGATACACCTTCAACAAACTCACCAATCTTATTTTGAAAAACAAAATCAAAGTTATATTCTTGCCCTGTTAACTCTTCATTTACTAAAATTGTCGTTGCCCCTATTTCCCTCTTTGCGATTTGCGGGAATGAAGCGACGGGTTGTACTTTTAATGACGTTCCCATAACGATAAGTACATCTGTTTCATATAAACGTGTTATCGCATTTTGATATTGCGGCAATGTATCTCCGTATAAAACAACGTCTGGATTTAAAATGAAATTACACTTCCCGCAGCGAGGCACTTCATGATCAATCACATACTTCAAATCATATCCCGCTTTACACTTCGGACAATGTGCTGTTTGAAGTGTTCCATGTAGATCAATGACATGTTTACTACCACCTAATTGATGTAAACCGTCAATATTTTGCGTTAAAATCGTAATATCTTTCCCTTGTTCTTCTAATTGAGCTAAAAAGTGATGGCCACGATTTGGTTTATATTGATGAAACGTTTTAATTTGAAAGATTTCTTTATAATGCTTCCAAAACTCTTTCGGGCTTCTATTATAATATCCTCTTGATAAATACATCTCCACATTCGCATCAGCATACAATCCATTTGCTGAACGGAAATCTGGGATACCACTTTCCGTACTTGCACCAGCGCCTGTTAACACTGTAATTTTCTTCGCTTTTTCTAAAATTGAACGTACTTCTTCAAATTGTTGCACAAAAATCACCTCTATGTATTTTCCTATACTTATTATACCAGTTGTTTACAGGAGGTGTTGTCTTTGTATAAAGAACTCTTTAAACTTCCTTATTTTATATAGTTTTTCTTGATGATATCTTTTGCATTATTGTACAGGAATACAAGGAAGATAACTGCTAGGATACCATTTACCCAGTAATATGTATTTCCAGAAGTAAACCTATTATAAAAGGATTGAGCATTATAATATAATAGCCCCGCTGAAAGTACAGTAGAGAATACTAACATACCAAAACTTTTCAAGATATCCACCTCAATTTCAAAAATTCCAATTTTCACAATAATCATACATGAAAATGGGCGAATTTAAAATATGCAATGTACCCTATCATTATCAAGTTAACGATATACCCTTCCTCCAAACAAAAATAACAACTACATACGCACTTCGGTACTACCTCAGAATCTTACTTAATGCGTCGTACCCCCAATTTCCACAATATCGACCTCAACTGTCGTCGTTACCTCAACTGCCAATTCTATCCCTTTACTAATCGTAGAAAGTGACATACTCGGTTGGCCTGGATAGTTACTCGCTTGTTCTGGTAAGAACGGAATATGAATAAATCCGCCTTTTATTTTCTTATCCTGTTTCTCTAGTTCATGCATGAGACCATAGAATAAATGATTACAAACGAATGTACCTGCTGTTTGTGAAACGGAAGCTGGTATACCTTCTTTTTGCAGTCTTTTTACAATTGCTTTCATCGGAAGTGTAGACCAATAGGCAGCTGGTCCTCCTTCTACAACCGGTACATCTACCGGCTGATTCCCTTCATTGTCAGCAATTCTTGCATCATCAATATTAATTGCGACACGCTCTATCGTAATGTCTGGTCTGCCTCCAGCTTGTCCAATACATATAATCATTTCAGGGTTTAGTTCTTCTATATACTCTTTTAATACTTTTATTGATTTATGAAATACCGTTGGGACTTGTTTGCTAATAATCTTGTACTCTCCAATTGTTTTTTCATGTAAACTTTTTGCTACTTCCCAAGCTGGGTTGATGCTTTCTCCGCCGAACGGATCAAATCCTGTTAGTAATACTGTTTTCATAGTTTTCCCTCCTAATTAGAAACGATATACAAGGCCGTACATAATAAACATATTTATGATAAAGATTGAAAGAGCAATTGGTACTTGTGCTTTAATAACTGCATTTTTATCTTTTAGTTCTAAAAGCATCGCCGGAACAATATTAAAGTTTGCTGCCATTGGCGTAAGTAGCGTTCCGCAATATCCAGCAAACATACCGAGCGCTGCCATAATTGCTGGATTTCCGCCGTGCATTTGTACAATTAAAGGTAATCCAATTCCCCCAGTAATTACGGCAAACGCTGCAAATGCATTTCCCATTACGACTGTAAAGAGCATCATTCCTAAACAATACGCCATAACAGCAACGAACGGATACTCTGTCGGTAACACTTGTCCGACTAAATCAGAAACGACTTGTCCAACGCCAGACTTTGCGAAAATACCGCCAAGTGCCGCTAACATTTGCGGTAAAATAACAGCCCAGCCGACAGCTTGTAATAATCTGCTTCCTTCTTGAACAGGCGTTGTTATTTTCGATTTTGTAATACGCATCGCTGCAATGAATGCAAGTAATGCTCCTAGTGCTAATGCTACTAGCGTTACTTTATCTGGATCAACAAGGGAAACATTTCCCCATTTGATTTTGCCTAACGTTAACGTACCGATAATTGTAAAAATAGGGATTAAAAGTGCAGGCATAAAAATTTTATTTTTTAATTTCTCCGCATGTTTTACACGTTCTTGCACTGGGACTTCCTTTTCCTGAGACTTTGTTACTTTATTTAATGAAGCTAATACGACCATAGCAAGCACAATACAGCCAACGTAAAACGAAGGAATTACATTTCCGAATAAAAATGTAACTGCAAACAATGCCCAAAATAAACTAGAACCGAATCGATTTGGATGCTCACGATCGAATGCGATACGAACAGCGATAAAAGCAACGATTATCCCTAATACATAATAGATTGTATCCATTGTGATGATGTTCATATTAAATTGCCTCCTTCTCTTCTTTTCCTTCTGCCTTCATTGTTTTCTCTATATATTTATCAAACCTTCTAAATCTAATCCAGCTTACAATAAGTGCAGATATTGCAGTTGGAATACCCCAAAGTGCCATATCCCATACACCGACATGCATACCTACTGAATCGAAGAATCCTTTCATTAATAAAATGGCACCAGTTGCGATAAAAATGTCTTCTCCGAAAAACCAAGCTGTATTTTCCGCCGCTGCTGCGTTTGCTTTAATCTTCTCTCTTAATTTTTCAGGAAGTTTACCGTATTTACCTTGCGCAGCCCCTTCTGCCATCGGTGCAACGAGCGGTCTTACTGTTTGCGCATGACCACCAATATTCAGTCCAAGTGCTGCTGATGATTCTCTTATCGTAAAATATGACATTAATACTCTTCCAGTTGTTGCACCTTTTGATTTCGTTATAAGTGCTTCTGCTCTTTCTTTTAAACCGTAACGCTCTAAAATTCCGATTACCGGTAAAGTTAATATAATTGGCATAGACATATATCTATTTTCTATGAAAAATTTACCGAACATGCTGATCACATCATAAAAGCTTAACCCTGAAACCATACCAGTAACAATACCTGCTACCATAACTACTAAAAGTGTATTTAATCTAAATAAAAAGCCCACCGCAACAAGTAATATCCCGATTAATTTAATCATTTCTAGCACTTCCCCCCATTTTTTATCCCGCATTAACGGGCAGTAAAACTCCCACCTCAAAATTCGACTAAGGAAAAGAAATTTAGATGGGAGATCAACTGCCCGTAAACGCCCGATTGGTTCAACTAATAATCAGCGGGGGATGAACCGCCCCACTGATTAAAGTTTCACTTTATTTCGGTGCACAAATAGAAATACCATTAAGTTCGAATGTTCTGTATATTGCCCCCGCAAATTGCACTGCTTTTTCTCCATCACCATGTAAACAAATTGTTTTCGCTTGAACTGCTACTTTCTCTCCGCTCACCGCGTTTACATACCCTTCTTTCACCATTTGAAGCACTTGCTTTATCGCTTCGTCTTCATTTTTTATGAGCGCATTTTCTTCTGTCCGGCTCATTAACGTTCCATCTTGCTTATACGTACGATCTGCAAAAGCTTCTTGTACGAGAGTTACATTATATTTTTCCGCAGCCTGTATAAACGCCTCGCTATTTGCTAATCCGTAAAGTAATAGATTGGGATTACTATGATAAATTGCCTTCGTGATTGCATCTGCAATTTCCGGATTTGTCGCCGCCATATTATATAGGGCACCGTGCGGTTTTACATGATGCATTTTCCCTCCTGCCGCTTTCACAAAAGCATCTAATGCGCCGATTTGATATAAAACGTAATCGTATACTTCACTTGCTGAAACATTCATGTTTCTTCTTCCAAATCCAATTAAATCAGGAAAACCAGGATGCGCGCCAATTGCTACGTTATGCTGCAGTGCCTTTTCGACCGTTTTCCTCATTACAGTCGGATCACCCGCATGAAAACCACAAGCAACATTTATAGAGGAAACGAACGGAAGAATTTCATCATCATTCCCCATTTTATAAGCTCCAAAACTTTCTCCTAAATCACAGTTTAAATCGATTGTCGTCACGATGTTTCCCTCCCAATGTCAGCTTCGTAAAGCGATGAATTTCTTTAATAGATTCATATTTACTTCTTGTTCTATGTACAATTGTTCCGCTTCTTCAAGCGTAATTTTCTCAAATGAAACATAGTCCCCCGGTTTTAGCTGAGCAAGAAGAGGTAAATCTACTGAAATGATATTTCCCATTCTCGGATAGCCACCTGTCGTTTGCCTATCTGCCATTAATATAATCGGCTGTCCACCGTTTGGCACTTGAATCGTTCCGAATGTAACGGGACTCGATAAAATCTCTTTTTCTTCCACTCTATTTAAAACTTCTCCTTCAACTCTATAACCCATACGGTCAGCGTAATTAGATACTTTATACTCTTTCGTAAAAAATGCCTGTATACTTTCTTCTGTAAATTGATCATATTCAAAGTTAGTTATGACACGCAGCTTAGGATACTTCTTATACTTTGGCAGTACGCTTTTGCTAATTGCCCATTTCGTTTTGTTTCGCTCATCGTTTTGTAAGTTTTGAATGCAATGACTCGCCATTTCTGTGTGCGTTCCAATTTGAAAATAATCTCCCTTTTTCAGCATTCTTCCTTCAATACCACCAATTGCAGCACGTATGTAAGTATTTTTGCTTCCCATTATGCGATCAATCTGTATACCACCTGCAAAAGTCACATACGCTCTGCAACCGCTTTTCACTTTCCCAAAACAAAGCATACTACCTTCTTCCGCTAAAATGGGACGCCATAATGGAATACGCTTCCCATTCAGTAACGGCTCCATATTTGCTCCACCAATCGCGAGTAAAGTCGTTTTCTTTATTAACAATTTAGGCCCCATGATCGTCATTTCGAGTCCCGCTTCATTCTCTTCATTACCGACTAACATATTGATCATCCGAAGTGCACTTTGATCCATGGCCCCGCCAACTGGTACACCGTATTGTTGATAATGAGATCGCCCTAAATCTTGGACTGTTGTAAACATTCCTGCATGTAAAACTTCTACATCCATTCTTTAGCCCCCTCAAGTGATACGTACTCTTCCTTCGTTATTGGGATAAATCGTAAATACATACCGCTTTGAATATAGGTTGGTGTTTCTTCTTCTGGATTAAATAACGAAATAGGAGTTCGGCCGATAATATTCCATCCTCCTGGTGTTTCAAGCGGATAAATACCTGTTTGATTTCCGCCAATTCCTACTGAACCAGGAGCAATTTGTAACCGCGGTATTTCTTTTCTAGGTGTTTCTAGTTCTTTTGATAGTCCTCCTAAATACGGGAACCCTGGTGTAAAACCTAACATATACACAAAATATGTTGTTTCACTATGTATTCGAATGACATCTTCTACTTGCAAACCGTGATAATGTGCGAGCTCTTCTAAATCAGGTCCATATTCTCCTCCGTAGCAAACTGGTATAGAAATATGTTTCACATCTCGTTTCAGCTCTTCCTTATACGTATCGAACATTCTTGTTATGTATTGGCATACGTAATCATACGGTCTTATCTTTCTATCATTTCCCTTCCATACTTCATATAAATTGTAGTAAACAGCTAATGAAGTAAACGACGGAACGCATTCAATCATTCCTGCAAATGGATGTTGCTGTAGTGCTTGAAATAGTCGTTGTACTTTTCCGTATACATCCATCCCAATTTCTTCACCAAATGTAACAATAATTGCTTGATCCCCTAACGCAGAAAATTTCATCCTACTCCCTCTTTCTATGCCAAAAAGCCGAGTTCTTTCGAAATACGATTCGCTGTTTCTTTCACCTTCGCAATAAAATATGCAATGTTACTTTCGTTATACTCAATTGCTAATCCCGAAATACTAATACCTGCTACAACCGTTCCATCGCTTGCGAAAATGGGCGCTGCTATAGCCGCTGTATGATTTTCTAACTCAGAGTAGCTAATTGTATGTCCTTCCTTTTTCGCCAATTGCAACACTTCTAGCAATTGTTCCTTATCCACAATTGTTCCATCTGCAAACTGTTTTAAATCCGTTTCCTCTATGTATTTCCGTTTCTCTTCCTTAGAGAAATACGATAGTAAAATTCTCGGACATGCACCCGCATAAAGTGGCGCTCTTCTTCCAACTGCCGTATACACGCGTACAGGCTGAACGCCTTCCATCTTTTCCACATAAATCGCGTCATTACCATCTTGTATAATTAAATTAACTGCCTGGCCTAAACTATCTCTAAGCTCTTTCATATATGGAATTGCAATATTCCTTACTGATAATCTTTGTGAAACAAGTTGACCGAACCGTAAAAATACGACCCCTAAACGATATTTCCCCTTCTCGTTTTTTTGTAAAAACTCCATTTCTTCTAACGAGCCAATTAAACGATAAACAGATGTTTTCGGCATACTCGTAAGCTGAACCATCTCTGTTAAACTTAGCTCTTCATACTCATAAAACAACTCTAAAATATCCATTGTCTTAACTGCCGTTTTATTTATACTCATTCTATCTCCCCCTTGTTCCGAATTTCGGAATTTAAATTCCGTTTTTTGAAACGAACATATAATTTAAAATTATAAAATATTCTTTCAATTCTATCAATATTTTTTTCACATACATAATCCGATATATTTTGTCCGCTATTAAAAAAACACAAATAATATGTGATTTATATTGGAGTGATTCGCTTCCTGACAGTGAATATAAAATTAACTTTAGAAATCACGACGGTTCAATTTCCAAAGTTCACATTGCTACAAAATTATTAGAATAAAAGTTACAATGAAAAAGTACAAAAGTTTAGATTTGAACTAATATTTGATCACCTTTCATTAATAACACTAATATAAAAGGAAATATAAAGAGCATGTATTGATTAATACATGCTCTCCTCATAGTTATTCGAAATATTTTTTTAACATGATTGATTGTTCCTTCGTACAACTAACAAGTCTATTAGTTACATATTACTTATTTTTCAAAATCGTTCTTTTAGCTTTTTTAATAATTCTACTCGTTGATTTTATGTCAGTATCCTTTGCCCATTCTTCACACAGGTTCATTACCCAATCCGGTTTCGTTTTACTTGCATCATTTAACCAGTTTCCAACCGAATCTTGTACATATTTTGATGGATCTGATTTAAGTAAATTAAGAATGGGAAGTGCTTTTTCAGGTTCTTGTTTTAATATTTCAATATGTTTACTCCATACACCTCGAGGACGAATAGATTCTACAGAGAATCTACGAATATTCTCATCTTCACTTTTTGCCCATTCTACTAACAATTCCACACTTTCTTCTATATTTTGTGAAAGATCTTCTCTAATAGACATCCAAGCGATTTCTCGAACACCAAAATGATGATCCGCCGCAAAAGGTCGAATGTACGTTAATGTATCTTTTAATGTGTTATTTGATTTTTTATTCATAAATGCTGCCCAACATCGTACACTATCTGAAATATGATCAGATAATTTTAACAGTACATCTTCCTTGTTCCCTTCATTCTCTTTGAGTATAATTTCATCCAATAAAGCTCCTGTTATTCGTATGACTTTCATTCCTGTTTCAACGTTCTGTTTTTCTAATTCAGCTACTATACATTCCAAACTATTCTTGAGTCCTATTGAAGGTAAGACGTTTTTAAGTAGTTCAATATGATTTATAGCTAACCATTCTGTTAGATTAACACTTTCTACTTTCCCTTGCTGTAGTAATTGTAAGACCTCTTTAGGGATTTCGTTTACTTTCCTGGCTCCTTTCCTGTTTAAAATAACTTCTGCTTCTTTCGTTATCATTTAAATTCCCTCCTTGCAATACTATCTTCAAATAAACAGAGGCCATTTTGAAAAATAATAATCAAAATGACCTCTGTCTTTCTTAAATGAACATTCAGTTTTACAAAAAATGTGATTTAAATCCACCAGAAGAATATTTCTCCCATACTTGCTTTATAATGCTCTTACTTGCTTCAACGGCCAGAAAACAGCTTGGCCTTTTCCGACAATTTCATCTTCTGAAATAAATCCGAACATTCGACCGTCTTTCGAAACTTCACGATTATCTCCTAAAACAAACACTTGGCCTTCTGGCACTTTCGTTTTTCCAGTGATTTGTTCTAACGTAAAGTCTGGAGTTAATACACGGCCTGCTGCTTTTTCTTTAAACTCTTTTAAATATGGTTCTTCCATCGCTGTTCCGTTTACATATAAAACATCGTTTTTATACTCCACTGTATCGCCTGGTAAACCAATCACTCGTTTTACTAAATCGTATCCTTCTTTTCCGTGGAAGACGATAATATCAAAGCGATCTAATCCACTTATACTATAACCAATCTTATTCACAAGAACTCGTTCGTTATTTTCTAAAGTAGGCATCATCGATTCACCTTGTACTAATGAAGGTGTAAATAAAACACCGCGAATAATAGCAATTAATACAAGAGTAAATCCTATCGTTTTAGCCCATGAGAATAATTCTTTCTTCGTATTTTCCTTCATCGTTTCTCCTCTTTCTTAACTGTTTATTGTATGATTTGAACTAATTCTTGTACTAAATTAGGATCAATTTCAGAAAAACATGATTTCCCTTCTCTAACCGCTGTACCGACATGAGCTTGCGAAATTCCAGTTTCATCTAGCAATTGCTTTATATTTTCTTTTGTCACACCAGCTCCAACTACAAGCTGAACTTGACCACCGCTTACCTTTTGCATTTCTGCAAGCACCGGAATATTCTCTACTATATTTCCTTGTCCACCTGAAGTTAAAACGTGAGTCACTTTATGAAACTTCTTTAAAGTTTTCATCGCTTCTACTGGATTCTCTATATCATCTATCGCTCGGTGATACGTTACATTTATTCCATCTACAACAGATAGTAAATTCGCTAATTTCTCTTCATCCACTTCATTTCGTTCGTTTAATACACCTAATACAACACCAGCTGCACCTAACTTCTGCGCAATGATAATATCTTCCTTCATCATTTCAATTTCTTCTTCCGTATATGTAAAAGACTTCGCATGCGGACGAATCATAACGTGAATCGGTATATGTACTGCTTCTACCGCTTTTTTAATAAATGCATAACTCGGCGTTAAACCGCCTTCTGTATAAGATGTAATTAATTCAATTCGCTTCCCGCCAGCTCGTTCAATTCGTTTCACATCTTCTAAACATGTTGCAATAACCTCTAGCATGAGATGACCTCTTTTCGTGCTTTTTTCTTATTATACAGTAGCTGAAATAAGAAACATAGCATTCTCCTATAAAACTGTAAAAAGAAGAATGAAAAGAAAGATTTTTTTTATTGATTGCCTTCATTGTTAATATTATATTCTACTAAAAAAGGAGTAACCCCTAGAACTTCTGACTAGGTGTCACTCCTTTTTATTTTACACAAATACTAGGTTTCCCCTATACATTTAGTTATTTTTCTTAGTTACTTCATTATAATAGTGGCTAAATGCTTCTACTAATGCGTCAACTGACGCATACAATTCTTCTGGTGTATTATCTACCCCTCCCATTTCAATAAGTAATGCATTGGGAGAAAGGTCTTGATTATATACTCCGTTCCCGCTTTTACGATCTTTAATAAAAATCCCTCGGCTTAAACCGTAATACTTCTCATCTAAATATGAATTTATTGCCGTTACTATTTTTTTATTTTTTTCATAGTTAGGATTTTCTCGTCCTAAAATAAAATAAAGCCGAGCATAATTCTTTCCGTTAATATTTTTTGTTGTAATATTTTTTCGTGCATCGTCTCTATGAAGGTCCATTGGAAACATAATATTTTTATCTTGTGCTAATTTATCTTGTAATATTTGACGGGATCCTTTGTAAGATTGGGCCCAATTTAAATTTTTATTTCGCAGAAAATCCCTCATATTTGTCGTATCATGTGAAACACCTATTCCTTTTTCTTCTAACTTTTGTTTTAAATAGTTTCCAACAAACGTAATATTCACTTCATTATTTGTACTGGAAGCATCATCGGGCACAGTAGCACCTGGAATAAGAGGAATAAACGCTTCCCAACTATGTGTATGATAAATAAAAACTTTATTTTCACCGTTATTTTGTGTATTTGAATTTTCACCAGTAGAATTGTTTTCTTTCCCACTCTTTGGGCGCTCAATAGCAGTACCTTTATCTTTAATTTTATCTAAAGGAATACTGGATTCTTCAGGAATGTTCGTATAATCTGTTCCTTCCCCAGCAATTAATATTTCCGAATAAAATTGATTCATATTAGGAAGTTCTCTAGTTAATAAACTTCGGAGATCATTTACATTAATGTTTGTAGAAAGTGACAGTAAAAAAGATTCCAAAGACGCTCGTCCTTTTTCTTTATGAAATTCTTCTGCAAAATAACGATTTTCACTTCCTATCATATACATAAGACCTTTAGTAGAATTCGTTCCTAACAACTGATTCATATAAAATGATTTAAATACGCTGGAATTACTAGAAATGAAGAATGAAGTGAGGATACATATAATAGTGAATAAAATACATATCACTACATATCTTACATTTAATACTTTCAATTTAATTTTATTCATTTTATATCTCCCTTCATTTACTATATTCTTACGCTTAATTTTCATTGAATATGATTAATAATTTAATAGAACTGCCTCAAACTACTATGTTTTCATTTAACCTCTTTCTGTAAAGCAAATGAGGTTAAAGTTGCCATATGCAAATATCATCAAAGATTTTAAAACAAATCAAATAACCTGAGTCTATATAAATATAGAACTCAGGTTATTTGATACTGTTTACTCGATAGGAGGCACTGCATTTTGATGGACTTTTTTATTTTCCATGTCAATGCCTAATTGGTCTTTCAATAACTTCATACCTTTTTTTGTAAGATGGACGGCTCTATTCTTATCTGTTTTTGTAATCCATTCCTGTTCAAAAAATAGTTTTGCTATCGCAGATCCTAACCAACCAGAAATATGGTAGCGTCGTTCACTCCAATCAAGACAAGGTTTTGCAAATACCCTTCTCTTTATATCTGCCGTTTCAATATTTATTCCAAAATTCAGAAACCATTTCTTACCTTGTTCCGTTACAATGTATTCTCCTTCCTTTAAAATTATAAATTCCCTATGCAGTAATTTTTCAGTTATCTCTACACCGAGTCTGCCTGCAAGATGATCATAGCAAGTTCGAGCATAACGAATTTGTTTTAATTGATCCGATTGTTTTAAAGACCGAACTTGGACTGATGGTGCAATTGTTCCTAACTTTTCAAGAACTTCTGCTACCTCTTGATTAGCAAGTCGATAGTAACGATGTCTACCATGTTGTTCAACTGTAAGTAGATTCCCCTCTACTAATTTAGAAAGATGAGAACTAATCGTTGGATGTGACACCTTTGCCATATAAGCCAATTCGCTAGCAGGTAGTGCCTGATTATTCATTAGACAATCTAAGATAATTGCTCTTGTAGGTTCAGCAATTAGTTTAGCTATATATGAGATATTCGGATATACATTCATATTTCGATGATACCCTAACTATTAAACTGATACAATTATTTTAAGTTTAATAGTAAAGGAGAATGTATTATGAATGCAATTAATCTTAGTATATTAAATTTGAAAGAAACGAGAAGACGCTCAGAAAAATTATGGAATTCTCTTCCCGATAATTTTCTTAATTGGAAGCCTGATCATGAAGCTATGTCCTTTGGTGAGATGATTCGTCATGTATGGAGCTCAACTTTTTACTATCATATGATTTTAAAAAACAACGGCTCAATAAATGATATACATTTCCCGTATGATGACGAGCCAATTACTTGTGTAAAAAAAGAAATTGAATTGGCACAATCGTACTTTACTGACTTCATAGAGTATGTTCAATCCATAAGCATAGCTGAGCTAGATTCAACCCTTATTGATCGAAGCGATGTTGGCTATCAAAGATATTTAGGCGACATGCTATTACGAATTGCCTATCATGATGCGGTCCATGCTGGTCAATTTTTACAATATTTACGAATGATAAACTTGGAAAGACCTTTAATATGGGATTAGATACGACAAATGTTTACAATGCTTCGTTTTAAACTAGTATATTAAACACATAAAAAGCACGTGTTTGATTACTACTCAAACACGTGCTTTCAAAACAACTATATTACTCATAAACAATAAAATACAAGTTTAAAATTACTACGACCGAAACGCCGCATCCGCCAGCATAGATAGTGTTGCATCATCCATCGGCGGATTGTGCAATCCTGCTCTGACGTTTAAATAGTAACGATGAAGCGGATTTTTTTCTGATAAACTTTTTGCTCCTACGATGCGCATTGCTTTATCTACAATAGATATTGCCGCATTTGTTACAGCATATTTCACTGCTGCTAGTTCGGCTTGCAATGATAGTTTATCCTCTGCCTCATCGTACTTTTTCGCAATTTGATATAAAAAGACGCGAGCTTGCATAAGCTCAAGTTCTAATTCTCCAACTAATCTTCTAACATTCGGCAATAAACTAATAGAATGATTTAAACTATTTGGCTTGTATGATCCCGCAAACTGAACTGCATAATTTCTTGCTGCTTGTGCAATTCCTAAATAACATGCTGGTATATGTAGCAACCAGCCAATACCCTTTTGTTTCACTTTCCCGCCCTTTACATCTGTAAAAAAGCGATTTTCTATCTCTACATTTTGTAAGACAAGGTCATGACTAGCAGTCCCTCGCATCGCAACGCTATCCCACGTTTCTTCAATGGATACACCAAGCATATTTCTCGGAATGACAAACTCTCCAACTTCTTCTCGACCTTCAATACTCGCTGAAATAATAAAATAATCAAGTATTGGCGCCATCGTTGTAAAAGTTTTTCTTCCATTTATAATCCACTTCTCGCCTTGTTGAACCGCTATTGTTTCTGGCTTACCACCACGCGTCGGACTCCCTGTTTTTGGTTCTGTTGCTGCCCGATTAAAGAGTGCACCGTTACGTACTTCTTCGCAAAACCATTTGAACATCTCATCATTCCAAGAGTGATTTTCCGTTAGCTCTTTCACAATGCCAATATGCCAGCCAATCGATAACGCAGTAGCTCCGCAGCCTTCCGCGATTTTCTCTTGAAATAAAACAAAGTCATATAAAGAAATCGCACTACCACCAAATTCCTTCGGTAACGTTAATTTCGTATATCCGATATCTTTCAAATCACTTATATTTTCATACGGAAATGATCCTAATTCACTTAGTTGATGCTCTCTTTCCATGAACTTCGGAATCAATTTATTTATTTGTTCAATAATGAAAGATTGTTCTTCTGTTTCAACAAATGAGAGTGCCATACTATAATCTCCTTTATGTTCGATTCATCAACCGCTCACTTTTTCATTATGATTATATGAAGCTACCTCTCTATTGTTTCACTATTCCGATAAAAATACAATGTTTTTGACCAATAAGAAAAGTTCCCATTTAAAATAGGTTCTTTTCTTATATTAGTCTCCCTTCAATGCCTTTAACGGCAAAGAGGTTACATATCCAATGTACGAGAATAATTCTTTAAAGAAGAATGGTATTTCTGTGTCTAACGTTTTATATGCTGATGTCGGCGTTGGTGAAGCATACGCTTCAATATTAATATGTTTTGCGATTCTCATTGCGCGTTTCATATGAAGTGGATCACTTACAATCGTGTATGTGCGTATTCCGTTCTCTATTCCAACTTCCTTCGCATTCTTTAAGTTTTCTTCTGTGAAAAGGGATTTTGTTTCAATTAAAATATCTTCCTCTTTTACACCTTGTTTCATTGCATATACTCTTGCAGTACGCGCTTCCTCAAGTTCTGCCTCGAACTTTGTACCACCCGTAAAAATAATCTTTTTAATGTTTCCGTTCTTATATAAAGAAATCGCATGATTAATTCTTTCTTTAAATACAGGGGATGGTTTTCCATTCCAAGAAGCCGCTCCTAGTACGATACCAGCATCCGTTTTCATACTATCATCTGTTTTAAAACGATAGCTCCAAATATCGTAAGCTGCATAACTTACATATAAAATA
Organism: Bacillus sp. AY3-1; assembly: GCF_008368785.1. Classification (NCBI taxonomy): domain Bacteria; kingdom Bacillati; phylum Bacillota; class Bacilli; order Caryophanales; family Bacillaceae; genus Bacillus; species Bacillus sp. AY3-1. The sequence goes on along the minus strand of NZ_QORZ01000016.1, from coordinate 360,999 downwards.
GCAGAACAAATCATTAGTAAAAATACTTGAAAGATTCGTCTTTTCTTACTTTTCTTATTTTCTTTCATTTGTAATTGCCTCCGTACATCATCCATACTTCTATAAAAAACATTTATATCAAATCGTTTTGTTTGAGTTTATTTAAAAGAAGGAACTTTACTTGTTATTTATATATAAAAGGGTTTTCATTTAAAATTGAGGATTATCAATTCATTTTCATTTGCGGTTTTCATTACATGTTTTAAATTCATAAGTTTATTACCATACAACTACATTGTAACGAATTTTTTCTCAGAAGGGAACGATGAAACAAAAGTAATTAAAATAAAGTAGCATTTTGTAAGAAAAAAGGTATATTTTTCATACATCGCGAACAATATACCTTTCAAAACACGAATTATAACTTTTCTTTATACAACTCTAATTTTTCCAATAAACGAGCTTTCACTATTGGCCATTCGCTTGCAATAATACTATACACAACTGCATCTCTCACATGACCACTTGGTAATTTTCTTTCATTTCTAAGCACACCTTCTTTAACTGCTCCTAAACGTTCAATTGCTCGTTGTGCTTTTTCATTTTTTGCATCCGTCTTAATTTGTACTCTCAGCATATGCAATTTTTCAAAAGCATAGTGAAGAAGCATATACTTACACTCTGTATTTATACTCGTACGTTGTACACTTGGATGATACCAAGTCTGCCCTAACTCTACTGTTTTATCTTCTACTGAAATATTATATAAACGTGTACTTCCTACAATCGTATTCGTCTGTTGATCCACTACAACAAAAGGTATTTGAGTACCATTTCCATAACCCTGTATCGCTTTTTGCACATATTGCTGCATATCTTGCGCACTATCCATTTTAGAAATTAAATACGCCCAAATATCCCGATTCCCTTCTACAATCGAAAACAAAGTTTCGACATCATCACTATCTATTATCCGTAACTTTGCTCTTTCGTGAATTATTTCCATTTGAAAGCCCCCTTTGTTGTTACTATATCATATGAAAAGAAAACGTTTTATAAGAATAACAGAATGTATTTAAAACAATTCCTTTTCAAATATATTCTTCTCGTATAAGGCGGGAAAGCTCATCACTAACCTTTAAAAAGTAAAATTTTGATAATTACCAATAAATGCTATATAATGATAAATGGGAGGGGATGAAAATGCTAGATCAAATTACTTGGGGAACACCAGGCAGCTTATTATGCTTAGGTTTCTTTTTTGCAGGACTAGGAATCTTCTTAAGAAGCATGACGTCATATTCAAAAAATAAATAAAAACATCAAAAAAACAGAAAATAGTATATTTTCACGTTTTAGGATATTTGATTTTCTTAGCATGATAGTGATGTGGGAATACCCCGATTTTAAACAAAAGAAGCCTTCCTTTTACAGAAGACTTCTTTTGTTAGAGATTTATCTTTTTAAAACTTTAAAGTAACAAATAAGCAATCGGCGTAATAATAAGTAATGTTAATATCGTTCTTTGTACGTAGAGAATAATAAGTTCCGATACTTTTAACGGAATGTCTGTCGATAAAATACAAGGAATGGAAGCTGAGAAGAACAATATAGATGATACCGAAACAACCGCAATGACAAACTTTGTCACAAGTGGTGCACTTACTACTAATAATGATGGCAAAAACATTTCCGCAATACCAACGGATACCGCTTTAGCAGCTAGTTCTGCTTCTGGTAATTGTAATATCCATGTAAACGGATAGAAAATATAACTAATCCAATCAAATATTGGCGTGAATTTCGCTAAGACGATACCAATTAATCCGACTGACATAATGGATGGTAAAATTCCCATCGTCATGATAAAACCGTCTTTTAAGTTCACTGCAATATTTTTCATAATACTCGGTGCAGACTTTGATACTTCTAACGCATCTTCCCAAGCTCGTTCTAGCATTTTTTCTTTATAAACAGGCTCTGGGAACCCTTCTTCTGTTACATATGTATCTGGTTTTCTACTAAGGGGTGGGATTCTTACGGTGATAGCAGTTACGATGAATGTTACAACGAGAGTAGTCCAAAAATAAACATTCCATAAATGCATAATGTCTAATGTTTTTGCGATGATAATCATAAATGTTGCGGATACTGTAGAAAAGCCTGTAGCTATAATAGCTGCTTCTTTTGTCGTATATTTTCCTTCTTTATACACGCGGTTCGTAATTAATAACGCCAATGAATAGCTCCCTACAAAGGAAGCAACCGCATCGATTGCTGATCTTCCCGGTGTTTTCCATAACGGTCTCATAATCGGACGGCAAAATGTACCAATAAATTCCAGTAATCCGTACCCGACTAATAACGCTAAAAAAGCTGAGCCAATTGTAACGAGTAAACTTACCGATATTACTAGTTTCTCATACAAAAACGGCCCTACATCTGGTGCAAAGAACCAAGCTGGTCCTACTTTCAAGCAATATAATACACCAAAGACAACACCAACTACTTTTAAACTAGAAAAACAAATGTCTACGATAGATGCATTCCATTTTTTTGTATAAAACGGATAAATTGCACCCATTATCATAACGAGTAGTGCGTAATAAGGTACGACGCTCGGAACCGAAGTCCTGATCCATGATACGATATGATCAATCATAATGGACGAAGCACCATTTATCGTAACTGGTACGAAAAACATAAACAGCCCAACTAGACTAGCGAGTATAAACCGAAGAATGATCCTCTTCTCACTCCCTGTCTTAATTACATTCCTTTTTAATTCAATTTCACTCAAAATTCGACACCTCCTATTATCTAAATATTCTGTATAATAACGTTACATTCCTTCTTTCGATTTCTAATATTTATTCATATGAAAAAGCCTATTTTAAAATAGGCTTTTTCTACTACCTCTCATAATCATCCACAATAACTTGAATAACACGATACGATTCTTCTGCCACTATTTTATTACTAGTCTTATTCGCATCATATGTAATTAACGCCTTCCAAAGTGCCCATCCTCTCGCTCTATTCCACGTTTCTTCATCTATGCACAATACTCCTTTAAATACGTTTCTGCTACTTTTATCAAAAAATGTCCATGCCATCGCTGCATCACAAGAAGGATCCCCTACTCCTAAAATCCCAAAATCAATTACGGCGCAAAGCTTTCCGTCCTTAACGAGTAAATTTCCTGGTGCAACATCCCCATGAATCCAAACTGGCTTACGCTTCCATGTTGACTGAAGTGCTAAATCCCAAAGATGCTTTAATACTGTTTCATCAAAAACGTCCTTATTATTCTCGATAGCACCTCTCGCTTCTTCATCATATACAGATATAAGCCCGCCTCGGTAAAAATTATGTGCTCCAGCTATCGGTCCATTACTCGCATCAATGGATTGCAATTCTACTAAAAATGCACCTAAGTCCGCCGCAAATTCATTTAAGTCACGAATATTTTGTTTCGTAACTGTTTCGCCCTCTATCCATTTATTAATAGACCAAGGCCATGGATACGATTCAGACGGATTACCTTTCGCAACTGGTGTAGAAATCAGTAAAGAAAGCCCCTTACTTAATATCGGTAACCACTTATTTTCTTTCTCTACTTGTGGTGCATATGCCGCATCACTTGGCAACCTTACACTCATCTCATCCCCTAGATGAAACGTTCTATTATCATGCCCACTAAACTTTACAGGTCTCACTTCTAAATGTGCCCATTCAGGAAACTGTTCCTCTATCAACCTTTTAACTAAAGCAGTAGGAATTTGATTCATCCACTTATCCCCTCCTCTTTTGAAACTTACTAAGTCCTTCTGTACTCCCAACATATTCAAAACCATTTCTCTTATAAAAATCATTCAACGTTCGATTATGTCCCACACAATCTAGCTTCAAAAACTCTTTGTCACATTGCACATTCTCGTCTATCCATTGTAAAATCCACTCTCCGATTCCATTCCCCTTATACTTCCGTTTCACTGCAAATCTATGAATGTATAAAGAATTAGAAACTTCCTCTTTACCAAAAATACGCTCATCCCATTCATTTTGTTTAGGAGATACAGTAACAGTACCGACAATTTCATCTTCTTCCGTAACAACGTACGTATATTTCTCTCTTATACATTCTAGTATTTCAGCCGTTGCTTCTTCTCCTAAAAGATACTGCCACTGATTTACTTCCTTATGTTGTAGCCACTTTGCTACTTCTTTTAATAGAGTAATAATGCTATCGCTTTCCGCTTCTGTAGCAATTCGAATTGTATATTCTTTAACTGTAGTTCTCTCCATATTACGTTTCCCCTTTCATATACTTACTTCTCTCTTTACTAATTTTCATTTTATACATTATATACCAAAACTAACTAATACACCTTCAAGATATCTATTTTACAGCTTGTTTTCCACAAAAAAAACCGTCTCACTACTAGTGAAACGGTTTTAATTTCTTAAGCATTCACTTCGTCTTCACAAAATAATATAAAAACCACACCGCATGATTTTGTTCATCGGCAGCTATTCTGCGCAATAACTCTTTCATATGTGCATCCGATGCTTCATCTGAAATTTCCAAGTAAAAATCTACTGTCTTCTGTTCATCTTGTATTGCGAATTCTAATCCTTGTAAGTACGTATTCGGACATTCTTCTGTAATTTGTGGTTTTGGCTGCTGACCAGTTAAGTTTGTATAGATCTGTACAAACTGATGAAAATGCTTTATTTCATCATTACGAATTTCAAGAATTTGATTTCGTTCCGCCACATTTGGAGCCATATTAGCTAATTTCGCATAGCAATTTATAGCACTAAACTCTCCATTAATTGCTTTCTCAATATCACGAATCAACTTATCATTTTGCCTATACCAATCATAATAATTCGAATTATACATCTTATCCCCTCCATTATTTCGCATTACATTTTATGCAATTTGAAATAGTAGGAGCATGTATACAAAAAGCACCGCAAATCCGAACTCTTCTATTCTCCTTAAAATATAGAAAAACCTATCTTGCTGGATTTCTCTATAGGTTAATAAAAATCAAAAAACGCTTCACTCTTAGTGAAACGTTTTTATCCTTTATGCGTGTAATTCTGTTATATGTTCCTTTATTGCACTACGTTTGAAAGCAGTCGCTAAAATAATAGCCATACTTACCGCACCAATCCAAATGAGCACAGTAACAGGTGTACCCCAGCTTAACCCTTTTCCGAAGAAGAATATTTCTCTAAGCCCTTCAATCATAAATCGCATTGGTAACCATGCGTACACCCAATCTTGATAAAACGGAGACAACATTTCCGGTGCTAATGATAATAACGGTGCCCCAAAGAAAAGTAAGAGTGCGAATACACCAATTCCTTTTAGTCCAACTAGTGAAAGTACTGCTGATATCATTAAGAAGAAGCTAAAGGACGTAATTGATAAAAACAGTGCCGTATCCGTGAAATTCGAAATATTTAAACCTACCATACCATCCGCGATCCATGTGAGGCCAAATCCAATTACAAGTGCCACGACAGCCCCTGTTATGATTTGTTTTAGTTTTAATACGAAGTTTTCTTTTCTTGTACCTACTCGCATTTTACTTATCGCAATAAAAATAAGTGCTGCGCTCGCTAAACTTGCAATCCATAACGGTTGGAATAAAGACATTGGCGAGTTACCGTTCGCACTATTTTTGCCGATTTCATTTACATTTGTCACTTTCTTCGTAATAGGTGTTACTAATTTCGCAGCTTGGTCTGTTGTTAAAGTAGCTCCTTTTGCTTTCAATCCTTCGAGTAGTTGTGTACGAACAGTATTGTTCATATTATCAACGATCCCATTTAACATTTGTCCTGCCATAGTTGAAGCCGCTGTATTCATTCCTTGATTTATGAATATTTCTACTTCTGGTGAAGATGGCTGTGGTGTTCGTAATGATGCTTGTTTTGTACTAAAGTCTTTCGGAATAACTAATGCTGCGTAATATTCTTGATTATTTAAGCCTTTTTGAACTGCTTCTTTATTTTTCACTTCTACCCACTTCACCGCAGGTTCTTCATCTGATTTTGATGTCTTTTTCATATTATCAACAATCGTTTGCCCCATATTCATCTTCGGTTGATTCGGAATTTCTACTCCTTGATCCTCATTTACAATTGCGATTGGCAAGTTTTTCGGCTGAGGTTGAACAGTTGGAAATAACGTTAATGAAAAAATAAAAACAACAAGTAGTGCAATAACTGGTGATAACAATAAAAGTTTATTTTTAAACATTTTCTTTTTTCCTCCTATCATTTGATTTATAATAACCAACAACGTGTTGTTTATTTATATTTGAATTATATGTTTGAGTTGATCCTTATACAATAATCAAAAATCGTGAATGTGTCGGTTATAAGACACATCTTTGAAATGTGTTGGCTAAAATGGAGGAGGAACATACTTTGCGTGATAGTAATTTAGATTTACGAGTTATTCGTACGAAAACTGCCATACGAAATGCATTGGTGGAACTAATTGAAGAAAAAGGCTTTGACGCCATTACAGTGAAAGATATTACAACGAAAGCAAACATTAATCGCGGCACTTTCTATGCGCACTATCAAGATAAATTTGATTTAATGACGAAATGCCAAGAAGAAATTATGTATGAGTTTTCTAGCATTGCCAAACAGAGATTGCCTGAAGTTATTGCTGATCTTGGGTCAAATCCTTCCCCAACAATGCCGTTTATACTTATCACTTCTATTCTTGAATTTCTAAATGAAAATAGTGATTTTATGAAAGCTGTACTTAGTCCAAAAGGAGATTTGTCTTTCCAAACAAAACTGAAAGACTTTATGTGGAAAACACTATTTGAAGATACGAATGGTGCGCTCATTAATAAGAAGAATTTACTTGTCCCAAGCCAATACTTAACTTCATATATGGCATCTGCTCATATAGGTGTCATTCAGCAATGGTTAAATAACGGGCAAAAAGAAACACCTGAGGAAATTGCTCGTATTTTATCAACAATCGCAGTTCATGGACCTTTTTATGCGGCTGGCTTAAAAAAATAAGTCAGCTATATAATAAAAGATCATCCACTATAATAGCGGATGATCTTTTATTTCATTACAACACTTCAATATACCCTTCAGTCCCATGTACCCGAATTCGTTGCCCATCTTTTATTCGTTTCGTAGCATTCTCTACCCCGACAACTGCTGGTAATCCATATTCACGTGCAATTACTGCTCCGTGCGTCATAAGTCCGCCAACTTCGGTGACTAACCCTTTTATAGACACAAATAACGGTGTCCAGCCCGGGTCAGTAAAAGCAGTAACTAATATATCCCCCTCTTCTAAATTCGCATCTTCCATGTTTAAAATAACGCGAGCTCTTCCCTCAATCACTCCTGAAGAAACAGGCAAACCTACAATCGCGTCAGCTGGGAGGTTTTCTCGTTTATATTTACCTGTAATGATTTCTCCATCAGACGTCATAACGCGGGGAGGCGTTAGTTTTTCATATAATTTGTACTCATTTTTTTGTTTATGAATAAGCGCGTAATCTAGTTTATTCGTGCGAACAACTTCGTGAAGTTCTTCAAAGGTTAGATAGTATATATCATCGATTTCATGAATGACACCGCTCTGTACAAGTTGCTCAGCTTCTTTTAATAATGCCTGTTTATATATGAAATAACGATTAATCATGCCGTATTTTGGATATTCACGATAACCGATACAATTACGGATGTTACGAATCATTCGCTTCGTTTCTTCTACTTTTTGTTTACCCTCCGGCAAATGTTGCAATCGATCTACTAACTCTTTTTCTTTTTTCAAAGCTTCTTGCAACCCTTCTTCAAACTTCCGTTTACTAGCGCCAGCTTCAAAGTCTCTTATATTATTTAAAATCATTGGGATAATGATTGTTGGCTTTTCACTCCAGCGCGTTTTCGTAATGTCGATTTCTCCGCTGCATCTCATTCCGTATTTATTTAGAAAAGTTAGAATGGCATCTCGAGTTTTTTCTCCGCCTTTAAATTGAACTAATTCATCTAAAAAGTTATCATTTTCTACATGTTGTAAATACGCAATAACTTCTGGATATGGCCGAATCACATCAGCAACATCGAGTAATGCTAGCCCCATTTCAGACGTAATATTGTTTTGTACGGATTGAGAAAGTGTGTCCGCTGCATTCTTTTCGCCTAGCCATTGCTCCATCTTTTCATTGATCCATGTTGAAGCATCCATACCTGCCATAATGACAGCCATACTTTGCGGATGAAATAATATTTTCTTTAATTGCTGAATATCTTCCAAAATAAAATCAAGTACATTCACCCCTGATTTTGTTTGCATGTTTCGTTTTAACTCTTCAATTGATGCTTGATTCATTTCTATTAAATCCGTAACGATTGCTGGTTTGTTTTCGACTTGTGGTTGCGAACTTGTAGGTGGTCCACTTTTACCCACACTCTTTTCTTTTTCTTCATCTGGTAACAATGTAATAAAATCATCTCGCTCGACTACAGTCGTTAATGCATCTTTAATAAGCGGTTCCGAATTCCCTATCATATTTAATAAAAGTTCTCTACTAGTAGGCGAAGCCAATCTTTGTGCAACATCAACAAACAACCTTCCTCCAGCTTGAAACCTCTGTCCAAAAGATGTTAACTGGAATAAAGACATTCCTAATGGCTTTAAGGGATCGGTCATCATTTGCTGGTGACCAACCGATACATACACATGATTTTCCCCATCATTTACTTCTGGTATTGGATATAAAGTCGTGATTGGGCGACTTTGGACAATATAAAATGTATCATTCACTAAACACCATTCAATATCTTGCGGACAACCAAAATAAGCTTCAATCTGTCTTCCAATCTGTGCTAGTTGTAAAATTTGTTGTTCAGACAATGTTTGAATTTTTTGCTGAGCCGGATCAATCTGTTTCGTCTCCGTTCCGCCCTCTTTTAAAGCATAAATAGCTAATTTTTTAGTTGCTATCATCGTTTCGGTAATTTTGCCTTCTTTTACTTTATAATTATCAGCAGAGACCAGTCCTGATACTAATGCCTCACCAAGTCCAAAACTGGCATCGATTGATAACACCTTTCGGTTAGAAGTAACCGGATCAGCAGTAAATAAAATTCCCGAAGCCTCAGGGAAAACCATTTTTTGAACGACAACACATATAGAAACTTGATTATGTTCAAAATCATTTTGCATGCGGTACATAACTGCTCGCTCTGTAAATAAAGAAGCCCAGCACTTTCTTACATGCTGCAAAATCGCTTCTTTACCGATAATATTTAAATACGTATCTTGTTGACCAGCAAATGAGGCATACGGTAAATCTTCAGCCGTAGCACTAGAACGCACGGCATACGCATGTTCATTTCCAAAACGTGAGAGATAATGAGCTACCGCTTCCACTACTTCAGAAGGAATTTCTACTGCCATAATGACTTCTCTAATCTTCTTACTAATTCCATCAATTTGGGCTCGCTCTTCCATTTTCAACTTTGTTAGCTGTTGCAACAAAGTTTGAAGCTCGTCATTTTGCTCGATGGCCTTTTCATATCCTACCGTTGTAACACAAAATCCTTCTGGCACTTTTATCCCTTGAACGCTTGATAACTCCCCTAAATTCAATCCTTTTCCACCAACGAGTGCAAGCTGCGTGTTTTCTATTTCCTGAAAATCGAGAACGAAAGAACTCATTTACCATCTCTCCTTACTATGCATGTGTTCTTGATTGTAGCAGTAGTAAATACGAATAAACAGTCTATTTCGAACTTGATTTACATGATATAATTAAGTTAGGAAGAGATATTGCCCCCTCTAATTCACTTCAACTACATCACCAAACTTAAACATTCTTTGATTACGAAAAGCATCGGTACAAGTAATCGTCTTATTTAATGGATTTATATCAGCTACTGTTATGTAATTTTTATATAAATACACATTAAAATATTAAGATGAATATTTTATTAACTCATCACCCTCCTCAAAAAAAATTGTAGAAACTATTATATAAATTCATATGTCTCCACCTTAATTCTAGGACTTAATTTTTTTTTGTAATCCCCCACTAATTCTTTTTTCAAATGTTCCAAAATGGATTCGAGAAATTAGGGAACTATAATGTCGTATTGAAACATATTAAGGGGGATAAAAGGTGAACAAGGAAATGAATTATGGAAGTGATTACAAGTTTATTCCAGCAACTTCAATTGAAAGTGGTCATGGCCTTGAAGTATTGCCTGATTTATTTTGTTACACGATTCAAATCGTCAACATATGTTTTGTTGGAAATCCGCATACCAATGATTTTGTTTTAGTTGATGCTGGAATGCCTAAATGTGCAAATGAAATTATCTCCGTTACTGAGAAGCGATTTGGTACAAATAGCCGCCCAAAAGCAATTATTTTAACTCATGGGCATTTTGATCATGTTGGAGGAATAATTGAACTCATTAAGTATTGGGATGTTCCAGTCTATGCCCATCAAATGGAGATACCGTTCTTGACTGGACAACAAAGCTATCCTGAACCAGATCCAACAGTTGAAGGTGGTATGGTAGCCAAAATGTCTCCCCTGTTCCCTAATGAACCGATTGATTTAGGAAATAGCGTAAAAGCACTACCTACCGATGGAACTGTTCCCCATATGCCAGAGTTTAGATGGATTCATACACCAGGGCATACTCCTGGGCATATTTCATTATTCCGAGAAAAAGACCGAACTTTAATTGCTGGGGATGCTTTTGTTACAGTGAAACAGGAATATCTATATAAAGTATTTACTCAGGAACAGGAAATAAGCGGCCCCCCTCGTTATTTAACAACAGACTGGAAAGCTGCTAAAGAATCAGTCATTAAATTAGAAAAAGTAAAGCCTCTGGTCGCTATTACTGGACATGGGATACCAATGTCCGGTGAATTGCTATCAACAAGCCTCAAAACACTCGTTCAAGAATTTGATAAAATCGCTGTACCCAATTATGGAAAATATGTAGACAAAAAGATACATTAAACATAAAAATACTTTTTCTTCTTATATTTAAGAAACAAAATCAAAATAGAAAAAGTTATTAAGTTTAATATAAAAACACTGTACTTAGGCAACATCTCTATTATAAGAATGGAACTACACCTTGTGAATAAAACTTGATACTCCGCAAATACTATACGTAGTATAAGCCTGCTTCTTACCCAGGTTGTACTTCTTACCATTAAAGGGTGATTAAACGGGTTACGCTATATAGCATAACCCGTTTTTTATGAAATATTTTATTCCATATACGTTTAAACAATGGAGGAAAATGATGAAACATATTGTTGCTTTATTAATTAAATACACAGCGATAACTGCAGTATTATTAATGGTACTCGGTATCTTTCAAGGCATTTCGATTCCTAGAGTATTACTCATTTCTCTTTTCCTAACAGGAGCTGCCTATTTAATCGGCGATCTCTTCATTTTACCTAAATACGGAAATATGATTGCTACAATGGCAGATTTCGGCTTAACCTTCTTCGGAATTTGGCTTTTAACATCCTTATTTACGAATTTAGATGCTACTCGTAATATTGGACTTTCTTCATTTATAGCCACATTAATTATTGGCGGAATAGAGGTTTTCTTCCACATTTATATGAAGAGGTTAGTACTGCGTAACGACGATGAATTAAGAAATCACACTCATATTCATCATGATAAATATGCTATGGAAATGTCAGATGAATATATGGATTCTTCTACAATAAATAAATCCAAGCCTGAGGATACATCTAAAAAATAAAAAAGTGGCCAACGCCACTTTTTTATTTTTGTTTATTAAGCTTGATCTGAATTTCTTACATGTAACGGAGGTGGAACTACCCACCCTTTTTTCTTACTTAGACGCAGCAAAGTTACACCTGCTTGCGCTTTTTTCATATGAAATTGTCCGAATAGCATCCCTACATCTTCTCGAAGACATTTTCCCATCACTTGACTACATGTCACAAGTCCAGCTGCTAATCCTGTAGCAACAGCTGCTGCTATTTCAGCATCATTAATACGCGCTCCTGGAGGAATATCTTCGATAGATGCAACTGGTCGTTCTGGAGGAGCAGGAGGTAAAGCTACGCCATTAACCTTTAAAAGAGTTTTTAACTCTTCTATTTCCGAGTTCATATCATTTTCAATTAAGCTTTCTAAAAACTTCTTCAAATCTTCGTCACCTGTGTGATTTATAAATACTTGATGGCTTGCAATTGCACCTTGTGCAGCGAGAAGATAACTCCAAATATCAAATACTTCTCCGTAATGTAACGGTTCATTTTGAGGATTTCCACTTAATATACCCATTTTTAAATTCCTCGCTTTCGAAAATATCATAATAAATATTGATTTCAATATTGAAATCAAATTTTTAAGTATGCTTTTTCCTGCAAAAGATTTTCTACTATGCATGGAAAACACCTTTCCAACACCGCGTGTTTATTGTTTAGGAAAGTAGTTTACAAATAAAATACTCAAAGATTATGAAAGAAGATTATCAATAATCTTTGAGTGAGAATCCATTTACTATAAGGGTTTTTATTTTTATACATATACAAAAGAAATTGATTTACATATCTGCTACATTGTATTTCAATTTACTTAGCGGTTAGCTCTACCACCAAGTTGTTGTTCAGCCATTGCTACTAAACGTTTTGTAATTTCACCACCAACAGATCCGTTTGAACGAGCTGTTGTATCTGCACCAAGTTGTACACCAAACTCTTGTGCAATTTCATATTTCATTTGATCAAGAGCCTGTTCAGCACCTCGAACTAACAATTCATTACGACTTCCACTATTATTGTTTGTCATATCGTTTCACCTCCGATTTTTTTAATATGCTACAAATTATGAAATAATAATTATCCTTTTTGTGGGAATTAGATTATGAATAAATATTGAGTTTCTTCTTAAAATAGGGCAAAAGATATAAGAAAGAAGAGTTGCTATAACGTACTTTCATAACAACACTATGTATAGATTTCTCTTTACTAAAGATTTCTGTTTTGCCAAGAGATACATATAAATTATGAAAAATGATTCCTAAGGAGATATGTGATGAAAGCTGTAACCTATCAAGGACCAAACCAAGTACAAGTTAAACAAGTTGATGATGCAAAGTTAGAGAAAAAAGATGATATTATTGTAAAAATTACTTCAACCGCTATTTGCGGTTCTGATTTACATTTATATCAAGGTAACATGCCGTTACCTGAAGGGTACATTATTGGCCATGAGCCAATGGGAATTGTTGAAGAAGTTGGTCCAGATGTTACGAAAGTAAAAAAAGGCGATCGTGTTGTTATCCCCTTTAACGTTGCTTGCGGACATTGTTTTTATTGCCAACATGAAATGGAAAGCCAATGTGATAACTCCAATCCTCATTATGATTCTGGTGGATACTTTGGTTATACAGAGAAATTTGGTAACCATCCAGGCGGACAAGCAGAATATTTAAAAGTTCCTTTTGGAAATTTCACTCCATTTGTTATACCGGAATCATGCGAACTTGAAGATGAATCCCTTCTCTTTTTATCTGATGTTTTGCCAACAGCCTATTGGAGTGTAATAAATGCAGGTGTTAAGCGAGGTGATACTGTTATTGTCCTTGGTTGTGGACCTGTTGGATTAATGACACAAAAATTTGCTTGGATGAAAGGTGCTAAACGCGTAATTGCAGTCGATTACTTAGATTATCGGATAAATTATGCAAAAAAGATTAACAAGGTTGAGGTATTTGAGTTTACAAAGTTCCCTGATATGGGAGAATATTTAAAGGAAATCACACATGGCGGCGCCGATGTAGTTATTGATTGCGTGGGCATGGATGGAAAAAAATCGCCCCTGGAATTTCTGGAACAAAAATTAAAATTACAAGGCGGAACGCTCGGTCCTATTCAAATTGCTACGAAAGCCGTAAGAAAATACGGAACAGTTCAAATGACTGGCGTTTATGGTGGCAATTATAATGCATTCCCACTCGGGGCATTTTGGGTTAGAAATATTAATCTTAAAATGGGACAAGCACCTGTTATTCATTTTATGCCGGAACTGTTTGAAAAAATAATAAACAAAGAATTCGATCCAAAAGAGATTATTACACACAAAATCCCCCTTGAAGAAGCGAGCTACGGTTATCAAATTTTCAATAATCGTGAAGATGATTGTATAAAAGTCATTTTAAAACCTTGAAGATACAATTTATTATTCTTCATGAAAAGGTAAGATTACACTCCGTAATCTTATCTTTTTTATTACATGCTAAGTAGCTATTCCCCCACTCTCATCTCATATCGAAAATAGTTATTTCAAAAAGACTTTGCATTTTACGGTAACGATTTATTGGTAAAAAAATGAATTAAAGTATTAAGTAACCAATTAGCGGACACGATAACAATGTTAACTAACTTAAAAAGAGGTGTCCTTCATGTTTTATTATAAAGAGGAAATAATTAATATGATTAAGCCGGATAAACCAGACCCAGCTGCTGCAAAAGTTTTACAAGAAATATTAGGCGGGCATTATGGTGAAATGCGTACAATGATGCAATATTTCTTCCAAAGCTCAAATTTTAGAGGTAAAGAGAAGCAATATCGTGATTTACTTCGAGGTGTTTTTTTAGAGGAAATAAGCCATGTAGAACTTGTACAACATACAATTAATCAGCTATTAACTGGATCTGGTGAACCTACGCCAGGAAATGCTGGTATTGACAAAGCACCGCTTGATGAAGCGGTTAAACATGCAAACCCTCACCATTTTATTGTAGGTGCTCAAAGTTCATTGCCTGTTGATGCAGCTGGCAATCCTTGGAATGGATCTTGGGTATATAGTCATGGAAACTTAATTAGCGATTTACTAGATAATGTAGTACTTGAATCTACAGGTGTACTTCAAAAAACTAGAATTTATGAAATGAGTTCTAATCAAACATTTAGAGAAACTCTTGCATTTTTAATTGTTCGTGATAATGCACATCAAAATGCTTTTGCAAAAGCTTTAGAGACATTAGGGGTTGAATGGGGAAAACTCTTCCCTGTGCCGAACTATGATATCAATAAATATCCAGAGTGTAGAAAGTATGTAGACATGGGATTCCATAATGCACAATTTAATTTCAGCTTAGATTCAACAAGAATGGGAGAAATATTCCAAGGTGAATCTCCAAGTAGAAACAAAGGAACATTAACAGTAACTGACCCACCAAAAGGTTTTCCTGTACCAGAACTTCCTGAAATGCCAAATGAGCATAGTCCCGGATTAAAAGATATGGATCTTTAAGATCATTATGGCCAACTATTTATTCATGGTTGGCCATAAACCTTTATATGGATTCCAGTCACACTTTACTCCACTTCCATTACATCATCAAACTTAAAGATTTTTTGATTACGAAAAGCATCGGTACAAGTAATCGTCTTATTTAATGGATTTATATCAGCTACTGTTATGTAATTTTTATATAGATAGCCATTTTTATAATATGTAAGTAAAACCTCTTCTTCACCTAAATATGAAATTAACAGCTTATTTTCAATCCTTTCTTTTGCATCTTGCGTTAAAATTGGACGCGGGATTTTTGTTTGCTCCTGTATCATGTCTTTAATACAGATGAACTGCTCTGGCATACTAGCAAACGGTTGCCACTTTACCATTCCTCTTCCTTTTGGCATATTAGCATTCTTCACGATTTGTGCCCTCCTAATAATGTGTTTCTGTATCTTGCTGTTGCAACGCTTGTGTAGGAAATTCCACGTAATATACTGTTCTTACCAAATCGTGTTCGAATTTCGTCCATAACTTTCGTTAATCTCATTTCTTTTTCTCTTTGAATAATGTTATCGAAAAGCGAAATTTGCTCTTCTCCTTCATGGATTAAATTTGTTAAAGAAAGACTTATCGATCGAATCGGCTCTCCTGTATGCCGCTCGTATAAAAAATATGTACAAACATTGTAAATATCCATCGTTAAATTTGTTGCTCTGTTTAACGTATGTGCTTTTTTTATTCCTCCCCCGTATTCTCTACTATATCCGACTGAAAAATGAATCGTTTGCGCGTATTTCTTTTCTCGTCTCAATCTGTAACAAACTTCTTCTGTATGCTCTAATAAAATAACGATGAACTCTTCTATTGAATAATCACGAAATAATATTTGGCTTTTCGCTATAGATGTTGTCGCTGGAACATATTTCTCTGCTATTCTGCTAAAATCAATCCCGTTACTATGCAAGTGTAATTCCTCTCCTATTACACCAAATGATTGTTTTAAATACTTTAATGGGTACTGCGCTAATTCTCCAATTGTATGTATACCTTTTCGATTCAATTTCATTTCTGTTTTATACGATATACCCCAAAATTTACTGAGCGGTCTAATACTCCATAACTTCTCGGGTATATCGTCATACGTCCACTGCGCTATTCCATCCTTATTCTTTTTCGCTTCCACATCCATCGCTACTTTACTCAATAATAAATTGGGTCCAATACCAATCGTACTTTCAATCCGTGTATGTTCATATATTTATTGTTTGAACTTTAATGCGAACTCGCACGGATTACTCGCAAACAAATGAATACTCGCGGTCATATCCATAAAAAACTCATCAATACTATATTGATGAAAATCTTCTGGCGCAACATACTGTAAAGCTAAACCTGTTATGTAAGTTGAACATTTCATATACGTATGCATAATCGGATTCACAATAATAATATCTGGTCGCTTCGGTATTTCGTACAACCGTGCCATTTTCTTAATTCCTAGCGCTTTTAATGGCGGTGTTGCTGCCAATACGATTGATCCACTACGGTTTACATCTCCTACAACAGCCAATTTTGTATATCGTGGTTCAAGTCCTTTTTTAATACATGATACGCTTGCATAAAAGCTACGAAGATCTACACATAAAATAATACGATTCGGTAAAAGAGAATAATCATACAAGGTTATCACTCCTAACAAAAGAACGTTTGTTCTTATTATATACGAACTTATGTTCTTTTTAAAGGTATTTTCATGAAAATTTTGGTTAAAATAACCGTTATATCTGTGCGCTATCAATTAAGGCTGGAAAAACTATGTATACAAAAATGCTAGAATTTCAAGTAACTCATAAGCATAAAACTACTAAAACAAACCAATTAAACCTTTATTATCAAAACAAAATTTATATAAATTTCTTTGTTTCTTATATGTGTGAAGATAATAAAATACTATTCCCAAAACAAAAAAGCAAAGATTTTTTAATTTACTTCAGCTTTCTTGTCTCTAATGCATATATTCTTCTAAATTTGATTTTTTCTTGTATATTTTTTCAGCAAAATCTCCTACATAGCGCATGTAACAAGATTCATCCGCATAACTAGTTACTTCCTCTTTTTTTCTATTGTTAATAGCTTCACAATAAAAGCTGTTAAACAGCAAAAGTGCGAAGTCTTAAATTAAACTTCGCACCTTATACAAATTTACAATTAGTGACAATATCAATACAAATATAATAGTATATATACATAATAATCACTTGTTATATTTGTTGCTCTTTTAATCGGCCAATGTATAAACCAATCCTTTTACTTAGCTATCTCTCATAATTGGTTTGATTGTTTCTAGATACTTAATCCCCTCTATACTCATTTCAAGCGGTAATCCATTCCGATTGAAATTACAAATGGAAAAATTTATCCGTTTTTCCTTTTTGCCTACTTGCTAAATTCAGCAAGTAAAATGTTTTTAAAAAATTCCGGATTATTAATGTTTAAACTGTTCGAATTGATAGCAAATGTATGTTTGCCTCCAAGTGTTCCACCAGCAAAAGTAGAAAACCCTGGAACGGCACCCCTGTGTCCCCATATCGAGACACCGTTCGGAAGTTTAATTTCAAGAATTCCAAGACCATATCCAGTTCCCTCTCTTTCTGTAGGAACTGTAGTAAGCATTTGTTTTAGTTGCTGTTCCTTCAGTAATTTGCCACTGAGTAAGTAAGAGAAGAATTTGTTTAAGTCGTCAGCAGTAGAAATCATATCTCCATCCGAGCTACCTGGGTTAATATAAGTAACGTCTTTTAGCTCACTTGCTCCGTCTAGTTGCAAATAGCCACGAGCATGCTTGGTGCCTGGAATCACGCTTGAATTGCCAGGTAGGAATGTATTTGACAAATCAAGCGGTTCAATAATCCGATTTTCAACCTCTTCCGCATAGCTGTTTCCTGTTACTTTTTCGATAAGGATCCCCAGTATTACGTATCCTGTGTTTGAATAAGACCAACCCTTCCCTGGAGCAAAGTCTGGAGGAAGAGAAATCCCCATCTTTACAAATTCTTCAGCCGTATACGATTTTTTTATATCCGTAATATCAAAGTCTTTTGAATTTATATAGTCAGCAATACCACTTGTATGATTCAATATTTGCCGGATCGTAATCTGGTTACCGTCATATCCGTTCCCTTGAATGACACCAGGCAACCATTTTTCAATGGAGTCATCTAGATTCAAACGGTTCTCTCCAGATAATTGAAGTAGAACTGTTGCAATGAACGTTTTCGTCACACTGCCAATACGAAAGCGAAAATCTGCTTTCATTGGTTTCTTAGTTCTCAGATCTGCTACCCCAGCGGTATAACTCCAAGTTTTACCACCCTTAGAAATTTGAGCGAGTATTCCCGGGTATCCAAGTTGCAGTGTATCCCGCATTGCTTTCTTAACGGAAGTACGATCGCTTTGAGTATTTGTATGCAACGAACTAGATACATTTTGCTTGGTTTCTGCTTTTACAATTGAGGCTGGTGTTATGTATAACAAGGAACTTCCAGCTATTAAAAGTGCTAGACTTGCACATGTAATTTTACTGCGTGTTTTCATAAAGTATTCCTCTCTTCTATTGAAATTGTATAGATAGTTGATAGCTGTGTCATATACGAACCACACAGCTATCCATTCTTCCAATGATAAAAAGTCAACACTGAATTTACAATCATTGTACTCATTATTTTCACAAAACACTCTTGTTACTGATTGTTTTATATGTAGGCCGTACTTATCCCCCCTTCACGCCTCCTTATATTTTTATCCTACACAATGAAAATCTCTTTTTCCTTACCTATCCCTTACGAATTCCTTACATTCAAAATCGTTTCTATAATGATAGGATTGAAGTAGCATCTGTGCCCGAAAGCGCAAAAAAATAGATTACCTGCACACTAAAAGGTTTAGCGCACAGGTAATCTAGTTGTTTTTGAGATTAATAAAAACCTAATTTATCTTTTGAATTCTTCCATCAATAATAGACTGAATTGGTTCTTTTGATTTTTTTATATAATCTACTAATGCTTCAAAATCAGTTGGTCCTGTTTCAGCATCTTTCCCATTTTTAAAGGATACAAATCCATCTCCACCTGAAGCTAGAAATGCGTTAGCAACGACGCTGTAAGTTTTAGAAGGAATAATTTCTTCACCATCTGTTAAGCGAATACTTGTTACTTTTTCTCCATTAGGCTTGTTCGCATCCCAAGTGTATTGGATCCCTGAAATTTGAAGCATTCTTGTTATGTCTTTTTGCCATTGTTGATTTAAAATATCACGAATGTCTTGGCCTGTTAAATTTACTTTTATTAATTGATTTCCGAATGGTTGAATACCATATATCTCTCCCCATGTAATATCACCAGCATCTAAGTCATTACGAATACCACCAGGATTCATAAGTGCAATTTGGGATTGCATTGTTGTACGCTGGGCATCAGCAACTAAATTTCCGAGAGTAGATTCACCAGCCGTATTGAGTTTGCGATCTAGTGGAGCAATAGACTTACCTACAACTTCATTAACAAGAGGTGCGATTTTTGCTTGATATTTCTCCATCTTCTTCTTTATTTTTTTATCAGGCTCCATGCCTTCATGGTAAGTTGTAACAATTTCTGCTTTTTTCTCAACAATATCTTGTGTCTTACGATCAATCTTTACATCAACATCAGCAAAAGCCATACCATAAGAATTTGCTTGTACGACAAGTTTATTATTAACAGTTCCATTTACATAAGTGTGGCTATGCCCACCAAAAATAACATCGACTTCTGGATCAGTCTCATTTGCTAATCGGACAATATCACCATTTGTTACGCCGTTCCCATCTGTTGTACCTCCGTTATGCGCAAGAACAACGATAGATTTAACGCCTAGTTTTTTTAATTGCTTTACGAATTTGTTAATAGCTTCAACTTCATCTGTAATTTCTACATTCTTTAGCATAGTAGGCATAACAAGGTTAGGAACATCCGTTGTTACGACTCCGATAAATCCAACAGGAACTCCTTGTACCTTTTTTATAGTGAATGGTGGTAAAAATAAACGACCAGTGGATTTATTATAGAAATTTGCGGCAACATATGGGAATTTTGCTCCTTTAAAATTCCCTGTTTTCTCATGGTATCCACCATAAATAAGGCGGTTCATTTCCGCAACACCTTCATCAAATTCATGATTTCCTATAGTCCCAACATCGAATTTCAAATCATTTAGAAATTCAATCGTAGGTTCGTCTTGTAATAATGCTGAAACAGGAGTACTTGCTCCAACAACATCGCCCGCATGTACCTTTAATGTATTCGGATTTTGTTTTTCACGATCACGTAAATAAGCCCCTAAGTACTCAATTCCCCCTGCATCTTTATTGTTAATTTTTTTTACAGTGTCTACCTGCCCATGAAAATCGTTAATACCGAGCATTTGTACATCTATGTAGCGGTTTGGTTCTGTACTTGCTTGTGCTGAAGGCGCAGCAAATACACTAGTAAAAGTAACTGTACTTAACGCTAAAGCAACTGGAATGATTTTTTTCAACATAAAATTTCTCTCCCCTAATTAAAATCTGACATAATACGATGTTATTTTAATATATTAAGAGAATTATTTCTATAAAAATTCAACTAATTATAAAAATTAATAAGATTTTATTGTTTTCCGATAAAGTACTTCTCCCTCAAAACGTGAAAGTGTAAAAACAGCAACTTTTAGTGGGAGATGAATATTTGTAGGCTTAAGCCTACCCTTTTTACTTAGGATATAAAGGCCCCCACTCAACTTAAGAAAATTCACTACACAAAACCAGGAAATGTACATTTCTTTGTTTTGTAGATTATTCAAAATATTATCTTAATAGTAATATAGCAATCCACCTAAGAGACCTAAAAAACTCTAATCAATACATTTTAGCTGTTAAGAAGAATATTCAATCCGAAACTAATGGAAATTTATCAACCCAAAATCTCAATATCACTATTTAAAAATGAGCAGAAATTTCGTTATAGATGATTTCGATTCTTTAAATTGATTACAATGGTGCACTACTCCGCATTTAAAAAGATGCTCCTGGATTTATCCAAGAACATCTTTTATAAAGCTTTATTTTTACTTGTTTATAATGTATCAATTAACAATTATATAGTTGTAATCAGTCCTTTAAAAATGATAGGAGTGCTTCATTAAATTCTTTGGCATGCGTTGCATTTAGCCCATGTGGACCACCCTTTATTAACGCTACTTTAGAATTAGGAATTGCTTCATGTGTTAACTTCCCACTATATTCAAATGGTACAGTTGCATCTGAATCACCATGAATAACAAGGGTAGGTATATTAAACTGCTCCAAGTCTTTTCTAAAATCTGTCTTACTAAAGGCGGTAATACAATCAAGCGTTCCTTTAGGTGATGCACTGGCTGCAATATCCCAATTATATAAACGGAATGGCTCACTAACTAAATCTGTTCGATTACCAGCCGCGAAAAATCCCTTAGTAAATTCATCAAGAAATGCAAGACGGTCATTTATCACACCACTTTTGAATGCTTCAATTGTAGCATCATCTAATGCCCCCTCAGGATGATCCTCTGATTTGTATAAATATGGAGGAACTGCTCCAGCAAAAACAGCCTTTTCAATACGATCTGTTCCATACGTACTAATGTACCGAGCTACCTCGCCTCCACCCATAGAAAAACCAACAAGTGTGACATTTTGAAGCTCTAAATGTTCTAATAGTTGATGTAAATCAGAAGTAAAGGTATCATATTCATACCCTTCCCACGGCTGAGATGATTTTCCAAATCCTCTACGATCATATGTTATAACTCTGTATCCAGCCTCAACAAGAGCGGGAACTTGGTATTCCCAAGATCGACCACTTAGCGGCCAACCATGAATGAGTACAACTGGTTTTCCTATGCCATGATCCTCATAATATATTTCAATTGGTGCTTGATTTTCAGTTCCTACAGTAATTTTTGCCATTCTTCTACCTCCCAAAAATATTCTAATATGTATCCTTTTTTTCAATAATCCGGATGAATCTCATAACCTATTTACGCATGGTTATGTTGTGAACTCTAAGTATGAAACTCTATTATTCCAACGAATTCATTTTCTCCTTTTGGAACAATGCCCCCTCTAATACCTTTTTCATCATAAAATAATTGCTAAACATTCCTCCTATTCAATTCTAATAACAAAAATAGGAGACTATCAATATCGTTCTATCTATAGAATGTATAGGTAAAACCAATTCATTTTATAGTGAAAATAACTATAGTTATCACCTATACAAACTATAGATAATTTAGAATTGATTAACGAATCAGTTTTCAAATACTATAAATTTGTATAGCGCTTCATGTTCTGTGAATGTTGCTATAACCAATATTATTGGTCAGCTTAGTTATAAACGAATCGTAATAAACGAAGAAACTTATGATAGTATTCGACTATTTAGACTTTCTTCGATTACTTAATTTTTAGGAGGAATACATAATGACTGATCTCTATTCTCGTATTAACAAAGATGATGCTGTCGTGCTTTTAGTAGATCATCAAACTGGTCTTATGTCCGGACTAGTACGTGACTATGGTGTTGATGAATTCAAAAACAATGTTTTAGCTCTTGCTCACACTGCTAAGTTTTTTGATTTACCAGTTATTTTAACAACAAGCTTTGAAAACGGACCTAATGGACCTTTAATGCAAGAATTGGTTGATCTCTTTCCTCACGCACAAAAAATAGCTCGACCTGGACAAATTAACGCATGGGATAATGATGATTTTGTAAAAGCAATCGAAGAAACTGGAAAAAAGCAACTCATCATCGCGGGCGTAGTAACAGACGTTTGTGTTGCTTTCCCGGCACTTTCCGCTATAAAAGCTGGATATGAAGTATTTGCTGTCACTGATGCTTCAGGAACTTTCAGTAAACAAGTTGCAGATGCTGCCAATACGCGTATGGCACATAATGGTGTACAACTTATGAACTGGTTTAGCGTAGCTTGCGAATTACAACGGGATTGGCGCAACGATGTTGAAGGTTTTGGCAATTTACTTGCTAGTAATCTTCCAGGTTATCAAAATATAATTGGAAGCTATATGGGAGCTCAGCGCGATCTTAGTAAACAAAATGCATAAATATATTCCAAAGAAATAGCTTTAAATTACTTTTTTTAGAGTAGATAGTATAGATTTAGTGCTGATTAAATCGGCACTAAATTTTACATTAAAAAGTATAGCAGGGCTTTAATTGACAGAAGATACATTCCTTTCAATAAATAATTTTAAACAATTAAAAAAGGAGCGTTTTATTATGAGTAATTTAGAATTATTAAATCCGGAGAACAGTGCCTTAATTTTGATTGATTTTCAACCTCAAATGACTTTTGGAGTTGCAAGTATTGATAGACAAACATTGATTAATAACGTTATGTTGCTTGCTAAATCAGCAAAAACTTTTAACGTACCTACTATTCTTACTACAGTTGAGACACGCAGCTTTTCTGGTTATTTTTGGCCACAAATTCTTGACATATTTCCAAACCATGAAATTATAGAACGTAGTTCAATGAACTCTTGGGAAGATCCAAAATTTGTTGAAGCAGTTAAAGCAACAGGTAGAAAGAAATTAATATTTGCAGCACTTTGGACTGAAGTTTGCCTTGCATTCCCTGTGCTTGAAGCAATTAAAGCTGGCTATGAGGTGTATGCAGTTGATGATGCTTCAGGTGGTACTAGTTTGACAGCACATAACGCTGCTATGCGTCGTGTAGAACAAGCTGGTGCCATTCCAGTGACAGCAATTCAAGTTTTACTTGAATACCAACGTGACTGGGCACACAAAGACACTTATGATGCGGTAATGGAGATTGTAAAAGAACACACTGGTGCTTATGGTCAAGGCGTAGAATACGCATATACCATGGTGCATGGCGCGCTTCCAAGCAGGAAAATATGAAACAAGAAGGAGTAGCTGTCGAAGAGGTTCATACAGTTAACACGATGGATGCTGCTGATCCAGTAACAACGATTGTTACATGGGAAATTCAAGAAGGTAAAGAAAAACAGTTTGAAACATGGAGACATGAAATCGAAGCTGCCGCTACTAAATTCCCAGGACATTTAGGTGTAAATCTAATAGTCCCTAATAATGTATCCAGAGAGTATACTGTTATTTTTCGCTTTGATACGTATGAGCATCTACGTGCTTGGCAAGAATCAGATATTCGCCGAGATTTGTTAAAAACGGCGGAGCAATTTCAAGCTACTAATCCAACGTACAAAACTGAAAGCAGTTTGGCTTATTGGTTTGTTACTCCGAAAACGCCAGTTCCACCGCCAAAATGGAAAATGTCTATCGTTACCCTTCTGGGGGTATGGCCACTTAGCATGTTAGTTCCTAAATTGATAGGACCTATTATAAAACATATGAATCCTATTATGTCCGCTTTTTTCGTTTCTATATGTATAGTGTCCTTGCTATCATGGGTAGTTATGCCGGTCTTCGGTAAATTATTTCATCCATGGTTACAAAATAATAGGAAATAGACGAGGTGTGAATATGAATGTACCGGATATAATCTTATATAACGGAAAAATTACTACCCTTGATCCCTCTCAACCTGAGGTATCTGCTATCGCCATAACTGATGGTTTAATAACTGCAGTAGGTGGAGATGAGATTCTTAATAGTGCCACAGAAAAAACAAAAAAAATAGACCTTAAAAGAAAGAGAGCTATTCCAGGCCTGAATGACTCTCATATACACGTTATTCGTGGCGGTCTTCATTATAATATGGAATTACGATGGGAAGGTGTGCCTTCAATTGCCATTGCTCTCGAAATGCTCAAAGAACAAGCAAGGCGTACACCTGCTCCTCAGTGGGTAAGAGTAGTTGGAGGTTGGTCTGAATTTCAATTTAAAGAGAGACGGTTGCCAACTTTGGAAGAGATTAATGCTGTTTCTGAAGACACACCTGTCTTTGTACTACATCTTTATGATAGAGCACTTGTAAATCGTGCAGGGCTGCGTGCACTGGGATACACAAAAGATACCCCAGACCCTCCAGGCTGCTTAATTGAGCGGGATAAACGAGGTAATCCAACGGGTCTTTTAATTGCGAATCCTAATGCTTCTATTCTTTATTCAAGTTTGGGTAAAGCTCCAATACTTAATTTTGACGACCAGATTAATTCAACTCGCCATTTTATGCGCGAATTAAATAGATTAGGTATTACAAGTGCCATTGACGCAGGTGGTGGTTTCCAAAATTACCCTGATGACTACAAAGTTGTTGAACATTTAGCCGAGAAAGAACAATTAACTTTGCGTATTGCTTATAATCTATTTACGCAAAATCCTAATCATGAATATGAAGACTTTGCTTCATGGGCAAAACTTGTTTCTCCCGGTCAAGGAACTGATAAGTATAAAATGAATGGTGCCGGAGAAATGTTAGTATTCTCGGCAGCCGATTTTGAAAAATTTCAAATGCCACGGCCTGAACTAGCTACGATGATGGAAGCTGACTTAAAGAAAGTAATTTCTCTATTGGTAGAAAACCGTTGGCCATTCCGTTTACATGCAACTTATGACGAGTCAATCACACGTTTCTTAAATGTATTTGAGGAAGTCAATAAAGAAATTCCTTTTAATGGTCTACGATGGTGGTTTGACCATGCAGAAACAATCTCAGATCGTAGTATGGAACGTGTTAAGGCTTTAAATGGCGGTATTGCCATCCAAGACCGCATGGCTTTTCAAGGTGAATACTTTGTTGATTTATACGGAAAGGAAGCTGCAAAGCATACTCCTCCGATTTATCGTATGTTAGACCTAGGTATACCTGTTGGCGCCGGTAGTGATGCAACTAGGGTTTCCAGCTATAACCCTTGGGTCGCTCTTTACTGGATGGTTGCCGGAAAAACCATTGGTGGACTTTCGATATACGATGAAAAAAATAAACTTGATAGAAAAGTAGCCCTAGAATTATATTCTAAAGGAAGTGCGTGGTTCTCTGGTGATGAAGGTAAAAAAGGAACCCTTGCAGTAGGTCAGTTTGCTGATCTTGCTGTATTGTCTGCTGATTACTTTACTGTACCAGAAGAAGAAATCAAGAACCTTGAATCATTACTCACCATTATGGGTGGGCAGGTTGTTTATGGAAATGATGAATTTAAAAATTTATCACCTGAATTGCCGCCAGCATCACCTGATTGGTCACCGACGGGAGTTTATGGTTATGGTGGCGCTAACCTAGCCCACACTATACTTTCTCACGATGCCCATGATCACAAGTTACATAGTTGCAGTAACCCTCTCCATCAACACACTCATACCGTAATAGGAAAAGATGGAACTAAATGGGGTATTGGTTGTACTTGCTTTGCTTTCTAAGTCAAAACCACCGGTAATGCCGGTGGTTTTCTTTCTACAATAAGGATATGCAAATTCGAAATAGCATTGTATATCCCTATTGGAATCTAGTACTATACGATAAGACCGAAGAGTTGATGGATTAACTTGACTTATTTTTGACAGCCTTCTCTCCTTGCAAAGTCTGCCCTTTTTTCCTTAAGTAAAAGTCAATGATATTCCCATTTGAATCGATCACACCACACATATAAAGCCAATGCCCTTTGACTGTAATTTAGGTCTTATCCCAAGGATTATGTATCATTTTTAACTCTCACACTATAATCATTATTATTTCTATAATACTAATACTTTTTCAGGATCATTTAACTTTTGCATAAAGATACGTGCTGCAAAACTTAAAAATTTATCATCAAAGTGAATAAGATTAATATCTTGACTTGGTGTCGGATCAATAATACGAACTATACTCAAATTATCATTATTAACAAAGTCAACTAGTGAAAGAGGTATTATGGCAACGCCATGTCCATTATATACAAGGCTCAATAGAGAAATAGAAGATTTTGTTTCTATATTTGCTTCAGATAAAGATAACCCTAAACTCTCACAATATATCTTAATAGATTCACGACAACTACATGAAACCATTATTCTACTCAGCCCTGCTAATTCTCGAAAAGAAACAAATGATTTTTCATTCAAAGGATGTTTTTTTGGAATTACAAGGACGAGCTCTTCGCTATACAAAAGGGTGCTTGTTAATGTGTCTGGAATTTGAGCACTACGTGTGATTCCTAAATCAATATTTTGGTCAACGATTTGATTTACAGCAACTTCGGATTCTATAATTTTTACTATAATGTTGGGATAATGTTGTTGAAACTTCATAATATAAGGTGTTAAATAAGTGAGGTCCTCTAATAAACCTCCTATAGTAATCACACCTCTTTTTACACCCTTTAATTCAAAAATTTCATTATAAACGTCATCAAATTGTTGCATGATAAATTTTCCTTTATCAAATAGCAGCTTACCCGCTTCTGTCATTTTGATACCTCTTCCAACTCGATGAAACAAGGGTGTATCAAGTTCACCTTCTAACACACGTATTTGCTGACTTAAAGTCGGCTGTGAAATACCTAGAACTTCCGCAGCTTTAGTAAAACTATTATTATTACAAACTTGAATAAAATACTCTAAATGACGTAATTCCATTCTTGATACCCACTCTCCGCTTTATGAAAGATTTATAATGAAAAGGACAATATGTATACGTTAACATAACAGCTTTATTACCTACTACACTAATTACAATTACATAATTTTCTTATTTTGTATTACAACAAATTTACTACTATTTATTAATTTTTCCTCCTATTTATTTAATTTATATTTAATTAGGATATTACTAAACAGAAATAACCTCTAAAAACTTACAATTTCCGTGTGTAACATCCTAACTTTTTCAACTCTTTAATTATCATTTCTTCTCCATATAGTCCAAACTATCAAATATTTGCCGAATCCCCTCTTTATGCTGAGGAAAAATAGTATCCATCAATTCAATACCTTCTGAAGTAATTGACGTATACGTGATACTACTACTACTTGCAAATAATATTTTGTCTCCAATTTTTTATAGGCTGATCGCCTTTACTGTATAGTAGCTCAAGCACTGCAAATTCAGTTGGATTAAGTCTATAACTTTTTATATCCTCTTCAATACGCTTAGTGATTGACTGTACTGCCCTTGATAATATAACAAATAACTTTAAAGATAAGCTCTCATCGTTAATCACGTTCCTAATTACCAATCCTTTACAAGTTATCTTGAATTCGAGATTTATTATATTATCGTCAAAATATTATGTCAATAATTCATTTTAGCTTTATCAAGCCACTTATAATTTATTTCTCAACATAAGACATATAGAATTAGAAGAAAACAATTGTTACTATATAAGTATCTCAATTGCGTTATTTCTTTTAAAGAGAGCTTGTTTTCTAACGCAAGTTCTCTTTTGTCATATTCTAAATTGAATCGGAACAAATTTCAGGTGATGGTCTGCCTATATATATGATATAGTTTTTAAAAAAAGATTAGAGCTCTCCTACAAAAAGGAGAGCTCTAATCTTTCATATAAAGTGAAACTTTAATCAGTGGGGGTTTTGTTCATCCCCACTGATTATCAGCCCTCACCAATCGAACGTTTACGGACAGTTGATCTCCCACCTAACTTCTTTGCTCCAACTGAATTTTGAGGTGGGAGTTTTACTGTCCGTTAACGCGGGATAAAATTAGTACCTCACTTAAGAAGTTTTAAAAGACAAGCTTGTTAATGATGTCCCAACACTTAAGTCGTTATTTAATACGAGGGATAAACAGGCTACTAATGGTAATGTAATAGTAATTGAGCCATCAGAATTAATCACTATACTAGGACTAGATCCACACTCTTCTCCACCACTTACAATTGATTCTACCCCACCACTCGGAGTAAACGTAACTATAAGACACACATCGATACAAATATCATTTAAAGTATATGCCATTACTTATACCCCTCCCTAAAACAATTTAAAATAAGCTATGTAGTAAAAAGGGCTAATGACACAAAAAAATTTTAGATAAATGCGCATTAAGATGTTTTTTCTATTTTTACAGAGACCCGCTCAATTCATCCTTAAAAACACAAGGTAAAGTGAACCCGTTATAGTCCATGAAATGAGCTCTAATCCCCCCTTATCTAAAAAGGAGGAACTATTATTATGGGATATGATTGTAGTAAGCGGTGTACTTTTGAATTTGATCGAACCATTGTAAATCATAAAAACTATAAAATTTCAAATGCAAATACATAAAGCAACACAAAATAGCCCCTTCTCACCAGCAGCGGCTATTTTATATGAAAATACTTCATTAGTTTATATATCCTAAAACACTTACAATCTTACTCGCTTTTAAATTATGAATATGATAATAAATTTCTAAACCTTTTCGCTCAGCTCGTAACACTTTACCCTTCATTTTTGATAAATGTTGTGAAACTGTCGATTGTGGAATATTCAGTAATTCTGTTAATTGTGTTACATTACACGTTTTTCTCGTACTTAATTCATTTACAATTTGTAAGCGGATTGGATGCGCCATAATTTTCAAAATATCTACATCTTCTTCTGAAACTAAACTTTTTCTCAATTCACTTGTATATGTTGTCATAGGACATTCCCCTTTTATATGAACTCCTTTTATTTTGATCTATTTCCAAAATATTTAAAACTCCGATGTAAAACCTTTATATAAAAATAAAGGAATTTTAAATTTTTAAAAACAGAACGAAATACAATTCACTTTATTTATTCTTACATTACATATAAATAATAAAATATTAATATGTGCTCTATGTGAAGTTAGCCTAAATTTATAATGAAGATTTTTCAAATCATTCACATGTAGCTACCGATTTTTCTGCTTTGTGTTTCCCTTCTATCTTTGTTGTTTTCTTTCCTTGAGCTTTTCATTGTTTTCTCTAGGTGCAGGAGTGTTGGTCATATAAAGATCGATACTACTAAGTCGTTTACTACGAGGAGAATATTTCCTTCCTTTCTATTTTCTTGTACAACTTAATCCTGTAATCGTTTTTTTGTTGTTCTTTGGTTAATAGATGAACGCTCACACGAGATGAGACTTTATTGATTATCAAAGTTGATCCACATCAGGATCTAACAAATGAGTCCAAGTAATTAATGCTGTCAACATAACAAAAAGAGTCCTGATTGATACGGACTCTTTTTGGAGTTTTTAAAAAAGTAAACTTTTAAACACATAATTACATTTCTATTATTTATTTCACCACTTGAACAGATGCTGGTTTCCACCCCTGATTCTCTACCCAATCAATATCAACCTTATATTTTTTATTACTTTGCTTATCTCGTACATTACCGTAGGCTTTATTATCACCATTATTCCCAATAAAATCGAAAATCAATTGGCTCTCTGGAACATCAACAGCATAAGAAATTGCTTGTTTCATCTCACTCCAATCTACTGTTCCTTCTTTAAATTTCATTTCAGGTTTTGCTCCTTGCACTGTACCAATTGGCTTCCAAGAAGGATTAGTTTGAGAACCCTTTTCTTGAGATGCCGTTTTTTCTCCCTCTTTATTTTCATTTTCGTTCATTTTTACCGATTTTTCTGCTTTTTGTTTCTCTTCTAACAGTGCTGCTTCTTTCTCCTCACGTTTCTTCTCTTCTAACAGTACTGCTTCTTTCTCCTCACGTTCCTTCTCTTCTAACTGCGCTGCTTCTTTCTCCTCACGTTCCTTCTCTTCTAACTGCACTGCTTCTTTCTCTTTACGTTTCTTCTCTTCTAACTGCGCTGCTTCTTTCTCTTTACGTTTCTTCTCTTCTATCTTTGTTGCTTTCTTTTCTTGAGCAATTGCTTTCTTTGATGTATCAGAAGGGGCAAACAACTGGTATGTCACTATACCAACTGTCACTAATACCAAAGTAAATGCAATATTAAAAACCACCTTTTTACGACGATTTTGTTGTTTTTCTTGAAACCTGCTTACTTGTCCCATTTTTTAAACCCCCGAGTTTATTTTCTCTTCTAATCTTTATGCATTATTCTTATAATTCTTAATATTTTTATTAAACGATGGAAATAAATCACAATTCCCATACAAGATTTCATATCATAATAAAATTTGTGTTGTTTCAAGCATCTGACATATGTTATTCAAAAATATTTTAATACATTAAAAATTGATAAACTCCTGTTCGTAAGAAACCTTCAATTTTATTCAAAGATGATTCCAATTACGTCCACATTAGATCTCCTGTAGAAATCTTTTTAACAATTAAGCCCCTTCTTCCCTTATTTATAATTTTTAAATTAAACTGCCCTCTATGGTACAATAAAGATGTGTTGTTTTCTACTGGGGTATGTCGTAAAATCAGAAGGGATTTTATCTCTTTTACCTTTTTTTCAGAGTAACTTTCACCACTAGGAAACTCTATTATTCCTAATGTAATCTTTAATTCGCTTTCATCAAAAGTCCAATCCTTATTAAGTTCCCTTATCTTTTGTATAAAGCTTCTTTTGGTTTTTCCTATATAGATTAATGTTTCATTTTTAGCATATACTCTAGAGATTGCAAATATTCCCTTCTTAAAAGCTTCTTCTCTACTATAAAAATCATTTAAACTATACAATCCATACCATTTAATATGTACTTTTTCTATTAATCTCACCTCATTTTTAGATAATATTATAATTTCTGAATGTTCAAATTATTATGGGTACATAGCCTTGATTACTTGAATTATAAATAGTGCTTTTCAATAATACATTTTATTATTACTAATTTCAATAATGAATATGTATATCTCATCATGAATTTCCTATCATTTGTTTCGTCAAGTAAGGCTCATAATTCTCTTCGATAATTTTATCGTTCTGTGGTGGGAGAATCCTTGTACAGGGGAAATGGCGCGTCAGCCGGATGAATTGATTTTTCGTTTTCTAAATACCTTTTCTTAAAATGATATGCGGTGTTTTCACCTAGGACGTCATTTGCATAGAATAGCGTACTTTTTTGGGGAAATTCGAAAATAACACCTTCACAGGGGTCGGACACTTGTCGATAAGCGACACGCCCCCTCTTTGATACATTTTATTTGCTAAATTGATAAGCATTTCAAATGCCATCCCATGGTTTCCTAGTCCCATTGCTATTCCTCTCTTCCTACTTGTAAATTTCTACTTCAATAAAATATGCAATATTTCATATTTTATTATTATAATATTAATTTATTATTTATCACTTTCGATCCTATCATTGGAATTCATTAATAAACTAACATTTGTAATTTAATTCCTGATGTTTAATTCTGTTATAACACGTTAATTTTGTATATTTAAATAATCACAATGGAATTTCTTGTTCTATACATCTATACTTGTTTTGTATATTATATAGCAGAAGAGTAAGGTAAGAGTTACTCTTTGCCATTTTAGGAAAGGGCCTGTTGGAGACAACAGGTCCTTTCTTCGTAAAAGGATTATTTTGTTAAAAAATTTATTTCAATTTATAATCGCTATCTTTTTCTTTAATTTTCCAGTAAAATCAAATGTAAATATTTTAATTACATAGGAGAAAGCAATGAAACATAACATTAATCTGTGGTCCTTTATTTTTTCTTTTATTTGCATTGGTCTATTCCTCTTATATCTTGAAATTGGTTCGATAGCCTCATCTGAAACGAAATTGTTTATTATGAATTCGCTACCTATCCATCCTTTATTTTTTTTACTAGTTTTAACAATAGGAACTTTTTTTGCTGGTATGATGGGATTTTCTAAAATAGATAATTGGGTTGCTATGCTTAGAAGCATAGCGACAGTTCTACTAACACTTTTATTATCAGTGTTTTTAACACTAACTTTGATCATTGGCTATGCATTGAGTTAAACGTCATTCCTTGTGAATAAAACTAAATATTCCGTCAACAATATATATGACATTAGATTTTCTCCTTGTTCCCCCTTGGAGAACCGAGCAGTTAGCTTTTGCTTGATACTTACTAGTTCGTTTAACAAATTCTATATTTTTAGCTAATTGCTCTAAAGCATCAGGTAACATATATCGTTGTAACTCTTAGGAATACAATGGCAGCTCATCATGAATTGAAAAGCACATTATAAAAACATCCTTTCTTTTGATTCTAAAGAAAGGTTAACGCTTTTTCCATTTTTAAAACAGGTTTTTTCGAAGGTTTTAATTTAATCCTAATTATATTTTTTATAAATTCTAAAAGTGTATTCCCTATTTTTGGTATGATAGACAGGAACTATTTTTTAGAACAGGAGACAATAAATGAAAAAAATCAAATTAGGATTATTAGTTATATTTCTATTTATATTTATGTACATGTCTTTAGTAGGAGATGAGAATAAGGGTTCTTTAACTCCTAATCTGATTTCAAAAATAAAATATTTAGAAACTGATTCTGTTACTGGAGGTACATTTAGAGATTATGGCCAAGAAGCAAAATCAGTGTTTGAAAAACTAAGTAGTCAGAAAGATGTTGTAACAAAAAAAGATTTTTGAAGAAGAAAGTTTTTGAGGAATCTTCTCAACGTAATATTGACTTTGTATTAGATGATGGTAAAAAAATCAAATTCAAAGTATTATTTTTTAGTGTGAAACCATACTTTGATGAAGCGTATGTTCAACGTATAGGAGATGATTCCATTTACCACTTAAATAAAGAAGATACAACAGATATAGCAACTCAATTTGCAAATCGTTAATACATTTCTTAAAATTTTATGTTTTATATCTATTAATTATAAAAAAAGAACATCCCCAAACGAATTTTTTTGTTTTGTTAGCTTGATGGGCATGTGGCACTATCTCTATTAATAAATATTACTAACCATATACCTAGATTAATATCTATCATATTTTTTATAAACAGGATTAATTAGATTTAAAAAAAGATTTCTTTTTCTTTACTCGTAATAAGTCACCTGTCCATCCTTTGACTCGCATATACAAATACATACCCCCTGTTGTGAAAATGATAAATAGGAGAGCGATTAAATAGCTATATTTCCATTCTAGTTCAGGCATATATTTAAAATTCATCCCCCACAATGCTCCTAAGGCCGTCAAAGGCGTACTTACAGCAGTTAATACAGTAAGAGCTTTCATAATTTCATTCCCACGATGAGAAGAAACAACTTCTTGTAAATGAATCATCGTGTCTAATTCTTCTTGGTACTCTTTAACGAGTTGTAATCCACGCTCTAATTTTACGTGTGTTTGTTTATAACAAAGGGTGTTTGTTAGGTTTTCTAGCCAAGCTTCCTCCAAGCCTTGTAACACTTCTTGTATTAACCGAAACACATGTGTGTTCATAAATAATTCATGACGAATATGATAAATTCTTTCTAAAACTGCTATGTTATTATGATGATAAAAATCCCATAATACATTTCTGAAATTATTTTCAAAATAGTCAACCTTTCGTAAATAGTGAGATATAAACATTGATAAGATGGCACATAATCCTTCAGCGGAACTATTACATTTTTTTATACCCATAGGGAAATTATGTATTAATTTTTGGAAATCCTCTTCCTCTTTTTCCTGGACCGTTATCAGTATTCCATGAGCTACAAAATAATGAAGAAATTTTTGAATTTTGGCGTCCTTTTTATCTTGATCATATAAAAACGAACCATATACACAAGTTTGACTTGGTGATAACGTATAAACATATAATCCATTTTCACAAGGAGAACTTATTTTTTTTACAAATTGAGAGAAATAAGATGTTACATCACGAGGGATTATAGAAGAAAGTTTTTCAAGTTCACTAGTTTTCACATGATACCAATCCCATTTCGGCATTTTTATACATTCCACATTATTCTTCCTTTCTGAATAGTTTTATGTTTCATCGAATAATATCCGTAACACGAAATTTATATGTAGGTATTCATGTCTTGGAGGAAAAGTTTTTAGATCCTCTACATTACAAACTAAATGGCATAGGAGGTCTTCTTCTGTTACAAGAAAGACCCCCTATATATTAGTTATTTGGATTCTAAATTTTAAACATTTCCTCTATACAAGCACTTTTTATCTTTTCTTATTTATATGTGGCAAAGAAGCCACATAATTTGGCACGTCTATTTAACGAACTCCATTTTGGTCGTTATTATAATTTAGATTCATATGCAGATTGATTAGTGATGTCTTCAAATACTTGACTTCCAATAATAAAGTATCCATGAAGTGCAGCCTCTTTTGAAGCGTCTACCATACGGAAAGAAGAAATTTCACTTTGCATTTTTTCAATTCGTTTTTTGTGGATGTCTACTATTCCTCCTGTCCAAATAATAGTGTCATACTGGTCTAACTTAAATTGTTCTTGTAATACACGCATAACGTCTTGGAAGTGTGTATCCAACTCTTTTTGAATCAAAGTATTAACCTGACTTGTCTGATGATTTTCTTCTCGACCTCCATATCCTTTTTCTAATATTTTTGGCATGTCGTTAATATGCAAGTCATCACTTTCCCCTGCATGATTCTGCAGGATATTCTTAATATTTTTCAAAGGCTTGCTACATCCTAGTTCCGTCTCATAATGATTTAAAATGACATTCTGTTTCATATCTGTCATTTCTAATGTACGAAATCCACCATCAATAATTAAGATACGATCTTGTTCCTGAATGATTCCCTCTTTTAAGAAATAGGCATGTAAAGCGACCGGTTGCTGAAGAATCAAAGCATTTTCCACCGTGATATTAATAAATTTCCCATCGATTTGCACGGAAGTTTCTTTTTTTAATACATTTTGTAATTGCTCATGCTGACTACCAAAATAAGTAACGGGAAGCCCGGTCACAACTAAAGGTAACACGACATTTTCTTTATAATCCTTTGCAATGCAACCAAATATTTGTTGTTTAAACTGTTCGCTTTCATAATAATTTTCTATTTCTTCTTCAAATGGAGGAAGAAATGAAGCGTCAGATTGATGTGCTTCATTTCCCATGTAGTATGCAAAGTCTAAGTCTATAAAACTTACCTTTGTTAAATCTTCACTTTCAGCATGATTAGGTACAGGGGCTAGTGTGGAAGCTTCACTCTTAATCGTCACCTCAGAATCTACATCCTGTCGATATGCCCGCTTAGTAAAACCAATTCCTACATCAATTGCATACAGAGATTTCATACTTTTTCCTCACTTTCTCTTTTTAGAATTAAATCTAAGCACTCTCTTCTTTCCCTTCTTTCATATATTTCTTTTCATTTTTCGTTTTTTCTCCGTCTATGTCCTTACTATTTTGATTTATTTCGTTATCCTTTTCATCTTTTTTCTTTTTGTTATTTTCGTTTTCTGTTAAATCTTTAATAGTAGAAATGACAACCGGTGTGGCTGTAAGCAGTTGTGGTAATGTTTGTTTTGCAACATTAGCTGCAGTTACAGAGAATTGTTTACTTGTCTCAGTTACCTTCTCTAATGTTTCCTTTATGTTTCCTTCTTGTAGTTTGTCTTTTACGCTTTTTCCTTTTGTTTGTATAGCTTTCCGATTTTCTTTTTTTAACAGGGAGACCATGACTCCGGTCGTAATCCCAATCAAAGCATATTTAAATATTGTATGTTTCATTTTTCTCACCCTTCTCTACTTTTATTTTCTTCCATGCTACAACCTAAAATAATTAACTTATCTATTTATCAGATGTTGCAATCTATTAGAGAGAATGATAGTTTTGCGGCTGCCTATCACTCGCCGTTGGTGTTTCAGCTGTTATTAGAAGTAAAATTCTCCCTTGATCTAATTTTTCTTCATATAAATTAGCTTCCTCCTTCGACAACCCCATTTCCTCCATTTGATTTCGGAGTTCGTCCCCTTTTTTGGAGAAAAAGTTGATAATACGTGTACCCAATCCTTGTTCTTTTACTCCAATCGTATTTGTGTTTGTATCATCCGCAATCTTTTTTGTTAGATGTGTTTCATGTGTTAAAACGTAAATGTCATCTTGGCGAATCCCTTGCAATTCTAGCTCTTTTACTTTCATAACTACTTCCTGTTCATTTTCATATTCATGAACCACCGGTTTTCTTTCATTCTTATGCATTGTATTTTTCCTCCTTTAGATTTTTTATTTTCTTATTTAGTTGTTATGTAATATGTAATACACCTATTTTAAAGATGTTAAACCTAAATTTTCAAAAAAATTCACACAATAGGTTATTAATGTTTTTGAATATCAGAGAGATGTCACAAGAACTTTGCTTTGATAACAGAGTTACAAATAACGCTTTGTTTGGAAGACAAGTCCATTATTTTATAGAAATTTTCTATTAAAAAAAGTTACAAAAGGAGTACAAGATATTTTTTTTCGTTAATTAAATCAAAGGAAAATAAAAAAACACTCTTTTTAAAAGAGTGCTAAAAAACATATAACCTAATAATGTTTCTAGTTTGATTACAGAAAGAAAGTCTTTATTAAAACATATAGTTGCTAATTTAATTGCGATCTTCCTTGCACCCAAGCAGCAATATCATTTATAACATACTCAGGAATATTAGCAGGACTATAATATTCATCCGGTTTACTTATTTCTCCATCCCCTTCTGTAAAGAAATGATTTAACTTTGGATATAGTCGATAATCTACGTTATCTCGTTCTTTTAATTGTTCTTTCCAAAGAGGAATTTCAATTTTTGATTGAACTTGATAGTCTCTTTCTCCTTGAATAATAAGAAGCGGTGTCTTTTGTTCTTTTGACATTTCTGCCGCTTTAATTTTCCGTATAGAATCCCAAAATACTGCTGATCCTAAGTAAAAATCTTTTGGGGGATTCTGACCAGAGAAATTGGGATCATTTAATAATTCAAATTGCGATTTGTAGAATTTATATTGCTCCTGGTTCATTGCTCCAATAGAAAAAAGATACTCAAATTGATCTAAAACAACGTCTTGAATCGTACGAGCTGGCCCACCCATTACAATTGCCCCAGCAATATTTTGATTTTGGTCTTTTTCAATCATTTTCGGAAGCATCATTCCACCTTGACTATGACCAAGAATATATATTTGATTCTTATTTATTAGAGGCTCATTTTTAAGAAATTGAGTTACAAGAAGAGCATCATCTGTTGTCTCTTTATCAACTGTATAGAAGGGACTGAATTGTGTTTTCAACCCATGTTCATAAGTTCTTTTATTATAGCGAAGGACAGCAATTCCCTTCGATGCAAGACCTTCAGCTAAATCGCGAAATGGTTTTAAAGCAAACGCTGTTTCATCCTGATCAGTTGCTCCTGATCCTTGAACAAGAATAACCGCTGGAAAAGGCCCATTTCCTTTTGGAATCGACAATGTTCCTGGTAATGGAAATGCACCACTTCCAACTACTACTTCTTTATCAATAAATGACTCAGGCTTACTATATGATGGACGCTCTGCAACAGGACTAAACGACATGCTGAGTTGAAAATCGTCTATTTTTCCAGATGGATCTAGTTTAATTAGTAAAGGTACAGTCATTTTTTCAAAAACTAATTGAATCTCCACATTTGTATGAACAGGATTTGTCTCTTTTTGTGTAACCTCTCCAATTTCTATAAAAGAACCTGCTTGTAATTGCACTGGGAGTCCCTCCCAATAGCTCTTCAGCCATTCTTCGGATATTATTTTCTGTAATGACCTTGAGGTTAAATCAAATGCAGATTTATAATTTTCACTATTCATATGGCGAATAAATGAAAGAGTAGTAGATATAATAGGATTTTCATCATTACTATTGTCTACTTTTTTTATAGTTGTGTTTGCTTCCTTTAAATTCGAAATAAATTGGTAGTTAAACGGATAGTTATATGTATCAGGATATAAGCTTGTTTTCAATACTTCCGTATTCCGTCCCTTATACAAATTTGAAGAACTCGTAAAATTTTCAGGTGAAATTACTTCCTCCGCATATGAGACTGAGGGAATTGCTATTGTAAAAATTGCACTGACAAGTAATAACTTATTACTTATTCTTCTTTTCTTACCCATAATTATTGATTCTCCTTTCAAAATTAAAAATTTCTAATACAATATGCCAACTATAAGGAAAATAAAAATTATTAAAGAGATTAATAATCTATTTTACGATTCCCCCTAACTAGTTAAAAATCTATCATTAACAAACTTCAATAAAAAACGCCTTCCCCCTCTTTTTTTATTGTTGGATTTTCCAATGACCTAGAAGCACAGCACGAAATTACATGTAACCGACCCATGAGATTCTCTGTTTCAAAAGAAAAAAGCACCCCACTAGATGCTTTCTTTAATTGTTCTCACTATCATTTATTTAGATAATTCTCTTATTACTGTAAGATACATTTATTCTAAATACTAAAACTCACTTATTTCTTGATAGGTTCTTAAGAAATATCAAAAAATAAAGAAAACAAGTTATTTGGTTATTCATTCCGTAAGCTTAATGCTCAAGTTAGTTTTTTTCACACGGTGAAACTTTATTAAGAAAACTTTAAGAAATTTCCCTCTATATTTATAAGAATTTTTTTCTATACTGAATCCTGTAAATGAACAAGAGGAGAAATGACCATGAAGAAATTTGTAATTTGCATATTAGGAATAGGCCTTCCTATATACTTACTACCTTTCATATTACGCGGGGATTTAGACAGATTTAATCCGATTGCTGAAGAAAAAAATGTATACGCCGTTGCGAATGGGTATGGCATTCCAGATTATCATTATAAAGGCCGAGCTATGTACTCACTAAAGGGTGTTGATGAATTAAGCAATGAAAAAGAATATAAAGTTGGAACGAACACGCCTAATGTTTTTATAAGAAAAACTTACTTAAAAATTCATGTGAAAGGAAAATATGTGTATTCTTACGATATTATTTCTAAAGAGGATATTCCGGAGAAAATAAGGGGACAATTGGAGATAGCAAATAAATAAAAGAGCCAATTCATACGATTTGGCTCTTTATTCTCTCTCCCATCTACCGTTAGGAAAATTCTTTCGGTAGATTTATTAAATTCGTTATCATTGTTTCAATAACCACTCTTCCATTACTTTCACTGTTTCATCTTGTTGTGCTTTTGCCGTAATTAAACTCGCATTATCACCTTTTTGCTCACCATACATGCCAAAATGAGCATGATTTCCCCCTTTTATCATGTGCATAGTTGTATTCTTTGACATGAACTTTTTATTGTTCTCTATTTTTTCTACAGTTGCTAACGCATCTACTTCCCCATAAATTGATAACATCGGGATCGATTTCGTAGAGAAGTCATCTGCAGGATACGAACCTAAGAAAATGATCCCGTCTATCTTGTCTTCATGTTGGAAGGCATACTTAGAAATCATAGCTCCCCCCATTGAATGCCCCGCAACATACCACTTCTGAACTTCAGGATACTGTTCCATTACACTGTCTACTGCATTGATTCCAAATATCGCTAAATTTAATGGCAACTTAGGCATCACTACAAAATGTCCATCTTTTGCAAGAGCTTCTCCTAAGTAACTATATGCCTCAGCTTCTACTTTAGCTCCTTGATAAAAAATAACCCCTATTTTACCATCTTTCTCTCCAAAAACTATATTCTCTTCATCTTTTTTATCCTCTACTAACGATAAAGCCTCTTTCGTCGGTTTATAAGTAAACTGAGACCAAACAAAAAAACTAATACTTCCTATAAGTAAAATACCTAGTAAAGAGTACAGCGTAATTTTTATCCATTTCTTCACAAAGATGACCTCCCTAAGATGTATATATTCTATATTTTAGATTTTCATTAGTAAACATAAAAACTCGAGCATTTTTATTATGCTCAAGTTTTCATTTACTTCTTTAATTTATACTATAAATGGTCCAAGATAAATATGTAGCAAATGTGGCCCATAAAAAATATGGAATTAGCAACCATGTCGATACTTTAGATAATTTGGAAGAAACCACTATGAGAAGTAACGTAGTAATAGCGACTAGTAAACAATCTACTGTTGCTAAAAATAAATTTTTTTGACTGAATTGAAAGTAGCTGAACGCTTGATTGCACATGTAATTTAAAAGGAATACAAACCAAAATGTTTTTGGCTTACATCCATATTTGTTGTAAATAATTGCAACTGATAATGCAATAAGTCCATATAATACAGCCCATATCATTCCGATTGTCATACCGGGAGGTGTCCAAGACGGCTTTTCTAACGCATCATACCAAGTACGATCAATAGGGAATAAAACACTAGAAACATAAAACAAACCATATGTTAGTAAAAATACTATAATACTAGATTTTTTCATAAACATTCTCCTTTTTACTAGAAGATTATAGAAACTTTATATGATTAGTATGTCCTTGTAATGGATAAAATTCTAATATTAAAATTCTAAATTCATATTGTTTAACCTATTTCATACAAATTCTTTCATACTTTTATATGCAAAAAGGGCTCTCTCTCGTGCTGCCTTATGATCAACAATCGGATAAGGATATGTATTCCCAAGTTTTATATTGGATTTTTGTAAAATATGCTCAGGTGCTTCCCAAGGTTTATGTATATATTTGTTTGGGATATCTCTTAATTCTGGTACCCATCTTCTTATATACTCTCCATTTTTATCAAACTTTTCTCCTTGTGTGATGGGATTAAAAATACGAAAGTACGGTGATGCATCTGCCCCACTTCCAGCAACCCATTGCCACCCCATTGTATTATTTGCAATATCAGCATCTAGTAGTGTATCCATAAACCATTTTGCTCCTTCCTGCCACGGAATTAACAAATGCTTTACAAGAAAAGAGGCTACAGCCATTCTTGCTCGATTATGCATAAAACCTGTTTGCCATAGTTCCCGCATTCCTGCATCAATAAACGGATAACCAGTTTCACCCTTCTGCCATACTGTTAATAACTCCTCTTCATTATTCCACGGAAAATGTTCAAAGCTCTTATTAAGAGGTTTATATACTGTAAATGGGTAATGATATAGCAAATAATAAGAAAATTCTCGCCAAATTAATTGACGTATAAAGCTATTCACTTGTTTTTCAAAAAGACTACATTGTCTTTCGGTACTTTTATTTATTAAGTAATGATACATCCATCTCACTGATATTTGGCCAAATGAAAGATAAGGTGCCAACATCGAATGAGCATTTTCATTTGGAAAGTCTCTTCCTTCACTATAAGAGGCTAATTTGCTAGAGAAAAATTTCTTACATGCTTTGTATGCCCCTTCTTCTGTAGGCTCCCATATTGATTCAATATGAGATGTCCACCGTATAGTCGGCAGCAAATGTAATTCTGAAACAGATAAGCTTGCTGGTAAAGAGTTTCCTCCCTTTATACGCTGCACTTTACTAATAGGCTTAGGTATTTCCTGCTTTTGAAATGCATTGTAAAAAGGCGTAAATACCTTATATTCAGTGTTATCTTTCTTTTTAATAATCCACGGTTCTAATAATAAATGCGAATTAAATTCCTTACAGACAATACCTTTGCCTTCTAATACTATTTTCATTTTTTGATTAGATTGTAATCTGTCTGGATCATAACAAACATTCCAATATACAGCCGTTATACCTAACTGTTCTATGAGAGAAAGTATTTCTTCCAGTGTATTTCCTTTGCGAATTATTAAAGTAGATCCCAATGCCTCAAGTTGCTTTTGGACATCTATTATAGCATGATGTAACCACCACTTTGATGCACTTCCTATTGAAAAAGTTCCATCTTGTACATATACCGGAAGAACCTCACCAGACTGAACAGCCTCAAATAAAGCTGGGTTATCATATAAACGAAAATCTTTTTGAAACATAACAATAATTTTACCTTGCATAGCTATCCCTTCTAATTCTTAAAACATATTAAATTTTATTATATAACAGTAATTTATACATAAGAATTTATTTGTCTTTAATAGATTAATTAACTTTTTCAACTATTTTATTAGTAGGAATTTTAACAACCGTTTCTTTTTCACCTGTTCTATCAATCATGAAACCATGAACTTTAATATCA
This sequence comes from Bacillus sp. AY3-1, assembly GCF_008368785.1. Taxonomy (NCBI): domain Bacteria; kingdom Bacillati; phylum Bacillota; class Bacilli; order Caryophanales; family Bacillaceae; genus Bacillus; species Bacillus sp. AY3-1. The sequence goes on along the minus strand of NZ_QORZ01000016.1, from coordinate 317,669 downwards.
GAAGGTACTAACGGATGATGACGAATCATATCTATACTCTTCTCAATATTTTCACTAACATTTTCTTGTCCACTTAGCCATGCATTCAGGCTACCACTTGAAAATTCAGGCATGCAATTTTTAAAGAGATAGTCTATTTCTCTGTTATTTTTTATGGAATCACGTTGAATTTGTAGATTAACTATATCAGTTTCTTTATCCTCTATTCCGACAACAATAATTTCTTCAACTTTTTCTTCATAAATAGCAATAATAACAGATCTCATTATATCTCCATAAGGATGTACAATTACAGAATCATAGCTGTGTATAGTCAACACGTTTTCTTGTTGAATGTTAGTTACTTGTTGGATAATCGGCTCTATTCCGTGTTCAATGTCTGTTAATAATAATACTTTTTTATTCTTTGAATTCATATGGAGCACTCCTTCTTCATTATTGTATTTATGAAACTTTTAAACTAGTAACGATAGTTGATTATTCATTACATGATTGTTACCAGTTTTTCCATTGTCCTTCTGGATCAATACTTGCAAGTCTGACCCATCCATTTTGAACTTTTTCTCGAAATGTGAAATCATTATTTAGCAAACGTTCTATATATTCAATAGGCGCTTGAATTACAATTAGTAAACGAAGTGGTGAATGATACGTCTCACTATCTGACTGCATAACGGATTGCCAAGGTAAGCCTGGCAACAAGTCACTTGCATTTCCTTGCATAACACCGAGACCTGCCGTTACGGTTTGGGTTGTTTTGTTTCCACTACCATAATAATGAGGAGCTACAGTTGAAGCGTAATATTGTAAATTTATCCACTGAGCTACTGTTCCTGGCCCTGCAATGATGCTAGCTAATATATCTCCACTTCCATCCTGTTTCCAATCATAATTATGAAGGAAAGCCCTTCCTTCTAAGTCACAATCCTGAGTTAATTCTCGTTTTCCGATAATAAAAGATGCATTACGGGCTAATCCCCATTCCGGACGTATTTCACTCCAATCTTCTGCAAATCGATGTGCCTCTTTACTCGGATTTTTTATTTTCGTTTTAAAATTAGGTAATTGTGTTAAACGCTCTCTATTTGCATGTTGGCTCACATTTGGCATAACCGACTCAATACTATCAAATGCTTCTTGCGCAGTTTCCGAAAGTTCTGGGACGTAAATCCATTCCAATTCATCCACTGTTGTTTTATGTTCAGCTGCTGCAAAAATGGTGTCCTCCGGAATTTTAATGCCTTCAGCAGACAAAGCCTCTCTGACTTCTGGAAGATTACATAAAGTAGCAAAAACTCTTGCATTGAATCCCCCTGCTGCTCCGCCACAAGCACCACACTCAAGCGCTGCAGCATAAGGGTTGTTCGTACTTTGACTACTATGTCCGCACATTACAACTAGAGGCGCGAATTTTTCTGTTAATCCCACCATTTTTAAAGCTTGACGCACATAGTTCACTTTTTCTTCTTTCGTAAAACCGATAGGCATCTCACATTTTGTTTCATGAACATGATTAAGTGAGAATGTCGTATCAGGTTTTCGCAACATTGTTTTGCGAAGGTTACGAATGAAACTACCTACTCTTCTTGGCACAAAACTTCTTGTCATCATTTGTAGACCAAGTAAAGGGCCACTTATCTCAGGTAGTAACATACTTGTAAGTACATTTTGTTTCATCATTTTAAACGTATAACTTACTGAGCTGTCTATCTTCTTACGTTGTTGATAAGATTTATATTCATTTTCATCCGTGAGCTCTTTTATTTGATGTTTCGGTTTTAATATAACTGGCAAAGAAGGATGACTGTCATTACTACCTAGTTCACTAGTCGCAAGTGGTAACCCAAAGAAACCAGCTATTCCAACCGTTTCGAACGGACCTAATTTTTCTAGGTGGCGACGAAACGGTTCTGAACGTACATCAATACAAAATGCTAATTGAGCTAATACACGTTTTTTATCATTAGTTGCACGTTGCTTAGAAACAATCTTTTCCCTTAATTGCTCTGCATGCGTCTGTTCCCAAGCTTCTAGCCAAAGTTTCCTGCGAATATTTTCATCAAAACGATATGCAAATGCTAATAATTCGCTTTGTTCAGCTGCAGACATTTGTGACCATTCCAGGGTTGAAATATTCCCCCAATAGATCCAAGAAGCTATAAGTGGGACAATCGCAACTTTCTTCTCAGCCTTTTGATTTTTTGTAGGTAAATAAGGTTTGACAATGGCCAGCTCCATAGAAATTCGAACTGCTAAATATTCAATCATAAGTTCCTGTTCCTGAATTGATTGTTGGGAACGCCATAGTATCATTCCTGCCCACCCAGGCAAAGCAAGCAAGTGCCCTTCAAGGTAAGCTTGCTTGTTAGATTCAGAAATTCCTAATTCAGATAAAGCTCTTGTTAAAGCTACCTCGGCATCCTCTGGCCAATCTTTTAAAATGCTACGCTCATTTTTACTGAGTGCTGGATCAAATTTAATAAGGTGATGCCATGCACGATACAAACCTTTCTCTCGATTTGGCATCGTCCAACTTGATCCGGAGTCATCCAAATATAATTTACACCATTTAATGATATGATAATTAAGAATATCAGATAGGTTTTCACCCTTTTGATTCTCTATAAGTGAACTTACAGGTTGCATAGGAGAGTCTTTCATACTTCCTGTATTTATATAACTCATTTCTTCTGCCAGTTTATTTAATTGTGGCGATGATAATAGGCTAGAAGGTAATTTCTCTAATTTTAAAGTTGCTTGGCAAAACTGCTCCGCTTTCTTTCGCGGGATATGAAAAGATTGTGAATCAAGCCAATGAGACAAGCCACTTTGTAAAAATGATTCCTTAATCTCCCCTTTCGCCTTTGCCGAATGAATCATAGTAGCACTAGGATATATATCCACATTACGAATTTCTTTTAACCAATCTGCAACTTGTTCAAATGATTGTTTTTCAAGTCCCATCCAAGGGTGATGAGCTGCAAATGTAGCGATCGGCCAAAGTGGTGCAATCACTCGGCTAGCAGATTCAACTAAATCATTTATATTCTTTTCTTGTACTTCAATGTTTGTATCTTTCTTTTTTAAAGTTTCTTTCGTTACGATTGACGGTATGCTCATCACTGATTACCTCCCTTTGATACATAATGTTTAAGATAGCTCGGATGACTTTCTACTGACTTTTGTCTCGCCTCCCCTACTCGAACGAACCAAAGATACATTACAGCAAATATAGTAGAGGATTGATTACGAGTAACGAGAGTACTAATAGCACTACCAAATAATAAGAGACATATAACAAAAATAACGGCTGAAACTGAAGGTTGAACATTTTTATAAATGTCAGTATGCAACCATTTATAAAGAGAATTATGAACGGTAAAGTAAATGAGAGAAAATCCAACTAAAATAAATACGCCAACAATTCGTCCCATTCTCCCCTCTCCAAAAACAACAAGTTGTTTCCATGTGAAGTATAATGACCACCCTAAGATGAACGCACTAACTAATTGATACCCTTCTCCAGAAGTCGTAAACCAAAATGCAATCGCTATAAATAATCCGAAAACACGTCCGACCATAATCCATAAATTAGATATCTTTTCATTAGACTGCTTCACTACCCCAAAACATTGTACGGAAGAACCAGCTTGTAAAAACAGTGTCGCTTTAAACAAACCATGTAAAATTAAATGAATAACAGCCGCTAAATAGGCTCCTAATGCGCATTGAATAAGCATAAACCCCATTTGTGCAATAGTTGACCCCACTAGCTGACGTTTATAATCAACCTGAACTAGGCTAATTCCTGTTCCAATTAAGACAGAAATACTAGAGAAAATTAGTAAAATGATTTGTGCCATATCATCATGAAAAAGAGGTGAAAATCTAGTTAACATGATACCGCCAGCATTTACTAACCCCGCATGCATAACAGCAGAAACAGGCGTTGGAGCAACAGCTGACTCAATTAACCACCTTTGAAAAGGCCATTGTGCTGCTGGAATCATCACAGCTAATATAATCAATAAGTTAATTCCTGTTTTCTCCAATGTTCCAAATTGAGCTACATTTTCATTCGTTAAAACTGATGTTAACTGCCACTGTCCAGTGACTTGAAAAAGCCAAATGATAGCTGCTAGCAAAGCAATCCAGCTTATTGTAAATAAATAACTAGAAATTTTTGTTGCTTCGCTAACTACTTTCCACCCTTTATTTAGACCTATGAGTAAAACCAATCCTATAAGAGTTGCCCCCCAACAAATAATCATGAAACGAAGATCATCACTTAACCATGCAACCGAAGATATACCTGTAGTAAATGTAAAAAGTGCAAAGTATTTTCGATATGAGCGATCTCCCAGTAAGTAACGTACAGAAAAACGCTGAATGATTAAACCAATTGTAAGAACAAAGAAAGCCATGAACCAAGCTAAAGTATCTAAATGCCAAGGCCCCACAACTCTATCTCCATTGTGATTAACAAGTGCGAGTAAAGAAACCAATGAAGGCAAAGCAGCGATACCAATATGGATATGAACAAAACGTAAAGGCATCCTTGCATGTAAAAATAATAATCCACTTAGCCAAGAAGCGCTAAGCGCCATAAAAAATAATGTTAACAGTGTTGATGAACTCAGCGAAATTAACATGTACAATACTCCCTTCCAAACGAAAATAACCTATAAAAATTCCTTTTAAGTAAGATAGTTTTTTAATTTCAATTTTCATTCACTCTTTTTAGTACATCGTTTTTTCCCATAAAAAAAACCGACAACTTCCATAATTCAATGATTTTATATCATCATTGAATTATGGAGATTGTCGGTTTCACTTCAACTAACTTCAATAAAGTTTTTTGAAGAGCTCCCATTTTATAGAGGATAATGTATGTATTACTCCTGTTAAAAAGAAAAGTATATTTCTGATCTCCTAGATTATGCAATCAATATATCAATTTATGTTATGTGCTATCTTTTAATTAAGAAACTTTTTCATTTAGTCAATATTACATATTAAAAAAATGCTAAAGCCTTAATTATAGCAAACTGTTAAAATGAGCATCTATCAATTTTTTAAAACAATTATAAGATAAACCATATTAAGCAGTTTGTCAATTTCTTTATCAGTTTTTTAAGAGTTATTTGAATTACGATTTATTATACCTAAATAACTTCAAGTTTTTTAATTATTAGCATGTTAATAAAGTTAAATAAAGTGCAAAACTTGTAGGTTTCTTAATCCTTCCACTAACCTTAAGTTTTATTTTTAAAATTTCCCCTCAAGATTATGAAGCAATTTAAAAATCATTACTCGTTCGCCTGTACGGGAGCTTATATCCGTATGAAAGCTTTTCACTTTCTCTCCAGTTAATTCTAGTATAATCTCTTTCAAATCATCAATTCCAGATTCAACTAGCTCCGAACGGTTTTTCTTTATCGTTAGCATGCCGTCTTTTGTTTCGCAAACAGTATATTCAGCCGGGGTTAAAATACCTTGTAAATTTACGATAATCATATCCCGTAATATATCTGTCTTAACGGATATAGAACCGCGTCCTAAGTAGTCCTTTTCCCAATGAGTAATTGCTTTGCTTATCTCTGATTCAATAGAGCCTTTTGAGCTTTTCATCTATGTATCCTCCTTCAATAAAATAAATTTACAATAACAATATAATAATCTGGATTGATTTTATTTTCAATTATTGAGAAGAATTTATTGGGGTTGTTGTAAGGTATCCTTTCATATCATAGTGATTTTTCATATTACAATATAGATTTTTTGATCATTCCCAACAAGTTACTCTTACTATAAAGGCTCTGTTGCATAGATTTCTAAAAAGGTCATTGTGGGGGGAGTTGTATTTTCTTAGCTTGATAGCGATGGGGCAGGACCCCTGTACGTTAAGAGATTAGGTTGTATATTTGAGGAGATGTACGAGACAGGTGTGAATTTAGGGTAATCTAATATTTCACATTCAAATATGATAGAATAGAAGTATATCCAAAACGGAGGAATAACAAATGAACTCAAACACAAAACAGTTTATTTATGATATCCAGCAACGAAAGAACAATTATATAGAAAATGCTTTAATAGCAATACAACACCCTAAAAAAGAGCAATCTGAGCAGGTCATTCAAAATATAGTAGAGAAAATGGATATGATGATTAGTCTAGTTACTACGTACATGAGGATTGAATCTGGATCTACGAAAGAATTAAAAGAACTTCAGAAAGAAATTATCCATGCTCAAGCATATATCCAAAAACGAAAATTTGAAGAAACACAGAGATAAAACCCTGTGTTTTTATTTGATGTTCTATGACGCTAATCTGTTATAAATCAAATTACATGTAATTTGATTATTGTTTTGGCATAATCCATACAATTTGTTGAATGCGTACAATATATGGCACCGTATCTTCAATGAGCAAATGATCGGGTTTCACATCCTTTAATTTACCTCTTATATTTCCTCTTACAGTTTCAATAACCACATGTTTACCAATTACTGATTGTAATGTCTGATATACATAGGGATTAGGCACACTTACCATATTTTGTTTACTAAAGTCATTTCCCTCCAAATAACTCATTCTATAAGACTCCTTTCTAACTCGCATTCTTTCTCCTAATATATGATGTAAATCTTATAAATATGCTAGAAGGATAATTCATTATATGAACGGAAATAACATTTTAATAAGATACGGTTTCTATTCCTAAATTGCTAAAAAATTATTTATATAAAGTTACTTTTACTAGTTAATAGGTGATGATATAGGGATATTTTGAATGTACATCTAGGTTGTTCCTTTCAGGATATGTATCATTTTAAATACGCCCTTTATTAGAATAGTACTCATACTTTTTTTGAGATTCTTTCGTAATACGTGCGTTAAGTAAAATTGCTAACAATAAAAACACTCCATATTTTCCCCCTGTAGCTCCTATGATAATCACACTACTACAAACAAGTACAATTAATAGGATAAACGAAACTAAATAAATACGATCATAATTCTTTGACATCTTCTCGTATTTTATGCGTTCTTTCCTTGCATCCATCTAAATTCCTCCTTTAAATAATCCATTTCACTCTCAAATAAATCTAGCCCTTAAAAAGGAAACAATCTATCGTTTTAAATAATTAGTTTGTTTTTTATCAACTAATTTATATAACGTAAAAAGAAATCCTACCAATATTAAGCTCTCTACCATGATAATCCCGACCCTCTCCTTCCTTTTAATCCCAACAAATCAGATAAAAGTTATGTATATCCCATATTAGCTGCAACAAGCAAAAAGGATCCCCTTCTCTTAAAGGCCGATCCTTTTCTCCTTGTATGCAACTATTTTTACCTATTCTTGATTAATTAGAATAATAGCTGGTCCATCTACACGAATTCCACCAACTTCGATTTTTTCATAAGACTCAACTGTAATAGAGATGATCCCTTCTCGCTTCTTTAATTCATTACTTAATTCTTTTGTTAACATTTTTTTCATGTGTGTACTCCTTCTTACTGCTTAATTTACTATTGGTATGTAAATAAAATTTAAATTGGTTTCCTGGTCTGGAAACCAATTTTTTGTAGTTGACCATATGGTGTTACCAGTTCGTTTATCAATTTTACGTAAAGAAGATAAACAATTACTATTCACCGTCTCAGTAGATATAAGGCACTCTTACAGATAGTGGTGAGATTGATTGTTTTTTCTTCTAGAAATAATGACTTAGATAGTATATTACCTAAAACAATGAAAGCCCTACCTCTCTTTCATCCTTACGGCTCCTTGTCCGTGCCAGTGTGAATCAGGATTGTAAAAATCAAGTGACTATTTAATCGAGTTATTTGATGAAACTTCAAACGTTCGTAAAAGAAATTTAAAAATAAAAATGGATTAGATTGAAGTAATAACAAAAGAGGTATCTACTCTAAAAGTGAGTTGAAGAAATTGAATATCTTTGAAATACTTTCCTTTTAATAATCATCATATACCCAGAAAATTCAGGATATTCCCGAGGGATGTCATACAGTATTTATAATACATCTCAACAGAAACTTTTTATTTGTTTTTCAGTGATTCCTTTAATTAATTCTAGCTCACTGACCAAAAATTTATATGCATCATCCAACAATTTTTTTTCGCTTGTATTCAGTGCTTTTTCCTTCTTTATACGGATTAAATCACGTATAACTTCAGCACCTTCTTGTATTTCACCCGTTTTTATTTTATCTGTGTTTACTTTATGCCTTTGTTTCCACGGCATTAATTCACCTGATTCTCCATGCTGAAAAATGTGTATAATGCGCGTTAATGTAAGTATATCAATAACTGGGCGTATATTCGAACTCAATATTTTGCCCTTAGGAATCATGATTTGCATATTACTAAGGGACATTTTTATGACATAATAAAGTTGCTTTTTCCCTGAGAACTCTTTTTCTTCTATGGCTTCAATTATACCTGCTCCGTGCATTGGATAAACAATGTTATCGCCAATTTGAAACATATAACCCACCTCCATATGTGGTAACCTTCTCAAGCTTAACACATATGTTATTTTTTATCAAATATTTAATAATATCATGAGTTTATTTTTGGTGTCAATCACTTTTTTCTTCGGAAGTTAAATTAAGGAAAACAGCCGCAAAATAATAGAGAGCGTTCTAGATTTCAAATAAAAGAAAAGGGAATTCCCACGCGTATATTCTGAAATCTCTACTCATTAACGTAGATCAGTTTTCCCTTGAAAACGGCCAAATCGATCCCGTATTTTTTTCAATCTTATATGATACTCCAAAATCTCAATTCTTGCTTTTTCTGCTAGAGGGGCAATTGGTCGTAAGTCTTTTAACCCCCAATACTCAACCACTACATCAAGTACTTGATCAAAATATTGTAGTGGCCCATAGTTTGCTTCTTTTGCAATCACAGCCATTCTATTTTCAAAATCAGGCATGACGGCACCTGGCATTTTAAAATTCCTAATCACATTGGCAATATGGTAGCAATAATTTGGTTCCAATTCTAAATGTGTTCGAATAACGTCTCGATAAAACGCATAATGAAGTGTTTCATCTTTTGCAAGACGGCGTAATAATGTAGCAAGATCTGGATCATGCTTACTTGCCACCTTAGCTACATTATTGTAAAACACCATTGTTGCAAGTTCTTGTAGCGTCGTATACGTCATGGCTTCGATTGGTGTATGAAAATCAGGCTCAAATCCACACTCAACGACTGATTTTCTTAATTCATGTATACGTTTAGGGTTTACACTTCGAGTGAGTAGTAAATATGTCTCTAATAAATTCGAATGTTGATCCTCTTCTGAGGTCCACGTATGAATAAAGTCTGTAATAACAGAAAGGGAACCTTTAAAAGTCGCAGATAAATACGTTGTAAACCATGGTAAATTCACTTCTGTTAATAAAGCTGTTTCAATGGCCGTAATTACACCAGAAGGGAGAGTAACTTGACTTTCATCCCAAGGAACTCTTTTAAAGTCCATTCCCTTATCCCATGGTAAAAACTCATGATAACCCCAGTCTATCTTCTGCGCTCTTATTTTATGTTGTTCATACAGTTCTTTTAAACGTGGTTCTAATCGGAAATCTAAATCATTTGTTAGCATATAAGTGCCCCCTTTTCTTACCATGAATATTCAGCTTATTTTTATCTCTAAAAATTTTCTACAAATAAATATTACTTTCCTTTTTTTAAATCAAACATAACAAACTTGTAACAAAACTCTTTAAGAGTGCTATATTTTCATAGGATTTTTTTATCAAAAGAGGGACCGTTACATCTATTTTCTTTTTTATAAAATAGATATTGAGGCAAACAATATGTTAGTTAGTCAAAATAAAAACTAACCTCAGTAAATACAGAATAACATTCATCGATAAAGATACTCGTCATGTTGTAAATTTTGGTGAGTGTAAAAAGGTGCATGCCTATAAAGAATCGTTTTATAATAAAGATTGATAGTGTTTTATATACACTATCAACTTATTTAGACGTAAGATTATAATCCAATATATTAGATTAAGCGCTTGAAAAAAATATAGTTGATGAGATAGCCTTAAACGACAATTCCCAACAAGCTTAATGCACATTGGCTATGATGAGTTAGACCAAATTTTGTGAAACAGTATACAAAAAAAGGGAAGAGGCGATAAACATGCAGTCAACGGAAGCGCATATGAAGGAAAAACAACGTAGAGAAAAAATAGAAATTATATTTAGTCACAGGGTAAAAGGGGAGAATTTTTTTCACGGTTCTTCCTATCAATGGAAAAACATTGTATATCAAAATTATAATAGGATACAACAAAAAGAGTTGGAAATTGAACAACTCATTTCGAAAATGGAAAAAGAAGGGATCCGTTTTACGCAGCACCGTTCACTCATACACTATCCCGTCATTGATTTCGTAAAATATATAGCTAAGATTTATAAGGAGCCCCTCGAAATAAAATAATCATATTTATAAAAGGTTTATTTCCGGGGATTTTTTTAACTTAAAACCAGGGGTACCGCCCCATTTCCATCAAGATAAAGTTTTATAACACCCCCAAAACGAAATTTTTAGGTTTTATTGTGAAAAAAGCCTATTTATCGTTTTGGGGGTGACCTGTTTTCTTAGGTTGATGGCGATGGGGTACCGCCATCAACCTAAGATTACCCAAAGATCTAAAAAGCCATGCCATTGCTTCTCCACGAAGAGATCGTGGAATACATCAATCACAGCCTTTTCTATCGAACTTGTAGCAACTGCCAAGCTGATTCCATGGAAAATATGTAAAATCACTAAGCATATAGCCCCTGTTATCCAAGTATAAAAATACATTGTCTTTACAAATAATACTCAAACATTTTTGCAACTTTTTCTTTTATTTTTTCTTTTATAGATAATTGGTTGACGTCAGAGGATGTTACTTGCTTTGAATTTTGTAAGTCTGCATTAATCACTGGTTTTATTCTCGAAATATAGATAGGGTCATGAATATAACAGTTCATTTCTTCATTTAAATGAAACGAGCGTGAATCAAAATTCACGGTCCCAACCATCAATACTTTTTCATCAATCAAAAATACTTTACCGTGTAACACCCCATTTTTGTAACCATATACTTCCATCCCCTGTTTTAATGCTTTTCGGATATATGGATATGCTGCTTCTTTAACTAATAGTGCATCCGAATGAGGTGAGAATAGAATTTTGACACGGACTCCCCTCTTTCTTGCATCTACTAATGCGTTCCAAATAGTTCTGTCTTTTGGTATAAAATAAGGTGTTAATATAATAATGGATTCTTTTGCTTGTTGAAACAGCATTTTATAATCTTGCCCAAGTTTTTCTCCACTATAATATGCAGTAAATCGTTGCGAGGTTGCTCCCTTTTCCTTTACCGCATTGTGTATCGGAATCGGTTTCTCTGAGTTTCTCTTCCAGTCTAATAAAAATTGTTGTTCTAAATCTTGAACTCCTTCTCCTCGTATTTGAAGATGATAATCTCTCCAATAACCAAGTTTTTCTTTTTCCCCCAAATACTTCTTTCCGATGTTGAATCCACCAATGTAACCAACCTTTCCATCAATAACTGAAATACGACGATGATTCCGATGATCCAAAGAAGAAAAAAGATAAGGGAAAGCAGGTTTATTGTAATATGTAAAATGAACTCCTTTTTTAACTAATAATTCTCTTTCCTTTTTCTTTAGTAAAATTCCACCTAACCTGTCCAAAGCATAGTATACTTCTACACCTTCTTGACTTTTTTTCCGCAATAACTCTAGAAACTGATGGCTTACTTTATCATCAGCAATAGAAAAAAAGTTAACATGCACGTAATGCTTTGCTTTCTCTATATCTGAGAATAGTTGATTGTTTAACTGTTTCCCATCTGTATACAAAGTAATATCACTTTGACGCATAGGGTATTGACTAGCATTATGGCTAAATACCCCATTTTTTTCGGCTATCGTTCTGTCAATTTCACCCCAAACAAACAGAACTAAACATCCACCGATAAATAAAAAGAGGAACACTTGGAAAATTCTTCTTATCTTTTTCAGCACATTTAATCTCCTTTATATATTATCGTTTTATTTCTGCTAGTTTTTGTTATTGGGACAAAACTATTCCATGCATCTATTAGCTAAAAAAATCCTTCTTTGAATGATTAACTATAAAATTTCTCATTCGCATAACCCTAAAATTGGAAGTCGTACGATGATAACAAAATAGGCATTCTATATTTTGAAGTACATTTACAAGGAGGAATACTACATGACAGTAAGCACTAAACTTAAACAAACTATCGCTGGATTAAAGAGTGCTCAAGCATGCCTAGAAGGATTTGTTCTTGATACTGATAACAAGCAAGCAAAACAATTATATAAAGGTGCAGCACAACAAGCTCAAGAAATTATTGAATCTTTAAATCCTCGTCTTCAACAAATTGAATATGAAGAGCCTCAGTACAAGTAATAACATAATACCTTTCACATAGAATATCGTCCCCATGGAAGAGTGCCCAGCTTAAATAACGATTATCATAATGCTAATTACGATTAAAGGGTCTCACCATATTGCCATCAATTTAAGAATTCAAAATTACCCCAAAACGAAAAAATGAGTTCAACTCTCATGGACACCTATGAAAAGATAAAATTTTCGTTTTTGGGGCATTTCAAAATATTAGCTTGATTGGCATAGGGTACCGCCACATACCCGTCAAGCTAAAGATGTATATTCCATGCACTTCCGTTCTTGATGCTCACATGCTTGATATTTTTATTTGTTTTTAAAGTTTGCTTTTGATTAAAAGGGAAAATACACGCTATAAAAATAAAACCCCAATTTCTCTATATTAAAATTGAGAAATTGGGGTTTAGTCACGTAATAATATTTTTTATTTAAAACAAGTAACTGATTAATAATCCTGCCGATAATAAAAAGCCAAAAATCGTATTTGTCATCGCTGTTGATTTCATTGCGATGCGCATATACCCAGGATCCTTTGCACCTTTTTGGAAACTTTGAATGGCAGAGATTGGCTTTCTCAAACCTAGGAACATAACTAATGCCCAAGGGCTTATATAACCCATCAATACAATCACAGCGATCCATAAATAAGCAATGAAAAAGGCTACAGCTAATGTTACTATTGCTTTTTCTCTCCCAAGGAGGATTACTAATGTCTTTCTTCCACCTTTAATATCTTCTTCGATATCTCGGATGTTATTAGACATGTTAATTGCACCTACTAAAATTCCAATTGGAATGGAAATCAATACACTTTCAATTGTTATCGTATTCGTTTGAATAAAGAAAGCGATGAGTACAAAACATGTCCCCATTAACAATCCAGAAACTAATTCTCCAAATGGAGTGTACGCAATTGGTAATGGACCACCTGTATATAAATAGCCAACCGCCATCCCAATTAAACCAATGACAACTAACCACCAACTGCTATTCATACAAATATAAACTCCAATAATTGCTGCTACTACATACAATAAAAGCGCAACTGTTAACACATTTTTTGGTTTCAATCCGTGACGGACAATTCCACCACCGATGCCAACAGAATCAGCGGTATCTAATCCACGTTTGAAATCATAGTACTCATTAAATAAGTTCGTTGCGATTTGCAATGCTAAACATGCAACCATCATCGCAATAAATAAAAGCCAATGAATTTCGGCAACATAAAGTGATGCCACTGTCCCTAAAATTACAGGAGAAAATGTCGCCGTTAATGTATGCGGGCGCGTCATCTTCCATATTAATTTAGCGGAACTAATTTCTTTTTCTGTCCCCATAACTCTGTTCAATCTCCCTACCTTTTAAGTATAAATGACTAGCAGTATCTTTCTCTCTATTTCCTGCTTCACATCTATTATATCAAAAAAAGAATTGGCGATAGAACTTTCATGCTCTTGCTTGCACGATAACTTTGCATCAAAATATCGTTTTTTCTAATATGGGGTGGTACCCCATCGCCATCAAGTTAAGGGCGCTAAGAGGATACATGTGAGGGTTATTTTTAAAAATTTCTACGGCTGTACTAAATGAATACAACTATGAATTAAATTTAACGGTTCTGTTTATATATTTTTTCATTTTTGTTTTCTACGCGATGTATAATGCTTTCTCCTTCAACATCAATGTTAGGCAAAATTTTATCCAGCCATTTTGGCAAGTACCAGGCTGAATTACCCATGAGAATCATGACTGCAGGTACGATTGTCATTCTCACGATGAATGCGTCAAAGAAAACACCGAATGTAAGAGCCATGCCTATGGATTTAATGATGGTATCAGGCGCCAACATGAATCCAATAAATACAGACATCATAATTAATCCCGCTGCGACTACGACTCTCCCGCTCTCCCGCATTCCTTCTACAATAGCTCTCTTCGGATCACCTGTATGCGTATATACTTCCCGCATTTTGCTCACTAGGAACACCTCATAGTCCATGGCGAGTCCGAACAAGATGCCAATCAGAATGACAGGCAAGAAGGCTAAGATCGGACCGGCAGCCGGGAACCCAAATATATTTTGGAAATGTCCATCCTGCACGAAAAATACCACGGCTCCCAACGTAGCGCCAAGAGAAAGTAGAAACCCTAATACTGCTTTTAATGGAATGAGTAGAGATCTAAACACTAGAACTAAGAGTACATACGCAAGTCCCACAATAAGGGCAGCAAAAACTGGCAAGGCGTCACTCAGCTTTTGCACGATATCAATATTCATCGCTGCTGTGCCCGTTACCATTAGTTCAATTTCATTTTTTTTCTCGGTTTGGTTCGATTTGTCCCTGATTGCTTTTACCAAATCCTTTGTCTTTGTATCGTCAGGTCCAGTTTTTGGTGTAATAGAAATCATATAAATCTTTCCAGAAGGCCCAGGGATAGCTGGGGTCACACTTTTCACGTCAGGTAGGTTACCCAATTCTTTTGCGATGGTGTTCATAGCATTTTGCGTTTCAGCTGTTGCTTCTTCTGATTTTGCTACTACCATTAAAGAAGCATGAAATCCTTCCCCATACGCTTCCGTCAACAAATCATATGCTCTTCTTTCTGTCGTTTCTGTGGACTTTGTTGTTCCATCAGAAGGCAAGCCAAGGTTCATATGGAAAAACGGAATTGAAATCACTGCAAGTAGTCCGATTGCGAAAATCGTGACAATCAGAGGACGTCTTATGACAAATTCTCCCCATTTATTTGAACCAGCATGTTTCTTAGCTGCCCCAGTCATCTTTTGCAAGAATCGATTTTGTTTAGATGGGGCAATCTTATGGCCGACAAGTCCCAAAATGGCTGGTAATATGATGACGGAAACCAACACAGCTGCAAGCACAGTAAAGGCAGCTGATACGCCCATCGCTGTCAGGAATGGAATCTTTGTAACATACAGTCCCAAAAGACCTATAATAACAGTTAATCCTGCGAAGATTACGGCACTTCCCGCTGTTCCCGTTGCGATGGCAACAGATTCTGGAACAGAATCTCCTTGTGCAAGCTGCTGTCTAAAACGATTGATAATGAAGAGTGCATAGTCTATGCCTACTGCGAGTCCCAGCATGGCAGCTAATGATAAGGAAACTGATTGGATTTCCACATAATTGGTTCCAATCATGATTCCTAGCATTCCAATTGCTAATCCGATTATCGCAGTGAGAATCGGCAGTCCAGCTACTAGAAAAGACACAAAGGTAAATGCCAGGACTACGAAGGCAACAAGAACTCCGACAATTTCAGTCATACCTGAAGTCTCTGAGTCAGAAAACGTAACATCGCCTCCTGATAACTCCGTTTGAATGCCGGCATCCCTTGTTGTTTCAATACTATCTAAAATCTTATCTTTAGAAGCTTCTGTAACCTTTTCTGCTTTTACTTTGTACGTAACAACTGCATATCCAATTGTCTTATCTTCACTGAGGTTCTGCAGTTGCATCGGTGCTGCCACAGAATCAACAGCTGAGTCTTTTTTTATCTCTTCAAGAACTCCTGCAATTTTCTGTTGTACTTCCGCTGACTCCAAGGTTTCGTTTTTTGGTGCTTTAAATGCCACTTTTACTTGGGCACCTGCTGGTTGCATCGCTTTAAACTCTTTTTCAATTACTTTTCCTGCTTTATCTGCTGGTGTATTCGGGATACTCAGCTCGTCCTTGAAAGAGGAACCCATGTTGACTGCAAAAAGCACTAATGCAATAAGAATTGCGAGTGCGCTGAATACAACCTTCTTCCTATGATTTACTGCCCAATATCCTAACTTATACAGATGTTTTGCCAATTAAATCTCACCCTATTCTTGTCAAAAATTATTCTTCTTACGTTGTAATCTAGAAACATACAAATACCTAAATTACATATAATTCATATAATAAGATTTTAAAATACTTATTACAGATTGTATCTGAATATCCCTCCCTATTTATAGCTTGTAAAATGGCGACAAATTGCCAGTAAAAAACAAAGAAAATGGTACACATTGACAGCGATAATGTCCTTTTATACAATGAAATTATCACCGCACTAACAATTGTACTTACAAGTGTAAGTATAACAGTGAATTTTCATCTTTCAAGCAATATGTGATTATTTACACTTAAAACGAACAGAATGAAGGGATGTGTTAGCTTTGAGGAAGTCAAGAGAAGACAGTATACACTCTCAAACATACATTATGGAGGCATTGAGCGCACTGTTGCATGAACATAAATTGCAAGATATAACCGTAACAGCTATTTGTAAAAAGGCTGGAGTTGCCAGAGTCACATTCTATAAATACTACCGCAACGTTTACGACGTCGTGCAAGCATCTGTGGATGAAATTGTTCAACAATTCTTGAAAGAGGTTGATAGTTTGGATCCGTATGAAAGTATGCAGCTAATTATTGAATATATCATAGAGGGATTTATCTCTGCACAGAAGCCGTCAGGAAAGTTAATTGATTCAAATATATCTAATATGATGCTTGATTACTTGAATTACACAATGGAAAAGGTCTTTCAAGCGGATATTACACACGATCATGACATGAGCAGAATGCAAATCCTGTTTTTAGCAGGCGGTATCTTCAATATTGTTACCGATTGGATTAAAAGAGGGTCAAGGGAGTCTCCTCAGGCACTTGCTGCAAAAATATACGAGATTCTTCCATATGGGACAACAGATACAAGGAATTTGGCAAATTCCTGATACAACTATTCTACCTTTTATTACATCTTAAAAAATGGGCACCACATAAAAAGCTGTAAGTATTTCATCTAACCATAAACGACCGTTTTTGGTTAAAAGAGCAAAACTTTCTTTCATATAGTCTCGCCACACATCCATCAACTTAAGATCTCATAATACCCTCAGAACGAAAAACGTGTACATTTCGCCTGCTTTTTATTGTTTTGGGGTAACTCGTTCTTTTTAGCTTGATGGGCATGGGGTGGTACCCCTAATACCCCAGAAGAAAAAGAAGAGTTTGAACCCTTTAACGTACAGGGCGTTCCATATATCATTGTAAAAGATCATGAAAATAACATTCAAAAATTAATTCTTGGATTCAGCACTCAATCATTAGAAGAGGCTATTTTATAATAATCATCCCAAAAAAAGAAACGAACAAAAATGTTCGTTTCTTTTTTTGGGTGTTTAATGCTCAAGAAAACTTATAACCGCATAAGTATATAGAACGACTAGAGCAAAGGCACATATTCCCATAATTATAATCGCTAGTGCGCTTTTCTCTAGTCTAAACCCTATAATTCCAAGAATAAATGCACTCAACATTGTTACCTTAAGCATTGTAGAAAGGTTGGGAATTGAATATCCACTCAACCAGGTAGAGAAACTTACAATTACAGAAAAAGAGAACAAAGTTAGAACAATAGATAATATATTAATGTGCTTCCCATACTTCAGTTGCATTTCGCTAGCCTCTTTTCATTAGTGAATAATAGGTAGGTGACTATATTTTTATTTCATTCTAAATTTTCTTGAAAATCCACAACAAAAAGAAGAGGTTGTCCCAAAAAGTCGCTAAATAGTTACTTTTGGCTACCTCTTTTCTTTATTTTTTACTTTCCTCTAGTTCAGAGATACTTGTTTCTTTTTCAGGTAACGTATAAAGAAAATCCGTTGCTCAAATGCGAACAACGGACCTTCTTTATATGAACCAATGTAAAACATCCTCAGCAATCTCTTCTGGTCTGTCCCAATGCATTAAGTGCCCTGTATCTCTATAGAGCTTAGTCGTAATATCAATATGCTTCCTAAATTCTGCAATTTGCAATTCCCTTATTTCTAAATAATTATGTGGGAGATCACAATACAATAATAAAATATCATTTTTAATTTCATGCGATTTCAACGTTTTATACACCGTATATTGAAACTTAATTACACTTCTAGCGGTATCGCCAGTAGCATGCCATTTCACTTTATTATCTTCTTCTCGCATTAAGTCATAAACCGCACGTTCTATTAATGGTGACCACCTGCTGTAAACCATTTTTTCTGATTGGATGAATGCTTCTTTACTGTCAAAAATGTATTCATCAAAATCTTTTTCGTAATGGGTGATTTCTTCTTCTAATGATCGCGGTGGACACTCTCCTTCTTTCGCACCTTTATATAGCTTCGCAAAATAATCTGCATTCATTTTGCCATGATGATAACCACCATCTAACAATACCATTTTATTCACTTTTTCTGGACATTCTGCTGCATAGTGAAGCGCAACGCTTGCTCCCCATGAATGTGCTAATATATGAAATGTTTCTTTTCCTATCCCCGCCAGTAATGCTACTACCCACTTTGTTAAATGAGATGCACCGTAATCTTCATCTTTCCCGAAACTTGGTGTTTTCCCATGTCCAGGTAGATCAAACGATACAATATGATAGTTATCTTTTAAAAGTTTCGCTATTTCGATAAAACTTAATTTTGTACTTCCTAAACCATGAAAACAAATGATTTGAGGATTACTTTTATCTCCCCATTCACAAACACTTGCTTCATATTCGCCAAATTCTACAAAAAAGTGATTCATTTTTAATCTCCTCTAATTATTAGATATAAATTAGTTTGAATGCAAAATTGTTTTTTTCAGAATAAGTAAATTCTACAAATGTATCCAAATTCCTTTTTCGTAAATAATTTTTATAGAATACGAGAGTTAGAAAGCACCAAACGCTTATCATTTAAGTTAATGGTTAGACTACATCTTCACGCCTATGAAATTAACATAGTTTAATAGTTGTAATATACGTTTATCATATGTGTGATGTTTCAAAGTTCTATCCAGTCCATTTTTTGCTATTTGTTTTCTTTCTTGTACATGTTCCAAATAATACTCCGCTTTTTGTATAAACTCCCGTGCACTATTAAAAGTTTCTATTTCAACACCGGGTATGTAATGCTTTGCTACATCTGGTCGTATATCAGTTAATTGAAAAGAGCCTACAGCATTAATTTCAAACGTCCTATTATTTACTGAATAGGCTTGGATATTTGCAGCATTACAATTCAATTCCTGATCATTTGGTGAACGGTGTAAATTTATATTGATTTTAGTCGATACGTAAAATTGTAATGCATCCTCATACTTCGCAAGTGGCAAGACATGTATTTTATCCTTTAATCTTTCATAATTCTTTAACTTCTCCCAGCCGAACCCCACAATTTTTATGTTTTTTTCTGCTAAATACTCTGAAATAGAATCAATAAAGGTAAGTCTATTTTCAAATGCTGTGCCTATAAAACTAAGATCATACTTATATGTATCCCCTTTATAAGAAGGTTTAAACACATCTTGATTCGCCGCTAACGGAAGATGAAACACATTATTACATCCTAACGCTCTATAAAACTTGATACAATTTAAATCTTGCGTAAATATGTAATCATAATACGGAACAAGATTTTGTGTTACATCCGTATAATAAGGATCATCTGTCAGCCAAAGTCCAGTAGTAAAACCTGCACTCTTTATTACTGGCATGACACTAATAATTCCCTCGTTTAAACCACCGAGTACCAAAATAAAATCCGGTTTCATTTTTAATGCGGTTTCTATCGCTCGTTCTGGGTTCACCATAATTGTATTACTGTTTACCTTTTGTAAACTATTCAAAATTGCTTCTTCGATCATTGGATAATAAAAAGGAATGCCTGATTGAATAAATAAAATTTTCTTAGGCGTATTGTCTTTCATGTCATCTCCCCTATTTCTACATAATCAAAGTGCACGAAAATTAGCAGTCTTTATTTTTCATAACATCTTCTTTTACATGTATAAGCACCGTTTATGTCCATTATGTTGCACTTCCCCTCATTTTACAGACTAATGAGATTTTGGAAGCTGTTACGAAGGGATTAAAATTAGGTTATATTCAGCCCAATTATTAAACATAGAAAATGAATACGTAAAAAAAGAGCCTGCTCGTATGAGTTGGCTCTTTCTCTTTTACAATATCTAATACACTCTACAGCAAAAAACATGGTTAAGATCAAATTATTTCCAAACAACACCTCGCCGCTCATATTCCATTCTATATTCAACAGCAGCTGCAATTTTAGGACTTGCGAATCTTTCCGTGATCCAAAGTCCTAAATCAACTCCTGAAGTAACTCCTCTTGCGTTAATAACATTCCCTTGATCCACAATTCTGTAAGGAAGCAGTTCTGCTCCATATTCACTCATTTCATTCTGCGCCAAATGATGCATTGTCGCCTTTTTATCATTCAATATACCGGATGCAGCTAGTAACATACCTCCAGTACAGACTCCAGCAACAATCGTTCCTTCATTGTGCATCTCTCTAATTATTTTAGTCAAAGTACCAAGTTCAGCTTGCTTTCGCGCCCCATGTTCAGCTTTATGATTCCAGCCACCACCAGGTACAATTAACAAATCTGGACGATTATCCATTCGTAAAAAATCATGTAGTTTAACCGTAACTCCAAATGAAGTAGTAACTTCTTGTTTTCGTTCACTTGATACAAGGTCAACCGTAAATGGAGCCCCTTCTTCTATCGCTCTTTTCAGTACTTCAAAAGGTGCAAAGGAGACAAGTTCTCCAAAACCGTCAAACAATACAATTTGTATTTTCATTTGTAGAACACCTCATATGCTTTCTTTTTCGCATCCCAAATTAAGAGAATAAATGTTATCTACAAATTAACAATGAAGATTGTCTTTCTCCTCTCACTCTATAAACCTCCAAATGTTTTTCCAATTCCCTCTCATCACTTATTACAAGTAGCGTTTTCTTCACAAAGTTCCAATTTAAACTACCGGATAACCATAATAATGAAGAAAGCCTTTTATAATCATTTGATGTTAAAATATTATGGGCCTTATACCCTTCTAAAAATGCTCTAGCAACTTCCGAACATACTTTATGCGACTGTATTCCTTCTGTCCGGGAATACCACTTTATTAAAAAGGCTAAACCTTCAATACGATCTACATATCCAATCGATTCAAAATCTACAATCCCTTTTACACATTGATTTGAATCCCATATGACATTTAAAGGGTTTAAATCAGTTTGTACTATATACTCTAGATCATTCGTATGTGCGCTTTCTATATGATACTTAGCGAGATCTATATACCCTCTTAATTCCTTACATGTACCACCTTTATTTTCTAATAATCTTATAAACTCACCATATCCATCTAAATGAGATTTCTTTTGAAAAGTCGAGCTTTGAAACGTACTAGAAATATCATGTATCTTTCTTGCTTCCTTTCCAAAGACTTCTGCCATCGTTTCTGTACAATAAGTGACATGTTCTCCTTCCATCCAAGTAGACAATACAAACCGGTACTGTTCCTCATTCCAAGTGAGTAATGTAAAGGACTCTCCCGTCCTATTCTCCTTAATCTGCATAAATGGAATTCCATGCTCTCGTAAATAATACGTAAACCGTACTTGCTCTTTCAATTGTTCATTTGATAACGTCCCAAAGGCCGGATTGATTGTTCGATTGCTATTTATAAACCGTGCGGAATACCGATCTCCATTTACGATGATTTTATAATGCAAATCTGTATGCCAACTGTTCTTATGTAATTCTTCTTCCACTACTAATGTATGAATTTCTTTAAAATGATTTATTAATACGTCTTTTATTATTTGTTTCATCCTTTTTTCTTTTCATGTGAAAACTCTCGATGATAGGTTTGTAACATACACTTAATTTACTCAAAAGGAAAATAATAACCTACATAATTAAACACATTTGTAAAACCTACATTTTCTACAACGGCCACAGAAGGCTTATTTATTTCCATGCAGTCCCAATATGGAATGATATTATTCTCCAAACATTCTTTTACGAAACTATGAGCTATCGTTTGAGCTAATTTTCTACCTTGGTGACCTTCTATCGTTTCAATATCTATACAGTGTATATTTTCAAAAACGAACCCTGAAAAAAAACACTTACAATCATGCTGTCATAAACAATACAATAACCTATTCCCTCATTAAAAAATTCATCCGTTGAGGACCAAAACTCTAAAATTTTTGATTGTAAAAATTCAATATTCTTAAATACGTTCCCTTGATTTTCATAGAGAGCTTTACTCATTTTTAGCACTGTATATCCTTGTTCAATTTTAGGTTCATGATTATCCTCATAATCCTCTTCCTTTAGCGTATACACTCTTTGATTCCAACTCTTTAAATTACGATGTTGAAATATTTTTTCGATTGCTTTATTCCACTTTGAATAATTACCGATTGCTTCAAAGCAATTTAGTCCAGCCTTTCTCGCCTCAGGTTCTATCACATTATCAATAAAACTATTCATTTCATTATTAAACTTTTGATTTTCTGCACTTCCTATAAAAAAGAAGCCATCGTTATTCCCTAACCAAATAAGTCCTGAATTAGGAGAATAGATGTTATCTACAAATATACGACCAGGATTCACCCCTGAAATTACAGCCTTTACCTCCAATTGCCCTTTTTCATTTACTAAACTGTTACATTTATAAAAATCAGTCTTGTTTAATTCAGAAATCATATGTTATCCCCCCTGAAACTGCTCTATTCTAACTTTACCACCATGACAGAATATTCTCTATTCGTTTTAATAATTGTTTTAAACCAAAGAAGTAGATAATAAAAAAGAGCCAATCTCCTATACGATAGAAGATTGGCTCTTTCCTTTATTTACTCCCCTGTTTCAGAAAATCGCTTTATACGTTCTCCAATTTCATCGCGAACACGTTGAAATTCAGACCACTCTTTTCCTGCTGGATCATCGAATCCCCAGTGTACACGATTAACGTGCGGAGGTGTGGAAGGACAAACAGAATCTGCATGACTACAAAGGGTAACAACTAAATCAGCGTTATTTAAAATATTTGAATCGATTATATCCGATGTTTGATTCGTTATATCAATATTTACTTCATTCATTGCTTTAATAGCATTTGGATTTACTCCGTGTGCTTCAATTCCTGCAGAATATACATTCCACTTATCACCTAAATATTGTTTGCTCCATGCTTCTGCCATTTGGCTTCGGCATGAATTTCCTGTGCATAAGAAATAAATTGTCTTTTTGTTTTCCATGTTGTTTTCCACCTTTGTTTTTAAATTATACTGGTTGACCATTAAAATATTTACGCTTAAACCAAAAAGCGACGTTTACAAGGGCAATCATTACAGGTACTTCAACTAACGGCCCGATAACAGCTGCAAATGCTGCACCTGAATGAATACCAAACACACCAACTGCTACAGCAATTGCTAACTCAAAGTTATTACTACCTGCTGTAAATGCTAACGTTGTTGTCACCGGATAGTTTGCACCAATTTTCCTTCCCATAAAGAAAGAAACAAAAAACATTACAATAAAATAGATTAATAACGGAATTGCTATTCTTACTACATCTAATGGTACGCTAACAATCATCTCCCCTTTTAAAGAGAACATAACGATGATTGTAAATAGTAGTGCCAGCAATGTAAGTGGACTAATCTTCGGTATAAACACCTTTTCATACCATTCTCTTCCTTTTAACTTAACGAGTACAAAACGTGTTAACATACCTGCTATAAAAGGAATTCCCAAATAGATAAATACGGATTTCGCTACTTCTATCATTGTAATATCAACAATAGCCCCTTCAATCCCTAACCATTCTGGAATGACTGTTACAAACACGTATGCATAAACGGAGAAGAATAACATTTGAAATACTGAGTTAAAAGCTACTAAACCTGCAGCATACTCTTTATCCCCATCCGCAAGGTCGTTCCAAACAATTACCATTGCAATACAGCGTGCTAAACCAATCATAATGAGCCCGACCATGTATTCTGGCTTATCAGGAAGAAAAATAATTGCTAAAACAAACATAAGTACAGGTCCAATAATCCAGTTTTGTACTAAAGATAAAACCAATACTTTTACGTCTTTAAATACTCGGCCCATTTCCTCATAGCGAACTTTCGCTAATGGTGGATACATCATGACAATTAAACCAACAGCAAGTGGAATAGACGTCGTTCCAACTTGTAATGTATTTAATCCGTCTACTACACTAGGAAACACAAACCCTAAACCAATCCCAACAGCCATAGCTAGAAAAATCCATAGTGTTAAATATCGATCTAGAAAAGATAAACGTTTCATTTTATTTTCCATCTCCTATTAACAACAAGAATTTTTTTCTACTACGTTAGAAGTCGTGCAACAAGATGAATCTTCAATTTTATGAACATCACTATGTGCTTTTGTATAAAAGAATTCCCACTCGTTCCCATCAGGATCTGTTACCCAAAACTTATCTTGAACTGCATAGCAACAAGTCGTATCCATCTCATCACGCGCAAAGAAACCTTCTTTTTCTAACCTTTCTTTATGTAATGTAATTTCTTCAGCTGTATCCACTTGGAAACCGAAATGATTTACCTGATTTCCCTTCACTTCATCTCTTACATTCAGTGTGAAATTAAGTCCTGGCACCTCTAATAAAAATTTTGCATAATCCACTTTCACCTTAACTGGTGACACACCAAATACCTTTTCGTAGAATTCGATAGACTTCTCTAAATCCGTAACATTTATACCAACGTGAACATATCTCATAGCTAATTCCTCCTCTTTATATTTCATTAATCAATTTTTTTTGATTAATGGTGCAAAATTTTAACAGCAACTACCTTTGCCTGTTTTTCTAAAGATACAGCACAATTCTTCTGATAATAAATTATTTACTTCCGCATCATTTAAATCATAATAACTCCACGTACCTTTTGTTTCTTTTACAATTAAACCTGCATCTAATAAAATCTTTAAATGATATGACAACTTAGATTGCGTCATTTCAAAAATCTCTGTTAAATCACATACACAAGTCTGGCCTCGCTGGCAAAGTTCATACATGATTTCTAGACGCTTCTGATCCGCCAACGCTTTAAACTTTTTCTCATAGAGCTGAAAATCTTGTGCCACTGTAGTTCACTCTCCCTTCATCAATTTTTTTTGATATTTATAGTATATACGCAGATGAGTTCTATATGCAACTAATTCATCAAGTTTTTTTGATTTATCAAAAAAACTTCCTCTTCAAAATCTATACTTGAATACTTTTTCTTGCTCAATATAAAATAGCTTTCTTACAAATTAATACGATAATTTAATATTAACATGGTGCAGTTTCAGGGGTAAGTTATCAGAAGACATATGAAGTAAGCACTCTACAAATGATAATATATTAAATCTCGTTAAAACAAAAAGATATGTCCTAGTAGTATACCTAGGACATCCCCTTCATTTTATAATTTCTAGATTCTATACATCACTAACAATTGAATATACCTTCTGTCTAAAACATAGTATTATCATTAGCTGCCTCATTTGGAATCTCTTGAATTACATCCCAATGTTCAACAATCTTACCATTCTTTATACGAAATATATCGACTATAGCAACTCCCTTATCTTGAGAATTAGTACGAGAATGTACATGAAGAGCAACTGTATCTCCTTCTACTACTACTCGTTTAATCTCTGCAGAAGAATTAGGATTTTTAACAAAGTCCTCCTTAAAGAAATCCATGAAGGCTTTTCGTCCGTCAGAAACAAAAGGATTATGTTGCTTATAATCTTCACTTACATATTTAGGGATAATATCGATATCATGTTTGTTAAAAACTTCATTATAGAAATCAACTACCATCTTTTTATTCTTTTCATTTTCTGTCGCTTCTTTCGATACCGATGCAACATTCTCACTCTTTATTGAGTGACCTTTGGTATTACCAGTTGAAGCTTGAAATATCAAAGTCGACACAATTCCTAAAATAAACACAGAAATAATTATTACTATTAAATTTTTCTCTAATTTCATTTATGCCTACCTCTTCTAATCGTATAAGTTATCTTCCATAACACGCTTGAGAAGTAGAAACCTTCCCAAAAATGTAATGTGAGGGGGAATGTTAGGAAATTACACTCCCCCTTATACAAGGCATGTTAGAAACTAATAACTCTAACTTAATACCTCATTAACAGTTGCACTGTCCACAATTTGAATAAACTTCTTAACCTTATCGTTCTCATCAAACTCATAAAGATGACAGAAATCTGCTATGAATGATTTCCCTGTTACTTTATATGTTCCACTATATTTTCCATACACGATAACAGTATTGTTATTAAAAGCATAAATTTCATCTTTAGCGTTATAGTTATCCCATTCCGTGCCAAGACGTTCATGTACATTTTTCACTACTGCATCAGGACCTGTATAAGTGCCCGCATATGGAAACCCAGCAGCTTCTGTCCAAGATACATTTTCACTTAAATACGTTTTGAAAGCATCCATTTTCCCCTCGCCAGTTAACACATACGTTTCATGTAATAGTTTTTGATATTTATTCATAGCATTAACCCCAAGGCATTTCTTTTGTTACAACTTTTGCACTTAATTCTAATACACCTTTATTTGCATAGTCTGGATATGCTGCTTCAAGTTTCGCTACAAAATCTTTTGAAGTTTTACTTTCCTCAGAAGCTTGAACCGCAGTTCTTAGGTAATCCATAGTTGCAATAATCGCTTGATTATCTAAGGATTTTTCAATTGATCCATGGCTAGGTACAATTATGTCAGCATTTAATGCTTGTAATACTTTCAAGTTCTCAATCCATGCCTCCATAGCCGCTTTTGAGCTAGTATCCGCTAAGAATACATGTATTTCGTTAAATACATCAATACCACCAATTAATACTTTTAGCTCTTTATTAAATAAGCTAGTTCTGTAATGATCTAAGCCTACTAGTTCAAATGTTAACCCCTGAAAATCAATTGTTTTTTCTTTAAACACTTGAGGTAATACTACGTTGCTTGGTGCGTTTTCTCCTAGGGCACCTTTCCAAACTTTTAATTTACCTAAGACAGAATGAACAATATGTTCAACAGTAGACTCTGTAGCATACGCTATAGCTTCTGGGTAAGCAGCCTTAATAATTTCTAATCCAAAGTAGTAATCAGGATCCCCATGAATAATAAAGATTTTATCTAAAGATAAGTCGTTTTTTTTCAGATACTCAACAATTTCTTTCGAATCAGATTGAGTAAATTTTGAGTTTATTAAAAATGCATGTCCCGCTTTCTCAACTAAGGTTGCAGTGACCATAAAACTTTTTTCGTCTGAACTAAACACCGTCAATTTCACATCTTTTTGATTTGTATCAATTGTTTTAAACATAGAATGTTATTCTCCTTTTGTTAAAGTTATTTACTAGTTAACATATTTTTATCTTGTTCCGACAGAAGCTCCCTCTTCAATTTACCTGAAAGTGTGATAGCACCAGCAAATAGGCGAGAGATGAATGTCGGTTGGCGTAAGCTAACATGTTTGCTACTATAGCTGATAGTAAAATTAAATTTGGACTCTTTTTAAAAATAAATTGAAACCGACTGTTATAAAAAGGTTTAAGTCCATCCAATTCTAGTCTTTTTTAAAACGTTAAATGTTATATACTGTAACTTAAAATTCATTAATATAAATTTTTAAAACGCGCTTCAATTTTATCTGGCGTCATTACCCCACCACCAATAGGGATAATTTGATTATCCTTTTGTAAAAGTAATGAAGGATAACTATTAACACCAAGCTGTCGCACTTTGCTGAAATCGTTTTGGACATCTATTATTGTTTCTTGAGCGTTTAAACGTTCTAGTACTTGTTCAGGGTCCAAACCATGCTCGATTGCAATCTTACGATATGTTTCAGGATCACTCAGACTTTGTCCCTCATAATAAAACGCTTTTTGCATAGCCGCAGTGAATTCTAACAAACGGTCTGGTGCTAATGAGCGTAAAGCTGAAAAGCCAATTGCAGCATCTTTCGAATTCATTTTAAAAGTCCCTTCTTCCACCAATTTTTGATATGAAGGACCAAATTCTGCACCTGTAATTTGATTAATTCTTTTATTCCCCTCTTCTATATATGAGAAATTTTTTATTGGTAAATCATCTAAAAATAATCCTCCACATAAAACCGTTAACGGCATTTCAGTGTGTTCTTTGTAAAATCCTTTAATACTTTCTGAAAATCCATAGCACCATCCACAATATGCGTCCCATACGTATATAAGATTATCTTGTTTCGTCTTCATTTAAATCCCCTACCTTTATTTTTATTAACCAGTCCAGCTATCACTTAAAATTCTCAGCTAACTTTTTGGTTTATATAAGTACATCTTTTTTATATCTTGTTCTTTTTTGAGTTACCTTACTATATTTTTCAAAACTAACCTTTCCCAAAAAGATTAGATAAGATTTCTAATGAAAGATAGCGCTGCACATCATTGCTCCAAAATAGAAGATACTAAAATTCGGAATATATCTTGATTTAAATATGTTAGTAACTTTCTACACCGGGCGATAACATGTGGACTACCATCCTTAATTAAATATATAAACCTTATTTTCACTTTAAATATCCATGAGTTGTAACTAACTCAATTACAACCTTATGTAACCATATTAGTTACAACTATAGTAGAAGTCAATTCTTTTTTAACAAAAACAATAAATTTCTACCCTAACGCTTTTAGAATTCTATTATTAAAAACTGGCTTCTTGTTCTTAAATTTGTTAAAGAGCTTAGTAATTCCCTAAAAACATCACTAGTAAATATGGAACAACAAATTCAAGATAATTTACAAAACAAATAATATAAGTACCTCTTTCATGGCTTACCGACAGAGTACCAGTTCTAGTACATGTTTTTTTTCAAAGCATTACATTTTGTTTTTACCTTTAATAGAAACTACCTGATTAACTAAAACAGGAACTGTCCCACCATGACTTATAATTTTTTATCCCTGTACATTGTGCGGGAATTTTTTTCATAAAGAAAAGACACCCTAAAGTGCCTTCTTTCAATGTGAACCATCACAATTTCAATAGTAAGTATTGGACTCTCATCCAAATATACTTTTACCATGTTAAATTGTTTGATTCATTGAGGAATAGGGTTCAAATTTGGGTTAGCATCACATCGCTAACATACTAAGGTTTTATGCTACCCAAAAACAATGATTTTTACTCTGGGGATCTCAATTTTATTATTTGGGGATTTATGCTTTTCTTAGCTTGATAGCGATGTGGTAGGGCCCTATATTTGACTCTTTTTCTACACCTAGATATTCTAGAGTTCGTTCTAACATAAGTGCTGCCTGTTGACGTGTGAGTGTGCCATATGGCGTAAACTTAGTAGCTGAAACACCTCGGATAATTCCTGTATCGTATAGGGCTTGTACATCATAATACCGGCTGCGAACGTATTTACATCAAGAAGATTAATGGAGCAAATGATGATTGCCCTAAATTGGTTTGATAGCTGTTTTTGCAGAGTTTGAGCGTGATATTATTCTTTGAAATTCTCTTCTTAAAGATAATACGTAAATACAAACAAAACCAGCAAAACAACGTTCCTATGTCGTACTGGTTTTGTTGAAGTCCATTTTGAATTGTAGCTAGTTCAACGTAATTGCAAATTCTGAGTTCGGTGCCCCAGCAATTACAACCGTTCCATTCTTCGGCAGTTTTACTTTGTTATTGCCGCTCACGATGGTAAAGTTGACACATACTCCATTCTCATCATACACCGCGAACGCACCCTTCGATGGCAATGTCACGGTCATCCTTTTTCCTGCTGCCGCTTGCGGAATCGTAAACCATTTAGCATGCCCATTTGCTTGCAGAGTAACTTTGGATGATTGGCCAGCATCAAGTGGTTTTACGTTGTTTCCACTTACATATAACAACCCGGCCATTTCCATATATTCATTGCCGCCTTCTGTATAGAAATGCGTTTCCGTCGTATCACGGCCATTCATCACGGGGATCTGGAGCTGATGCGCCGCGGTGTTCGGACCTGTAATTTTTCTGCCCTCCCAATAGCCCGCCAGGCCTTCCTTACGAATAATTTGTGTGGTAATAAGTTTCGGTTGTACGAGATATTCAATAGAACTAAATTTCTCATTCACGAGATAGAACTTGACACCTTCCCGCTTCGCCCATGCGGCAGCGGTTTTCTTCGATAGCACATTGTCTTCTAGTTTCTCGGCTAAATAGTGAGTCATCGCACCTTGCCCTAAGTCTGGTGTCGATTTATATGTGCTCTCCCTCAAATAAGTTCTTCCATTCTTCTCGGTGACAAAGTTGAGCTTAGAAGTACCCTTCTCATTAATAAAGCTTCCATCCACAGTATATACATATTTTTCTTCTCGATTAGATGGTAAGAACAGTTCTCCATTCTTCGTAATTTCAATTTTGAAATGAGTTTCGCTATTGCCATAAAAGCCCGCTTTCTTTGCCACGTCTTGAGGCATCTTGACCTTGATCGGCTTGCCAAAAGATTTGTTCGGCTTGATGTTCTTAATTGTCCCCTTCTCTTTAAGCACGGCGAGCAGCAATTCAGTTGCCAGCAGTTGATTTGTAGAGCTTCGTCCACCGGATGACAACACAGCCGCTGCCATTTTCTGTTCCGGAAGCACGACCAGTATAGCATGTTGCAGTGCCGTGTCGCCGCCCTTAGCCAAGCCTTTTATCCCATATTCACTGAATGGGTATAGTTTCACACTATCCCAGCCAAGACCATAGTTAAAAATATTATCTCCATCCCCCGGCCACATTCCTTTTTTATATTCCTCTTGCTCCATCGCCTTAACTACCTTATCAGAGAGGATCCCTTTTCCCTGTCCCATAAATAATTGTGAGAATCGTACCATATCTTCTGCCGTGGAAGAGACCCCTCCCGTACCAATCACATTCACCGATTCAATTGGAAGCTGCCCTTGGTACGCCGGAAAATAAAGTCCAGCCCGCTTTTCGTCTCTCCATTTGTCCTGCGGCGTTTTTGTATGATTCATCTTTAAGGGTTCTGTAAACCGTTGCTGTAGAAATTCGGTAAAGCTCATACCGCTGACTCTTTCCACCAAAATTTCGGCCAGCGTAAAACCATCGTTGCAGTATACCGAGAACGCGCCAGGGTCTGCTTTCAGGCTCTGGTTGGACAATTGCTGCAACAAGAAATCATGGGAATAGGTATCATTATCGTTAAATAAAAATGCATTACTTAACGTGGAACCTTGCAAGCCGGAGGAGTGATTCAACAACATACGCGGGGTAATGCGTTTGTACCGCCCATCTTTCATCTTAAAATCAGGAACATAGTTAACCACAGGAGCATCCAAATCGACTTTTCCTTCGTCGACCAATTTCATTACAGCCGCTGTTGCATACATTTTACTGACTGAACCAATCCCGTATAGAGTATCTTTGGTTAGTGGCTGTTCCCCTTCCATATCGTTCTTTCCAGCCTGCCCCGACAAAGTAAGCTTGCCATTATCAATTAGCGCATACTGCACGCTAGTCGTCCCATGGGACTTCGTGAGTAGCGCAGCCTTCTCTGCTGCAATCTTCTTCAGCTCTTGGCTAGCTACTTCTACGTTAGATACAACTGTAGTCTTACTATCAGAAAATGCTTTCGCCCCTGTTGGTAGAATCATAGTTAGCGCTAATGTAGCGGCTAATACACCAGTTAGTTTATTTTTCATGAGGGAATTGCCTCCTTAGATAAGTGATCAATTTCATCATTTGTTTGTTTAACTATGAAAATATGATAAAATTTATCCGTTCTTCCTTTTGGCCTACTTGCTAAATTCAGCAAGTAAAATATTTTTAAAAGGATCAGGACTATCAGCATTAAGGCTGTTCAAATTGACAGCTAATGTATGCTTGCCTCCAAGTGTACCTCCAGCAAAAGTAACAAACCCTGGAATGCTACCTCCGTGTCCCCATATTGAGACACCGTTTGGAAGCTTAGTTTCATAGATTCCAAGACCATATCTGCCAAGTGCAGCTTCTCCTGTTGGAACTGTAGTAAGCATTTGTTTTAGTTGCTGTTCTTTTATTAATTTACCTCCAAGTAAGTAAGAGAAGAATTTGTTTAAATCATCAGCAGTAGAAATCATATCTCCAGCCGAGCTCCCCATACTTGGGTTATAATACGTAACATCTTTTGGCTCACTTGCTCCGTCTAGTTGGATATATCCACGGGCATGCTTGGTTCCTGGAATCACGCTTGAATTGCCAGGTAAGAATGTATTCGATAATTCAAGCGGTTCAATTATCCGATTTTCAATCTCTTCCGCATAGCTGTTCCCGGTTACTGTTTCAATAAGGATCCCTAGTAATACGTATCCTGTATTTGAATAAGACCAGCTCTTTCCTGGAGCAAAATCTGGGGGCATCGAAATCCCCATCTTTACTAATTCTTCAGCCCTATACGATTTTTTTGTATCCATAAGATTAAAACTTTTTGACCTTGTGTATTCAGCGATACCACTTGTGTGGTTCAATACTTGCCGGATAGTAATCTGTTTATCATCATATCCGTTTCCTTGAATGACACCAGGCAACCATTTTTCAATAGAGTCGTCTAGATTCAAGCGGTTCTCTTCGGCTAATTGAAGTACAACTGTTGCCGTGAACGTCTTCGTCACGCTACCAATGCGAAAGCGAAAATCTGTTTTCATTGGTTTCTTGCTGCTCAGATTCGCTACCCCAGCGGCATAACTCCATGTTTTTCCACCCTCAGAAGTTTTAGCAAGTATCCCCGGGAATCCAAGTTGCAATGTATCCCGCACTGCTTGCTTGACAGAATTACGATCTCGTTGAGTACTTGTTTGTACCGAACTAGATACACTTTGAGTAGGTTCTGCTTTTACAATTAAGGTTGGCGTTGTGTATAACAGAGAACTTCCAGCTATTAAAAGGGCCAGACTTGCACATGTAATTTGACTACATGTTTTCATAGGGCATCCCTCTCCTCTATTCATATTGTATAGGTGGTTTCTTGCTATTTCGTATTAACCACACAGCTACCATCTCCACCAATGAAAAAAGGTCAACATTGAATTCGTAATCATCTTCATATTTATTATTTTTACAAACGCCATTCTGTCCTGGGTAAATCCCTCTTTTTCCACATATATGTTAACCACATAAATTACTTCTTTTCCTTGAAACAGTCTTGTTACTGGTCTGTTTTTCATATATAAGTCATATCTGTTCCGCCTTTCACGCTTCTTTATATTTTTATCATACACAATGAAAATTTCTTTTTTCTTACCCATTTCTTACAAATTACTTACTTTCAAAATCGCTTTTATAATAGGATAGAAGGAGCATCTGTGCCGTAAAGTTCGGTAAATATATTAATCAAAAAGAAACACAGTTTTTTTACTTCTGTGTTTCTTTTTACCATCCTTTTAAATATTAAGAGTCGATTTACCCTTAACAGGATGAATTCTGGCTCTTTTCTAATGTAATTTTTTTCTTGCAATACAACACAAATGACATTGTGCTGCATGAAACACTCCTAACGTTGTTAAAATCACTTGTTTTTAAGTCAAAATTTATTTAACTTAGGGCGGATACTCCACATCCATCAGCTTAAGAAAAATAAACGCCCTCAAAACGAAAAAATAAGCTACCTTCTCAAAGTAACTACCTGTAGAAAAAGAAAAAGAAAATGTTCATTTAGGAGATATATTAAAACCTTAGCTTGATAGTAATGTGGTGCTACCCCACATCCATCAACTTAAGGAGAATAAACGCCACCAAAACAAAAAAAGCCCCAAATTTTTCTCGAAAATAAGGTGGGGCTTTTGAACCAGAAAAGTATATTTTTAACTATGAAAACTACAGTAAATTTTTCCTTTTTTCCTACTTGCTAAATTCAGCAAGTAAAATATTTTTAAAAGGATTAGGACTGTCAGTTCTACCCAAACTATTCCAATTGACAACTAACGTATGCTTGCCTCCAAGTGTACCTCCAACAAGAGTAGTAAACCCTAGAATGCCACCTGTGTGTCCCCATATCGAGACACCGCTTGGAAGCTTAGTTTCATAGATTCCAAGACCATATCCATCGATTCCTTCTCTTCCTGTAGGAACTGTAGTAAGCATTTGTTTTAGTTGTTGTTCTTTCAGTAATTTACCACCGAGCAAGTAAGAGAAGAATTTGTTTAAGTCGTCAGCAGTAGAAATCATATCTCCAGCAGAGCTACCTGCACTTGGGTTATAATAAGTAACGTCTTTTAGCTCACTTGCTCCGTCTGGTTGGTCATATCCACGGGCATGGTTAGTGCCTGGAATAACGCTTGAATTGCCAGGTAGGAATGTATTCGACAATTCAAGTGGTTCAATAATCCGATTTTCAATCTCTTCCGCATAGCTGTTTCTGGTTACTTTTTCAATAAGAATACCCAGTAATACGTATCCTGTGTTTGAATAAGACCAGCCCTCTCCTGGGTCAAAGTCTGGGGGCAAAGAAATCCCCATCTTCACTAACTCTTTAGCCGTATACGATTTTTTTGTATCCGTAAAATCAGCGTCTTTTGACCTTGAGTATTCAGCGATACCACTTGTATGGTTCAATATATGCCGGATAGTAATCTTGTTACCATCATATCCATTTCCTTGAATGACACCAGGCAACCATTTTTCGATGGAGTCGTCTAGATTCAGGCGTTTCTCTCCAGCTAATTGAAGTACAACTGTTGCGGTGAACGTCTTCGTCACACTCCCAATGCGAAAGCGAAAATCTGTTTTCATTGGTTTCTTGGTTCTCAGATCCGCTATTCCAGCGGCATACCCCCACGTTTTTCCACCCTCAGAAGTTTTAGCAAGTATCCCCGGGTATCCAAGTTGCAATGTATCCCGCATTGCTTGCTTGACGGAAGTACGATCTCGTTGAGTATTTGTTTGTAACGAACTAGATACATTTTGAGTGGGCTCTGCTTTTACAATTGAGGTTGGTGTTGTATATAACAGGGAACTTCCAGCTATTAAAAGGGCCAGACTTGCACATGTAATTTGACTACGAATTTTCATAAGGCATTCCTCTCCTCTATTCATATTGTGTAAGTGTTTGCTTACTTACTGTTCCTTACTTCCTGACAAGACTTAGGGAAAGGCCCTCATGCATATAGATTAAAGCCCCAGTACAAAGGTATCTATCAATACCAACAATTTGAGCCATTTAAATCTCCATCCCCTCCTATAACAAAATTATTCAAAGGTATGAAAGCATATTATGTACCCTTAGTTATTGTTAGGATTAACACAACCTGAGACATAACCCCAACCCATATTTTACTTTATTTATCCATAATATGTATTGAGAAAGAATGTAAATTCAAATCCTTTCCGTAACCTAACTATTGATCGTTTTTTTCACCTATTATAATTAATTATTTAGAATTTCATAATAAAAAACTGTAAAAAAAATAACGAGTCCCTTAATGTACAGGAATTTGAAGTACTCACTAAATGAAATTTTTCTTTCTCTACAGTTAGTTATTCTGAGAAGTCAGTTCATTTTTTTGTTTTTGGGGTGTTTACTTTTCTTAAGTTGATGGGCCACATGCCCATCAAGCTAAGGTTATGCAAGTTTAATTTCATGTGAGATTTTTTCTTTTTTCTAAAAATCCAGTGTAAGCTCTTTAAAGATTTTCATACCAAATAAACCCTATCGGGTTTCAATTTTTGAATTACGCTACATGATTGTGAGACAGGGAAAAGTCATAGACGACGCCTAAGATATCAAAAACTGTTTTCTTCTCATACCTATGGGATTTTCGTCCGTTTTTCTGTAAAAGATTGAACAGACGAAACAATATCTTTGTTAATTCTTGGGTGTCTTTTTGCAAAGATTGATAAATAAGTGAAAAATAATCTTTTATGATATAAGTTGCTTTATATTCGCTTAATTCTCGCTTCTTCTTGATGAGGAGTAGTTGGCGCATTTGAAACATGGTAGAGGAACAAAGAAGGATACTTATTAATTGCCCGTATAAGTGACATTCTAGTCTTTCTAATTTTACAGAACTACATTGATGAATACGAAAAAATGATTTCCATGTTTTAAAAATAAGCTCAATTTGCCATCGTAAGGAGTAAAAATCGTATACTTGCTCTTTTGGCAGATATTCCAATGGAATATTTGTAACGTAAAAGTTAATTGCACTAAGCCGCTTACTGCGTTCTTTATAGGCTATTTGCTTCTTATATTCTTTAGATGCTAAATCCTTTTGTCTTCGCTTCATTTGTGTTTCAGTTAATTTATACAGAATAAGTCATGCAGGAAGTTTTTGATACATTCCAATATAGATTTCAGGAATTTCATATGTTTCACCGGACTGTAATTGGTCAATAAATTGTTCCATATCTAATTGGATGTACTCAGATTGCTTTTTTATGGTTCCATTTTGAAAGTATTCAGGTACTTTATTCTTCTGATATATACGTGTATTAAGCTTTAATCATGAAATAAAATAAGCACCACACTCGCTTATAGTATGTAAATCTTTTAAGTCGAAATATCCTAAATCACGTATAAATACATCGTTCGGTTGAAGGGATGTTAAACAAGTAGAAGCATAAGTTTTATCATTGTGTTTTCCTGATCCTACATGAAGAAATTGACCACTTAGTAAATCATACTCTAGTTGAATTTTTACTCCAGCACTTTGACCGCTACCACCTGAACCTTGATATGTAGAAGTGAATTTATCTGGAATTTGAAAATGTGTAGAATCCAATATACGGATACGTCGAAAATAGTTTGTATACAAAGTTGGAATCTTGCTAGAAGAACAAAATTGTTGGTGAAGTAAATGTGCTAAGAGTTGTTGTAAAAACTTAACAGCCTGAGGGTTAAAACGTTGATTGAGTCCCTCAGGACTCATAGAAATACCGGTGTTAGCTTCTAATCGACTACATAATTGTGTCAATGAAGAACGAGCCACATTTTGACTTAACCAGACACACAAAGCTACTAAATCTTGTGCTCGATATTTACTTTTTCGTTTAACAAATCCTATATTTTTAGCTAATTGCTCTAAAGCATCAGGTAACATATATCGTTGTAACTCTTGGGAATACAATTGCAGCTCATCTTGAATTGAAAAGTACATTATAAAAACATCCTTTCTTTTGATTCTAAAGAAAGGTTAACGCTTTTTCCGTTTTTATAACAGGGTTTTTCGAAGGTTTTAATTTAATCCTAATTATATTTTTTATAAATTCTAAAGCACATTCCCTATTTTTAGTATGATAGACAGGAACTATTTTTTAGAACAGGAGACAATAAATGAAAAAAATCATATTAGGATTATTAGTTATATTTCTATTTATATTTATGTACATGTCTTTAGTAGGAGATGAGAATAAGAGTTCTTTAACTCCTAATCTGATTTCAAAGATAAAATACTTAGAGACTGATTCTGTTGCTGGAGGTACATTTAGAGATTATGGCCAAGAAGCAAAATCAGTGTTTGAAAAACTAAGTAGTCAGAAAGATGTTGTAACAAAAAAAGATTTTTGGAAGAAGAAGTTTTTTGAGGAATCTTCTCAACGTAACATTGACTTTGTATTAGATGATGGTAAAAAAATCAAATTCAAAGTATTATTTTTTAGTGTGAAACCATACTTTGATGAAGCGTATGTTCAACGTATAGGAGATGATTCCATTTACCACTTAAATAAAGAAGATGCAACAGATATAGCAACCCAATTTGCAAATCGTTAATACTTTTCTTGAAAATTTATGTTTTATATCTATCAATTATAAAATAAGAACATCCCCAAACGAATTTTTTCGTTTTGGGGATGTTCTTATTGTATTAGCTTGATGGTGATGTGGCGGTACCCCATACCCATCAACCTAACAGATCAGGTTGCCCCCAAACGATAAAATGAACTTCATTGCTATAAAAGACTCAAATTTTTCGTTTTGGAGCATTATAAAATTTTAACTTGATGGTGATGGGGTGGATCCCAAACAGTACGATTTTATTTCAAAGACACAACGATTTTACTACACACTTTTTATTTATCTCACACTCTCATCTGCTAGTATTACTATTTTTTATTACTAATGTTGCCGTTTCACTCGGATGGCTAAGAGGAAAATGATGGCCATATGGAACAAAATCAACCTTACCAAGATGCGATGGAGCAGAATAGCCTCTGTCATAATCCCCCCAAATAATGTGAAGATTATACTTTGTTACTTCATTGAAATCACCTTGATCGTTTTTCAGTAGTAAACTGTTAAGCTGAACCGTAGTATTTAAAATTCTAGGAGAAGTAAAACTGTTACTTATTTTTTCAATATAATGTTCAGGGATGCTCTCCGTACTTTCAAACAAACCATTACTTAATAAATAACGCCCTATCAGATTAGTAGTTGCCAATTTTAATGTCCATTTGTTCATAAATTGAGGAACATTTAGCGATTTAGCATTTTTTTTAGCAACAGGTGGCTGAAGTAAAGTGATTGAATACTTCTTATCTATGTACTCTTGTACCAATGCTTCCAGAAGAATAAACGCACCGAATGAATGGCCAATTAGATGTGCACCATTAGTAGCTTTCTCCAATAACTTTTTCACTACATTCAAATAGATATCTAGAAGATTTTTCTCTCGTTTAAAAGGAGAACGTCCCAAACCTGGAAGATCCAAGATCCATACAGGTTGACCAGTTTTTTCATGAAGTTCTTGTGCTAAAGGAAATAAATCCTCTCCATCACTCAATAAACCATGTAATAAAATAAACGGTTTACCCTCTCCTTGTAATTGGTAAAGGGTAGTGTTATCGCATAATGTTCGTTTAAATAAATGATTATGCTGGCCATTTTGATACATCATTCGATAATCCAGATCAGCTACTACGGCAGGGAAAAATTTCATTACACTCGTCTTCTTAAACCAATCTCCTCCCATAATTTTTTTCGCTGAAACATTTGAAAATTTTCGTTTTGTAATAAAATTCAGTCCATCAGAAGGAATTTTTGTTATTTTACTTACTCCACTATTCATAATTGCTTTCATAAGTGGCATTGGGACAGAGAGTTTTGGTGCCCTCATATTCATACTTTCCGACATAATACTTAATAATTCAGCAATGTTCGGATCGTGCTGTTTGTCTTCAACAAGTGTATATGTTTGAATAGTCGGTTGCTCCAATTTGAAAACCTGCACAATAAACTTCGCAAGCTCATCGTTTGAAATAAGTGGTAACCTATATCCCTTACCTCCAGGAATCACTGGCATGAGCCCTCTTCGCATACTCATCACAAGCAAACCTAATCCTGCTATCTGCTCTGTACTCCCTGTTTTACTACTACCGACTACAGTTGGCGGATTAATTACAGAAAGCGGATAACCTACTGCTGATGCCTGATGACGGATATAAAGATCTGCTAAAAATTTTGTTCTCTCATATGGATTTTTTATTTTCAAATAATTGTTTCCTTCTTGAAACACATCAATTGCAATCTTGCTATTTTTATCATCAAAGGGACTCATATAACCTACAACATGAATAAATTGTTGCAAGCCCTTCAATTGATGAATACTTTTAGCTAATTCACTAATATGTTTGGCACCATTTAAAAATACGGAAGCTGCCTCTTTACTTGTCGCTTGAATATCCATGGGGCCTCCTGCGTGAATAATCACATCCGTTTTCAATACCCTCTCCTTATCTTCAGCACTTAGACCTAAATCTATTTTCGTCAAATCACCTTCAATAAAGTGCATAACTTCCTTTTTTAAGATGCCTCTTTCTTGAAAAATGCTTGTTGCTTTACTTTTCGACCTTACTAAAAGAAGAATTTTAACATCCTCTTTGGCTAATTCTTTCACTAATTGCTTTCCAATAAAGCCTGTTCCACCAGTTAAAAATACTGTTCTCATATAAAATCTCCTTTTTAGTACTACTTAGTACTAATTTGATGTAAAAAAAATGCTTCTTTTATCGAAGCAATTTTAAAAAATGATTAGCTGTTTTCGTGATTACAGTTGCATCCTTCAATGTTTCTGAAATAAATAACGCTCCTTCAAGATTTGTAATAAAAAGTGATGCTACCTCATCAATATTAATCGTATTTCTGAATTCTCCATTCTCTACCCCTTGTTTAAGTAATAGAGAAACTTTCTTTTGTAATCCTGTAAAAAAAAGACCTATTTTTTCTTTTATTTGCGTGGCCTGTGTAGGACTTTGAATATAAAGAGTAATAAATGGACAGCTCCCCTTATACTCTCTCGACTGAACTCCTTGTGATAATTGCTTTAAAAACAGTTGGATACGATCTTCAACTAAAAATTGGTTCTGAGAAAGTACGTCATCAATTGCAGATTGATACATTTCAATCCAATAATCAACGACCCCTTCTAATAATACTTCCTTATTAGAAAAGTGATAATACACATTAGACTTTGAAACTTTGCTTACACGTACTAATTCATCCATACTTGTATAAGCAAACCCTTTTTCTAAAAATAATGTTGCAGCTACTTCAATCACACGTTTTTGATTCATTAATTTTACCTTTGTCATAATTAGAACTATATAGTACTAATTTGAATATTGCAAGTATTTATGTTCATTTAGAAAAAAGTTTGATTAAAAAAGTTCCACTAACATTGATTTTACTGCAAAAAAATCTTATTTTGAATAAAGTTGAACTGAACCCCGAAATTGTTCATTCACTATCGTCTAATAGAGGTCACCATACATGCCCATCAACTTAAGAAAAAGAAATGCCC
The DNA here is from genome assembly GCF_008368785.1 of Bacillus sp. AY3-1. Classification (NCBI taxonomy): domain Bacteria; kingdom Bacillati; phylum Bacillota; class Bacilli; order Caryophanales; family Bacillaceae; genus Bacillus; species Bacillus sp. AY3-1. The sequence goes on along the minus strand of NZ_QORZ01000016.1, from coordinate 276,464 downwards.
CAAAAACGAACAAATGAACGGCTTCTCAGAATAGCTATCTGTAGAGAAAGAAAATTTTAATTTAGGGGGATATGAAAATATTAGCTTGATGGTGATGTGGTGCTCCCCCATATAAAGAAATTTTAAACATCTTAATCTGCCTTTCCTTTATGTAAATATGGGAATAATGAAATTACCCCAAGGATAGCTAAACAAGCTCCAATCCATAGCGGAGATACAAAACCATATCCTTTACTGATTCCAAGACCACCTAGTGACGAACCAATAACAATACCTAGCGTAATAAAAGAACTATGAACGGTATTTATCATTATTCCATTACTAGCTGTTTTCATCACCCTCGCAACCATAGCTGGATTCAATGCTACACCAGTTAAACCAATAAAAATTGTAGAAATCACTGCAATGTATTTATTCTCTGCACTTAAAGCAAATACAGACAACGCTATGATTAATATAATTAATCCACCCATAAGTATTTTCATTGTAAATTCATCAGCAAACTTGCCGATTATTATATTTCCAATTACCGTCGCACTACCATAGAGAGCAAGTAAATATGGAATACTTGCACTTGAAAAGCCTGTGACATTTGTAAAGATCGGAGTAAAATAACTAAATGCTGCAAACGTACCACCAATAATGAACATACTTGTTACGTACGCTGCCCAAAGATGAATATTCTTAAATCGCAGAAGTTCGTCTTTCCAATTTAATTGCTCTTTATTTGAAGATGATGGTAACAACCGTTGAATCATAAGCCCTGATACTAGCACAAGAACAGAAACAGCCCCAAAACTAATACGCCAGCCAAAAGATTGGGAAATAACGGTTGTTATAGGTAAACCTAATACAGTTGCGAACATTAAACCTGCAAGTACAATTGATGCAGCTTTTCCCCTTGAATCAGAGTGAACCAATGTCGCAGAAAAGGAAATCGCAACTCCAAAAGCTGAAGCTGAAGCAATACCAGTTATAATACGTGAAATCATCATAATATCATAGTTCCAAGCAATAGCTCCGAGCGATTGACCAATTAAAAATACGAACATTAAAAACAATAATGCTTGTTTGCTGCGCATTCGTAAGAGGATTGCAGTTAAAATGGGGCCTCCTATTACCATTGCTCCTGCATAAGCTGAAATTAAATACCCAATAGATGATACAGAAACCTGGAATGCAAGAGCAAGTTCATTCATCATACCTGCAACCATAAATTCTGATGTAGTCATACAAAAGATTGCTAAAGCTAATAAATAAATAATCGATGGCATAAAAACACTCCTTATTCATTATTGTAATGATTGGTACAAAAACAGTGCGAAAAAAGAGCGCACTAAGCGCCACAAATAGACTCTATTGTTCCTTTGATAACTTGTTCAGACAACACCCGATTTTGCATCGATACATTAAGAACACGGAATCCGTAATAACTGCTTAAAAGCAGACTAGCTAATTCCTCAGCTGATTGCTTCTTTGAAATTTCACCTGTTTGCAATCCTTCCTCCATCACTGTTACAATAGCTTGTTTAAGAAGTTCAACATGCTTCGAGAAAATTTCTTGTACCATTAAATTGTTTTTAGCACGTTCTATACTGGCATTAATCAATAAACATCCTTTTTGATCAACATTCTGAAAGTCTTCTTTCAATGCCCATTCAAAAAAATTACTTAATCGTTCTTTAACTGGAATTGGAGTATGTAACAATTTCCTTTGTTCCTTAATCCCAATTTCATGGTAGCGTTCTAATACTTGTTTATACAGTTCATGTTTACTACCGAAAGTATTGTATAAACTTCCTTTTCCAAGTCCTGTATCACTGCATAAATCTTGTGTAGAACACCCTTCATATCCTCTTAACCAAAATGTTTTCATTGCAACATCTACAATTGAGGAATAATCAAACTCTCGAGGTCTGCCGCGTTTATTCACCCGTATCCTCCTCTCATTTTAAAGATAACATGAATAGAATACCCTTTTTGTACCACGCGGTCAATAATTTTGTTTTATTGTTACTGTAAAATAAAATTTGATTATGTTAGATTACGAATAATTAAAAATAGACCCCTTATTCAAGTTGTCTAGCGAAAAAATCACGTTTTAATAGGCTTCTTTAGCATGCCTACCTTTCTATAAATTACTAGCTATGAAACAAGGATCGTTTCATAACTAGTAATTTACTTGATTAGCTTGATGGGTATGGCGTAGTGCCCCTATAAGCAAAACCCTCCAGAAACATCTAAAATTTGCCCTGTTACCCAGCGGCTATCAGAAGAAGCAAGAAATGCTACTGCATCTGCAATATCTTCAACTTTCCCTATTCGTCCGAACACAGATGAATTCGCAGCAAAATTTCGTATTTCCGGATCATCTAGCAATTTTGCATTGATATCTGTCTTCGTATATCCAGGCATAATTGTATTCACTGTTATCCCTCTTTCTCCAAGATGTTTAGCTAGAGGCAGTGTCATCGTATTTAATGCACCTTTACTTAAGCCGTATGCAATGGAACCTGTAAAACCAAGTCGTACTTCAGCTGATGAAACGTTAATAACGCGTCCCTCTGCTCGTAGTAACGGTAATGTTTGCTGAATTAAGAAGAATGGTGCTTTCATATTTACAGACATAATTTCATCAAAAACTTCTTCTGTCGTATTTTCAATTGTTCCTTGTGTACCTATCCCTGCATTGTTTACTAAAATATCAATCTCTGATGTACCAACTCTTATTTGTAATTCATTCTTCAATTGTTCTACTATCTTTTTGACACCATCAATTGAATTGAAATCCGCTTCAATTAAGAATGCCTTTCCTCCATTAGATTCAATCTCACTAATTGTTTCATCTGCAGCTGCTTTATTTCGGCCATAGTGAATTGCAACTAATGCACCGTCGTTTGCTAATCTCATCGCAATCGCACGGCCAATGCCGCGACTCGCTCCTGTTACTAACGCTACTTTCCCATCAAGATTTTTCATTTTTTCCATCCTTCCTAAATTTCCGTTTGATAAAAACCTATACTTATATTTTTATGTAAACACCAATAATTTAAAATATATATTTATAGGCAATCTAGTTCATCCACCTATGATATTATAGTTATAATTTACGATTTACTTTAGAAAATAAAACAAGGAGGCTACACAATGCAAAACGCAGTAAAACTGGATGAAATCGATCATAAAATTATGAACTTGTTATATGAAAATGCGAGAATTTCCGTTTCAGAAATAGGACGGATCATATCCATGACGCAGCCTGCTGTAAAAGAGCGTATTAATAAACTTGAGGATCAAGGTGTTATAGCGGCTTACCGAACGAAATTTGAGCCTTCTAAAATTAATAAGAACATTCAAGCATTCATCATGTTTAAAACGAGCCAATGCTCTGATTTTATCCAATTTTGTAATGCCGCTCCTGAAGTAATAGATTTATATCGAATTAGCGGGGAGTTTAATTATATGATGAAGGTCATGAGCGATTCGATGGATTCTCTCGCTACATTTTTAGACTCTTTAATGCAATTCGGATTATCATCTCCTTTAATTGTTTTAAAAAGTGAGTTTGAGGAGAAATTGTCGTTCTGATAAAGGAATAAGAGAATTGACATCTCAATGTGAAAATGAACACTTTATTTAAATTGACAGGCACCAGCTTTCCCAAAAAAGAAAAAGGAGTGGATCATCCACTCCTTTTAATCACCTACCCCTGATTTCTCTGCGCCTCTCTAAACTCCTCCTTCACCTTCTCTAACAGCCCTTCTTCCGTAATTAATCGATACGCCGTATTCGCTAGTGCTTTTGCGGATGTAATTAACGCTTTATCTCCAAGTTCTGAACGTGCTGCTTCTCTAAATTCATTCGTATGCGCAATTAAGTCATCTGGACCGATTTTAATGTACGGATGAATTGTTGGTACGACTTGACTTACGTTTCCTGCGTCTGTTGAGCCGATGCCAAATCTTTCTTTCCGATTTACGTCTTCACCTTGTAATTCTAGTTCTTCGGCTACGACGTCATTATATGTTTTTGTTACGAGTAGTTCATCGATTTCGTTTTGGAATTGATGGATTTTCACTTTTGCGCCTGTTGCTAACGCTGCTCCTTGTGCGATATTTTTTACTTTTTCTGTTACTTCTGCACATCTTTTTCGCGTTGCTGCACGGATGAAGAACCTTGCTGATGCGTAGTCAGGAATAATATTAGGTGCTTTTCCGCCCTCGGTAATAACGCCATGAATTTTCACATCTGATGGAAGTTGTTGGCGAAGTGCGTTAATACCGTTATAAAGTTGAATTATCGCATCTAATGCGTTAATCCCTTCTTCAGGTGAAGCTGCGGCGTGAGCTGTTTTTCCGTAAAAATGAAAATCAAGTGGATCGACTGCTAGTGAAGGGCTCGTTGGCGCTGTTTTTCCGCTCGGATGAATCATAAGTGCCGCATCAATATCTTTAAATAACCCCGCTTTTACATAACTCGCTTTCGCACTACCATTTGGTCCTCCTTCTTCAGCTGGAGTACCAAACACGACAACTTCTCCGCCAATTTCTTCAAGCGTTTCTGATAATGCGATCGCGGCCGCAACGCTAATTGTGCCAATTAAATTGTGACCACACGCATGACCAAGTCCTGGTAAAGCGTCATACTCAGCTAAAAATGCGATAACTGGCCCTTGTTTTCCTGAACTTTTTCGCGCGATAAAACCTGTTTCATGTCCAGCTATATTGTGCTGCAGCTGAAACCCTGCACTACCTAGTAATAAACTTAACGTTCTTGATGCGTAATACTCTTGGTTACCAATCTCCGGATTCGCATGAATATCGTGACTTGTTTCTATGTACTTTTCCTTATTTCTTTCTATACTCTCTTCAATTGTTTTTCTTTGTGACGTTACTCCAGTCGCTCCCATTTCTCTTCCCCCTTATATTTTCACATAAAAAAGCCTCTTTCTAAAAGATAGAAAGAGGCTTCTGCATTTACAGTCAAAATGAGCTTCTTTCTTATCTTTCAAGTTACCTTGCTGGAATTGGCACAGTATTCATAAAAGAATCCGCTGCCGAGGTGTCATAGGGCCAGTCCCTCAACCTCTCGTGATAAGAATTTTCATAAGATTATATTAAATTATATTCATTCTATGTTCATTCCAATTAAAAGTCAAGGAATTCCTATCCGAATTTACCGAGTATCTAAAAATCCTTTTAACACACCAATTGTTTCCGGTGCTTGTAATCTTGCACATACGTACGGAAATTCCATACTACCTTCAAACATCATTTGAGATGTGAGCGGTGCTCCTGCCCAAAAGATTTCATCATCGATTACGATAAACGGGAATGCTTTATTTTGTCTTTGTAACTTTACATTTTTTAACGGAACTGGTCCATCACTATACACTGTTATTTGCGCATTTGTACGCATTAACGCTTGCCAGACTCGCTTATCCACTTGCTTTGTACTTGGAAGTGAAATAATAATTTTTCGTTTTGCGGCTAAAATATCTTTCAATAACCCTTTCGGCTCTTCAAGATTCATTTCCATAAACCAGCGTAAACGTTTCGAAATTTTCCGCTCCCACAATTGTCTTGATGTCGTACGATCATACACATCTCCGTGACGTTCTATATGAGCTGTTAATTGTGATAACGCTTGTTTTCTCGAAAGGTTTTTACGCATATAATGACAATCTGATAATTGAATGAACTTCCCTCTCGCCCTTGTCACTGCAACGTTGACGAGGCGATGATTTTTATGGTCAAAGAATAACACGCCAGGTCGTTCTTGCGGATAACTATCAACCGTATCAAATATCATCATATCTCTTTCAGAACCTTGAAACTTATGAACCGTCGCCGCTAAAACTGGTATGTTTTGATATTTCGTTCTCTGCAACATTTCTCTAATACACGTTGATAAAAAGCGGGATTGTGCCCTGTAAGGTGTAACAACACCGATCGATTGAACACCATCTAACAGTCCGATTAACATCATTTGCATCGCTACTAAACCAGACATAATGTTAAATCGAGAACCAGAAGCAGCGTCCTTTAACGAAAAGGCTCCCATTAAGCTCGTATCAAATAAAACACTTGCCTCATTTGCGAACGGTTGCAATCGCGCAAGTTCTTTACGCTCTGAAACAGACGGATGGTCATATACTCTATTTTTATAAATAAATGAATTTGTAAACTTAGATATATCCGCATGCATACGTCTTTGTTCCTGCAACATAAATAGGTTCGGATGTGCTTCTGATTTATTGACAGAATCAACAATCCCAGCATGGTAAAACATATCTTCCCCAAGCCATTTTCGAACGAGTTCATGGTTCGCCATCGCAATTGGAGGTAACTGTAAAAAGTCCCCACAAACGACGATACGTTTTCCAAGTGAAGCTGCTAATGCAATTTGCGGAACATATGCCATACTCACTTCATCTACGACAACTAAATCAAATGTACGCTCATAAATAAGTGAATCAATGGCACATTTCGATAAAGTCGCACCGATTACTTTCGCATTTTCAATATATTCTTTTTCTACTTCTTTAATTTTCGCTTTTTGCTTTCGAAGATCACTTTCAATCTCTTGTATACGCTTCTTATCAGCAGAAGTCGCTTTATATGATAAAATCTTTTCACGAAGATCTTGTCGTGTTTCCTCTAAATAGAGTCTTTCTTCTCCCCATGATCCGTTCGTGGTTTCAACTAGCTTCGACGTAAGTAATGTTTCATGATTTCTTATATGTTCATGTTGACTATAACCGTAACGAACAATTTCGCCAGGTGTCCATTTCTTTTTCTTCTCAATTTGCTTCGTTACTTCACTCATTAATACGTCTACTGCCGCATTACTATGAGCTAATACAAGTACCGATTTTCCTTTTTGATAATGCGCCGAAATAATACGTGATAAATTGTAAGACTTCCCTGTTCCAGGGGGTCCCCACACGTACGTTGTCGGATTGTAAAATGAACGATATGCCAATTCATTTTTCGGATTTTTCATCTTCTCAATATGTTTCGGACTGCTCGTCCCATCAACAAGACGCTTTATACGATTACGTTTTAACTTATCTTTATGTGCCTCTTTCAATCGCTCTTGTAGTTGCTCTAACAATTGCCACGGTTCACTGTATAAAACAGCTTCTCGTATTTCACCTTGTATATAATCATTTAATTTCAGTTCTATTTCTAATCCATGTACAGATAATACTTCTCCTGTCGCTTCCTCACCATCAAACTCAATTCGAATTGGTGAACCTTCCGGTAAGCTTACTTCCGATATGAGCTGAAATACGTATACTGTACTTTCATAATCTGTATATAAAAAACGACCGTTCATGATAGAAATTTTACTACCACCTATCGTTTTCCAATGTTTAATTTCATACGCTAATGCATAATGCCACTCTTTCATCGTTGCCGATAATGAAGGAGTTTGAGTAGGTGTATTCATCGTATAATCTCCTTCCTTCTCCCCAAACATACTTTCTCACTATACCATATAACACGCTAAAATTTGTAAGGTTTTTATCTTGCTTATTTTCTTAATTTTCAATAACATATTGTGTATAATTTTCAGAAAGAAGGAATCTACATGCCAGTTAGAAGAATCGAACACGTCGGTCTTATGGTCGCAAACTTAGAAACATCTATTTCATTTTATGAAGAAGTAGTCGGCTTACAGCTCATTAAACGTATGGGTCACCCGAATCCCGACTTAAAACTCGCTTTTTTAGGTGTGGAAGAATCGAAGGAAACGATACTTGAATTAATTGAAGGCTACAACCCTTCTCTTCCGGCAGAAGGAAAAGTACATCACATTTGCTTTAAAGTGGATTCATTAGAAGATGAAATCAAAAGACTACAGAAACACAGAGTAACCTTTTTACTAGGAGAAGAAATTGAAACATTACCAGATGGAACACGTTACATATTCTTCGCTGGTCCTGATGGAGAATGGATTGAGTTTTTTGAAACGGAGAGATAAAGTAAGACTTTAAGATAGAAAAAGAGCCGGAATTCCGGCCCTTGTTTTTATAAGTGCACATCCAGTAACAATGAAACATACCTCCAACCTGAAAATTCACCAAGATTAGAAAACAATCATTTTGTTAGGAGGAGAGAATGATAAATACAATCTATAGTCTTGTTTTTTGGATACTTATACTCTTTCCAATCCTTTACGTAATCAAGATAAAGCATTGGAATTTAAAAGTAGTTGCCGTATTTATTGGAAGAATTCTATTAAGTATTATCTTTTTCATAAATGGAATGATGTGAGGGCTGCAACGGGATTGGATAGAGCCTCCCTATGAAACAGAATGGGATTTCTTTATAAAGTCTTTATTAAACGGGAAAACTGATGCACTTATACACTTGTTACTTCTCATTATTATCCTTACCTTGGATTTAGTCATTACATTTTATTATATTAATAAAAAGAAATAGAATATTCTCTCCTATTTCTTTTCTTAATGTGATGCTACCCCATGCCCATCAAGCTAACCAAGTAACTTACTAAATATGAAACAATCCTTGGTTCAAAACCAACAATTGATAGAAAAATAGGCATACTAAAGAAGCCTATTAAAATGTGATTTTTTCGCTAGGCAGCTTGTCTATCCTTCACCGTCATTTTATACACAATCCCTAGAATATCAAAGACGGTCATTTTCTTATACCGATGACATTTACGACCGTTCTTTTTGAGCAATAGATAAAGACGATGCAAAATTTTTAAAAGCTCTTCTGTGCCAATAGCTATCGCTTGAAACAGTAACGGAAAGTAACCTTTAATCATATAAATCGCTTTATATTCACTCAGCTCTTGCTTTGTTTTTTCAAGCAGAAACTGTCGCATTTGAAACATCGTGGAGGAACAGAGGAGAATGCTAATTAATTGTCCATATAAATGGCACTCTAGGCGTTCTCTTTTTATATTTTGGCATTCATTAATTTCAAAGAATGACTCCCACGTTTTAAACAAAATTTCAATCTGCCAACGAAGTGAATATAATGAATGCACGTAGTTCGTCGGTACTTCTTCTAGCGACGTATTCGTGATATATACATTCATGCCTATTAAACGTTTACTTTTATCCTTCATGACAATGCCTTTCTTCTTTTCACGTATCGCTTGGTTTTTCAGACGTATTTGTGTTTGATCATCGGTTAAACGATGGATAATGACACGTGCTGGAAGTTTCTGATTTTGGCCAATGTATGCCTCAGGGATTTCCATCGTTTCACCAGGGATTAGACCAGACAACATTTGTGTCATATCAAGCTGGATGTATTCTGTTTGCTTTTTTAACGTACCATTATTGAAGTATTCTGGTTCAGGGTTCTTGATATAAATGCGTGTATTCAACTTCAACCGCGAGATATAGTAAGTCTCTTTATCATGAATGGCTTGTAAGTCTCCTAAATCGAAGTAACCAAGATCACGTAAACACAAATCGCCTGCTTCTACGGTTTTAAGACAGATGGTACCATATGTTTTATCATTATTTTTTCCTGGTCCAAGCTGCACGTTAAGGAATTGACCATTAAGTAAATCATATTCCGATTGGATTTTCACGCCTGCCTTATTACTACTCCCACCTGAACCTTGATAGTTAGTGGCGAATTGATCGGGCAGTTGAAACACTGTTGCATCTAGAATACGGATACGATTGAAAGTAGAGATTATATGTGCAGAAAGTAAGTGATTTGAACAGAGTTTTTGTGTGAGAAGAGAAGTAAAAACTTCTCGAAGAAATGCGACAGCTGCTGGATTAAAGCGTTGATTCAGTCCTTCTGGACTTATGAGTGTAGCTGTATTTGCATAAAGCTGACTACATAATTAAGTGAGAGAATCACTTGCTACATGTTGACTAATCCAGATACATAAAGCAGCCAAATCAAGCGCGCCATACTTACTTTTACGTTTTCCAAAACCTGTCTCTTGTGCAAGTTGTTGAAGAATATGTGGAGATAGATATCGCTGTATTTCTTTAGCGAACAACTGAAATTCATCCTGAATTGATAGAGTCATAAAAGAACGCCATCCTTTCTCTGTATTTCTACAAAAAGAATAGCGTTTTTTTTCTTTACGGATACACTTTTTTAGCTTGATACCGATGTTTTATGTCTCTCAATCAATTGAAGAACCTCAGCCGTTTGTTTAAATAATTAATATCCCAAAATATCTACTTCAGCTGCTGAAGCAAATCCATTCTGTCCATTTGTTACTTCTACTTTAACATATTTTGCAGTAACAGGATTAAATGTTGCATTTTTCTTATTACTATTATTTTCCCATGTTCCTGATGATATTTTGTCATACTTAACACCATCTACACTCGTATAAATATTGTAAGTTAAAATACGGCCATTTTCTGACCCATCTTGCCTTGGAAGATATGCCAATTGTGAAATGGTACGTGTATCACCAAGTTCTAGTGTCAAATTGTAAGGATATTGATTTGGTGTCCAACTACTATGCCAAAATGTATCTGTCTTTCCATCTATCGCCTTACTAGCTGAACCCGTTGATTCCTCACTATTTGCACTTGCTTTCATTATTTTTTTAGACAATACAGCAAGTGGTTTAACAGGTTTAGCATCCGTCGCTTCCCAGATAGGGGCAATTAATGTTGGATGATTCAAAGCTTCGATTTTTTGTCGTGTTTCTGTTGATGCTTTCAGCCCCCATTGATCAAAGAAAGGAAGTAAATTTTGTTTTGCTACCTTTGAAGTATTGTAAATAAATGCTTGTATTTTATCTTCGTCCGTTTTTGGAAGTTGATCCTCTGGTAACTCTCGATATAGTTTGTGGAGATTTGGATAAAAATCATCACCATATGCTAAATGAAGCTGCCAAAGCATAACAAGTTTTACAAACAGGTCGTCAATGTTTTTATATTCTTTATTCGTTTGTTTTAAGTAAGCAAAAGCTCTATTATAATCTCCCTCTGTATCTAAACGTGTTGGTTGATTTGGGTATATTTTCTTGAATGCAGCTAAAGAATATAGATTAACAGTGACTTCACCCATACCTCTTAAATCATTCCAAGTCCATGGATGTTGTTGTCGTGCATGTCCCGCTTCATGCATTTGTCCCCATCCAAACTCATTTACATTTAACGTACTTTTGATTGCTTCACCAGCAGTCGTAAAGACAGCTCCATCCCAACTTGCATACATCCCCCAACTTTGTGCGTTAGGGTTTTCTACAAAGGCCCAAATGCGACGAGTTGAGCGATGTAAAGGATTAGGCTCTGTTTCAGATAGCCCCGATATCCTATCTTGCGCTCGAATCATTTCATCATACTTATTTAATAGTGGCACAGGATCTTGATTTACAATATATTTATTGGCACTATCACGAGTTACAGTTAGTACTGCTCGTTCTGATTTTAATTGTACCGCATGTGCATTTGGATAGTTGTTCATCATGGCAATCCAGTCTGCTTTTGTGTGTTTCCCTAATACAAAGAAAGGAATCGGACTACCGCCTTGCGTTACTTGCACCTTAACTGTTCCTGTGCTTTGAAAATTATCTAACCCCAATACGCCGCCGTTTGGTGAAGAGATGGTATTAGAGCCAGGTGAAAGATCAATTTCTTTTCCCCATTCTTTATCATATTGATGTGTCCCAATAATGGCTCTAATCTTTTGCGTTCCTGATACTGTAATTGTAACCTGTTCATTAGGTTTCACATATATGCCTGTTGGCATATAATTTTTTTGCTCACCTCTTTTTTCTCTTTTTGCTTCATCCCAAAAACTTCCTGTACCAGGAAGGTCAAACTCTCTTTGTTCAAATTGAGTTGCAGTTTGTGCAGTTTCAGCATGTACATCTAAATTGTTTGACATAATAGGTGCAAATAACGTGGTTGCTAAAATAACGGATGTCGCAAGCACTTTTATTGGCTTTTGTAACCTGCCGTTCTTTTTTCTATTTATATAAATCAATCCTTTCTCATTCCCGTTTTTTTTTAATAAATATTTTAGATGAATTAAGATATCACCTGTATAAAATATACATTTTTTAGAAAAAAATGTATATTGAGAAAAATATTTTAAGAACTTTTTAATATATGGATAATTTGATTTTGACTATGAACTGTAAAGAAAAAACGTTTTCTATTTTAATAATCTAGTTTGTTTAAAAGTAATAATGATTTTTACTCTTAGAGGGAGTTAGTATTCTTAGGTGATAGATATGGGGTACCGTCACATAATCATCAAATTGAGATATCAGTTGTTTCAAAACGAGCCGAACTTACATAAATAACTATCAATAGATAAAAATTTCATTCTGGGGGTACTGCAAAATATTAACTTGATGGGCATGTGGTGCTACCCCAAATATAAGTATTGAGTCAATGTATTCATCTTAAAGCGTAAAAAAAGACACAATGGAAAGTGTCTTTTTTACGTTGACATGCTATAAAAGAAGATGTAGTGATTAATCATAGTTTGTTGGATTCTTCTTGGTTGATAGTAGTATAACATTATCATTAGCGATTTTAAATACAATTATTCATATATAAAAATTTCATTACATTAAGTTTGTAGCTATGTTTTTTCTTCTTATATATGGTGCATAACTTAAAATTGTATAATGTCCTTCCATAAATCCTCCCTCATTGAAGTAGAAGGAACATCTATACTAGGAAACAAAAAACAAAAAAGGAACATTTTAATAATAGAACTAGATTTTATAGTAAAATAGATACCATGGTATGAATGTACGTTTTACATATGAGCCCAATGAACCATATGTTTATAGAATTGAGAAAGAGCTTAAAACAACTAAGTTACATATGTTAAGACAGTAATACTTCAAGCTGTATAGTTGGAAACGTCAGGAACTTAAATGATTTAAGATTCAAACTATATAAAAGATAAAGTATATGACTAAGGAAAAGAAGGTTTTGTAGTGTACTGCACATTCAAGAATTAATTCTTACGTAGGGAGTGCTTATATGAAAAGATTGAAACATGTAATATTGCTAGTATTATGCTTCTTATGTCTAAGTGGTTGTAATCAAGAAAATGGAGCTGAGGTAAAAGAATATATTAAAAAAAAACACGGTATTGATGTTGTTGTAACAGATTGGAGCCCGATAAATGAAAATAATGGTGGTAATACATACCATACTGTGCAAGAAAAAAATAACAAATATCTAAAATTCCGAGTAAAGGTACAAGGTCTCCTCTATTCATATCCAGTAGGTGATGAATACCAATATGGAAAAAAAACATATGAGGAATATAAGAAATTCAAACCAACACTAGAAGAAATGAAAAAATTAGGCTACGTGGAATCTGAAACGGAAAATGCTCTTCAATATATTTTAGATAGTAAAGATCCAGATGAAGGAAAACCAACTAATGAATTATTATTAACTTTGCAAATGAGTAACGAGATTGACTTTAGCCAATTGGATTCAGTAGAATTAGATCGTTTATATGCTCTATTTCAACTCATTCAGAAGAATAATAAAAAGATAACAGAACTAGAGATTAAGGATCAAAATGGTGAATCTTTAGGCGGACCTTTTAAAAATGTACAAAATATAATAACAAAAGAAGAACTGTTACAAACAATGAAATCTAAGATGTCAGATGCCATAAACAAATATTAGGAAAATCGGATTAGAACGCACACCAAAGTAGAAGAAAGATTACATGAAATGCAAAACGATCGATTTGCATTTCAAAGTATTACTTATTCAAGTTCAGATGATGAGGATAGTCGAAAATATTTAGTGACTTTAGTTATAAATACCACCAATAATATATTTGAAAACACTCCCCTTTTAATTGAGGATTTAATCAAAGTAACTACAATCCTTAAAGAAGAACTATATAATAAAAACTTTAACATCTATTTAACCAATAAGACAGGAACAATAAATAAAAATTGGTTATCGTCAAAAGAAATCAAAGAAGCAAATAACATCGAAGATCTTGTAAAAGAAAGAGATCTTGCGAATTAAATTTAAAGTCCTTTTCATGTTTGTTATTTGATGCGAATGCACAATATTTCGAAGTCTCAACCCAGGCTAAAAATCCCATGTATTTTTGAAAGAAAACCGCTTATATTTTCATTTTGAAGTATTTACTTTTCATAGCTTGATGGTGATGGGGTAGCGCCCTCAAGCTATGATTTTTAATTCCCCCAGAACGAAAACTTTATGCATCATTGACTACTGATAATGATGCTTTATGTAGATCACACAGTTAGATAGGGATATGCAGCCTAGAACAAAGGAAATCTGAAAAACAATAACAAAAACAGTCCTTTTATCAGGTCTTTTCTTGCATTTTCTCTGCTATACTCCTTTAAAAACAACTTAAGTCATACAACCTTCGTTATTCCTAGTTACTAAATAATAGTTTTGTTCATAATTTTGCAACATGTATAGACAGGTATATATGTTACAATCAACTTAGCAAATTACAAATAAATTTGCATTTCCTGTGCCCCTTACCTCCCAGTAAGGGGCGTACCCTTTTATAAATAATTATTTCAATACAACTTTTCCACAGTACTTTCACGTCTATTTCACAAATATAAGAATTCTCATATGTTCGACTTGGTACAACCTTTTCCAAGGAACTATATGCCGATACACGAATCCCTATTTATATAGAGATTTTTTATAAAGGAAGAATTCAAAAAAAGAAGGAGATTCCCCCTTCTTTTTTGAATTACGTGTCCCTTATTATTTACTATAACCATGATTCAGTTTCGTTAACTTTTCATTAATGTGAAAAATTCTTACTCTAATATCTTTAATACCAGATGCTTGAAGTCTATTCTTGTGCATTTCGGCGTATTTTTCAGCATCTTGTTTTTCTTCAAATACATAGATGCCTCCTGCTCCTTTCGTTTCTTGATTCTCCGTCCATATTTTCCAATGGAATCCTTCTTCTTCATTAATACTTTTTGCTAAATCCAAAAATGCTTTTTCCATTTCTTCACCAAAAGGACCTTCAAACGGAAAATCAACTTGCAATAAATATGCCATTTTCACTCACTCCTATGTTCAATATTTTCAATTCGAATGCATACAGTTTAACGGCCTTAGGTTATGTTTTTAAAAAAACAGCCATTCCTTAGTGAAACGGCTGTTTTCGTAATTCATTAAAAGCTCCCAGATTGCGGTATATATTTTTAAATATTATTTTGTTTTTTTGACTTGATTATAATAAAAGATGAACTTCGCGATTCGTTTATTAAATCTGGCATTTTCTCTATCCCTGCCAAAGTTGCTTGTGGTTCGATTATTTTATCCAGAGAAAGCCCGTGTTCAATTAAAGTATATATTAATGTGGCAACAGTTCTATGGTCAACTACCTCCACTGAGGTGACACGTTTCAGTGGGGGCTTGAGTTAGAACGCTAGGTCTTTTCATCTATCGCTAGACAGTTGACGCTCTAGCATTCATGCCACCTTATGGTAACACCCCAAGTATGTTTTTGGTTGGTACTGGCAACGAACTATTGTTTTCCCACTTGCACCACCCTTTCGAAAAAGAGCAATTCTTCCTTATGGAAGAAGCCACCACTCAGATGAATCCGGCGTGTGCTACAAGCCCCGACAAGTCGAGTACACATGGATGGTTGACGCACCCACTAAGCTATGCGCGAAGCAACAGCCTTACGTTTTTGCACTTCTAATAGAATCGGCGTTTTCACTGTGAGATTGTCATCCAATTCTACAACTCTTGATTTTTGCAATGTATTCAGCGCACCATTAATATCAGCATGGATACATGTTCCTGCTTTACTTTGGTACAGACCACGAGTCATTCGTTTACCACTAAAGTGATAATACGTCTTATCATCCTTATTCCAAACTGGAACCGGATCTTTATCAAGAAAACTAGCTTTTGAAGTATAGCTTTCTTCTTGTTTTAAAAATCGTATACCTTCTTTTATACATTTATTCTCAATCGCTGCAATCAGTTTATGAAACGGGATTTGAACAAATTGTTGATTATTCTTTTTTCCCATATCTGATTTTTGTTTCCAGCCAGCGTTATACCCTACGACAACCGTATCTATGCCAAATGCTTTCACTTTTTTGAACAGCAGGCCTACCGTTTGTGAAATGTAACCATTTATTTGTCTTTCCCGTTTATGCCAAAGTGCAGCCATTCTATTCGTTACAACGTATTTTGAAATTCCATTTTCAATATTTTTCTGCTGGAGATTACGTATCATTTTGTTGAAGTATTGGTTTATGGATTTTAATTTTTTTCCATCAATTAAGAAAGTATCGCCTGTATTTGTCACGCAACTTACTAATCTGTCTACACCTAAATCACAACTCAAAGCGTTACTCGTAGTCGTGGATGGTTTCTTCATTTGAGAAACGTGCATTTCATATGTGTAATGCACCTCAAAGAACCGACCTTTTTGCTTCGGTACAATCTCAATGTAGGAGATTTTTTTATGTCTTAAGTTTTTCGGCATACTTATTTTAATGGAACCGAATTTTTTTCTGAATGCCACATTCATCGGAATCATCCAATACCCGTTCTCATCTACTTTTGGAACTTGATAGATTTCAATGATTCGTTTGTCAGTTGAACGAGAATAATTCGGAAACTTAGGACGCCCTGTGAACTTCTCAGGATTTTCCTTCCACTTTTCCATTGTTTTAAAAAAGCTCTTTATTTCTGCATATAAGGCTCTACGAATCGCTTGAACAGAGTTTGATTGAATGCCCCAGTAGTTCATATCGGCTTGCATGGCGGTGTCCACTTCTTTTACAGTAGCCATTTTATTATGATTCAAATAACTTTGTTTAATCGTGTACAACCCAACATTTCGCAATGCTTTTGAGCTATGTGACATGCGCTGCAGTAAACGAAATTCTTTAGCTGTGAGACCAGCTCGTCCGATATTCTGTTTCTGGGTGAATCGTTGTATTGTTTCTCTTTTCTTTTGTTTACGTAATACTTTCACTACTTTCTTTCTAGCCATTGTTTTCACCACCTTTCTTAGAGAGTTCATTAAAATTAATTTTGACAATTCAACATTTGGAACGAAATGTAAAAATAGTCTTCATCGTAATTCCGTTTGGTGCAAGTAACCGAATGATTATTATTATCCAATTTCGTTGTCTTACGATATATTCCCTCCTTATCTAAGAGCAGATTGTATCGTAAGACAAAAAGAAACAAATATTGGCCCCGGGAACATTGTTATGAACGAAACAAATGAGTTCAGCCTACCTTCTGACGGCAATTCATCTCCACCTGAATTGTTGGGTTTCACCCGTAACACAAATCAGATGGAGTCTTCTTGCCGAAAACGATAAATAACCACACTATCGTCAACAAACCAGTTGTGTACTCTGATTCCTTCTTCTTGATAATTATCTAATGCCCAGTGTGATTTATTACCATCCTCAGTTTTTATCCAATGGTTGCTTCCTTTGCGAGCTGTTGCTATTGGATGTTCGGTTGAAAAGATAGCACAATTTTAATTATGATTTTGATTTGAACAATGCGTTCTGAGACACTACTCTTCTTCTAAAATAGCGTAATAATATTCATCCCACCATTCATTTCCATGGGGTATACACTTCCTGAAATATCCTTCTCTTCTCATTCCAATTTTCTCCATCACTCGATATGACGGGGTATTTTGTGGCTGACATGTAGCTATAATTCTATGTAATTTCATTTCCTTAAACCCATATTTTAATGTAGCTTGTGCTGCTTCAGAAGCATATCCTTTATTGAAATATTTAGGATTGAATACCCACCCAATCTCATAAGTATGCTCACCAAAATATTTATGAAAAACAATATGACCAATCAGAATATTTTCATCTACCAGTATCACAGGAAAGCTCCCTGCATTTTCACCCATATTTCTATTTACAAAGTTTCTTGTATCTTCTTCAGTAAAAACTCCTTCGGGTATGTATTTCATAACATTGCTATCTGATGTATACTCATGGACAGCTTGCCAATCTTTGAACTCAAAATTTCGTATTAATAATCTTTCTGCTCTTATAAACATTTACTTTTCTCCTCTCAAAAAATCGTTTCTTTATTTCAAATCCACATTCAACCCTTAAACTAAAAAGAACTTGTAAGAATCTCTGCAAGTTCTTTTTAGTTTAAGGTGAATATACGAGACAAACAAACTATCTTACAGATTCTTTATAGAAACTACTGACAGATTCTTTATAGAAACTACAGGAACAGTACTTTGACAAATATATCATATAACAAATATTAACATTTGTATATTTTCGAAAATTGCGTCAATTAAGAGTGGAAATAGCTTTTTCTTAACTATTCTTAATTTCGTTTACTATTAACTTCATTCTTATATGGTTTAAAATCGAATACATATTTTTCTGCTGGCCAAATATCATCAATGTTGACAGGCATTGTTTGAATGTCTGCATTATGAATAAATACAGTTAATTCTTTAGGTAATTCAATTTCATTTTCACACCTAAGTAAATATTCATTTACAGCTCCATTTACATAAAAATGTTGGATTGCTTTTCTTACTCATTCATTCATAAATGAATCCTTTCTTAACCCATTTTCAAATCATATCCCCCAGATTTGTGTGAAGATTTTGTTGAGTTTAAATTAAAGTCTACTTCTCCCTGATGTTTCCTCTTTTTATTAAGTCAAATCTACCATGTTGTGTATATAAAGCATAAAGATTATTAGATTTTGAATCAACATATACGTCCCTTTTATTTAAAAATAAGAAAACCCCATATTCAATAAAAAATACAGGGTTTTTATAAATCAGTTTATTTTGTTTAAAATTATACTTAGTCGAAAGAAGTTCGTGAATGAAATAGTACTTATCTAATTAAGAAGAATTTAGATTCCAGCCCAAACATCTTTTCCATATCGCCCTTCATCTTGCAAAGAATCCAACCAATCCCTTGCCTCTTGTTCCCTTACTTCATGAATTTCTTGATATGCTTGACAAAGGGTGTCTTCTACGTCAGGAGCCATTTTACTTCCATCACCACATATATAAAGATGAGCTCCATTATCTAATAGCGAAATTAAATTGCTTCTATCTTGTTTTATTAAATGCTGTACATATGTTTTAGGATGTCCTTCCAGGCGAGAAAAAGCTGTGTGTAACGAGATTAATCCATCTCTTTCATCATTTTCTAGTTCTGTACGATAGAGATAATCTTTTTCAGGATGACGGCAACCAAAATATAGATGTGCTTGTCCTAAGTTCATACCTTTTTGCTTTTGAACACGACGCGCTTGCAAGAATCCACGGAATGGTGCAATTCCAGTACCTGGTCCAACCATGATAATTGGTGTTTCTGGATTTTCAGGTAATTGAAAGTTCGATTGTGGCGTTCGAATGAAACAGATAATCTCATCTTTATTATGACGCTGAGCTAAATAATTAGAAGCGACTCCTTCATATGTCCCTACCCCACTCCATGCAGGTGCATTAACAACCCCAACCGTAATGCTCAGACGATCCTGTGCAACGAGTGGAGAGCTTGAAATAGAATAGTAACGCGGTTTGAGCGCAGGAAGAAGTTCTAAAAAGCGTTCAAATCGGATTTCACAAGCCTCATACTTTTCAAGAAGATCCAACATTGACATACGTTTCTTTAATATTTGTTCATGATAAACTCCCTCTTCCAATAATGATTCCAATTCCTTTTTATGAGGAGGGCATGCTGTGAATGTCACCATTTCTCGTATTTGTGCTCGAGTGGCTGCTTCTTGCACTTCTACACTATAACTAAGAAGGTCAAATAAACTAACAGGACTGTCTAAAGGTATGTGATTTACACTTCGTCCACTTGCACTCAGTATGACTTGATCCTTCCCATTTAATCCAAAGCGTTTTAAAATTCGGTTGACATTTTTCTCACTATTAATTGGCAGCACACCAAGGTGGTCACCTTCTTGATACGTAGCGCCTTCTGGCAAGGATATCTCAATATGTCGCGTGCTTCTTTCACTGCTAGATGATTGAAGTTCACGATTTTCTAGTATAGACGCATAAACTGCTTCATATGTTCGCGCCAGAGGAGATCCTCCAAGACGACTAACAAATTGTAAACTTAATGTACTGCGTTCTCTCTCAATGTTTTTGTTAAGTTCCAATCCAAATGCCTTCATCGCATCAGACCACATGCTTTGTTTCCATTGCTCGAGCTGTTCCTCGAAATCACCACTTGCATCCGCTTCTCCACGTGTAGAAAATCTTGTTGCTCCTTTTTGAGCCATTTGCTCATCAATGTATCTTGGAATTCGCTGATAAGTACTAGCCCAATTATGATCTCCACAACCAAAAACTGCGTATTGAACACCTTTTAGCTCATCCGGTTTTAATTCTTCCAACCATTGCACAAACTGCCCTGCATTACTTGGCGGTTTTCCATTATAAGAAGAAGTTACAATAAGAACCGCCCCTTCTTTTGGCAGACTTCCAATTCGATCGTTAAGAGCTACCACTTCCGTTTGAACACCTTCTAAACTAGCTGTATCTGCTAGTTCTCTGGCAATACCTTCTGCTACCCCTGTATCCGATCCATATAGAACAAGAAGCGAAAGATTATCGGCCCCAATAATAGAAGGAGTCTTCTGAACTTGCTGCTTGGTTTCATGGTTTTTCAGTTTCTCTTCTATAGGCGCAAGAACAGTAGTATGGCTAATAGTTTGATTTCGGGGTAGAATCCTAATTTTAAAATCATCAGGCTTTAACGTTAATGTTTGTTTTACATCCAGCTGATAGTCTTGATAATCAATGAATTCAAAATGTTGAAGAAGCATTCCCATTACGAGTGTAGCTTCATGAAGTGCAAACTGCATACCGATACATGCCCGTTGACCATTTCCAAATGGCTTATAAGCATGATGAGGAACCTTATCCAGATCTTCAAATCGTTCAGGTTGGAATTCTTCCACATTGTCTCCCCACGCGTTTTTATCCCTATGTAACTGTGGAATAAGAACAGAAATACGATCTTCTCCTTTCTTAATTGGATATTTCCCACCAATCACTGTATCTTCTTTTGCATAGAGACTGAATGCTGGAGCAGTAGGCCATAGACGTAGCGATTCATTTAAAATCATCCGTATATACTTAAGTTTCATAACTTGTTGGTATGTTGGAGTAGGATCTGTCAAAACCCGATCTACTTCTTCATAGGCTTTTTTCAATTTATCCGGATTCTTTAATAAAAAATAGATTGCAAAAGATAATAATCCACTTGTTGTTTCATGCCCAGCTATTAAAAAAGTGATAATTTGGAAACGAATATTTTCATCATCTAATTTTTCACCAGTTTCCGGATCCTGCACATTTAACATACGGGAAAGTAAATCATTTTCTTCCTGATTTCCACTACTTTTACGTTCAGCAATAATATTATCCACTAAGGAAAACATAGATTGAATATCATGCTGAAATTGACGTTTCGTTCTCCACATGATTTTGTCTTCTATATCCAGCCGCTGTAATTGGTGCATCGCCTCATCTAGAGCACGGCTCATGCTAGTAATAAAAGGATGAGGGGTCTCACGATAAAAGCTATTAAATCGATAATTAAAACCACATAGACCAATTGTATCCAATGTAAGGCGAGTCATATCCTCCGGTACATCTACGCTTTCATTCGGATTAAGCCGTGCCCATTTTTGAACGAGTTGTACGGCAAGATCGACCATCATAGCATGATAATCTTTCATTGCTCGTTGGCTGAATGTAGGCATCAAAATATTATGAGCTTTTTTCCAGTTAGGCTCATGAGTCTCACTTGTAAATAATCCGTCTCCAGCAAAGGCGCGAACTTTCGCTAAAGCACCCTCTATACTTTTATCAAATCTTGTTTCGTCACAGACTTCTGCTACCAGTTCATGCCCAGAAACGACAATGATGGTATCACTTAAAGTTTGAATTTGAAAAATAGGACCATACTCTTCCGCTATCTTGATAAAAGATAAGGTCGGTTTATCTTTATCGATTAATGGGAGATTCCCCAGCAATCCATATGTTTTCGGTTGAGGAATGGCAGATACTTTTTTATCCATTAAAAACACCCTTTCAAAAAAACATAAAATAAAATATCCCATTCAATAAACAATGAATCGCCTGGGATAAAGATATGTAATTGATTACCTTATTTTATCTTTTCCCTAACTATTCACGATTATGAT
Organism: Bacillus sp. AY3-1; assembly: GCF_008368785.1. NCBI lineage: Bacteria > Bacillati > Bacillota > Bacilli > Caryophanales > Bacillaceae > Bacillus > Bacillus sp. AY3-1. The sequence goes on along the minus strand of NZ_QORZ01000016.1, from coordinate 254,272 downwards.
ATTGCTTATAAGGTTGTTAATCTAAATTGTTTGTTGCTATTACATGTATAACTTGCAGAAAAAATACTAAATTAAAATGAAGCGTATTATTATAATGTTTATCAGAATTTGAGAGCTAAAGATTGTAGTATTAGGAAAACCAGTAGTTTCTAATGTCACTTCAAACAAATAAGATAAATAAGTATACTGTGTTGCTAATAAAAAAGGATCTGATATGAATATCAGATCCTTTTTACTATATATAATTATTTCACTGGTTCTTTTCCAGCTTTAAAGACCAGCGCCTTAGCAGCAGAAATTTGCATTTCTTCATAGTCTAACTAAACATTAAAAACTTGTAGAAATTATAATCTAAAGTTTTATTTTGCTCTACCGATTTAACCTCTCGACAGCTTCCGCACTTGTATCTACACGTTTCACGAAAAAAACTAATAGTAGTGCAACAATGTTCATGCCAAGCGCTACATAGAATGAATATTGAATTCCGGATAATAAAGCCTTCTGAGTTAACATTGCCTTCGTAGCTTCTGTGAAGGTTGTTGGATCTAATTCAGACATTAGACTTTCAGCTTTTGTTTTTGTTACAGAATTCATAATCGTAACAAGAATAGCAGTACCAATTGAACCGGACACTTGTTGAGCTGTATTATTAACAGCTGTACCGTGCGGATTTAAGCGAGTTGGCAATTGATTAAGGCCATTTGTCATAAGTGGCATCATCACCATCGCCATCCCAAACATCCGCAGTGTATAAATAAGAATAATATGTGTGTGACTAGAGTCAATTTGCAGGTTTGCCAGCATATAAGTTGAAACGGCTGTAATAGAAAGTCCTACTATACCAAGAATCCGAGGGCCATATTTATCAAATAGTTTACCTGTAATTGGTGACATAACTCCCATTATTACCGCACCTGGAAGCATCATCAGCCCAGAGCTCAGCGGTGAAATACCGCGGACATTTTGTACATAAGCTGGTGTTAAAATCATACCCGAAAACATGGCCACTGCATTGACAATTGCAATTACAGACGCAAGTGCAAACATTGGGTACTTGTAAACACGTAAATCCAATAAAGGTTCATTCATTTTTAATTGACGGATAATGAAAGCAATTAAGGCAATAGCGCCTATGATTAAGGTTGTTAAGACCACTTTATTCGTCCAACCATCGGAACTTGCAGAACTGAATCCATACAACAGACCGCCAAAACCGACAGAAGATAATAATAATGAGAGATAATCAAGTTTTGCATTTTTATTTTGCCTCATGACATTCTCCGATTTCCAAATCCCTAACAGTAAGCTAATGATTGCTAACGGTAATATCATTTCAAACAGCAAACGCCAGTCATAATACTCTACAATATACCCCGATAGTGTCGGTCCAATTGCTGGGGCTGTAATCATAACTAATCCAAAAATCCCCATTGCTGTTCCCCTTTTTTCTCTTGGAAAGCTTACTAGCATAATATTCATTAACAAAGGCCCCATGACTGAAGAACCTGCTGCTTGAACCATCCGGCCAGTAAGTAATAAATCGAAGTTCGGTGCTACAGCCGCTAAGGCCGTACCAAGAATAAAAATCATCATAGATGTAATAAATAAGCTCCTATTGGAAAATCGGGTTATTAAAAATGCTGATGCCGGAATTAATATACCACTTACAAGCATATACCCTGTAGAAAGCCACTGAATCGTTGAATAATCTTTAATGTCTAAATCCTTCATTATTGATGGCAAGGCTACATTTAAAAGTGAGTTATTTAGAAATGAAACAAATGCCCCAATAAAAAGGATTACAAGCATTACATATGGTGGTTTTCTTTTATGTAACGTTTCACTCATATATTTATTTGCCCCTTCATTATCAATTCCATTGATTAATTTAACTCGTTTGCATATTTGCACGAGAATATATTACCCTTGCAGTATTTTGCCAAACTCTTCGAATGGATATTCTCTTTTTAGCAATTCTACTTGCTCGACATAAAATGTTAAAATTTTTTTACTGATTAAACCTTTATAAACACGTTTGTTAACCGAAATTAAATTAGGCTGAATTAAACAAAAGGAGCAATTGAAAATACCCTTAAAATAAAGTGAAACTTTAATCAGTGGTGCTTTTACAGGCAGCCGCTTTCACTGAATTTTGAGGTGGAGTTGTCTTATTGCCCACAAATTGCGGGATACATCAACAAGTCAATACACCTATTCCTTTAAATACAGGCTTGTAAATCTAGTTATGTAACCATCCATAAAAAGGAATATTACATAGGCTAAGTCTAACATTACATTTTTAAAGTGAGGGGAATAAACTTATGCACCAATATTGGTATTTGAATTCAGAGGGAAATGGAGAGCAATATAATAACCAAATTGCAATGTCATCATTATATTTACAGCCCCAAATAGCTAAAGCTGAGGGAATGAATGATGTGAAGATTCCTGAGAATTGGAGTTGTCGAGTCTATCCATTTGGTTGGGATTCACCAGCCAACTATACGGGTTTCAATCCCGAGCCCCTTCCCTTCTCTTTAGGTCAGCCAATCCATTATGCAGGGATGATGCCCCAAGGACATCCTGCTAATTGGACTCCATTACCAGGCCATGCAGGTAATTTCCCAAAACCTCCCTTACCCTGGGCTCAACCATTCAATCATACAGGGATGTTCGCACAAGGTCATCTCGCCGCTTTACTATCGCCACCAGCTAAAGCTTTTAATTTTAATACCAATAATAACTGGGGTATTTTGGGAAACCCTCCAGGATGGGGAGGACAGATAAGTCCCATGGGATGGGGGAATAACGGAGGTTACGGCCAGCCAGGAATGCTTGGAAACTTACTTACAGTAGGAAAAGGCACTATGAATGGAATTGGAATGCTTAGTAGTCTAATGGGTATGGGGAAGTTCTTCTTTTAGTGGATTAGAACGAGAGGATAGGTCCATAGCCCCGACTTAAAAACCAGTTCCTTTTCTCCATTGATTCCATCTTCTTAAACATGCTTTCAATACTCCCTCCAAATTCGTTTCCTCGTCTTTCAAATTATAAAAACATCTATTATCTTGTATCTAATAACTTTATAGAGGTGTGGTAGCACCAACAAAACGCAAAAACCCGGTTCCTTTACAAAAGAACCGGGTTTTTAATTTTAATTTATTTGAAAAGTATTCAAATCTTTATAGAATCTTTTTCCTGTTCATCCAAAGTCGACTGAAAATCCGCATGTAATAGCATCTCATTTAACGAAAGAAACTTGTTAATTAATTACATAACGCTATTCTAACTTTCCTTGCGAAGCTTAGCGGATCATCAACGTCTTCAATATTAACGTAGATTAAATTTGGATCATCACATAACCACTCATTGTGTATAGACGAAACGATTATTCCTTGTTTAATAATTGTAGCAACAAATCCATTGACTTCTTTTTGTAAGAGCGCTACCCGTCCTAAACATAATGCCCGTCCAGTTTTTTGATCTCTTGATTCGAATGAGAAAGAACTTGTTACCCTAAAACGTTTCCCTAAGATTGTTGCCTTTATTTCATCCCGGTTTATCGTTGCCACGCATTTTCCACCGGCAAATCCTTCTTGACCACCAATAATTCTTGCAAACTGTTGACAAATTAATTCATCATTACACGCCATACCTTCCATCATCCCCCCCTTTTACTATTAGGTTATGAATGAATACAAAGGTCTGAAACGGTAATGAATCTATTCTATTACAAAAAAGATTATCAGAACCTAACGAATTCCATTATATGGTAATATATTTTTAGAAAGCATAAAAAATACACCCTAAGGTGCCATCCTGCGACTTGAAAATCCTATCTATGTATGGAGACCTATATAAAAAAAGCTTCTAACTGTAATGTATCGAGCTCTTATGGTATTAAGAATCTCCGTTATATTACTTTCTGATCAGTCTCGTTAAAGCCATCCCAAGAAATCCAACACCCATTCCTATGAGCCATCCAGTTTGAGCATTACCTAACATAGATCCCACTCCTCCACCAAGAAACATACAGCCAACAAATACTAATCCTCCAATTCCCCAATTCGGTCGTTCCATAGTTCAATCACACCCCTTCCATAAAACATATGCGATTAACTAGCCTAACTTTCTTGCATGGGATAGTTAATTATTTTGCATATGTTTAGCACTTTCAGGGCATTCAAAAGATGCGGAGATTGAGTCATTTGAATAAATTACAGAAGGAGAATTTCATTTTTTCATATTAAATAACTTAAGAGTGTGTTTCACAATTTCTGACTCACCCCACCGCTATCTAGATCAGACAAGAAAGCAGAAACGAAAATTATATGCATCATTGACTACTGTTAATGAGACGTTACGTTAACCTCACATGAAGACCTTATCCATCCAAATTTATACAAAGTTATCCTTGCTGATGGTACAATTAAAATCATGGAGGGATATTATGGGAATTTATTTTGTAATAACACTACTTCTTATAAACGGCACTGCAATATTCTTATTTTTCTTGTCTGTTTCACCAAAAATTAAGGCTAAAAACCTATCTTCAATAATGATCTGTTTAGGGATAAATTTAATCATAATTCCAGCGGCTTTTCTTATAGGTGGGATAGCTGATTATGCAGGTGTAGCGGCTAATTATGGGGCTTATTTCGCGGGTGAGTCGGCAACAGCTCCTCCTCTAGTTAGTCGTGCACTTTATTTTTTGGGAGGATTTCTCTTTATTCAGGGAATACCGCTGCTCATACTACTTGCAGCTTTTTGGAAGTTTGCTAGAGCAAAGAAAATAAAACAAGTATAGAAGGATGAGTGGATACTTTTTAGAGTAGGGATTCGCTTTTTTCTCGCTACCAATAATAGGATTTCATGTCATACAATGGAGTTAATATTAGAAAACTGTGAGGATGATTACGTTGATAAAATTTGTAATTTGTTATGCTGCAAGTCTGTTTGCTTTTATTTTTGGATGGTTCTTGATTTCATATATTTCTCATCCTAGCTTTATTCACCCGAACGTTGTATTAGGATTCATTAAAACGATCTTCACTTATGGTAGTATACCAGCTCTTATAGCTTGTCTAATCGGGGAAGTGTTATACAGGAAAATCAAGCGATGTAGAGAATTTCAATTTGGAATCCCTGTATTTATAGGACAAGCAGTTATCTATACACTTATACCATTTCTTTTGCTTTTTCCTTTTAATTTTTCCCATTTCTTTGATTTCGTTGCACCTGTAATTATGGGGTCCTTAGCTTTTTATTTAGTACGTCGAAAAATATAATTAACTTCAAGAGTGTGGCAAATAGAATCCGGAGTAGTAAAACCACACTGTATAACCAAACAGAGCTCAAATAACGCATCAATTCTTGCGAAATAAACAAGAAAAAGAATAGAGGGTTTGAGGAAGAAAATAAGTAATTGCGTGAAAAAGAAAATGTAAAGCTTACTGATTACTTCATAAAGTTATAAAATTAGGACCGTACATATTAGATATATCTAAAATGTACGGTCCTTTTGTTTACTAGTGGTTCACTTATCTAACCTATAGATAAGTATGTGGTCCTTTTACCATTTAAATTTCTTTTTAAACTGCTTATATTTTCTATACGAACGTCTAACAATGTTTAACATAAAATACGGTATTTTAATAGGGGAAGGGAATTTATAAATGAAGGGCAAATAAATTGTAAAATATGCCTTTTCTATGTCTCTCCACTTACTATCTTCTTTTGTTTTTAAGAAATCAGATACATCGACTACATATCCTCTTCCGTTTTCCATCATCACATTTTTCCCGTGAACGTCACAAGGAGTTAATCCTTGTTCTCTTGCATACTCTAAAGCTTCATTGATATCAAAGATCACCTGCTTAGGAATTTTAATGCCCTTATGAATAGCATCGTATAAGGTAATTTCTTTTAAACGTTTCAATACTATGAAATTTTCTCCTTTATATATAAGCTTCGAATAAGAAGGATGGTTTCCAATTCTTCGGTATACTTCTGACTCTTTTTCAATTCCTTCTCCTTCTCGCGCGTAAACTTTCACTACCCAATCTTTGTATTCTTGATGCATAAATACTGCGGCATAATTACCTATTCCTAAACACTGCCAAAGTCTAGGAATATCTTTAACTATTACAGGCTCGAATTCATCCTCACTTCTAATGCTTACCTCTTTTAATAATTCGTCCTTTATCAATCTCACAAAACTGTTTATACTCATCATTTCCACTCCGGTTTTGCTAAAAGGGGGCCCACCCCATTGCCATCAACCTAAGCTTTTGAGATACCCCCCCCATAACGAAATTTTCACCTTTTTACAGTTATTTATGAGAATTCAGCTCATTTTTTCGTTTTGGGGAACAATCAATTTCTTAAGTTGATGGGTATGTGATAATGCTTCCATTTGAACAAATTTTCCTTTTCCATATCGATCACACATCTTTTGTAGAGTAATAGTATCAGCATATCCCAGTTCAAGAGGTTACTTACAAAATATTTAGAATTTTTTTGTGATAATCCTCCGAAATGTAATACGGACTTTAAATACTTTCATTTATAATTCTCTATTTGTCTATACTTTTCATATCGCTGTTGTATAAGCTCTTCCGAGGATGATAGTATCAATTTTTTTAGAGATGATTCGATTACAGATTCAATCATTTTTGCCTGTGATTTTATATCATTTTGTGCTCCACCCTTAATTTCAGGAATGATTTCATCAATAATTCCTAAATGTTTTAAATCTTTTGCTGAAATTTTCATATGTTCAGCAGCTTCTGGAGCATACTTAGCGTCCTTCCATAGGATAGATGCTGCTCCTTCTGGCGAAATTACCGAGTACCATGAATACTCTAACATATGGATATGGTTACCGACACTAATGCCAAGAGCTCCACCACTTGATGCCTCTCCAATTACAATACAAACAATTGGCACTTTAAGTGTAGCCATTTCAAATAGATTTCGAGCTATCGCTTCAGAAATTCCACGTTCTTCAGACCCTTTCCCTGGATAGGCGCCTATTGTATCAATAAATGTAATAATAGGGCGATTAAATTTATCAGCTTGTTTCATAAGTCTTAGCGCTTTTCTATAACCTTCTGGATGTGCCATTCCAAAATTTCTTTCTATACTTTCCTTTGTATTTCTACCTCTTTGATGACCAATAACCGTAACGGGCATCCCTTTAAATTTTGCAATACCACCTATCATTGCTTTATCATCACCATATAATCGATCACCATGAAGTTCGAGAAAGTTTGTAAACAATAAAGGTATATAGTCCAATGTCGTGGGCCGGTTACGTAGCCTTGCAATTTGAACTCGTTGAAAAGGTGTAATATTAGAATAAATTTTATCTTGCATTTTATTTAAACGTTTTTCTAATACATGAATTTCTGGCGATAAATCTACATTATTTTCTTTCATAATTTTCTTTAATTCATCAAATTTCTCTTTTAATTCTATAATAGGACGTTCAAAATCCAAACTCATTTTACCCTCCAAATGTTATGATTTACCTCACTCTAATCAAAAGGCTTAGAAATAGAATCAATAAATAATTCAAAACCATCCACAACTATTTTTTGTTCTGATTCTGATAAATTATTGAGAATACTTTGATAAAATGTAATGGATTGCTCTCTTAAGCAATTAACAGTTATGTGACCTTTTTCTGTGAGGTGCAGAAAAAGTTCTCTTCTATTTTTTTCATTTACTTCACGATAAATAAGCCCCTTTTTTACTAACTTATCTACCAATCTACTTACAGTTGAAGTCTCTAATCTAAGTTTATTGGATAGTTGCCAAACAGTTAATTTTTCCACCTCTAGTTCCTCTAACGCCATCATTTGAGAAGTTGGTAAAGGTTTTTCAAATGGTCCATTGGGCAAATTTTGAGATTCAAAAACCCCAGTTATTATAATCATTTTCCTAATATCTGTTCTTAGTTTTAAAGCATCTTCTCTTTTCAAAAAGGTCACCCTCCTACAACTAATGTATCATACATCAATTGCATTATACATGAATATGTTTTTTTCACAAGCTTAACGTAAGCCAATATTACAACATGGACGAGATATTTCTTCTTGTTAAAATGGTATAAGTGGATTGTTTTCTACAAATGGCAGAACATCAATTATGTATCAGGGGCCTTTATGGGGTACCGCTCATCGCAATCAAGCTAAGAAAAGTAAATACCCCCAAAAAGAAAAAAATGAGTTGAATTCTCAAAATAACTAATTGTAGAGAAAGAGAATTTTCATTTAGTGTGTACTTCAAAATAATACCATTTAAAATACCGGTTCTTATTAGAACCGGTATTTTAAATGGTATTAAGCTTTAGGATTCATTAATTATAGGATGGCCTGTAGATATAACACATTCCCCTATAGTTAGGTTACTTAGATTTTTTTAATTCTTTGTTTGCTTTATCTATTAACTTAGAAGCAGTCTCTAATCTTTCAACCCCAGCATCAACTTCATTTTCTTTACCCTTATCTAAACCTTCTTGTATGATTGCCACTCCATCTTTTACATGAATCATCGCTACACCTACATTATGTTGTACTGGGTGATCTTTTTCTTTATACTCTAACTTACTTATTTTTTCCACTAACTCTAAATAAGGTTTAGATACTTCTTTTAACTCTTCTGACTTTTTCTTCATTGACTTGCTACTTTTTACAATACCGTCTATTTCCTTAGATTGTTCGGAGAAATCTTTCATTAAATATTCTAGGTTTTTACTGAAGTCTTCTTTTTTATTCTGTTTAACAGAAGCTTCCATTGCTTCATCTTTCTTAACCTTTGTCTCACATCCAACCCCAGTTAACATTAACATTGGAACTACTAAAAAAGATAAAATCTTACGTTTCATTGACATATACCCCTTTGTTTTAAAATGCTTTTTCTATTCTTTCCACTTTTATATTTGTTTCCATTTTATTTGGCACTACAAATATCGTTTATTTTACCTATTTTCCTATTGTTTCAGCAACGTCTTCAATCTCTTTTAAATATATATCGTTCACATCACTTATCCCCTCTAAATACTTGTCAAATGGTTCGTTTAAAGATAATCTCCAAAGAAGTCGTATATCCTGCGAGTGTTAGCGTAAGGACTTGAACAAATTCCCAACCATCCTCAGCATGTTCTATAATAATACGCTTATAATCTTCTTTGGGTTGCCCTTTCCATCCATCAATTTCGACTTTCACAAATTTGTAATCATACATATTCTTCCACCCCTTTTCCCTAATTGTACCATTTAGAAGAAGCGATGTATTGTACTTTTTTGACTGTATACTCTATACATATGGAGTTAACATAACGCATCATTATCAGTAGCAAGGACAAGGAGGAATCTTCCCCTTACAAGGGAACCTCCTTTCTTTGTTCTATCGACCTATGCATTTTTTTATACATTCCTATCCTGGCACGGTTTTAGGGTTCTTTTTTGTTGTTGGATCAACAAAAAAATTGTATTAAATTTTGCATACTCCTAGGGGTCACTATATATGAACGCTACGTATTTGACTTTCTCAATGACCAACATTATTTAACGTGGTAAAATAGTATTCGGATGGGAATCCAATGTTATTAAAATTAAAGTGGTTATCAAGTCGGAGGAAGGCACCTTAGGGTGTCTTTTCTTTTTAAAATATATAAGCGCACCATCCCTTTCATAATAGAGGCCTCCCCCTCATACCTCCTTACAAGGAGAATGATAAGGCTTTTTTTATTTACCCAATTACCGAGCTCTCAAATGTTTTAAATAGTTACAATACATGTATTGCTTCAATAACATATGACATTCTTAAGAATGTCATTGAAATGTACCAATAGATGTTAGTGCAGCAAAATAAATTGTGTTATGATGTGAGCAAATATAAAGCTATCTAACGGAGGGATTCACATGCCGCATGTTGTGTTTCGTGGAATTACTACTGAACAATTAAAATGCATAAGCAAGCCATTAATAGAAGAGCTCGCAGAGATTTGTGAGTGTGGTACGGATAATTTTACGTTGGAACTACCAAGTTCTACGTTTGTATTCAATGGAGAAGAAATAGAAGCGTTTCCTCTTATTGAAGTGAAATGGTTCGAGCGTGGACAGGAAATTCGTGATCGATTTGCCAAGGCCATTACTACATATGTAATGGATTTTGGCCTTCCAGAAGTAGAGGTTGTATTTACGGTTTTCACAGAATCAGCGTATTATATTAACGGGAAGCATTGTGCAAGTTAGAACTATTTGAAAGATTTTTGTAACATTTATAAGGGGTAGAACTACATTGCCATCATGCTAAGAAAAGCGAATATCCAAACACAAAACATGAAAAAACTCCTAACAAATTTTGTTAGGAGTTTTTTCAAATATGCGATATTTTTTTAATCTTCACTATTGATTTCTATTGTACCTGTTCTAGCACTAACTTTTAAACTATTTAACAGATTATCAGGTGTCTTAATTTCCACTTCATATTCAAATGTAGATTGTGCTAAGTTGTCATCTTCTAATTCGAATTCTTTTTTCACATTAATAATTTCTCCATTTGTATGTGCTAAAGAAATTTCACGAACTTGTTTCTCTGTGTAGTTTTCATTCTTTTTGGCATAGTTGTAACCCATACCATAATATCCACCAACAATCGCAATACCACTTACTAAAATAGCAATTATACTTATCATTATTTTCTTTTTATGTTTTAACATTTTCATCCACTCCTTCATGATTAATCATCTATTCCAAATCTTGCTTCAAGCGCATTTTCTGCTTGCTCTAATTGATCTTCCAGTATATCGTGTTCTCTTTCTTGCGCTTTATATTGTTCAATAGTTATCGTTCCAGCATGATAATCTGCTTCTAGCTGATTATCAGATAGATCTATTTTGTCATCTCATTGATCAATTTCTTTTTTTGCTGCTAAGTACGTATTTAAGTTTTCTTCCTTTGCTCCAACTGGTTTCGTGTTATTTGCCTTTTCAACGATAGATGTGACTTCGTTTTTGAAATCTTGTATTTGCTTCGTATCATTCGCAGCAGCTTGTGTTTTGATTGATTCTTTTTGTAGTTGAGCACTTTCTTTTTGCAATGTATCATTTTCCACTTTCAGTTGTTGTACTTCTGTATTGTTATCAGCTTGAGTAGAACAAGCTGTTAACAATAAATAAGAGAATGCTCCAATCAACATCCACTTTCTCATTCTGTTTCCTCCCTTTACATGTGCACCTTATCCTTGCCTTTATATTACTGAACAAACATTAAAGGAAGATTAATGTACAAAAAAATAAAATGATATAATTAAATAGTTTCTAATCTTTCTTTAATGTTTTTGAATTATAGTGATACATATTAATAAGAAGAAAAGGAGAATGGTAATGCGAGTTCTTATTGTCGAAGATGAACAAGACTTACAAAATATATTAGTAAAACGATTAAATGCTGAACATTATAGTGTCGATGCATGTGGGAATGGAGAAGATGCCTTAGATTATATAAACATGGCTACCTACGATTTGATTGTACTTGACATTATGATTCCCGGAATAGATGGCTTACAAGTATTACAAAGATTACGCGCGGACAATCATACAACCCCTGTCTTGCTTCTTACAGCTAAAGATACAATTGATGATCGCGTAACAGGACTCGACTTAGGTGCAGACGATTATTTAGTAAAGCCGTTTGCTTTTGACGAACTGCTAGCAAGAATTCGAGTGTTAATGCGAAGAAATACAGGAAGCACATCTAATGTGTTTGAAATCGCTGACCTAGTGGTAGACTGCAATATGCATAAAGTAACAAGAGGAGGCCAAGTTATCACTCTTTCCAGTAAAGAATTTGCTATTTTAGAATATATGATTCGTAATAAAGACGTTGTGCTGACACGAGATAAAATTGAACAACATGTGTGGAATTACGACTATGAAGGTGGCTCGAATATTATTGATGTTTACGTCCGCTATCTTCGTAAAAAAATTGATAGCCAGTTTGAAACGAAGTTAATTCATACAATACGAGGAACTGGTTACGTATTGCGAGTAGAATCATGAAAAGACTATCAATCAAAATGAAAGTAACCCTGTGGTATACAGGGCTAATTGTAATTATTATGGCACTCGTGTTAGCTTTTATTTTAACTTCTTCAGATAAAGTTTTGCTTTTTAATATGAAAGATCAATTGAAGAGCACAGTAAAAGAAAGCATGGAAGATATTGAATATAAGCATGGACAATTAAAGATGGACGATGATTTTGAACCCTTAGAAGATGGAGTAAATATCATTATTTATAATAAACAAGGTGAGCTGCTGGCAGGAAATAGTCCAACAAGCTTTAATAAAAAGATATCGCTTAAACCCGATGAAATACAAACCATTAAAGACGGTAATAAAGAATGGATTGTATATGATTTTCTCCATAATGCAGGCGGCGATGAGCAAGTCTGGGTTCGTGGAATTATGACCATGAACCAATTATCATCAACGATGAATACGCTTATTGTGGTAACACTCATCTCATTCCCATTACTTATTCTCATTTCCGCAGTGGGAGGATATTTTATTACGCAAAGAGCGTTTCGACCTGTGCAACAAATGAGTGATTCAGCTAGTAAAATTGGTGATGGTAAAGACCTTTCGAAGAGAATTAATTTACAAGGTTCACCGAAAGACGAAATGTATCATTTAGCACAAACCTTTGACAAAATGTTTGAGCGATTGGAGACATCATTCGAAAGTGAAAAACAATTTACATCTGACGCATCTCATGAATTAAGAACACCCACATCTGTTATTATTTCACAATGCGAATACGCTTTATCACTGAGGAATAATCCGAAAGAAATGGAAGAATCGTTAGAAGTAATTTTAAAGCAATCACGTAAAATGTCCGCGCTAATCTCACAACTCTTATTATTAGCAAGAGCTGACCAAGAAAACCATAATACTTTCCAATTTGAATGTATCAATATGAGTGAATTAACGGAAATCGTTGTAGAAGAGCTTTCATTAATGGTTCAAGAAGCTTCGATTGATATCACAACTCATATAGAGGAAGACCTGTTTATGAAAGCAGATCAAACATTGATGATGCGTTTATTAATGAATTTACTAACGAATGCGATTGCTTATAGCAAAGCGAACGGCACTGTGCATATGCAACTGTTCCGTGATGAAACCAACATAATAGGTAAAGTCTCCGATAATGGCATAGGCATCAGCGAGCAACATATTACGAAAATATGGGACCGCTTCTATCGAGTTGACGCAGCACGAACATCTTCAAGCACCGGAAACACAGGTTTAGGATTGTCGATGGTAAAATGGATTGTCGAACTACACGGAGGAGAAATTACAGTTGAAAGTAAATTAGGAGAAGGCAGTACGTTTACATTTAAACTACCAATGGAAAAACAAGCATAATTTATGCGCATCTGTAGCTTCCAAATAAAGACTGATTCAAAAGCTCTCTTCAATATTTATGTAAAAATGATTGACACATTTTAAGCAACATCGATTTTATCATTTTGGACAACCTTTTCTGTTAAGTTGATATACATGTAGAAAAAACTATAGAAATAAAACCCCCAGAAATCCAAAGGTCTCTGGGGCTTCATTATATATTTAGCTCTTTTTGCTTTTTGTTTTGTTTATGTTTATACAGCAATTTTCGGCTTATGAGAGAAATCAGTAATAAGACCAGTATTAGTACGAAAAGTTGCATAAATGATAAATCAAAATATTTAGCACCTGTAACGATTAACAGTGTAGAAATCGTACCTTTTACAATGAAAAAAATAATAATCCATAATCCGCCTTTTTTCCAGTTCATTTTTATATTACCCTTTCCTACTTTTAAATTCTTAAATGGGACACCTTATTAGAAATCTATTATATTAATAAAAAAATCATGTCTAATTAAATGCAACGATTCTATATTAAGTGAAAATGATATTCAATGTCAATTTTATTGACTATTTGAATACTTGTTTCTTCATCTCAATCACTTTCTACTTTGGTTCTTAGAAGCAATGAACTCTTGTTTTCAAACAAAAACACCTCCATTGAAATTGCACACTTAGTATGCAATTTCACGAGGTGTATTTTCATGTACCATCAGGTAAGATTTCCTGCTTTATTTATTTCTTGATACGCAGCTATTTTCTAGTACACAATAACTGGATCATATGTGTTCAAACTATCATACACAGTTTTTGCAACGTTAGGAAGAAGGTTTACACACCCGCCTGATCCTCCTGTTAAATAAGCATTATTTCCCCAGTCTTTTCGCCAGCCTGCATCATGGAATCCTTGACCGCTATTTGTGAATGGAACCCAGTAATCTACTTTAACTGCATAATCAGCTTTACCTACTGCGCTTCCTTTAAGCGTGTATGGTGTTCGTTTATATAGAACGTACCACACACCTGGTGATGTATCTTCACTCGTGCTATGTTTACCAGTTACTACATTTGTTGTGACAACTAATTTCCCATCTTTATAAATCCAAATTTGTTGATCTGCAATGGAAACTTCTGCATATGTGTCTCCGATGCCATTATTCGATGTTGTTTTATAGCCGATTCCTTCCTTCTCCCAACCATTCCCGTGAATATTAGAAGCAGAAAGCGATTTTTCGCCTTTCTCAAAGGCTTCTTGAACTTGTTTTGTTTCTTTTTCCACATCTAGTGCCCAGCCGTATCCTTGTCCTTTTACTGATATAACCGAACCAGAATGTGTTTTAAAAGCGAAGTCTTTATGTAATGTAGATTTAGCCTTATTAATTTCAGCAACCTTATTCTTAATGTCGCTCGCATCGATTGTTACTTTCATATCCTTTGACATAGTAGCATTTTGAATTAAATCTTTCGCTTTTAATGAATACACTTCATCCTGCACTTTATAATCAACGGACTGCCCCAGAAGATTCTGTAATGCTTTCTCTTCTTGTTTGATAATCGGATCGCCTTCTTTAATAGGCTGTATGTATGCAGACTTTAGATGAATTTCGCTTTTATGCTTCTGCTTGTCGTAATCTTTTAGTAGATTCGTAACGTCATACTGTTTTCCATCAACGCTCTTCGCAATAACAACTTTTCCTTGTTCGAGCTTAGCCATAGCATCTTGAGGCGCTTTTAATTTTTCATTCATAGAGACAAGCTTTTCTTCTACAAGTTTTTTCATCGTTTCACTACGATACTGATCCGCTTCTTTCGGTAGCAATGAATAATCTTTTTCCTTTGTGGAAGGGAAAAATGTCCACTGACTTTTTAATAGCTTCTTAACTTGTGGCAAGTCTTTTTCCGTCAGTTCCGTTTTTGTATCTTGTTCATCTAAAATTTGTTGTTGATCAATATAGACTTTGTTTGCTAGTCCAGATGTTTTTAATTCCTGTATTGCCTGATCAGCGCTCAAACCACCGACTTTTGTATCGTTAATCGTAACATTCGAATTGAAGTGAGTTGCTTGATAATAGCTCATTCCTCCAATAAGAAGTGCAATGAAACCGCCACCCGCTGCGATTAGCTTCCAATTTGTAAAACGTTTTTTTGATCTTACCCGTTTTTTCTCAACTTCTTCAACAGATTCATTTACTGTATTGTTATTCATTAATCTTTCCCCCGTATACATTAACGTCAATCGATTTTAAACCAAAACCATTGAATAGTGTACCTTATTTTTCCTGAAATTTCATTATTTTTAACAGATTTCATCTCATTTAATCGATTAAAGTTAGATTTTTTAATAGACAGATACATTAAGATGGTAGATAAAGTGAAAAAAGGACCATATCAATCGAGCTACTACGGGTCCCTCGCATTCGCCGAATTTTGAAGGGCGACACTACTTAACTTGGTAAAATAATTTTCGGATGGTTCAAATCAGAGGCAGGCACATTAGAATGTCTTTTATTTATGAAAAATATCCACAAAAAATGGCCTACATGTAGACTCTTTTTTGTGAATATTTTAATTTCGCATATTTTATTAATTTAAATGCGAACTATGCTTCCCGCTTTTCACCAGGTTTCACAACCTCTACTATCAGCCTAACGAATTTCACCTTATGACCTTTATCATCAACAATTTCAAGTTTCTTAAAACTATTATATATGTTTGTACCACGCTTTATTGATACGATTAATCTTTTCAGGTGTTGAAGTTTTAGAATCATTCTTTGGTGTAATCCTATTATTAGAACATCCTGCAATGGTCAAACAGCATGTAGCCAATAAAACTAATAATATTAATTTCTTCAAATAGCCACTCCTATATAAGGAAAATATTATATTGAGAAAATTAAACATAACATCAAATCTTTGTAAAAACAATATATTTCCTAGTATTATTATTCAATGGCGGATTAATGGACACCTTAAGGTTCACTAATCCGCTTATACGCGGAGAACCTCATGCTCATCAAGTCAATGTCCATTTTATCCGATTCTCAATGTTTATTCCAATATAAAAAGATAGCTATTTTTGTTGAAAACTAATTATCTCCAAAAATGAAAAATACGAGCTGAATTTCTATAACCCTATATACGCTTATTCAACTAGTTTCTCCCCTGTAACAATCTGAAACAAAGTGGCTGCATGTTTCCCTTCTAATTGAACGTACCGACTATCCCCCGCTATGATCTCTATTTTATCCTTATTAGGACTTATCCAAATTTGATACAACACAGCTTTCGCCTCTATTTTCGGATTTTTAAATTGAAAAATAAAGTGATAATCAGCTGGACGAGACATTTCCACTTTTTTATTTTCAAAAGTAGTATCATTTAATATTTTCTTTACTTGCAACACTTCGTTATTATCTGTCGCCATCTTAAAATCTTTATATTCATTATCACCAATATGTTTTTGCACTTGAATTCTTTGATCTTCATTTCCTACTATATTTGAACAGCCGGTTATTATGAGTATACAGATCGCAATAAAGACTAGAGACCAATTTCTAATTTTCATATTAATACCCTCTTTTCAATACAAAATATTTTAATTTGTAAAATAAAGGTAATTAATTTACACTTAAAAATATAAATAATAAAGAGAAAGGAGTATCGTTCCATGCAATTACAAACATACACTTGGAAAAGTTATACGTTTCTCATTGTAAGTATATTCGTTACTATTAATCTCTTTCTCTTCTCACCTATTTTAGACAGAGTTGGAGTAGAATATGTCGTGCCTTTCGCCTATTTCATATTAGCTTCCGCTGTTATAGCAATAATATTAGCAGTTATCTCTTTTTGCAGCCGAGCTGAGAAGAAAATTTTAGCCATTATCGGTTTATGTTTTACTCTATTTAACACAGCAATTATTTTATTTTTCCTTTGGTTTGGTTACCATTTCACTTAATTGAAATATAAATAAACTCCATAAGCCACAAATAAAATTAACAGAATAGAAATGCTAAGTACCCTATATATGATCCATTTTACATTTGAACTCATATAATCTCCCTTCTCATTTCATGATAATTCCAGTATATAACAAAAAAGCATTGGATACCCAATGCTTTTTTACACTTACGCAAATAAAGATGTATTCGCATATAACGCTGGTGAACCACCTGAATGTACGAATAAAATGTTGTCTTCTTTATTAAATGTACCTTTTTTAATTAAGTCGATTAGTCCCGCTACTGCTTTACCTGTATATACTGGATCGAGTAAAATACCTTCAGTTTTCGCAAGTAATTGAACTGCTTCCACCATTTCTGGTGTTGGTAACGCGTAACCTGGTCCTACATATTCATCAAAGCATGTAACAGCTTCGCGCGGGATAAAGTTCGGAATACCAACGTGAGCTGACGTTTCCTCTACAAGTTTTGCTACTTTCTCTTCTTGTTCTGCTTTTCCTCTACTTACGTTGATTCCGATTACAGGAATGTGACTTTGTGTTCCAGCAAAACCAGTAATTAAACCAGCGTGCATACCAGCACTACCACTTACACAAACAACTGTACTGAAATCAATTCCTTGGTCAAATGATTGTGCCATAATTTCTTGCGCACAAGCAACGTATCCCATTGCACCAGTAGGATTTGATCCACCAACTGGTATGACATATGGTGTATTACCTTTTTCACTTACTTCTTTCGCTACTTTATGCATCTCTTCCATAAGATCTGCTCCGTTTGGTACAACAATTACATTTTCAGCACCTAGTAAATGATATAAGAAATAGTTTCCATTAAAGTCTGGCTTCTCTTCTGGCTCAAGCCCTTCTTCTAATACAAGAATACATTTCATTTTTTCTTTTACCGCAGCTGCAAGTGTTAGACGGCAATGATTTGACTGAATACCACCAGCTGTAATTAACGTATCTGCACCTTTTGCCTGTGCATCTGCAACTAGAAACTCTAACTTTCTCGTCTTATTACCACCAGCTGTTAAACCAAGTAAATCATCTCGTTTAAAATAAATAGTCGGCCCACCAAGTGCTTCAGAAAAATTGTTTAATTTTTCAATTGGAGTATATGACTCTGTATATTTTTTTCTCGGGAATTTAGCTAAATTCATTAATAACGCTCCTTTTGTACTTCTTTCACAATGTATGTAACGATACTATTATTACATGTAAAAATGATGAAGTCACCTTTCTAGGGGAAAAATGTATTGGAATTCCGTGCCGGTGTATGAAATTATACTTATGAATTTTAACTTCAATACGGTACATGAAATGTATTTCAACGATTTTTCAAATATATCGTTCATAACTTGAAATATATCAACGATTTTTTCAATATATCGACGATTCGACATAAGATATCGATTTATCGACAAAAAAACAAAACAAAAAGAGCCCACACATTCAAATGCAGGCTCCCTCCAATCACTTATTTACCGAAAATCGGAGTAGCTGCGTTAATCCTGGTTCTAAATTCATTTCGCCTTTATGGCGTACGTATATAATTTTGTCCCCATCAATTTTTGGTGGATTTCCTGGATTATACGTATTCCACTCGTTCGTTCCTTCTACAGAGTACTCCATATATTCCGTTGCACCGACGATTACGTTTTTACTATCATCAGCGGTTACATTTGGTGCCATTTGTGCGACTTTAGCATCACTAATTAATAGCTTCTTTATATCCTTATCACGTTTATAATCGTAAGCTGTTACCATTACATCGTTACCATATGCTTTCACTTGTAATCCTTGTTTAAATGAATATCCATCTGGAGCAGTCTTCTCTCCGCCATTTGGTCCAGCTGACATCCAGCCTGTTTCAATACCACCCGTATTCACAACTGTAAAGCCTTTTTCATCTCCGCCTGCAATTTTCTTTTTACCAGCCCAGTCTGGTAAGTTTAAATCCCAATGCGTATGACTCGTGAAGAAAACAACTTGCGGATAGTCCTTTAATATATCGTACAATTTATCAATGTTTAAATAATCTTGTAAATATGGATTTTGTCTTGATCCAGATACTGTATCCGGTAAAACGTGATGAGAGAAAATAAAAATTGGCTTATTTTTATCTTTTTGGCTATATTCTTCTAAATTTTGTTTTAACCAACCTAATTGCTCATCACTCATAAATACTTCATCCCACATTTTTGAATCGTGGTATTTCATATATTTTTCAGTTCCTAAAAATAAAAGCGGATAACCGTCTAATTCTTTTTTATGATATACCTTTTCTTGCCCGCTAAATTGTAAGTAGCGGTTAAATAGCGTTTCTTCCGTTACACCATTTGGCCATGTACTTTGAGAGAGCTTCCCATCAGCTGTCCATTTACCAGCGTAAAACTCATGATTCCCAACAGTTGACCATACATTTTCTGGATGCTTATTTTTGTTTAACACACGCTTCACATCATCATATTGTGACTGTTGTCCCGTTGACGTTATATCCCCATTCATAATAAGTGCTCTAGAAAGTGGTGTCACTTTGTCCATATCTTTTAATACGTGATCAAAATCCCCTAAATCCCCTTGAATGTCACTAATAACATTAAAAGTTGTAGCTGATTTTCGGGTTTGCTCTTTCCCTTCCGCATGTGCTGAAAATGTCGGTAATAATGCCGCCATAACAGCTAATGAAGCAACTGCCTTTTTCATACAAATTCTCCCCCTAATAATAGAATGTATAAACTGACATGTTCTGCTTTCTCTTAGGTGCTTGTCCAATTCACATTATAGGGAGGGATTGTAAAGGTTGATTGGGTAAAAAATTAAGAGTTTTTTAAGGGGTTTTGTCTTTTTTACACGTCTTATATAACAATTCGTACTAATTTTTCTATTAACCTATTAATGTTAACTGAATGTAAAATTATACGAAAAATCACTTAATTCAATGCGTTGTATTTTAATTTGCTTTACATCATTGTAACAAGAAGAATAAGATGGCCTAAACGGTCACTTATAGGTAAAGTGACCATCATTTCAATAAAGCACTTTACCCCTTCAAATTTTCTTCATTTAATCCGAACAACTCTTGTAAAATAAACCGTCCATCTTTTCTTATCAGTACATCATCAAACCAAATTTCACCGCCGCCATACTCTGGCCTTTGAATGGTTACTAAATCCCAATGTATCGCTGATTTATTCCCGTTGTCTGCACCTTGTAGCGAATCTCCAATTGCTATATGATAACTACCGTTTATTTTTTCATCAAATAACGTATTATTCATCGGGTGTAATATATAGGGATTAAACGCCAGTGCAAATTCTCCAATATATCTTGCTCCCTCATCCGTATCAAGAATTCGATTTATTCGTTCTGTATCATTTGCATATGCCTCTATTATTTTCCCATGCTTCATATGTAACTTTATATTTCGAAATGCATAACTTTGTTGAACAGATACTGTGTTACATGTTATTACTCCATTTACAGAATCTTTGACAGGTGCTGTATATATTTCACCATCCGGAATATTATCCGTGCCATCCCCCTTTAAAACGCCTATTCCTTCAATGGAAAACTCCAAATCCGTTCCTTCTCCAATAATCCTCACTCGTTTTGTCTTTTCCATTAATTCTTTTAATGGCTCCATTGCTTTGGACATTTTATTATAATCTAGCGTACATACATCAAAATAAAATTTTTCATAAGCCTCAGTACTCATATTCGCTTCTTGTGCAGATGCTGCATTCGGAATTCGCGTTGTCACCCATCTCGTTTTATACACTGCTTCACTATGCGCTTTTCCAAATACCTTTTGATATAATTTCATTTTTTCTGCTGGTACATCTGCTAATTCATATGCATTTCTAGGGCTTCGGAGATTAATATACACTTGCATCTTACTTAATCGGCAACACTCCCCATCTGCTAACAACTTAAATTGTTCTTCAGATCCTGACAAAATTAATTGCCTCGTTACAGACACATCGCGCATTGATACATGCGCATATCCACCTGCTTTTTCTACGGACTTAATAATTTCACGAACGACTGCGGGATCTATTTCTGTAACACTTTGGATCAACACTTGATCACCAGGCTGTACTTTCGTAGAATGATTGACTAGTATATCTGCTAATTTCGATAATCTCTGCTTCACTACACCTCTCACCCTTTCATTCCCATTTCAAAAACTGAAAAAAGAGAACTACTCTTCAAGCACTTCTCTCTTTCATCCAATCGATAAATATAAAATAAATTATTAAAAATATACTATATAAACTCCATAACGTAGGTAGTGCAGCTACACTTAAATAAAGAGTTCCAGGTAACAAGCAATCATAAAAGTCTTTTTGTTTAAAAGCGATGTTTTTTTGCCATCGGTTCTATATATGTATTTAATATCCACATTAATACTTTCCATACCTTTTGTTGGCTAGGTGGTAGATGATTGTTATATACATAACTGTATTCAATTTGCTGTGTTGCACCACGATTTCGTTTGAACTCTCCAGCCCCAGCACTACAATGGCAAATTAAATTCTTTTCGATAGAATCCATTGTAATAAGGAGGGAAAGTATACGGTATAAACCTTGTTGCTGGTCAGAGTTTGTATTATAGCCAAGGATCGGCGTTGTCATAACTCCATCCCGAATAAAATAAGCAATAACACCATCAATTGTATCCCCTTTTTTTATGGCCTTTATCTCAAATAAACGATGCTGAAGAGCATTCCATAAATAAGCTGGTGTAAACATTGGGTTATGGGCGGAATATTTTTCGATATATAGTTGGTTGTATAAATGGGAAATTTGTAAAATATCCTCCTTTGTTAATTCTTCATTCGTAATGATTTCATAATTGCTTTTCTCTAATAAGCTTTTATCGTTTAATAAGTCTTTTCGTTTTTTTCGATTCATTTTTTTATAGTGTTTCGGATCAAATAAGTATATAGAACGAGACATAATTTTCTTGTAACCTACTGTAGATAGTGCTTCTGTCGTTACGGGATATAATTCGTTATTTAAAGAGCGAAATAGAATTGTATGCTCTGGAAATTTCTCAACAAATAGATTTGTTATTTGTTCGATTTGTTGTTCGCTGATAGAGTGATAAAGGTTTGTTGAAAGCATCCAATTATTTACGACAATTACTTTATTAATATTCGTTCGTCGTAGCCAACTTCCCATAAGATGAATCGGATAGGTTAATAGCTTCTCTAGCCATGGCTTTTTCAACTCCCATAGCTCTTCTAACGCATAAGATACGTAATGTGTATAAGGAGAACATACATATGAATTTTCGAACTCTGCGTTATTAAGAGTAACTGGCAAGATGAGATCATCGATTTCTAATAGAAAGAGCTCCGTGTTAACATTTTCAATACATGCTGTAACGCCCTTTTGAAAAAGAGGCAGGAAACTATCTCGCACATATGCCCCATCTTTTTTGGATTCCCAATCAATACTATGCAAAGAATGAACATCATGTAACTGAATCATTTATGTTCACCATGCCTTACAAGACTTTCTATTCTTTTTAATTTTTTATCATATACTTGAATATCGTAATGTGAAAAGAAGAACTGTGGTATGGCACACTTTTTAGTAGACCATAGTGTATGTAACTCTTTCATTACATTTGATTGACATAATTCCAGATTTTCAGGTAGTGCTTTAAGTTTAATTTCAATTTTGTCTACGCTATGCTGTATTACTTTAAATTCTTGAATGTCACTAGATGCAAACAAAATTGCTCTTCTAATGAAATCTGGAAAAATAGATATTTCTTTATTATCCAATTCACTTATTCCAATAAATATATCGTCACATCGACCATCAATTCGTTCTAACGCTAAAAAAGGTGAACCACAGCTGCAAGGCGTTTTCTTCTCAATTAATATGTCATTGAGACGATAGCGTATAATCGGCTGTGTTTTCCTCATGAAATCAGTAATAATGGGAACGAATATCCCTTTCTCTTGATCTAAGTATTCTTTTTCAATATGAACGAGATCTTCATTAATGTGTAACGTCCCCTGCTTGCAGGTGGTAGCAAGAAAACCTTCTGTACATTGGTAAACTTGGTGTACTGTTTGCTTAAAAGTTGCACAAATAAACTCTCTATCAATATCTTCAAGCACTTCTGCTACAGAGATAATTTTTTGGGGACAAATCGTAATGAGTCCTTCTTGTTGCCAGTCAGCAATGTTCCGTAACATAGACGGGGGTGCAATTAAAATAGAGGGCTGTATTTCATTTAATCGCATGATATGCTGCTGAAACGAATCTAGTAAATCAAAAAAATGAAATGAGATTCGCTTATTTTTTGTCGCTTCATATAAATTGCTATTTGCACGTAAGAAAAACGCAATCGTGTGTTTATGTAGAATGCTAGAAGGAAGCACCTTTCCAATAATCGATCCAGCCCACAACGTTTGTTCTTCCTCAGAAACGAGAAAAACCCCACGATTTCCACTAGTTCCTGATGATAAACCAACAGTTATATTACGAATGGTTGGTGAGAAATTCCGGGTCTTTTCTGCTTCAAATGCTACATGAAACGCTTCTTCCTTTGAAATATGGGCTGTATTTAATGTATCAAAATGTTCCATCATTACTTCTTTATCTATAATAGGGAGCGCAGCCAAATTCCCCTTTTGAATTTCATTTGAAAACGGCGTATATAACTGGCGATAAAAAGGAGACGCCTCTATCGTGAATAAAAGATGTTTTTCTATTTGTTGTTTATGAAACTGTTCCAACTGTTCACGATTTGAAAATCTCGAGCCATATTTTGTTTTCAAGTATTGCTTGAGAATTCGAAGTTTATTCATAATACACCCCTGCTTTAATTTTATCCCATGTATGTTCACAATGAGTTGGTACAATTTCAATCTCAGGTGATGTTTGTGATAAATGGTGTAACTTCTCAATATTCTTTCGGTAAGATTTTGGATCGCTCGTTAAAAGGTTGGCAATCTTACTAGGAAATACAAGGTTTTGATACGTTTTACTTAGCCACACTGCGTCTGCACAAAGAAAAACAATTTTTTCACTCTGTAAATGGACGAATAAACCGAATTGTCCCGTTGCATGTCCTGTTAAGTCAACAGCAAATAATGAGCCATCATCAAATACATCATACCCCTCTTCAAACTTTCCATATGTAGAAGGTAAGTTTTGCGGTGGAGTTTGATCAATGAATGACATCCTCTTCTCTAAATCCACCGGCAGTGTATCTTTTAGACACCCTTTTAATAGAGCACCAAATTTACTTCTCTTTTTAATATCCTCATAAGCTTTTGCGAAGGTTAATATTTTCGCTTTTGGAAAATCAGGTAAACCAGCTGTATGATCGCCATGAAAATGAGAAAGAATAATATATTTAATTTCTTCTGGCTGAATACCATCAAGAAGAAGTTGCTGTTTAATAGATTGCTCTTCCGTAAAATGAACAGGCGTAAGTTTTGCATATACAGAGTAAGGGAATTTTTTTGTCGCCTCTTTAAAATGTCCCGCATATCCAGTATCAAATAAAATATATCCTAATACTGGATGCTCGAGTAACCCTACTGTAGCAGGAAAGCATATTTGTTTCCAACTGCCCTTGGAGTATGCAATTTTTTCTGGATGTGTGCAATATCCTGTATCATATAGCTTTAAAGATTTGATTTTCATTGTATTTTCCACCAGTCTACAAATTTTGTAATTCCTTCTTCTATACTGATCTTTGGAGCATATCCTAGTTCTTCTTTAGCTTTATCAATATTTAATGTCTGGCTTTTTGAAAGGACACTAACAGTATATTTTGTGAGAATAGGTTCTTTTCCGAATAAAATAGTTTTTGAGATTCCTTCTAGTATAGCAGCTAGTGAAAAAGCGGTTTTGTAGGAAATTTTTTTATATTTTACTTCCTTATCAAGACGCTTCATTACATTTTCTATAACCTCATATAAATTTACACGCTCGTCATTTGTTATATTGTACTTTTGCCCTAATGTATGTTTTGGGGAATGCATACAAAGAAGTAAAGCATCTACAACATTCTCAACATACGTAATATCAACAAGAACATCTTCAGTACCAATTCTCGGTAAAGCACCCTTTTCACATACTTTAATAAGACGCGGAAGAATCGCATTATCTCCTGGTCCGAATAAAGCGCGCGGGCGTATTGTGATAACTGGTAAACCATGCGCGAAAGCTTGATCAATAGCTTGTTCAGCCATGTGCTTCGTTGTTGCATAATGATTTACAAATGTATCAGGAAGTTTTGCGTTTTCAACTACATTTTGTCGCTCATCATAATAGAAATAAATACTTGGTGTTGATACGTGGATCAGGCGTTTTATACCGTACTTTTGACACCCCTCGATAATATGTTTCGTTCCTAACACATTCGCATTATAAAAATCTTCATATTTGCCCCAAGGGGAAGAAAGTGCGCCGCTATGAAAGATGTAATCTTTACCTTTACAAACTTGTAGCACACGATCCCTGTCTTCAAGAGGACAATGAACAAACTCAATTCCATTTTGTTCTAATACCTTACCGATTGTTTTATTTCTTCCCGTTGCCGTTACTTCATAGCCCATATTTTTCAGTCGAAAGGCGAGTTTTTGTCCTAGAAAGCCCGTTCCACCAGTTACTAGCATTTTCATAAATCTTCACCATCCCAAGATATGTCATATGTTGTTTGCTCTAAAATAGTCCGTTCCTGTTTATAACTTTCACGCCACAATTTATACATGCTAAAAAACTGATAAAAAAATGGTTTCCAATCATTGTGACGATAAATGATATCTGGATAAGAGCATAAAACTTTTAACCATCGCTTACGTTTTTGTTTACTTTTTAAATAAGGAAATCCATATAGAACCATCGCTAACCGAATTGCACACTCAGAGTTTGGTCTTGGAATGAGTGTATTGTTTACCTTTTCATGAAAGAAGGCCGGCAATATTTCCTCATCGAATAAATGTAATCCACTTGTAGTACGTGGATTACATTCAATCGGAATCGCATCTCCATCCTCTGTAACGATAAAATCAAAAGCAATTTGTCCTGAGAAATTTAGCTCTTTTACAATATGTCTCACAAACTGATCAATTTTAGGATGATTCATATGCTGAAACGCAATGGTAGCACCTAAGCCTGCCGTGAATTCCGTTTTATACGTAGAGTGAGCTAATACTTCCCCAGATTGTGCAATACTATAGGAACAATGCTGCGTCCCTCGTATAAACTCTTGCATAATATAATTCGACTTATCTATCATGCTTTCTTTTAGAGCATCCTCTTTTGTAATAAATTCCACTTTATCAGAAAACCGGGAAAAAATCGGTTTTCGTACAAAAGGAGTATAAGCTGGTGTTTTATGTATCATTGAACGTATCGCTTCTTCATCATCTATTCTATATGTTGCAGGTACTTGCCACCCTAAATTCGCTACGAACTGAATAAATTCCCACTTATTATGCAGTAATGATAGCTTTTGAAAATCATCTACTAATACATGGCAAAATGCGCTTAATTCTTCTCTATATTTAGATATATAAAACACTTCTTCACAAGTAGGAATAAGCAAATCCACATTATGACGTTTAATAATGGATAGTAGCGCACGGATACTTTCTTTTGTTTTCCACTTTGGAGAAGGAATTTCATAAAAGTAATCCGTACTCTTTGAAACTTTACTTAATGGATAAGGAATACTATCTGCAATAATAACGGTATGTCCAGCGTTATGAAACAGTCTGCATACATGCAAAGTTGCTGGTGCACGTGCCCCTGTAATTAATACTGTTTTCTTAGTATTCAAGAAGGATGCCCCCGATTGAAAGTCCTGCAGAAGTACCTAATAATAGTATTTTATTTCCACGTTGCACTTTCTTTTGCTTAATCGCCTCGAAAAGAGCGACTGGAATAGATGCGGAAATCATATTACCGTAGTCTTCAAAAATGGTCATAAAGCGCTCTTCATCAACACCTAATTTTTTACGAATGAGTCTCATAGCTGGTCCACTCGCTTGGTGAGGAACAATTAAATCAATATCGGCTAGAGTATAACCAGTATCTATAAGTAGCTTGTCGATAAACTTCAACAAATACTTAGAAGATAGTTTAAAAATGGCTCTTCCATTCATATCGAACAAGAAGTCTTCTTTTCGTTCCTCACTATACTCGCGAGGATGAATCATCGTTCCACCGCCACGAATTTCTGATAAATGCGCACCAGAGCTATATGTTTCCATATGGGAAGCAATAATAGAAGATGTATGATCGCCTTTTGTTATGACAACAGCTGCCGCACCGTCACCGAATAAAATGCTGCTTTCATTTTGTCCCCAATTTAATCCGACAGAAGAAATTTCAGAAGAAATGATAACAACATTTTTGTATCTCCCGCATTCCATTGCGTACGAAATTGTATCAAGTGCTGTTATGAAACTTAGACATGTTGAATTGATATCAAAACATGGAATACCAGAATGCTGTAGCCCGAGCTGTTCTTGAATAAGTGATGCTGTAGAAGGAATCGCTTGTTGAATCGTTCCGCTTCCGCAAATAATACAATCGATATCATCCCAAGTTAACTTAGCATCTTCTACAGCTTTTTTTGCAGCTTCTGCACCCATATAAGAAGACGTTTCCCCATCAACAAAATATCTTGTTTTTACCCCAGCTTTTTTTAATGTCCATCCTTCTGGCACATGTAGCATACGATCTATTTCAAAAGAATCTACCTTTCGTTTTGGAAGATATGTGCCAATTCCTTTTATACTAATATATCTTTTCATTCTCTATCGCCTCTTAATCTTTTTATAAATTTAAAAATCCTTTACATCTAAACATTGTTGTGGATACATACAGAAAGTATTTTTATAAAATCCTGCTATCCCCTTATGTACTTCTAATCATATTTCTCTTCAAAAAAGAGCAAGCTCTCTACTTGAGAACTTGCTCTTTTTGCATGAGAATTCTTCAAATACACAATCTAGAAAAAACTTTTATATCAATTTAATTATATTATAACAATTATCCGAAAATATTTAATAGTATTTTTTGTAAATAAAAGTGAAAATGTGGTATAAATTTACGTGAGATGGTAGTTTATTGAGCAGCAAATATACACATATGGAGTGTACATACAACTCATTTCAACATCTTCTTTTCCCTTTTTGTTTCCATAAAAAAATAATTTATATAATTAAATTGGCGGAGCTTTAAGTGATACTGCATAAAACAAACATATCTACCATCACTAAATTTGCTTTCCTTGTCTTTCATAAATGCATCACTATGCCCTATAATACTTTCCATTCCTGCTATTTATATTTTCCGCTCCATACAGAGCCCTCTTTGGATTTATAATAATCAGAAAAACTGCAACTACTAAATAAAAAATCGCGTTATACATAATTAAATCGATTAAGTTTCCTTTTATAATACCAATAAAGAAATTAAAAAATTGATGAATGATGATTGGGATAATTAAATTCTGATTTAAATTATAAAATGCAGTCATAACGATTTTTATAGATATGATAGAGATCATAAAAAATAGAATATATTTAATTAGGTCCATGCCTACAAATCCTGTAGTAAACCAAATAGGTAGGTGCCACATTCCCCACCAAAACCCTATAATTAGCGAAGCTATTAATGGTGAATGCCTCTTTTGGAGTTCAATTTGCGCAAAACCTCTCCATCCTATCTCTTCTCCCAATGGCCCCGCAAGAAAGTTTTTAACAAAGAAATAGATTAGCATTCCCCGTGAAGTGACAGTAAAAATAGAGTCTATTTCACTATTTTTAGACACGACAAATAAAATCATTAAAAATATGAAAGTTTGAATCACACTCACAACAAGTATTACAGAAACTTTAAGTTTATTTTTGAACTTGTCTTTTACAAATTGTATAAAGCTCTGCCCTGGATAGATTTTTTTAAATAGTACGGCAAAAGCAAAAGTTGAGGACCAAGACGATATACAAAACATTACCTCAAAGATCCATGTAGGAAATTCCAACATACTTATAGCACCTACAAGCAAGAAAAGCGGCAAAAAAATGATATTGGTTAATACAATAAAACTCGCTACTGGTTTTGTTAGTTTCTTTTCTCTATTCATGCACAATCCCCATTTCAAACTAAGTATTTCGTAAACATAATAGTATTTATATTTACAGATACTTTCAGCTTAAACCTGGGGGTTACTCACAGGTCAATACATGTCTGCATTATTTTACAGGTGCATAAATTTCTAAAAATATACGTTCAAGTTCCTCTTCATATGTGGTAAGTAATATATTTATATACACTAGACCAAAAAGTTCATACCCTTGTTCTATCGCTGCTTTTCTTAAACTGGATTCCACATTATGATCAATACTTTCCCCACCAGTTGCCCACCTTCCATCTTCAATAACAGTATAAATACATTTTGGATGCGATAGAATTTCCCCTTCTAATTCTTTATCAAAGTCTTCTACTTTTCTTACGATTATAAATTTATCTTCTATAATACCTTCTTTATTAAAACTTATAACTCTTCGTAAAGATGTTAAAGTAACTGCTTTTTTTAAACTATCCGTATTCTTTTTCAAAGATTCATATTCATCATACGCAGTAAAATGCTCTATTTCTCCGTTTACTTCTAAAGGTTTCATTTCTTTTATTACGTATTTCCCTAAAAATTTCTTTATTTTTTCACAATCTTCTTGTACAATTTGAACCTTTTTTAAAAGAAGCTTTTTATATTCTATCTCTTCTAAAACTTCTTGTTCTTTCTCTTCCAACAATGATTTTATTCCCTCTATACTCTTACTTTTTCTTAATTCCTGAATTTTTTTTATTTCGATATCCATTTCCCTATAGAAATTGACCGTTGTTATATCATATATATCAAAATTATTATATTTTCTATACCCATTCTCAATATTTTGCTTCGGCTTGACCAAATCTTTTTCCTCATAAAACTTCAAAGTATCTCTAGATACATCTAAAAATTTAGCAACTTGTCCAATTGTATACATTACGTTCTCCTTTATCATTGCTACTTCATCTTTTACATTCATACTGCATATTCTGTGAACTATCGAATTCTCCTTCCAACAGTCATATCTTTTTTCATAAAAAAAGACACAGAGATTCCTCCCCATGCCTACTAATTCCTTACTTCTTCACCGCATGCACATAATGCACCGTCTCAAAAGCTTTTAAATAATCGTTTCGTCCTTCAAAATATAATGTATGAATATCCTCTGGTGATAAGTGCTCATAAATGAGTAAGCCTACCTTCTCTAACAGTGCTTCCATTTCAGCATAAGAAAAACACGATTTCATCGGTTCTCCGCCTACTGCAGCCATTTTCACCATATTTTCAACTCGATTGGACAATCCTTTTTCTGTAAATAAGTTTTCATCCGGATAATCGAATACGATAGAGCTCCCCACTGGAAACATCTCGAATAAATTTTCTATTAAACTAGAAAGCTCCTCTTTCGTTAAATAGTACGTAACACCTAATAGGCTAAAGAAAGTCTTTTTATTTTCAAATCCTTCATTTACTAATGTTTGCCTCGAGAAATCTGTAGTGAAATCCATCGAAACAAAATGAAGATTGCTTGGCATTTCATACTCTGCTTCTTTCACTCTTTGTATTTTAAACGCTTGCGTAGAAGGATGATCCACTTCAAATATTTCTATTTTATTTTCTAACTCTCGGTGTCTAAAACTAAATGTGTCTAAGCCTGCACCGAGTATGACGTATTGCTTTGCACCTAATGCAATTTCATGTAGTAATACTCTTTCACAATATGCCGCACGTGCCAAAGGTGTTGGTGATAATTGAACTTGTGTAATCCATTTTAATATTTCTTGTGGATTGTCTTGAAACTTTTCTGCAATGTCTGTATTGAAAAAATGGATCCCTTGAACCATATTCGTTTCAATATCGTTACGTTCTTTTTGTGAAATAAAATCTTTAGCTACATAATCATCAAAGATTTTAGGACTATCAAATTCACTATGGTACGCCCTTCCGAAAGCTGATACTAGCGACGTTACACTCGCTTCACCTTTTTTCACGCACATACACTCCTTCATTTTCACAACAAAAATAGGGTTCCCCTGGCCAGGAGAACCCTATTATACACTTTATTTTTATATCGGTAAATTATAGCATAAATAAGTTTTTTTGTCAAGTTTTCAGCCTACTATCACTCCAATTCTTTGTATATTCTCTGGCAGGAAAATTGTCGATTCACACCGAATACCCCAAATGATAACAATACATATGGAGGCCAATATGAAACGATTAGTGATCATTACCGTAGGAAAAACTACATTTGCTAAAGAACTAGAAAAAAAGTTACCCCACTCTTTCGTTATGGATCAAGATAACCAAGCTGAATTCATTAACACGTATTATGAAAAACTACAACCAAATGAGGGCCCTAATACATTTAAACATGGTCTTTCGAAATTCATTGTTGATTATGCGAAAGAACATACAAATTTACACCTTATTATTAGTAACTCCAATCGCAGTAAAAACGGAAGGTTATATTTACTAAACGAATTATTTCCACAAAATGAATATGTACGCATACTCGTTCATTTTGATATTCCAGATGATATACTTTATGAAAGAGTGGCTCGAAGCACGCGAAGTACCAATATTTTTAGAGGTAGTTATTCTAGTTTCAAAGAAGTACTTGATCGACAACAGTCTGAATCACTATATCAAGATGTGGTAGATCCTATAGAAAACGAGGCTGATTATTTGTTTGTTATTCGTAATCGTAAGGATGTAAACTCTACTATAGAAGAAATTGTTCATCTAGCTAAAGATCTCTCCCCTACCCAAAAATAATAGACTATAAGCATTACATAATGATAGATTATTATGCAAATACTTCCTCTAGACATCGTACATGGTATATAATGATAAGATAATCTACTTCTATATGCTCAATTTTACACAAAACAGCTCATGCATATGAAAGAAAAGAGGTATAAAAATATGAAAACAAAACAAACAATCGCTGCGTCTACACTAGCTTTAGCAATGATTGCTGGCGCAAACTCTGCTCATGCGGAAGTAACTGATGCTACTCCTCAGCAAAGTACGGGAGATCGATTAGCTGAAATTAAGCAACATAGACAAGAGTTAGATGCGAAATTGCAGCAGCACAAAGAAAACGTGGATCAAACATTGAATGAACTTAACCAAGTTAAGGAAAATGTTGATACGAAGGTTAATGAACTACATGAGCGTAAACAAGTTGCTGATGAAAAAATTAACGAAATGAAACAACGTAAACAAGAGTTAGATGCAAAACTGCAGCAAGATAAGCAAATCGCCGAAGATAAAATCGCTGAAATTAAAGAGCATAAAAAACAAGTAGAAGACAAAGTTGCTGAAGTTAAAGAACATAAGCAAAATATCGATAACAAAGTGAATGAGATTAAAGAACATAAACAAACTGTCGATGAAAAAGTGAATGAAATTAAGCAACATAAAGAGAACATTGATCAAAAGGTTAATGAACTTAAGGAAGTTAAAAAACAAGTAGATGAAAAATTAGCTGAGTTAAAGAAAGCGAAACAAACTGCTGAGGACAAACTTGCTGAGCTAAAAGAAAATAAGCCGAATACTGGGAACACGTTAGAGGAACTTAAGAAAATTAAAGGCAATTTAGATAGTCTTTCAGCTAACTTAGAACTAGCGAAACAAGATGTAAAAAACAAACTAGCTGAATTACAAAAAGCTAGAGAAGATTTACTAAATAAAATTAACGAAATTAAACAAGCGAAACAAACTGTTTCAGATGATTTAACAAAGAAAAAACAAGACTTAGATATTAAAATTAACGACTTTAAACATACTGAGAAAAAAATTGAGGACAAATTAGCTGAGGTACATACAACGAAGCAAAATGTAGATAACAAAATTAATGAAGTATCTCAATCAAAACAAACAGAAACAAAGACTGGTACTACAAACACAAACAATAACGCTAGAGAACTTCCTAACGCTGGTAGTGAGCAATCAAACAATATGGCTTTAGGTATGTTATCTGTATTAGGCGGCGTTTTATTAATTACACGAAATAAAATTAAAGCGTTATTCTCAAAATAAAGCAATTATAAAAAAGACAACCGCACACTTGTGCGATTGTCTTTTTTCTTTATATTAACTTCCCATCTCTTAGCGTCAATATACGATCACATACATCAAGCATTCTTTCATCATGCGTAATCATAATTGCTGCTTTTTGGCTCTCTTTCACTTCACGTTTCATCATTTCTACAACTTCACGTGCGCGTTTTGAGTCTAAGCTTGCAGTTGGTTCATCCGCTAATATTAAATCTGGGTTGTTCATGAACGCTCGAGCGATTGCTACCCTTTGTTTTTCCCCGCCAGATAGTTGATTTGGATAATGACTTTTTCTTTCTCCTAATCCAAATGCCGCTAATAAATGATCCGCACGTTTTTCAGATTCTTGTTTGTTTTCCTTTTTTAACTTCGCAATATAAAGCAATTGTTCTTTTACATTTAAATATGGAACAAGATTCGCGAATTGGAAAATGAAGCCGATTTTTTTCAAGCGAATGTCTGTCATTTCCTTTTCTGATAGCTTCGTAATATTTTGCTCACGAATGTAAATATCCCCTTTTGATGGTGATAATAACGCACCCGCGATTGATAATAACGTACTTTTCCCTGATCCAGAAGGACCGACGATTCCGATAAATTCTCCAGCTTTCACATTAAGCGACATCGGATGAAGGGCTGTTACTTCCGTATTCCCTTCTCCATACACTTTACTTACTTTGTCTAATTTTAATAATGAAGTCATTACATCCCGCCTCCAATCGCTTCTAATGCATCAACTTTTAATACTTGGTATAACGAAATAAGTGTTCCTAAAATACTAATTACGATGAAGATTGCTGCATATTGTGCAATCATCGGTGTTGTTAATAAGAACGGCATACCCGCTGGTAAAATTTGTTCTAATCCTTGTACAAGAACAATACTGATTACCATCGCAACGACTGATAAGAATAACGCCTGCACGACTAAGCTATTTGCTAAATAAGAGTTCTTTGTACCGATTGCTTTTAATACACCTAATTGCTGTGTTTTTTGCAGTGTAATAACGTAGAAGAATACACCGATTAGTAACGCAGCGATAACAAGTAAGAATGCAATGATCATCGTTAATGTTCCTTGCTCTTCTTTAAATCCTGGAATACTTTGCAGTACTTCTTTTTTGTCGATAACATGTGCATTTTTAATTTCTTTATCTGTATTCAGTGCAATTGCACTATAATCTTTTTGGTTTGGTTGTGAAATAGATCCCCATACGTCTTCATTTACATAAACGACTGGTGTATGGCTAAACATTTGATCTTTCGTAAATCCAACGATTGTAAATTCTTTCTTTGAAACAGGATCAATAATTGTATCCCCAATATCGATTCCTTTTTCTTTAATAGATTCATCAGCAACCATTTCGTTATTTGCTGTGCCTAATTTCTCACCTTTTACAATGTTCGGTTCTAAAAATGAATCACGTTCACTTGAGAAAATAGCAACATCCACTTTTTTCGAACTATCTTTCTTTTCATACGTTGAAACTTTCACACGAAACGGAACGGCCTCTTTGTCGCCTACTTGATTGACTACGTTATCTACATCTTCTTTCTTAATTTGTGAACGAAGTAATTTATTTTCCGCATCATCTGCTAAAACGAACTTATTTGCCTCCATATTTTGAATCGATGAAGCATTATCATATGATAATCCATTTGCTAATCCTGAAATAACAAGAACTAAAAATGATAATAACACCATAATCAGTCCGATTAATCCGTATCTTAATTTTGATTGTTTTAATTCACGCAGAGCTAAAAACATTTCGCTCGCTCCTTCCTCTTTCTTTCTATGCACTTATCATAAAAAAGAAATATGAACGGAATATGAACAGAAGATTACAGAGGAGAAGATTTAATTTTCGGAAAGTATTGAAAATAATCAGAATCCTTGATACAATTCAGTCAAATAATCTTGACCGAGTAATTTTATTTGAGGAGTTGATCTTGTTGAAGCCCATGTTAACAATAACTACTTATAGCCAACTAAAAGCAATAAGCGATCCACTTCGTGTCGAAATGATAATGCGTCTATGCGAACGTCCTTATACAGGACAACTACTATCTGATAAATTCGGCATTCCAAGGGCTAAAATTCATTATCATTTAAAAGAATTAGAAAAGAATGGTTTTATAGAAATTGTTTATACAGAAGAAAAGAATGGCATCATTCAAAAGTTTTATCAATCTGTCGCTAGAGGCTTCACCCCTGCCGCGGACCTATTACCTCATTTAGAAATATTAAGCGAATCAGGTCGCCAAATCTTTTTACAAATGACAGAAAGAACGAAAAGCCATATTCTCGCTGCACCAGAAGAAGCTTTTACACTACGAAAAGTAAGCGAAGACCCAGCAGAGTGGAATTACGTTTCATCTTGCTGGGAGTTTGATGCCACGCCAGAACAATTTCAAGTGTGGGTGAAAAAATTTCATGAATTAATGGCTGAATTAAATGATATCGCAAAAGACGCAGATAAAGATCCAAATAGTAAATCTTATTACATTTCTACTACTGCACTACAAATCGATGAAAAAGCAATGCAGCGCTTTGTGAAAAAAGAAGAAAAATCGTAATACGATTTTTTTTACATAGACGGTCAAATTTATTTTACCGAATAATTTTTTTATAAAGGAGTAGATTAAATGGACATATTAAAAAACCGAAATTTCCTCTTACTTTTTTTAGGGAGAATTTTTACAAACATAGGAGATAGCTTATATTATGTAGCTACGATGTGGCTCGTATATAAGCTGAGTGGTAATCCTTTTTATTCTGGATTGGCTGGTTTCCTTACATTATTACCTTCTGCATTACAATTCCTTACCGGCCCATTCGTTGATAGATGGGCAATAAAAAACACCCTCGTCATTACACAAGTTTTGCAATGCATGCTTATTTTAATCATTCCTATTACACACTACTTCGATCTATTAACAGTTCAACTACTACTCATCATCATGCCCATCGTAGCCTTTATCGAACAATTCGCCTATCCCGCACAATCAAAAGCTTTACCACTTCTACTTCATAAAACACAACTATTAAAAGGAAATTCACTCTTTTCATTTGCGTATCAAGGCATTGATTTAATTTGCACGACGCTTTCTGGCATATTAGTAGCACTACTTGGCGCAATCACTTTATATGTAATTGACTCTATTACATTCGCGATTACTGCCCTTTTGTTCTTTTCATTGAAAATGCCAAAGCAAGCAGAAACCAATACATCACTTTCAACTAAACAATATTTCACTGATTTAAAAGAAGGTTTTTCGATCGTCTTCCGTTCATTAATGGGCGTATTCTTAATCGGTTCAGTAGTCGCTAATTTTTCAATCGGTATGACGATGGCGATACTCCCTTCTTTCGCCGATTCTTTAGGAGGCGTGAAATCATATGGCTTCTTTTTAGCCGCTATATCAGCCGGCAGTTTAATTGGAGCATTATTCAGTTCATGGGTTGGTAAACGTAATGTTGGCCGTGTCTCTATTATTGGCTTTGCGACTGGTGCTATCTTTTGGTTTCTCTCCACGATCGTACCGTTTCAGTGGTTGTCTATTCTCTTATTCGGTCTAGCCTGGATTCCAATTGGTGCAACCAACATATTATTCGCGACAATTAGTCAAATTGTAATTCCAAATCAGTATATTGGACGCATAAACTCAGTCATGCGAAGTATGGGCACAATTGCTATGCCGTTCGGTTCTTTAATTGGTGGATATGCTGCAAATGTATTTAGTAGCCAACTCATTTTCGCGTTCGCTAGCATCGGGATTTTATTTATTTCTTTCGTATGGCTACTTCATCCAAAGTTACGGGCTTTGCCGAAAGCTGATGAAATTACAGCGGATACTTTTGAAGTTCGATTTAAAGTAGAGCCCGGGAAAGATGCGGCTTTATAACAGGAAGGTAGTACGTGAAATTTATATCAGCGATTTTTCAAATATATCAGCGCAACTCAAATTATATCAGCGATTTTCCGATTATATCGATTTATCGACAAAAAATGACAAAAAGAAGAGGCTGTTCCCAAGCAGCCTCTTCCATCTATTTCGGAAGCTCCACCTGAACAGTAGTCCCTTCCCCTTTCGTACTATATACTGAAACGTTTCCGTTATGCAGTTCAACAATTTTCTGCACAATCGATAATCCTAAACCACTACCTTCTACGTTTCTTGCCCTTGCAGTATCTACTTTGTAAAAACGATCAAATATACGATCCATTTCTTCTTTTTCCATACCGATTCCGTTGTCTGATATAGAGATCATCACGCTCGACTCTAATTCTTCTACAACAAATTCAATCGTTCCGCCGTCGTTTGAAAACTTAATGCTATTCGTAAAAATATTACTCCATACTTGATGAAGTAAGTTTTCATCACCTTGTATTGTAATATCCGGCACATCAAATTCAACGGCGATATCTTTTTCACGCCATTTCCATTCGAGCATAAAAATAACGTCTTTAATTTGCTTCTGTAGATTGAATTCTTTTATTTGCAACACTTTCTCTTCTTTATCTAAAGAAGCGAGCGTAAGTAACTGTTTACATAAACTAGACATTCGCCTACTTTCGCCCTCAATAATTTGTAAGTAATGGTTTCTTTCTTCTTCACTCATCTTTTCTGTTTGCAATGTTTTCGAAAAACCTTGTATAGAAGAAAGCGGCGACTGGAATTCATGTGAAACGTTTGAAACGAATTCTTGTCTCATTTCATCTAGTTCCTTAATACTTTTCGTCATCTTTTGAAAGCTTGTAGATAACGTTCCTATTTCATCTTTTCGTTTTACGTCTAATTCGATTTCATATTCACCACTCGCAATTTTTTGCGTAGCCTTCGTAAATTTACGAATTGGACGCACGATATATCCTGCTGCAATCGCAATAAAAATAATACTTAATACAACGATAAACCCAAGCAATACCGCTAAGAAAATTCGCATCTCACCAAATTGGTTCTGAATGTCAGGACGAATAAATAAAGCATATTGTTTATCACCGTGTTGCACTGGTACACCGACACTATTTATTAATTCATTATCGAAAAAACCGGTAATAAATAGGCGAGTCGGATATGTAGAAACGCCATTAAACGTTTCGCCATTCAATACTTTATGAACGGTATCATCACTTATTGTCGTCTTACGAAACGCATTACCGATACGTTTTCCATTCTTTTTGTCGTCGACAATATAAATTTCATATCCTAATTTCGCGATAGAATGCAAGTACGCCTCTTGATTTCCTTCACTTTGCTTTTCATATAATGACTTAACTTCTTTCGCATACGTTAAAATCTTTTCACTATTATACGGTTTTAACTTCACTTGATAATATACGTTCGTTAATAAAAAACCGATAATACTACTAAGAAGCATGATCCCAACTGTCATAAAAACAAATCTAGAATATAGTGATTTCATCTTATTTCAGCTCCAACTTATAACCGAGTCCGCGCACTGTCGTAATTTGAAAATCATCAGTTCGTTTTGAGAAACGATCTCTCAGTCGCTTCACATGAACGTCAACCGTTCGTTCGTCTCCTTCAAAATCCATTCCCCATACTAATTCAATTAGCTCTTCTCTTGAAAATGTTCTCCCAGGATAACTAGCTAATTGTGATAATAATTCAAATTCCTTTAGCGGAAGCAAAATCGTCTGCCCGTTACACTTTACTTCAACACCTTTACGATCAATTGTCGTCCCGTGAAGTGTAATAATGTCTGCACTCAGCATTTGATAACGGCGCAATAAAGCTTTCATACGGAAAATGACTTCAGCTGGCTCAAATGGTTTTACAATATAATCGTCCGTACCAGAAATGAATCCTTTTTCTTTATCAACTAACTGATCTTTCGCAGTTAATAAAATAACCGGTATATCATGATACTTCCGGATTTCTTCACATAACGTATAACCATCAACAAACGGCATCATTATGTCTACTATCGCAAGATGAATATTTTCCTTCTCTAATACGCCTTGCGCTACCTTTCCATCTTCTGCTTCAAAAACTTTAAACCCCTCTTTTTGTAAATGGTAATGTAACAACTCTCTAATATGCTTATCATCATCAGCTAATAAAATATGTATCATCTTCATTAAACCCTCTCTTGTTCATCCTTCTACATCCTTACCTTAAGAAACAATTGGATTTTTTGCAAGAAAAAGAAAAACAAACCAACATTTTAAGATAAATAAAAAGAATCTATTTTGAAAAAAGATTATTCAAAATAGATTCTTACGTTTTAGTATTAAGATTATTTTAATGAAAAGTAATTTCTATGCTTTAGAAATATCAACGAATCCTTCTCCAAATACGTCACGAACATCGTGTATAGCGATGAACGCAGCCGGATCTGTAGTTTGAACAATCCGTTTTAGCTTGACTACTTCTTGCTTATTAATAACAACATAAAGAATTTCCTTCGGCGTTTTCGTGTAATAACCATGACCTGAGTACACAGTAACCCCTCTGCCCATTAAGGTAGTCACCTTCCCAGCAATTTCATTTGGATTATCAGAAATAATCGTAATAGCCTTCTTCGGATTTAAACCTTCAATTACAAACTCCATCACTTTCGTTGCTACATATAGCATAATAATTGTTATCATCAGTTTTTCTGCACCAATGATGAAATAAGATGAAAACGCAACAATTAAATCGAAGAACAGTAAACCATAGCTAATGCTCCATCCTAAATATTTATGCGTCATCCTTGCTAAGATGGTAGTACCTGCTGTTGTTCCGCCAACGCGAATAATAAGACCAATCCCGCACCCAATAAATATTCCTCCGAAAATGGCATTTACAAGCATTTCATCCGAAGCAATCGTCCAACCTTCTGTTAAATGAAGAAATAGCGAGTTCGTAACTACAGCGATAATCGTATAAATTGTTGTAATCTTATTCAAAAATTTATAACCAGCTATTAACAAAATCGCATTTAAAATTAAGTTAACTAAGCCTGGTGACCATTCAAATAAATAATACGTAA
Organism: Bacillus sp. AY3-1; assembly: GCF_008368785.1. NCBI lineage: Bacteria > Bacillati > Bacillota > Bacilli > Caryophanales > Bacillaceae > Bacillus > Bacillus sp. AY3-1. Next base: position 213,718 of record NZ_QORZ01000016.1, on the reverse strand, counting down.
TAATCGTGATACCAGTTACTCCACCCTCACCAAACTCGTTCGGGATAACAAACAAATTGACACCTAACGCAAAAAGAAATGCACCAATAATAATAAAAATAATGTCTGTCGTTCTTTTTTTCATACAGTACCTCACTTCTTATGTAAATATTTATTCTGTCATAAACTCTCACCATTATATCGTGGAATATTCAAATCGAACAGTGGTTTATTTTTATTTTAATATAGGGTAATAAATCAACTTCATCCTATATCCACATGTAATAAAAAAAGTAAAACAACTGTATTTATTATGTACTACAAATAAAGTTTTGATTTCACATGCAATTGTTGCTAAAAAATGAATATGAACACTCACTCGCACAAACTTCGAATACAAAACAAATAGGCGAAGCTATAGAATAGACTTCGCATCAAACATTTGATTCCAGGGATTTATATTCATACATTCCAGAAATAAATTTACTTATCTTTCTCCATATATTCTTTAATCTTTCGTTCTTCCCACTCTTTTCCGAATATCCCAAATGGAAAAGTTGTCAATCCGTGTATAACGATACCAATCCCCCAACCTGCAAGTGGATATAAAAACCATAATTTACTTGAATCAGAACTTATATTTATAATAAAAAGCATTAAGTTCACTAGTATATAAACCGTTAAATGAATGTAAAATGCTTTTAAATTCTCCACCCTTTTTTTAGCTCGTAAATAATTCTCATCTTGCTCCATATATAAACACCTCTTTCATTATTGTATTTTTTAAATTCGCTCCGATTTAAACATCATATTCTAATCAAAAATCTCTTATTCTCAAAAATTCACAAAATAAAAAAGATCGTCTTCATTTCAGGAAGATTGCAGGTGCTAGTGGATACCCTTTTTGTTCGTAGTACGATATCTTGTGAAAAAATTGAAAAATCAAACTTCACAATAGAAATAAACCCTTTAAATCTGTATAATAAAATTAATAGCCATATTTTAATACAGAAAGGTTTTGGTAACATGCTAGGTATCGATATCAAAAAAACAGATGGAGAATTAATTATTTCATGGCAACTAGCTAAGATTCAAATTCCATTAAGTGAAATTATTGAAGTTACAGAAGATGAAACCTATGCTGGTGTAGAAGAAGAAAACGTAATCCGAATTGGAACAGCATACGCTACAACAGACCGGATTTTAATCAGAACAGTAAAACAAAATTATCTATTATTTACGACCAATAGAGTCTCAATTTTGAATAAAATCAATGCATAAGCAATAGGATAAAACACTTGTCTATATTGGTTTATTCGATTCAACTGTATACCCGCATTTTAAAAATTATTATAGATACAATGATGTAAAAATAAACAAAAAGTACCCAGCAAATGATCATGTGTATGACAATTTGCTGGGTACTAAGGGATATATTTGTTAATTACAGAATTCTAATTAAGACCAAATCCAAACATCATCATTATTTTCAACGTCGCTCTTTACATCATGAACGTTTTCAATATGATCCGTTGTGTTCCAGTTAATAGAACTTCCACCCCAGCCTACAAACTTCATATCAATTTTTACTTTCTCGCCCGTATGAAATACTTGTCCCTTCGTTAAGAAAACATCAATAATAACTTTCTTCCCGTTTAGTGATGGATACTCAACTACGACATATTTAGTAGAACTTTCTCCTTCCTCTTCCCTCGTTCCTACTTTTGATACTTCCCCAATCACATAATCAGGAGAACCATCTTCTTTCATATGCATACCTAATTTATTTGACGTATTTTCAACTGTATTTGCAATCATATATTCAGTAAAATTACGCATCATAGATCCGGTAGCTTTTACTTCATCTCCTACTTTCACGTTTGAAAGAGAATCTATATACACACTAACAAGTTCTTCATATTGCTTAGATTTCACAACAATTACACCGTTATCTACTTCTACTACTCGTCCTTCTAACGTCGAGAAATTCGATTCAATAGAAGCGGCACTCACTTTTGATAGTTCTAATCCTGGTAAATTCGTTCCTGATAATGCTGCGATACCTAAAGCACCTGCTAAAATTATTTTTTTCATACCCATATGTAACATCTCCATTCATGATGATTTTATTTTCGATTGGATACGACCAACCTGTAACTATTATAGTTACAGGTTATAGGAAATAGCAACCATCTTTCTCATGCAATGTTGCATACAGTAAATTTTAAATATACAGCAAGAGGACTACATTCTCGAATTATAATAGTTAATTTATTTCAAAGCTAAAATAACCTTATAAGCACGGTATAAAGAAATTAAGAGTTGCTTTCAGTCCTAAAGTTAGCGAATAGCTTTATAAAAACTCACTCAAAATCTATTCAACGAATTGAAAAATGAACCATGTCGAATTTTATTTTCATAAAATTCAAATTTCAAGGAGGTTTTACAAAATATTACACAGAATTATTCGTATATCGTAATATAATTGGAAATTTTTTACGATTCATTTCATTTTATCTACCACGTTTAGACAAAATGAAAAACATAACAAAAGGAGAGATATAGATTGAAAAGAAAAATTAGTACAGCTGTTGTAGGTTTATCGGTACTTAGCTTTGGTCTTTTTGGTGTAAATATTGGGGATGGCGGCGTTGTAAAGGCTGAGCACGGTGAAACTTTTGCTCCGAAATTAGAAAGCCATGGGGACCACGGTGGCGCTCCTGCTTTCAATATTGGCGATACTGGCGGCGCTCCTAAACTTGAAGGGCACGAACATTTCCCTGCTCCTAAATTAGATGCTCATGGGGATACTCCTGCTCCTAAATCAGTAAGCATTGGGGATGGCGGTGGCGCTCCTGCTTTCAATATTGGCGATACTGGCGGCGCTCCTTCATTAAACATCGGCGACACTGGTGGAGCTCCTAAACTTGAAGGGCATACACATTTCCCTGCTCCGAAAGTTGAATCTCATGGCAATACTGGCGGCGCCCCTGCTAATTCTGAACATGGTACAGGTATTTAAGTTACCAAAATTGAAATCTATTTAGTTTTCAATTTCCATATCTATTCGGAAACCATTCAATATAGCAAATATTATGTATACGCATGATTTCTATTGTGATACACTGTACCCGAGAGAAATCTCCAATACATATGTGGTTTTCAAGTCTAAAAAATACACCTATTAATTAGGTGTATTTTTATTTTACCTCTCTATCTAATAATTAAAGAATAATCCCCTAAAAATCCCAACAAAAAAACCCGAAGAAACTACCTATACTTCGGACACTTAAAGTACCACGAACGTTGCGATTTTTAGTGACACTCCGTATCCAATCTCACTTTCATCCCAAGTTCCTAAAGGCGATAGCTTTCTTGTTCAGGAAAAGCTGTAACCTCTCCATTCATGATGTTTTTATTTTTTGGATTGAATACGACCAACTTATAATCATTACAGTTACAGATTGTAGAAAATAGCAACCCTCTTTCTCATGCAATGTTGCATACTGTAATTCTCAAATGCAATTCAACACTAAGACTGAATTCTTGAATACCAGCAGGTAAACGGATTGATGATGAAGAAACTAATGTCATGCATCATGTTTTTTCAATGATACAGTTTGTATAATCGTAGTCCATTACATTATGTAGGAGCGGTGTTAACATGTTAATAAAACCAAAGAGGTTACAGGCAGCAGATATCGTAGCAACAGTAAGCCCTTCATGGGGAGGCGCAGGCGATTCTGAAATAAGATGGCGATATGAGCAAGGAGTAAAAAGATTAGAAGAAGTTTTTGGTCTTACGGTTATTCCAATGCCAAATAGCTTAAAAGGTAGCGAATACCTTTATAACAACCCAGAGGCTCGTGCGGAAGATTTAATGACAGCATTTAAAGATACGCGCGTGAAAGCAATTATTGCGAATATTGGCGGTGAAGATAGCATTCGCTTACTTCCTTATATAGATTTTAATGTAATACGTGAAAACCCGAAAATTTTTATGGGATACTCTGACGTTACTATTTCACATTTATTTTGCCATAAAGCAGGTCTTTCCTCTTTATACGGTCCAGCAATTTTGACCGATTTTGCCGAAAATATAGAGATGGATCCATATACAGTTGAAATGGTAAATCGGACTCTCTTTTCAAATGAGATAATTGGCGAGATTCAACCAGCTCATGAATGGACAAGTGAGCGTTTAGAATGGATAGAGGTAAATAAAGATACAAAGCGTACGATGCAACAAAACAATGGCTATGAACTACTTCAAGGCTCTACTACCGTACAAGGACGCTTAATTGGTGGTTGTATAGAAGTATTGGAATTTGCAAAAGGAACGGAGCTTTGGCCTGAGAAAAAATATTGGGAGAATCGTATCCTTTTCTTTGAAACTTCTGAAGACCATCCAGAACCAAGCTATATAAAGTATTGGTTACGAAATTATGCAGCACAAGGCATTCTGCAAAAAGCAAAGGGCATCATTTTTGGTAAACCAAAAGACGAAATGTATTATGAAGAATATAAACACGAAATACTGCAAGTAATGAAAGAACATAATTTAGAAGATTTGCCGATTCTTTATAATTTAAATTTTGGCCATACCGAGCCGAAGTTTATTTTACCTTACGGTGCGATGGCAGAAATTGATTGTGAAAATGTATCCTTTTCTATTTTAGAGAGTGGCGTGGAATAAATAAAAACACTCCTATAAGATATGACTGTGAATTGATACTTTTTAAAAGTATATAATTGGAGGGAGATTACGTTTATGGAAGTAACATTTACAGTAAGTAAATGGGATGAAAAACTAATTGATGATACTAGAAAAGATTTCCCTATTAATATTGCCCATGTTGAATATGATATTGATGGTGAATTAAAAGGAAAAGCTTTTGTTGAATACTTATTATATTATTTAGACTCAAATATAAATGATGGTCACTTGGCTACTGCTAAAATTTCTGGTTTTTTACACTTCGAAGGAATTTATAAGGGGCAACAAGGGACCTTTACAGCTATAGAGCAAGGAATATTTGATAAAGGAAATCTAGATTCCCCAGGAACAATTATTAAAGCTACCGGTAACTTAGAAAAACTAAGAGGGTCCTATAATTATCAGTTTACAGGTCAAACCAGTAAACTAATTTTAGAGTTTGAATTCCAGCAAAATATCCTATAATTTAGTGGAAAGGACATTTCTTGTAATACTAGGAATGTCCTTTTTTTATTGACAAGCTTATTCAACTATTCTTCTATTAGTTAAGAAAAGAACAGAGTATATTACATAACGTCTTATTATCAGTATCCAGCAATGCATAAAATTTTCGTTATGGGGGGAATTAAAAATCTAAGCCCGAGAGGCATGTGCCCCCACCTATTCATTACTTTTCCTACTAACTAAAGAATAATCCCAGAAAAACTCCCCTGCATAACTTCTTTTTCAAGTTGATTCCTACATATAAACATCGCAATAATTTTTGTACGATTTTTTTCATCGGGCTCAAATTGTTCAATGGTTACGTCACAACGAATGGTATCACCGCTAAAGACAGGACGTACAAATTCAAAATCCATTTTGCGAGCTAGTACGTTATAGTCACCGCCAATTTTTGTAGGCAGCGTTGATGTTAACAGCCCTTGTACAACAAATCTCCCCTGCTCATCTGGTGTAACATGATGACCCCCTTCATCTTTCGATACTTCTGTAAATAAACCAACATCCTCTTTCGTAAAAGTTCGTTCAAAGGTGATTTTTTCTCCTACTTGCAATTCCATCCATACCCCTCCTCAAAAACACTTTTAAAATAAGAAAAACCGAAACTATAATCATTTCGGTTTTTCAATCTAAAGAAGTCTATATTTACTTTAAAGAATGTACAAACAACCCACTACGAAGTTTCGGTTCAAACCACGTTGACTTCGGCGGCATAATTTCTCCAGCATCTGCGATTGATAATAAAGCTTCCATTGATGTCGGATATAATGAAAACGCTGCTTTATATTCACCGCTATTTACAAGGCGTTCTAGTTCTTCTAATCCGCGGATTCCTCCGACAAAATCGATGCGTGAATCAGATCGCGGATCGTGTATTTCAAGTACTTGGCTTAATAAATGATCTTGCAGAATAGATACATCTAAACCTTTAACGAGATCGTTCGCATCAAACGTTTCCTCTTTCACTGTAAGCTTATACCACTTCTCATTTACATACATTCCAAAAGTTTTTGGCTCATTTGGTTTATACGGAGAAACAGCTGCTTCTTCTACATAAAAGTATTGTGCAATTTGCTTTAAAAACTGTTCTTCTGATAAGCCGTTTAAATCTTTCACAACTCGGTTATAGTCCCAAATGGATAATTCATCGTGAGGGAATAATACAGATAGGAAGAAATTAAACTCTTCTTCTCCTGTGTAATTCGGATATTGTTCTCTTCGCATGAGCCCTACTTTTGCTGCTGATGCTGAGCGATGATGCCCATCTGCAATGTAAAGACTAGGAATATCTTCAAATGCGTTTACTAAAGTAGCAATTACATCCTCATCAACTATTTTCCAGGCAACATGCTCCACGCCATCTTCTGCTGTAAATGTATAGATTGGCACATGCTCTTCTTTCCAGCTTGCAATGATACGTTTCACATCTTCTTTCGTACGATACGTTAAAAAGATAGGCCCCGTATTTGCATCACACACATCTACGTGGCGTATACGATCTAATTCTTTTTCGTGACGCGTTCTTTCATGTTTTTTAATTGTATCATCTTCATACTCATCAATCGATGTACAAACGACAAGACCTGACTGCGTTCTTCCTTGCATCGTCAGTTCATAAATGTACAGTGATGGCTCTTCATCTTGTATGAATACTTCTTCTCGTATAAATCGATTTAAATTTTCACCCGCTTTTTCATATACACAATCATCGTACGGTGAAAGTGCCGGGTCTAAATCAATTTCTGCTTTATCAACGTGTAAGAAAGAATACGGATTCCCTTTTACAACCTCTCTTGCCTCTTTACTATTTAATACGTCATACGGTAAAGCTGCAACTTCCGCTGCTTTTTCTTCTACTGGACGAATGGCCCGAAACGGTCGGATTTTTGCCAAGTTTTCCTCTCTCCTTTACACAATCATTCGAACGGCTACAACACCTGTAATTTTGCTTATATTTTCCACAATGTTCTCTTTTATTATATCATCAATTCCGTTATCAATATCAATCATTGTATACGCCCAAGAATGTTTACTACGATTAATCATATCCGCAATATTAATATGATGTTCTGCTAAACATCCTGTAATTTGTCCTACCATGTTCGGAACGTTTTGATGCATGATTGTAATACGTTTCTTTCCGATATAAGGGAGTTCGACGTTTGGATAGTTTACTGAATTACGAATATTTCCTGTCTCTAAATATTCACGTAATTGGCGCGCTGCCATGATTGCACAATTTTCTTCTGATTCAGATGTAGATGCACCAAGGTGAGGCGTCGCTGTTACATTTTTCATCTTTATCACATTTTCATTCGGGAAGTCTGTTACGTAATGCGTAATAACATCTTCTTCTAACGCTTTTTGAAGAACATTTTCATCTACAAGTTCTCCTCTAGAGAAATTGAATAAACGCATACCTTTTTTCATCTTCTCTATAGCGTGTTCCCCAATAATTCCCTTCGTTTGATTCGTAAGAGGAATATGAAGTGTAATATAATCACATGTTGCGAAAATTTCATCTAAACTAAATGCTCTTTGCACATGTGTAGAAAGACGCCATGCAGTTTCAACTGAAATGTAAGGATCGTATCCGACAACGTCCATCCCTAAAGCTAACGCATCGTTCGCAACTAAAGCACCGATTGCGCCAAGTCCGATAACTCCTAAACGTTTCCCTGCAATTTCTGATCCAACGAATTGTTTTTTTCCTGATTCAACAAGCTGTGGTACTTCTTCACCTTCTAAATTTTTCGTCCAGCTTACACCGTTAATAATGTTACGTGAAGACATAATAAGGCTGGCGATAATAAGTTCCTTTACTGCATTTGCATTCGCTCCTGGTGTGTTAAATACTACAATCCCTTTTTCTGTACATCGCTCGACAGGAATATTATTTACACCAGCACCGGCTCTCGCAATCGCCTTTAAGTCTTTTGAAAATTCTTCTTGATGTAAAGAATAGCTGCGAAGTAAAATACCGTCTGGGTGATCCATTCTATCCCCTACTTCATAACGCTCTCCGTCAAAAACTTGCAAACCCTTTTCCGCAATTTGATTTAACGTTTGAACACGAAACATATCCCCATCTCCCTATCTATTCTCAAGCTCAAATTCCTTCATATAATTTACTAATTGCTGTACGCCGTGCACTGGCATCGCATTGTAAATACTAGCACGCATACCACCGACTGAGCGATGTCCTTTTAGCGTAACGAGACCGCGTTCTTTCGCTTTTTGTAAAAACTGATTGTTCAGCTCTTCTGATGGTGTTGTAAACGGAATGTTCATAAGTGATCGATACGTAGGATCAACTGGTGAAGTAAACAATTTTGATTCATCTAAGAAATTATAAAGAAGTGAAGATTTCATTCTATTCTGTTCTTCAATCGCAGATACCCCGCCTTGCTCTTTCAACCACTCTAGTAGAAGTTTCGTTACGTAAATACTAAAGGATGGCGGTGTATTATATAAGGAGTTATTTTTGCTGTAAGTTTCATAGTTTAACATCGTAGGACAAGAGCGATCTGCTCCCCCAATTAAATCTCTTTTTATAATAGCAATCGTTAAGCCCGCTGGTCCTAAATTCTTTTGCGCTCCCGCATATATAAGACCAAACTTCGTAACATCATATTGTTCTGATAAAATATTTGAGGACATATCCGCAACGAGCGGTACTCTATCTAAACGTGGAATGTCCACATATTTCGTACCCTCAATTGTATTGTTCGTTGTAATATGTACATAATCTAGTCTTTCATCATTTGGTAAACCATCCAGTTTAGGAATTGTAGTAAACTTCTCTTTTTCAGAAGAAGCAAGCACTTGTACTTCCCCTATTTTTTCAGCTTCTTGCATCGCCTTTTTAGACCATGAGCCAGTTAATACGTACCCTGCTTTTTTATACGTATTCATTACATTTAACGGTATCATAGAGAATTGTAATGACGCACCGCCTTGTAAAAACAGTACTTCATACTCATCAGGAATGTTCATTAATTCACGAATTAGGCTACTCGCTTCATCTATAATACTTTGAAAATAAGAAGATCGATGACTCATTTCCATAATAGACATGCCTGTCCCGTTATAATTTACAAGCTCCTTTTGCACTTTCTCTAAAACTGGCAAAGGGAGTATTGATGGTCCAGCTGAAAAATTATATACTCTCTCCATCACCCTGATAACCTCCCTATTTCTTATTTTTATTAATTTTTAAACTTTCTGAATTATAACCTAAAATATAATACGTGGTCAATTTGTTTTCTATTATTACGGCGTAAGACGCAATGGAATCGCTTGCATGTGCAAACTACTTTTTATAAACATACAAAAAAGTGTTAAGTACATAATCGTACTTAACACTCTAGTAATAAAGTATAATTGCTAATTGTCCGTGAAGAACCGATCAAAAATTTGATAAATAGCAGAAAGACCAATGAGCCAATAAATAGTGTCCACAAGCGCCGGCATAGAACCAAACCATTTCTCAACTACATTGTAATCTAACGCTACAAACAACCAATTCAAACCGCCAAGAATCACCAAAATTACTGTAAGGTAAGACAAAAATTTCATTATGATTGCCCCCTAGGTGATAAGATGGTGAAAGGCCTTTCACTAGAAATATATGTAGTAAAATTCAAAACTTACCTACTTTATAAAAATTATTTTCGGTACCAGCCGTTAATAACTGCCTCTGCTTCTTTACTATGTATTTGATACGCATGCGTACTATTATGAGAGCCAATAAACCAAATTGAAAAACCTTTAAAATACGGTTTCGTTTCTAATACATCTCGGTAAGCACGCCATCCGTTTAATTGTACGTCCTTTGAAAACACATTAGATACATCTGGATTCCACGGATTTTGTAGTCCAAGTTCACGCGCCGGAACGTTAAATCCACCAAAATAAACCGGCTTTCCTGTTGCTGTATGTAATTGTTCCAACTGCTGCACAACATTTTGTCCACGATTATACACTGTCGTCGCAAATAAACTTTTCTTTACTTCTTCATATGTCGGATTTCTTTTTCCCGAAACTTCAAACCAACTATCGATACTTACAATATCAACCTTTTTTAAATACGGACGATTGATTTTCTCTTTAAACTTCGCTTCATACGAAAGATCAAAGCTTGCTGTTAACCACCAATTCATTTGATACAAAACATTTCCTTTATACTGCTGACGGACGAAATCAATCGTATCGCTCCAATATCCTTCTGCATATTCCATATTCACAAAATTAGAAGCAATCTTGAGCCCGTACACATTGTATTTACTTGTAATCGAATTAAAGATGTCTTGTAGAATAACCGTTTTCCAATTCCAGAAGAAATCATTAATATTACTCGGATTCCATTCCGTTTCCCCAACATTTCCTTGCTGAATATATGGGAACGGTTCCACAATAACTTGAATATTACGCTTTAATAATTCTTGAATTAAAAGAATAGCCTGTTGCTTTTGTGCTTGATTAATTACCATGTTCGTAGAAGTTACATTCGGAATATCTACCTGAATCGGTACATTTACTGTATTTAAATTTAAGCGCTCTACATCAGCTAACACTTTCGCCACATTTCCAACTTCCCATACCGTTACATTTCCTGATTTGATTTTTCCAGATTGAACAGTATTTACATCTGCCTGTACATTTCCTTGAAAACAAAAAGAAAACAGCATAATAAACACCCCTAAAAAACTTACTAAACTCTTATTTTTCTTCACAACTTTCCTCCTATAATTTTTGGCATTCTTGCTTATTCTATACAATGTTTCACAAATATTCCACAAGAATATTTAATGAAATTTCATCAATAAAAATGCTATTCACCCTTTATCCACACCTTATTCATACTAACCTCCTAAAAATAGTAAGGTAAATAAAAAAAGGAGCGTATTTCAGCTCCTTTTTTACCCTTATATGATTGAATTTATTAACTTCCTTCAGGCAACTTAATTGGATCAAATTTTTCAAATGAATCAATTTTTATACTCACAACTGTATCCAATTTTTCTTTATCCGCACTAGATTTCTTATCTGTATTACGTTCACTTACATTTATAATTGTGCGCATCTCTTCAAATTTATAATCTTTCGTTATGATATATTCAACAGTGAACGCATCCATATTAAATCCGTCCGTTAATTTTTTCATATCTCCATTAATTTTCTGTAATGTATCTACTGCTTCTTTCCCCTTTAAGTCAAGTGTAAGCTTATATGTATCTCCCTCCTTCTTTGCTTTCATTTTTTTAGCTAAATCTTCCGGTAAATCTAACTCATTAAGTAAATTTTTACTTACCATTACGTCATCAACATTAAATTGATCATTAGGTATCGTAACTAACTCTCCTGTACCAGGGTCTTTCACTTGAACAGCGACCTTTCCATCTACTTCGTACGTTACAATATCTGTTCCACTTATTTTCATTTCCGCTCTAGAATTCTTTCGTTTTGGCTCCATTTGAATGTTCATTTTAATCTCTTCTGATTGGCTGTTCCCCTTCATTGACATAAGAGACGTTAAAGTGAGATATTCTTCTTGTTTTAATTTATCACCCGCTTTTTTAAAAATGTCTTTCGCTACTAACTCTTTTTCTTTTTGTACAGATGTAGTTTTAGGCCCACTTGTTTTTTCACTACTACAACCAGTTGTCAAACCTACTATTAACGCCAAACTAGATGCTACAATTATTTTCTTCATAATGATTCTCCCCGTCCTCTATTAAAAATAATTACACTTTATGTATAGTAAATGAAATGAATTAACACAAAACAGATACAATACTTATTTAACTTCTAAACTAAACCAGTTATTCAATCCATATACTAACGTAACTAACGCTCCTATAACACCAAAAACAACTATATTTATACCCATTGAAGAACCAAATACAACAGCCATTATTGACACAATCATGAATAAAATGGCGATACTATTAATCTTAATTTCTACTATATCGCCATCCTTTACTTTCTTTTCTTTACTCCCAAAAAAGAATTGTTTTACTTTTATATTTGCTTCATCTCCCTCAAAAGGAAGCGTATATTCTTCATTATTTTCAAGTTTCATTACTACTTCATTATCTACCTTTACAGCGACTCTTGCTGCTCCTCCCATCATTCCCGTTGCCCTTACTACTTTAATACTCATGCTAAATCCCCCCTGCTTCAACGCCTTGTGACTCTATTTTCCCTAGTAGCCCTTCATATTTTTGCATCTCTTCTTGCGCATTATTCCAGCTCTCACCGTAAATATGAGTTAACTTTCTTGCTGTTATTTCAATTATAAAAGAGCTATCTCCATTTTGAAGTAATACATACGTTCTTGTATCCTCTTTATATATTTTCATAGGAGTTGCTTTTTTTAACTTCTCCCCGGCTGGTTGTCCTACTTTTTCTAACATAACCGGTACATAACTTTTCTCTATAGCTCCCTCAATTGTACTTCCATTCCAATCACCTTTTCTTAATACGTATAATACAGTTACTACTTCTAACTTATCGAACGATTCTTTTTTATCTTTGAGCGCTTTATCTTGTTGCTCTACAATAATATCCTTCGTTTCTTGACTCATTTGTGGCGTCGTATTCACCGCATTTGTATTATTTAAGTTATACAATTTCCCAGCTTTAAATATAAAGGAGATCGATAAAACGACAATTAAACAAATATACCATTTATTATATTTTGGTGATTCAATATCTGAATAGGATTGAATCTTTTTATGTTCAGCTGATGATAAAGCTGGTTCTTTCACTGCTGCAGCAACCTCTTGTTGCCCCTCATACACAGTTCCTTTACTCCAAAAGCCCTCTAGCTGTGCTTCCAGTTCTTCTTTTGATAGTTTCGCAGCTGGAATAGTAGTAGCTTCTCCTTTTTTAACTGTACTTTCCATATTGGAAATTTCACGATTTCGAATGATTTTATTTTTTTTCACATTGTATTCAGCATCAAAGCGTGTTCCTAATCCTACTTCTTTATGAATCCGCCCTTTTATAATAGATGAAATGATATACATCATAAAAATAGCTATATACACGGAACCCGCATACCAACCTGTTAAATATACAGGGAGGATTATCCACCCTAAAAGGCTTAAAACAACTAAAATATAATATAATTTAAGACTCTTCTTACTTGTAAACGAAAATATTTTACAAAACTTAGAAAATAACTTCCAAAATGTATACGTAAAACTTGCCATAAAAGCACAATACTTATTTTTCGTTCCGATTGTATCTCTATAAATTTTGTAGGCACCTTCATGATTCGGCTCTAATCGTATTGCAGTTTCAGCTAGCATTCTTGCTTTTTTAAAATTCCCTTTTTCTTTTGCTACATTTGCAAAAGAGACTAGATTTGTTACATTTTCTGGATTTAGCTCTAACGCACGTTTTTCCGCCTTTATACCCTCTTCTATTCGTTTCGGATAATAACTTAAAAGAATAAAAGCATATCTTCCTACATACATATCATTTTCAGGTTCTAACTCTATCGCTTTGTTATAGTATGTAATACCTTTATTAAGCGATTCTATATGTACTTTTGCCTCACCCACATAAAAGTAATATACGCCTTCTTCCGGATAATTTTTTATCCCTATTTCTGCTATCTCTTTTAATCTCTTAAAATTTTCTTGCGCATAAAAAATATCTAACGCTGTTAATAAAACATTTTCATCTAAGTGATCTATTTTTAGTGCCTCTTCTAAATATTTACTTGCTTCATCAATTTGTCGAAATCCAAAGTAGTACACATGACTTAAACAAATATAACCAGTAGCATCTTCTGGATCTTCTTTAATCATCCATTCCGCTTCTTCTTTTGCTAGCTCAACATCACCAAGCTTCAATAAGTGCGAGATTCTCCTAAGTTGCTCTTCCATCTATTCCTTTCCCTCCAAACTAATATCATTTATTTCAATTGGTGTTCTTCCATATACTCTAATACTTTGTCAAAATCTTTATTTACATCACTAAACGTTGCATAATTTTTTGCGGTTGAGAACCAGTCTAAAGTTGTCGGTTGCCGTTTTTTCATTGCTTTTAATAAATCTTCATTGGATAAGGGTTGTAACTGTCCCGTTTCAAATGAACGTTGAATAGCTTCATTAATAGCATCTTCCACTAAATATGTTAAATCTGCTCCTGAAAAATGCTCTGCATACTTCGAAACAAAATCTAACTGCAATTCCATTCTCGGTTTATCCTTTGTTTTCAACTCTAGTATTGTCAGCCTTTCCTCGTTATTTGGTGGTGCCACAAAAACAAGTGAATTAAAACGGCCTGGTCGTCGTAACGCTGGATCAATATACCATGGTGTATTTGTTGCCCCAATTATATAAACACCTTCATTAAAAGAATTGCTTCCGTCCATCTCCACTAGCAATTGATTAACTAACGTTCTTTGATGATGAGCACCCATCTTCTGTCTATTCCCGCCATATGCGTCTAACTCATCTATAAATAAAATACAAGGCTTTGTTTTTCTTGCCTCTTCGAACACTTCATGTAAATTTTTCTCTGCTTCTCCTGACCACATCGATAGTATTGCTTGCAACTCTAAATGAATAAAATTAGCGTTTATCTCACCTGCAACTGCTCTCGCTAAAAATGTCTTACCACATCCAGGCGGCCCATAAAATAATAAACTGCCTCCTACTTTCTTACCGAAAGCTTGAAAATACTCTGGATTGTTAATCGGCATAATAAAGTCCATATTGATTTTCTTTTTAATATCTTCCATTCCGCCAACATCATCAAAAGTTATTTTACTCTCTTCCACTTCAACCATTTGATTTTTTTCTCTATCAAAAGAAATCACTTTAATTTTCTCTCGATATTTCTCCATGTCGTTCATTCTTGTATTTATCCCCCTATAAAACCCTTTAATTTAGAATACATGTATCACTATTGCTGTAAAACCTTAAACAAAATATTCCAAAAAAAATTATAACAAAGTTCTACAGAATTTTTTGTCAAATTTTGTCACGCGGCAAAAAAGAGACCCTTACCTATAGTAAGAGCCTCTTCGAACATTATTTCGGTTGTAAAGTTAACACTTTCCCTTCTATTCCATCCGTATTCAATGTAGTCGTATGATACGTTCCGTTTACCCAATCATCTATTTGATCATGATACCAATCGCTTCTAAAATGTCCTGATTGTCCTGGCCCTACGATATGATAACCGTTTGACATATCTTTCGTATCAATCACGAATCGCCAAGAAGCTCCATGATTGACAATACCGTTATCTCCGTAACTCGCTGCTTGAACGGTAACTTGGCTTCCGCCAATTGGAACTGGTTTTTCACGATTAAATGCAAGTAACGCTAACATACTAGATGATTTTGAGATTGGATGTGTGAACGCCAGTTGATGGTAATCGCCCCACTTCCACTCCGCAACATTCGGTCCATATTCCTTCTGTAATTTCTTCATTACATTCTCGTACGATGTATGCACAACTTTCGTGAAGCCTCCGTACTTTGTAAACCAAGCGCTATTTTCTCCCGCTACTTCTTTTCGAATCAATTCATCAACAACTTGTGACTTCCCTTCAAATAACTCCATCACATCTTTCGGTATTTCTTTTGAAAATAACGTATTTGAAATCTCTTTCATTAACAAATGGAATATTAATGGTGCTGCTTCATCTTTACTATCGTAAAAATTCCACTTTGTTAATTGTTTTACACCTTCTTTCTCTACTTCATTTAAAGATGTTTTATTTAACTCTTTTAAAAATATAGGGGCAAATTCTTTCCCGTATAAATTTTTTTGATCCATCTGTAACTCTTCTAAATCTTTCACCGTATACTTTTCTTTCTCTTGTAAAAATTCTTGAATACGCATTTGTCTATATGGCTGTGCCCACGTATTACTAATATGGTACGGATAATTATCATCCACAATTTTATTATTCGCAGTTGAAATAAACCCTTGTTTTGGATTTATTACTTTTGGCAGTTGATCATATGGGATATACCCTTCCCATTCATATTCATCTGTCCACCCTGGCACTGGCAAACTCCCATCACCTTTTTTACGCACTGGTATATTTCCATTTGCTTTATACGCAATTGTGCCGTCATTTGATGCAAATACAAAGTTTTGAGTTGGTGTATGAAAATCTTGAAGTGCCGTTTCAAACTCATTCCAATCCTTCGCTTTATTCATATTTAATACAGCCTTTAATTCAGCAGAAGGCTCCAAAGCAGTCCATTTCAAAGCGAATACTGTTTTCGTTTTCTCTTTTCCTTTATCCGCAAACTCTGAAATGACTGGACCATGCCTCGTAACCGTCACATTATACGGAATTGTTTTCCCGCCTTTTACTTTAATAGATTCATCAACAACTGTAGCTTTTTCCCATTTATCGTTATATAAAAATTCATTTTCATTATTAGGATTTCGCTTCTCAATATATAAATCTTGTACATCAGGACCTGTATTCGTAACGCCCCATGCTATTTTGTCATTGTGACCTAATATAACACCCGGTACTCCAGCGAAAATAACACCACTCACATGTAAATCTTTCATTTCAAGTTTCGATTGATACCAAATAGAAGACGTTGCAAGAGATAAATGAGGATCATCCGCTAAAATTGGCTTACCAGACGCACTCTTCTCACCGCTTATGACCCAGTTATTGCTACCATTAAACTCTGGGGGAATGATTGTTTTTGCAAAACTTTGTGCTACGTCCACATTTGTATTCTTCAGTTCAGCTAGCAATCTAGGTGCATCTTTCGGATATGTAGGAAATAGCTCATTTGCTTGCTCTTTCGGTAAATTTTTCAGCGCCCAATATCGAAATGCCTGTCCGTGCCAATGTCCGCCTAAGTCAAACGCCATATACTTTCCAATCGTTAACGTATCAACAATGGACCATTCAGTAGGCTCATATCCTAATATAGTAAACTCAACCGGCAATTTCTTTTCCTCTTTCGCCTCGCGTATAAAAGCGTTCACCCCATCAGCAAATGACTGCAGGGCATATTTCGCTTCCCCATCATATTGACTAACAGACGCTTCGGCTGCTCGTCGTAAACCGAGTGTTCGAAACAATTTATCTCGATCAACAGCTGCTTCCCCTACAACTTCACTCAACATCCCAGAAGCTTGCCTTCTACTTAAATCCATTTGAAACAAACGATCTTGCGCTTGTACATACCCTTGCGAAAAATATAAATCATGTGCATTTTCCGCTTTAATATGCGGTACCCCTTTACTATCCCGCTTTACCTGAACAGCATGTTGTAAATCCTCTAGCTTTATCGTCCCATCTATCTTTGGCACAGAACTAAGCGTATATATGTTCAAAAAAATCACTGTACAAATAACTAACAAAAGAACGATACTACTACACCAAATAAAAATTCTCTTACCTCTAGTTCGTTTCTTCTTTATGACGACTTCCATATAACCCCTCCTTTCTCAAACAATTCGCTTTTATTTAAAGAAGCACCTTTTAGAAAAGTTGAAAAACCCATACTTTCTCATACTATGGATCATACAAACTACATACTGCTCTCTTATGTAAACCTTCCTTTCCTTCAATGAAATCTACTCGTCCTTTCTTATACCAATTCCTTAAAATCCCCTTCACATAAGCAAGCGTTCGCTTATTATGTTCAAATGCAATTTTAAGCGCCTCTATTACTGTCTTTCCTGAAACTTTTTGTATCCACTCTTTCAATTCCTTCACGATATACGGAGATAGACTACTTATATTTTGTTTGTAAAACTTATAAACTTCACTATGCGACGTATCCTCTTCTGTCTCTTCTTCCTTCTCCTCAACAACTTCTTGTAAACTACTAGTATCCTCTTCTGCCGGCATACCAAAATGCTGCAATAACAATGGAATCTTCCATTCTTCTTCAAGACATTTACGTAAAAACGTATGTATGAACTCTTTATTTTTCACAGTCTTTAATTCCCGTAACACACACTTTTCTACATTCGTATTTAAAATAGGGTTATAGTGTAGCCAATTTAGTATGTATAACTCTTTCGTTTCCGCATCGTATAAAATCTTTCCATATGCAACAAATCTATTTAACAGCTTCTCAACAGTTTCCATACTGTAGCCTGTTTCCAGTTCTGCCACACGCTTCGGTAATACGTAAATTCCACATTGCTTCGTTTTCGTACCAGTTAACAAGTATATGTAAAAATAACGCTCCTCTGGCGTTAAATCTAATATGAATTCATCTTGCCAAAAGTTCACCTGCACATTACGGTACACCGCCATATGTTTAGCTCCTCCTTTTATTCATAAAAAGACAGAATTCAACCCTTCAATATACATATAGGAATGAGCGCTTTGTTTTTGCATTTGAATTCCAAATTTTTTTAACTACTACAACGCCGGTTTTATTTTTTCGCGCTTTTTTGTTCTTGTAGTTGTTTTTGTTTTGTTTTTTCTTAGTGATTTATTACTTGGTAGGTGCTTATGAGGGGCTTAGAAGGGGCTTCATAGGGGCTAAAATAAAAAGGAGCTGTTCCAAATTTTCATTTTGGATAGCTCCTTTAACATCCTTATTACTTTTTCTTGCATCAGTACAAACTTTTACATACCATTCATTTATTTCTGCATAGAGTCTAACATCTTCACTAAAAAGGCAGCTGCCTCACCACGAGTTGTTGTACCTTTAGGATTAAACTCATTATTTCCAACACCAGTAACTACCTGTAAGCTGTATAATCGTTGAACAGACTGTTTATATGTGATCAAATGTTTATCCCTAAATGGTAATGCAACTAATTCACCTGTAACACCTTTATACTGTAATGCGTTGTCAATCATGATAGATGCTTCTTCACGAGTGATTGGTGCGTTCGGGTCAAAAATCCCACCACCACGACCGCTAATAATCCCTGCACTTGCACTTCGCTTAATACCATTATGAAGTGACGGATGCGCTTTGTTAATGTCTACAAATGACTTATTTCCTTCTGGTAATTGAAGAGCATTTGAAATTAATGCAGCAAACTCAGCTCTCGTTACATTACGATAAGGCGCAAATACACCATTTCCTTCTCCGTGCATAATACCTAGACTGTGTAGTTTACGAATATGTCCCTCAACCATCCACCTGTAATATCATCTTTTGGCTTTTGTACTTCTTCTTTTGGTACATTGTAGTTAATCTTAATCCAACTTGGATTATAGAAAATCCACTCTCCATTTCCTACTTTGTACCAACCGTTTTTAACTGCTAACACTTTGTAACGGTCACCTTTTGAAGCTTTACGAACAATATGATGCTCAAGGTCCGCACCACTACGTACGTTTATACCGTCACCATTCACTACAAGCTCCATGCTAGGTTCAGCTGGATTAAATTCATTTGAATCAAATAGCTCGTTTCTTTCATTTTATGTAATTCTTCTGATTCAGAATGTTTATGCTTATATTCTTCCAGAAGAACTTTCTCATTTTCTGATACTTCTGCCTCATTAATTTACATGTAATCTGGAGTTTCTAGATTGAAATTCGAATAACTTAAACCGCTTGTTCCACGTTCCCCTTGTGCAATACTAAGCTGGTCAGTATGAGATTTGTTTATCTCTTCTGCTGATATCGCTAAAGGTGCACTCCCTAACATTACTAAACTTGTTGATAGTGTGATTACTCGTTTTTTAATATTCATTGCTGTATGAAATACCTACACAGTTCATGTAAGCATCCTAACTTCCCTTTATTTTCTCATTCGTGAAAGACTATGAATCTACTATGTATAAAAATATGTTTATTCCGCCTTTTTATAAACACTTCATTTTATCCCCAGCAGGCGAATTATAATTTCCAGAAAATCCCTTAAAAGACATTATTTTATAACTAATTGCAAATGTCGTCAAAAGCACTTACCCTCATACACACTACTCCTTCTCAAAAATAGATTGGGATACTTTTTTACTGATTTTCTTCAATAAGAAGGAACATTATGATTTTTCATAACTACTATGTATCTATTAAATAAATCCTGTTTCTTTGTACTTGTTCTCTTTGAAAATATTAACATTTTTACATTCTTGCGATAATATAGATGTAACTTTTTATATTGAAGGGAGTTTTATTTGGAAAAGATTGCTCATATTGATAGCTGAAATAAAGAAGACCAAAAAATGATGAAGAAAAACGAGAGTACATTCGATATTCATCAGATGGGATATATTTTGAAGAGCTAGAAATAACACCACTAGAATGGCTTGAAAACATAGTTAAACTATTAAAACAAACAGTACAAGTTTATTAGATCATACGTTAAAGGGGATGAACGAATTGTTAGATACGATTGTTTACGATAAAGCGAAGTACCATTATCAAGGTGATTTTCCTGAGGACTTACCAATTGATCAAGCTTTTGTACATACTGGTATGTTTTTAGGATGGATAATTGAACATCATTTATGTAGTCAAGAATTTGAAGAAGAGTCTCAAGACGAAATTAAACAGTTTAAACTTAGACAAATGACTGACACAGAAATTTATATGAACTGGGATGGCGTTTTAGCAGACGACATGTTAAATGATGAGGGCAACCGATTCGCAAAGTACTACTTTAACCATGATGAGGACTGGAAATATATAAATGATTATAGTAATGTTTTTATAAACGAAGAAACTCTCTACCATGTGCAAGATACTTGGGAAAACTATTTCAAATTAAAAGACGTTATTGATAATAGCTATAATTTTTGGAAAGATAACTTACAAAATAAATAATTATAGAAAGTCGATTTCTTATGTTAATAAGGAATCGACTTTCTTATTATCGAATTTGCTGATTAACACCTCACCCAAAGATCATTTTACTAACGATACTATTATTGATACCGAATTATCTATAACGGAACGTTCAGGGCGTGATTTCATTAACACCGTTAATCCAATTAAGGACGTGACTAATGTTTGCGCTACTGCTTTAGCGTTCAAATCACTTTGAAGTTCTCCTGATCGAATTCCTTTCGTAATTAATTCTTGAAAAACAACTGCAAGATACATTTGATGTTCTCTAGTCAGTACTTCAAATTTTTCATTATGAGGAGCAAGTTCGACCATTGTGTTAATACAAAAACAACCTTTACTGAACTCTTTTTTATATTCCTCTTCCACTATATTTTCAAAAAACGTCCGAATTGCTTCTTTTACAGATTGTTCGTTTTGAAGTTTTGTTCGTATATTAGCCGCATGTAAATTTGTGTATCTCCTTAATGCCGCTTCAAATAACCCCTCTTTATCACCAAAGGCTGAATATAAACTCGGCTTTTGTATTTCCATTTTAGCAGTTAAATCGCTTAATGAGGTAGCTGCGTATCCCTTCTCCCAAAAAAGTTGCATAGCAGCATCCAAAGCTTTTTCTTCATCAAATTCGCGTAGTCGTGCCATTTAAAACAATCTCCTTTCTACATCTAGTTATTAAGATTACACATCACCATTTGTGTACCAATCAGTATAGTATATATCGTATTAAATTATAAACGATGTGTCAAAAAATCACATTAAATTCAAAATAAACTTGACATATATGTTTCTTCAAGATTATATTTTACTTATAAAATAACATACCGTTCGGTACGTTATTTTTAACAATACAAAAAGGAGCTGATTTTATGAATAGTAAAGAAAAAATGATGACCATTCGAAAACATACTCACACTCATATACATTCACCTGTTCATGCAACAATGTCTCGTTATATGACTCTATTATTCGCAATAGCTTGCGGAATGGCTGTGGCAAATATATATTTCGCTCATCCACTTCTTGATTCTTTATCAAATGAATTTAAGATTAGTCATTCAACTATCGGTAGTGTAATTACTATTACTCAAGTTTGTTATGCACTTGGATTACTTTTATTAGTTCCACTTGGTGACTTATTAAACCAAAAGAAAATAATCATTGTCCAAATGCTTTTATCTGTTTTCGCTTTAATTATAATCGGGTGCGCTTCCTCAAGCACCGTACTTTTTATAGGTATGGCCTTAGTAGGAATCCTTGCAACTGTTACGCAAACACTTGTCGCATATGCATCAATTTTAGCTAATCCAGCAGAACGTGGACGCATAGTAGGTTTCGTTACAAGTGGCGTTGTAATAGGTATACTCCTTGCTCGTACATTTGCAGGCACATTAACAGATTTAGCTGGATGGCGATCCGTTTATCTCACCTCTGCTACCCTTTTACTCTGCGTAACTTTTTTGTTACACCGAAATTTACCTACTCTTGAACATAAAAAAGTGACAACTCTATCTTACCGAAAATTAATATACTCTGTTTTCTTATTATTTATAGAAGAACGACTTTTACGCATTCGCGGAATATTAGCATTGCTTATTTTCACTTCATTCAGTATTTTATGGACTTCTTTAGTATTGCCTCTAAGTGCTACACCACATAACCTTTCGCATACAGCTATTGGTGCGTTCGGTCTTGCTGGAGTGGCGGGTGCATTAGCTGCTACTAAAGCTGGACAATTAGCTGATAAAGGTTTAGGCCAAAGAACAACTGGCATAGCCTTATTATTATTAGTACTTTCATGGCTTCTAATTAAATCTATTAACCACTCTCTATTGTTACTAGTTTTCGGCATTATCCTTCTAGATTTAGCCGTGCAAGCTGTACATGTCACCAATCAAAGTATGCTGTTCACAGTGCGTCCCGAAGCAAGAAGTCGACTCACTGCCAGTTACATGATTTTTTATTCTATCGGTAGTGCAACAGGTGCAATTCTTTCAACAAATACGTATGCAAAATATGGTTGGGATGGAGTATGCATATTAGGTGTATCTGTTAGTACTTGTGCTCTTTTATTTTGGATAATAACCTTACGGCGATCATCACAGCTGAACAAAGAATAATTCATTTATGATTAATACGTGTTTTTCTACAAGACTATAAAATGACATTTATTTTTTAACACAAATCAACGGCATTTTCATATAAAAAATGCCGTTGATTCACAATTTCATGATAAGGGCCCCTATACTATCGAAATACATCTATTACAAATTCCCTTTAACGTTTTCAACAATCTCGTTTATCGTATTTCGATCAAATTTATCACTAATTTCGTATGGTTCACGATCTCCTACTAATTGTACGCCTACAATATCATTGCGATCCTTATCATATTGCACTTCAATAATAGATCCACGCTCTATTTGTTTCCAAATGAGACTTGCTTCATCTTTATTATCTAAAATCATACAGTCCTCAATATTTTCATCAATTCCTATTAACTTGTTGTCATCTATAAACCCAACCTCGTATTGTTGACGCTCTTTCGCTTTGCTGCTTACTAATATACCTTTGCTACCATATGAATAATCCATATAGTCCTTCTTCTCAGATTGTACCGCTTTCGTCTCTTGTGCTTTAGTTTTTTCAGCGTTCCCACAACCCATGATAAGACTAATTGGCATCACCGTAGTTAGTACTACTCTAGTAAATTTCTGTATCATTTATAAGCAACTCCCCATACTTATATTTAAATTCCGTTTATCAATTTATTAAAACATAACATGATATAAAATAGGCAAAGCCAACGATAAAATATTCGTTGCATTCCCACAATTTAATTAAGGACCAGGCCATTTAAACCTAGTCCTACATAACTTTACCTTTGCTTCACATACTTAATTGTATTGAATGAAGTCTCATTAAATAATCGTAAGTTTTCCCCATCATAATCTTGAACTTTATATGCTATTTTCTTTTTTTGAATTGTATCTTCTACACCGTCTACTAAACGTTTATTGAGATGTAAATAGATTGTAAAAGCTTCCTTATCATATTCCCAAGTTCCTTCAATATAATTCTTTTTATTTGGATACTCACCTTTACCATACGTTTCAAATGTCTTATCACCTTTTAGAATGAGTGACATAATGAAACCGTCTGTTCCTTTAAATCCCCAATTACCGATTAATTCCGTACCATCTTTCACATTCTTCATAACGTTATCCGTATTAATTCCAGCTTTCTTATCTAACTCTTTCAAATCTTTCACAGATACTGTACCGTCACCGATTTTAATATCCCCTTCAAGATCTTTGAATGCCTTAAGCCAGTAGATATCTCCTTCTTTCACTAACTTTTCGGATTTCTCGATTAACTCTTTATCAGTTTTATCGCCTTTTTCTCTTTTTTCTTTTCGGGTGAATACTTCATTTATTAAAGAAAAAGACTCTCTAAAATAACCAATTGCTTTTTCAAAATCCTTTTGTTGATTTACATACTCTGCAGGGGGATCTATCGACTCGAATTTATCTAACATTTTATTTAATTCTTTCACACTATCTACTACATCTGATTTCTTTTTCTTACCGTCAAAAACCTCTCTCGTAATGTTGTTATGCTCCGCAAACAACTTATCAAACTCTACCCCTAATTTATACACTTTATTAGGATAGTCTTCCTTTGAAACCTTTTCTTTCTTACTATTAGACTTCGATTCTTTTACTTTAGACTCTTCCGTTTTCTCCTGTTTAGAAGTGTTCGTTTTCTCAGACACTCCACAACCAAATAACAACATGACCGGAACTGCTACCCCTAGTAATTTCTTTGCATTCATGACTGATTTCTCCTTTTACTTGAATAAGTTACTCTTACTATATCCATCCTCTTTTTTTATCTTGTAATTAAAGTTACAATCGCAATAACTCCTAAAATCGGTCCCCAATATTCCATTTTTATAAAAAATAGTGAGTGCTTTTTGTTAAACATAACTTTTTCACCAGTTTCGGCATCTATATAAACTTTCCCATTTGGCTTATTAATATATTTTCCTAAATACCAAGACATAACCCCTGATATAATAAACATTACCGCCATTGGCCAACTATGGTCTTGAAAATATGTAGCGTCCCCCGTTATAGATCCAAAAATAACCTTACCCAAAAGAGTATTAATAATTACAATAATTGCGACTAAAAAACCCCAACCAGACCAAATAATCATCTATTTCTCCTCCTAAAGCGCACCACTTTGCACCTTATGTTAATTTGAACTGCAAACGAAAACATTAAAGAAACCGAATATTCAGACGCAAACAATTATATTTATCCTACATTCGATTCTAACTTTAGTGTTCTAAATGCAAATGAACCAGACATAATTTGTAATATTGTTGGAATAAGCAAAAAGAATAATGACATAAATAACATAACTATAGGAATCACAATCATACAAACTCCATAAACTTTATTATTAACCTTATTTACTAAACATGATAAAATAAGCAACCCTATTTGAACCGTTAAAATAATAGAATAATAAGCTAAAAGTTCATAATCAAAACCTTCCATAATATTAAACGCTACAACTATTAATAATATGGAAATAATGATTCCTATAATGCCACCAATTAAACCTAGTACGAATTCAAGCGTTCTTTTCAATTCAATCCCCCTTTTATGAGCCACTAAAAACTTGTATATTTTTCCCATTCACCATCATACCAAATATTTATTGGAAAAACTATACATACTTTCATTCTTCCTTACCTTACAGCGACCTTCTTACCATTATAGATAGCTTGTAGCGGTTACAAAATTAAAACCTTCAAAATTACTAACTGAATTGTCATATTGAAAGTTATAAATTAAAACGAAAGAATTATAGGATTTATTTAATTTAACTACTCCCTTAATTCGAGATAGTATTTTATCATCATATGAACATCCCGTTAATAACATAGAAATGTCATCACTTGCTTCTTCTAACACTTCCTTTTCAATAAAATCCTCATCTACATCAATCATATCTATATTAAAATCAACAAAAAATCTTGCTGGTATAGCGTCTCCTTTTTCATCATACGTAACATCCATATATGTATCCAATTGACCTTGCGTTTTCATATTACCTAACCATATTGAAACCATTCCATGTACTTCCATTAATAGCGTCCTCCATTATGAATATATATTCTCATTCAACTTACACTTTACATACTCTGCAATTTCCATCTCCCCTCTTTCAACAGCAAAGGTATAAGCGTCCATTTCTTTCATATTATTACCAGAATATTTTATCGTTATATCTATCCCATTCATAACTAGCAATTTAACAATCTCAAAATGCCCACTATATATAGCAGCAAACAGAGGACTTCGATCCGGCTCACTAGTATCCATTTCAACTTGATGTTTAATAAAGTACTCTGCAATATGTAAATGCCCTTTCGTAGCTGCTCTTTCAAGTACATTTGTAGAGAAAGTCCCACACTTTGCATGAATATTGATTCCTGAATTGATTAAGTACTCTATTATTTCTAACTGTCCATGCGCTGTCGCTACATGTAACCACGTACCAAATAGTGTGACATGTTCCAACATCTTAGGCTCTCTCTCAAGTAAATCTTTTAAGGTGTTTATTTGACCACTCTTTATGGAATCTCTAATTCTTTTCGCAAATTGAATCTTATCCATTGTATTTCTCCTTTAATTATTATCTTACAGAACTAACTTTATAACTTATCAACTACTTTACAACTCATGATTTTTATAAAAACCATTTCTTCTTTCCTTTCAGTCAAATAGGATTATTCGGAAATTCATTGTCATACTTATTAATTAGCTCTTTATCATTTTCATCAATTGGTACTTCACCTAAGTATTTATGTTTCCAAATAATCATCTGATCACTAAAACTATATTCTGTATCGAACCAATTTGTATAATCGAAATGCATGTTAAATCCCCCACTATGTTCAAGAGACATTGTAAAGGAATACCAAAGTTCTTGGTGGTTATCTTTGAAAACATTTCTTAATTCATCACTCAATTCAAATAACTTTCTTTTATTCCTTCTAAATTCTATTTTATCAACAGCAAAGTAAAACGGGATTTTCACACTATAATTAAAATCTTCTCTATCTTCAGGTGTATTATAGTAAAAGTAAGTTCCCCCTCCAGTTTCTGATATTTGAGCGTAAAAATAAAATTTCTCCCACTCTGCTGGAATCATTTCATTAACCGTCTCCGCTATCTCTCTATATAATCGATTCAGCTTTTTTTCCAATTAAATTCCTCCTATATGATTTTTACCGCCCGCTTTTGCTATATTATACCATTTTCTAGATTATCTCTGGCTTCATTTTATTCAACAATCAGACCGAATTTTGATAAACTTTAGAAAGTAGACATACCTCCAAAATACAATTAGTATTAACATTGAGAAGTATGAAAGACTGAAAAATATAAACTAGATAATTACACTTAAAAAGATTTTTATATTAAGGAAGGAAGTGCACAGCTATGGACTTTAAAACAGTTATGCAAGAGCTTGAAGCCCTCGGTAAGGAACGAACGAAAAAAATATACATATCTAACGGTGCACACGAACCAATTTTTGGCGTAGCTACAGGTGCTATGAAACCAATTGCTAAGAAAATAAAAGTAAATCAAGAGTTAGCCGAGGAACTGTATGCCACTGGCAACTACGATGCTATGTACTTTGCAGGTATTATCGCAGATCCAAAAGCTATGAGTGAGTCTGATTTTGATCGCTGGATAGACGAAGCATATTTTTATATGCTATCCGATTATGTGGTGGCAGTAACTTTATCCGAGTCAAATATTGCACAAAATGTTGCTGATAAATGGATTGCAAGTGGGGACGAGCTTAAAATGTCTGCCGGCTGGAGTTGCTACTGTTGGCTTTTAGGAAATCGCAAAGACAATGAATTTTCCGAAAGTAAAATTTCCGATATGCTTGAAATGGTGAAAGATACAATTCATTATTCTCCAGAACGAACAAAATCCGCTATGAATAATTTCCTAAACACTGCGGCAATTTCATATGTACCACTACACGAAAAAGCAGTCGAGATTGCAAAAGAAGTTGGTATAGTCGAAGTCAAACGTGATAATAAAAAAAGCAGTTTGTTGCATGCTACAGAGAGTATTCAGAAAGAACTTGATAGAGGAAGACTAGGTTTCAAACGTAAGTATGTAAGATGTTAAACAAATTCGTATCTGGGTGTCAATTCGAGAAAGATTGACACCCTTTTTTATTGAGATTATTCGACTATTAGATAAGCTCAATGACTTCATTAATAGATTTACTAAACATATCAGAATCTTCATTTTTTATTTCCAATAATAGTTCTTTAATGCTACTTGTAATGGATAAATCAAATTGCGAAAGTACTTTTCCATACACCGTTCTTATTTGGGGATCATTAAGTATTCTGTAATGTATAATCTCTACCCAGTCTTTAGCGCCGCTCATCATCGACGGAGTAGCTGTAGCAATACATTTCAATCCCTCTTCTATATGATTTTCATATAAGCCCTCTATCCCATGAATCAAACTAAACATCACTTCAGGTTGTTCAGTATCATCATCAAAGACTAAACATAAATCTGGAATAATAGAAACATCGTTACACTCAATCACTCGTATGCATGACTCATTAAACTCTTGTATCTCATTTTCATTTTCTAGCAAACGGTTATCATATAATCGATTTAAATGTTCTTTAGTATCCAAAAGAGATTATCCTTTCTTTTTTTCATCTTCAAAATATTCACTGTCCCGATAGATCTTTATCATAAATTCCATCAGTGAATCAGCTTTTTTATTTTCAAAGTAATATACAGGCGTTTATTGAAACGTATTGAAATTAAAAAGTAATATCCTGATAACCTACTTCAATTACCTTGTATTTGATCTCTTCATAGAAATGCTTATAGTACAAATTAGCAACTCTGTACAAACTACCTGTACGGCATAGAACCAATAAATGTAACCTCTAAACCATCAAACATATCTTCTCTTTTCGCTTCATTATATTTAAAATCATAAAGAACAATAACAAAGTTAATATCGTTCGCTAAACTATCTCCATTTACTAGCTTTTTTATTTTAGGAATAATTCGTTCACTATAAGAAAAATCACTTAAAATATGTTCAACTTCCCTTTTATTATTCTCATAAAAACAAATTTCAATATTATCTTCATCATAATAACCGAATTCAAAGCTCGTCCCAAACTTTGAATGAACTGAATCACCATCTATCGTGTAATCTATATCGATATAATCCCCAAGATTTTGGAGTGATTTAGAAATTCCAAACCAAACTGAAACCATTCCACTATATTCCACTTTCCCACCCCATCTAGCCGGTCTATAATTCATATAAACATTCTTCACTTTACTATTTTTGTAACCTCAAACTAGAAATTAACTCATTTAAACTATTCGAAACCTCTGTAAACGACCCGCGTTCAAATTCCTCAAATTGAGTCTTTCCACGTACATTATTTAAAACAACTAGTGAACCATTTCCTTCTACCCTTATCTAGTCCCTTAATAACTCGTGATTAAGTCTTCGCCTTCATATCTAGGGTCTTTCTCCACTTTACCATCTTTTGTTTTGATGACTTTTAGTCTACCTAACCACTCTGCTCCGTTATATGTCTCCTCACTTACCCATACATTATGCTTTTTACCATCTACCTCAACTACTAATGTTGGGTGTGTAAATATGAATTCCTCCTCTACATGCCTACCTACTATTTCTGCATGTAATGATGTACCTTCTTCAACTAATTTACTATTCTGATACCCTTCGATAATAGGTAATCCAATAAATACAAAGAATATCAGTCCAAATACGATTACTTTCTTCTTTGTACTCCATTTATTCTTTTCTTTCAATTCCTTTTGTCTTGCTTCTCTTTCTTCGCGTTCATCCAAACTCTCATTTAAAGCGTCTTCCCACGCCTTAATTTCTGCTTCGATTTCCGCTTCGGCTCTTGCTAGTTTTTCTAGTTGTTCATCGGTTGCTACCATCTCATATGAATTATCTCCAACCACACGAATTTCAGCACCATTTTCTTTTACTTTCCGCAAGTCTTTTTCTGTACAATCAAACTCTCGAATGATTTCCCCTTGTGTGTTTACAAGTCTAACGTAAATGTTTTTTTCTCCTTCTTCTTAAACATCTGAACTCCCCCTTTATTTGTCTCCTATCATAGATAACCCTACTGCAATTAAGAGAAAGAAAACGATAATAAGGAAAGTCTTCCCTTTGCTTACTTGTGTTGTACAACCTTCCAAGACAGCCCATATAAGAATTGGGAAAAGAAGAATACCAAGGAGAATGTCAACCAACTTGTTACTACTCTTCTTTAGTGGTTTTTCTTCTTCTACTATCGGTTTTATCTGAACAGCTTCTTTTCTTATTTGTTTCGGCTTCTTTTTCTTGCGTCTATGATTCACCCAACATACCCCTTTTAGAATAACTTTTTACAACTATAAAAATACCGGAATATCCCCTTTTCACTTCCACTTATTCATATAAGCTCTCAATTTCAATACACCAAAAAGAACCCTTTTCCATACACTTATCATCAATTTTTTTCAATTCTTCCTTCAACCAACTTATTGTACACCCTGGTATATTATTATCGATAAAGGCATCCTCACCATTTATCTCTACTGCCTTATCAATCATTTTTGAATATACTAATAAGCATGCTGCAAATTGTTGTATAGAAGAATTCATAAACACTTCTTTATACGCATCACTATTATTTAGAAATACTATTTTTTCTTGTTTTTCAATTATACAAATTGGATCTCCAGAACTTGTTGTTCCTAAATACCAATATTTTCGAAACTCTTCTGGCATATGAAATACATTTATAATAGACCTTACGAAAGACTGAGATGAAGTAAATTCTAAATATGGTGGCGGTGTTTCCGGCAAGCCTCCTATAGACAAAAATCGTTTCACTTCAGCTGAAAAGTTTTTGTTTATTAATTCTTTTTCAGGAAATGTAATGAGTGGGCCATCTTTATTAACATCCCATTTCTCTCGAAAATCCTCTGGTATTATCATTTTTTCACCTTCTTGATGTGTTTATAACTTTTTACATTTAGTTGAGCTACTAGTTGTTTTTTTATTTTCTCCCATAAAACATCTATTAAAGCTTTCCGTTATAATAAAAATCACTCCTTAACAGGATGCCATAGAATGTTTTATATTCATCACATATATCGTTTTCTTATACGACTACATGTCCATAAAAATACTTTTTACCAATCTTCCATTCTTTCTTTGTTAGAACATCGATATATGACATCAACTCTCTATTTTTTTCATTTGTTATTATCGTATCGTATTGAATTGGACATTTGATTCCACTCCAAATTGATAAAACGGAAGGTATAGTAACAACATTATAAGTAGTTCTATCTCTTAAAGAACTCATAACTTCCGAAACTAACTCCTTTGCCAAATCTCCAGGAAAAGATAGTCTATTACGATAATAGTATTCTTGCGTATCATTATTTTCGATAAAACCAGAATAAGCTTCATTAAATTCTTCTAACGATACTTCATAATACTCGTCCTCAATTCCAAGCATCCATGAAAGTTCATTTCTTATAGCTTTTTCAACAAAGGTATCTTCCCACTCTTCTAGTAATGCTAAAAGATATGGTACTACATGATATGAAAGAGTTTCACTAGCACTTACTACAAAATTATGAACTCCATCCTCTGAAGCACTTGAAAGGAATTTCAAATTATTCATTTCTAATAAATCATCGTGAGTAGCTACTGAACAAAATAGTCTAGTGCATAAATGTAAAACAAGCTCATTTCCAGTACTATTCATAAGTTCAATTAGTAACCCCTTTACGGAGAAATCACCTAACTTTAACAATTCGTTAATTAAAATAAAGCATTCTGTCTCTGTTGCACTATCCCTTAAGTTAGACTTAAGAGTTTCTATTGTATGATTAGAAACTTTTCCATACCAAATATCTTTTTTTAGATCCTCTAATTCCATCATTCTCCCTCCTTTTATTGCTGCTTACATTTATACGAACCATTTTATATGGATAATATTATTAATCACGTAACTTATTTAAAAACTCCGTAAATTTATTAGCTACAAAAAATACATTTTCTCTCGCTACTTCCTCTGCTTCCTCAGCCGTAATCCCTTCACTTTCCATCAATGTTTCCTTTTCCCATGCCCCCTCATGTTCCCAAAAGACGACAATTGGATCTTCTTCATGATTTTTATAATCAAAGCAAATTAAATTTCCTGCTGGATCAAATGCGAATGGCACCAATGCACTCGGTAATGTGTCATTGTAGTCATAGAATACCTCAATAATATTTTCATCATCATCCATATCATAAGTTAGTAATGTACCAAAAACTTTTCTCTTCCCCTCAACTTCAAATACTTCTGGGCTAACATGTGCTCCGTTATTCTTCATTACACATTCTATATAATCTAAAGGAAAATGAATGCCCAACTCTTTTTCCACATTCTTTACATTTTCTCGCAATAAAGGCTTATCTGGTGATCTCCATTCTACTTTATTCATCTCCTACCACCCCACTGAATCTCCTCAAGTCTTTTTCTCATTTATATTTGTTTGTTCGCGCCATAAACATACTTCTATATTTCGATACCTCTTCACATTTCCTATATATCTTTCTACGACTATCTCTCAATCGAATTACAATTTGTTATTTTATCAATATTCAATATTCTTAATGTAATGCTTCTTACTTGTTTAAACCGCTACTGAATTTTTCCGCATATAATATATCGAATTCAGTTGGTTCTATTTTTTGTTCTACAATATTCCCTTGTTCATCATACTTTTTAAAAGTCATTTCACGTCCCGCAATACATTCAGACTCATGCTTCTTCATTCCGTTTTGAAAAAATTCAACATGGTAGCCTTCAACCGTGCTTCTATTCATATTGCTGATTCTTTTTATATTTCCATTCATATACAACTCCACATACTCTCCTTGTTTAACACCATTTTCTACATAGAAATAACATTCTATATTTCCATTCTCATAGACATCATAAGCTAAGCCAGTAAACAATTTTTCTTTACCATCATCTGCACACTCTACTATTCCTAGCCCATAAGGTCCCCCATATTCTAAACACTCTTCAAACTCAAGGCCATTCTGTATTATATACTCCTTCGTTAACACATCATTTAACATTTTCAATCCTCCTTTACAATATTAGCTAATGGTTAAGCTGTTATGTAAAAGTAAGTTTTTATCGTAATATACTTCTATTTTTATTATGTAATTTCTACATGTAATGAGAGGTATTTTCTAATATTTGTTTATAACGTATGCTATCCATAATATATAATTTTAACATTTAAATACATATTTTTTCTGATTTTTAAATTCACTACTCAATCGCCTAATGAACTAACAGATCCCCTTAGTTATTTTTCATTTTGCACAGTATGTATTAATTACGCACAAATAAAAAAACTACAGTCTAAAAGTATATCACTGTAGATTCTTACATTTACTCTTCTTGATAACGTACTATATCATAGGGATAATGTGGTGTCTCTTTCAAAACTGCATTATCTTAAGTTTATTTATAGTACTTAATGCACCTTTCTTGGAAAGGGATTCTATCATCAAACAGCACTTCTTCTTGCAGAAACTTTATTATATCCTCTATTTTCCCAATGAATAATGCGTAAAAGTCGCCCGAATTTGGATATAAAAACAGACCATATCCCTTTGGTGACAGTATTTTGTTGGCCATCTTGATCTTATCGGGTAAAAATTCATAATTAAATGCTTCTAATCTCTCAAGTTCTTCTTGTGTTGCTAATTCAATTTGGTGGGCAAATTCGTAATCAAGAATAAAATTGACAATTTCTTGGTATTGCTCACCTTTATAGTCAACGTATAAAAACTGTTTCGTTGTCAATCCATATTTTAATAGGTCTTCATGTAAGTCATAACCTCCTTGTTCCTTCAAAAATGTTTCCAAATCCTTGCTATCAGGAAATATAATTTGCGCTATCCCTTGATCAGGCATCTTAGCTTCCTCCCTTTTATTGAAATAATTCTCCATGCTTGTTAGGAATATATTCTGGGTAGTTTTTACGATAAAATTGATCGATCATCTGAAGTACGGGATCCCACTCAGGGTATGGCTCACGTTCTCTAAATACCATTTTTGCTTCTGGAGTATTCATCAGAAAATTATCGAATTGAGTAGGTACTGGCAACCCTAGTTGTTTCCTTACATGGATCAAGAATAAGACTTCAAAAGGATAAAATCCGTATCCGAAATCGCCAAATTCACCTAGCTGTCCGATTTCAGAAGCTAATGCAGAATGATACTGTGACATTATCGAAATTAGATGTTCTATTTCTTCTAAATCACCAGTCGACCAACGTTCCAGCACTTCATCATAAATATTCAGGTCTTCAGGGATTGAGCCGCATCGCAGTTCAGCTTCCTTAAACTTATTTTTCACAGCTAGATGCAATTTTTTATTCGTTCCCATGATGGTTTTATTTCTATACTGCAAGTACAGCTCTAGCAAAAACCAAATATGTCTATCCTCTTCATTGGCATCTATTAAATGTTCACCGAAGTGATGAGTCATAAAATCATATAATATATTTTCTTCTTTCTCCCATCCATACATTGCAAAATGAACTATTGTGAGTACAACTTCTCTAAACGTATATCCCAAAATCATCTTTGGATACCTGATTGTATAGAGATCCTGGCCGATGCACTGGTAAAATAAGACTTTCTGCATGTTCTTTAATCCTTCTACATTGTTTCCATCGTTTATCAATACATCGTTTTTCCATAGTGACAAATGATATGAGAAAATTTTGCTTAAATTTATTAGTAGGATGTGATCTTTCTCTGTTTCATTTTGCTCAACAATTTTCGCAACCTTACTTCTACTGACATTATACTTATCTTTAACATCTTCAAATTTGATTCCATCCACAAAATTTTTGCTATATCTTTTAAAAGCCATTTCTAACTTTTTTTGATTCATAACTGCATCCTTCCTATGAATACATCTATTTCCTACTCTAGCCTTTCCCCTTAATTCACTCTCACCTTCAACGAACTCATATATTTCTATACAATTTGTATTATTTATCCATTCATATAACTTATCACCAGACACACTTTTCTGTTCAATCCAAATCTCGCATTTACATATTGCATCTCTTTCAGTAAATTAAAGCAATAGAAACTATCTTTAGTTTTTCCTCTTCTCTTATTTTTTCCCACAACTGTTTGCTAAGTGAACATGTTCATTAAAAATGTTGTTGTTAATTTGTTTTTCATATTTCTTTAATTCTTCATTGATTTTACTGCCAGTTTTACTTTCAAAACTTTTCTCTAATTCTGCTGCTATATCTCTTAGACTTGTTTGTAATTCATGAAATGCCCCTATGTTTTTTTGAAGAGCATATGTATCTTCTTTTATAATATCTATTGATTTAAACCCTACTTCTGTTTTTAACATCATACGCTGCATTTCTCTTTCAATCTGTTTTTTAGCAGCTTGTAACTCCTCAACTACCTGATCCGCTAAATCTCCTGTAACACTTTCGATTTGCTTTTCTATTTTTTTAATTTCCCCCATAAAATCCATCATATAATTCTCTCCTTATCTAAACTGAAAATTCCCCGCTAATTGATTATCTTTATCCCTAAGTGAATTTGCTGCATCACTAATTTCGTCCCCAAATCTACTTAAACTTTTTTGTTCTTTTCTTAAAAGATGAATTAATTCTTCTGCCATGTGTACATCGTGAAAATAGTCATTTCCACCTTCTTTCGTTTTGGCAATTCGTGAGATGGCTTCATCTATTTCATATGCTTCTAATAGATGATATTTCCCACCTGGTCCTGTTTCATATTTTAATTGACTTTTCAACTTTTGAACCGCTTCAGCTTCTCTTCTTTGAAACTCTTCTATATTTTTTGCTATATCTGATAATCGATTACTGAGCATTTGAATTTTTTGTGCTTGTCTTATAATATCTTCAGGTTCTAATTTTAATAGGGGGCTTCCATTTGAATGAAATGCTCCTCTAAATGTATCTCTGCCGTGTCCTTCCATAGTTAAACGTGTAAAAAAATCTTCTTTTGTATCATTCTGTCTCACTGTAAATTGCTTACCAATTAGAGGTGCACCGAATTGAGTATGGTTACCAATTGGGTCATTCTCATGTGTATAATCCGTAGCTTTGTTTTCCATTTCCCCTCTATCTACTCGTTTTTTCGCTTCAGGACTTAGCAAACGATAAGGATTTGGTGCAGCCCATGTAGTTGCATAACAATCTAATTCTGCAGCGATAAGGTCCGCTTCTGCACCACCTTTACTATGTCCAGTTGTATGAAGAGAAGAAGGGTTATATTTTGCTACGATGTCATCTTTTGCCCATTTTAATCCAGTATCAAATGATGTTGCAGAATCCGGTTTTATTGTTTGACTATTACTTGGAGTAATTACTTTAGAATGTGTTTTAATTCCAAACGTAATTTGATCGATATCTGTTTCGAAATCTGCTAATTGGTTAGGCTCTGTCCCACGAAATGCTAGGATTATCTCATCATAATGTGTTGCATTTTTATCATATTTGTCTGCTGGTACTACTGCGATAGCTTCTAATCCATTTTTTACTTTTTGACAATCTGCATCAATTGATTCTATAACTCTCCATTCTTTTCCGTTACTTCCTTTTATTTTTGCTCCTTTGTGTAAATAACTGTCTTCATAAACATGGTCTGATAGTTTAAAATAATCTTCATCTGTCGCAATTGGATTCTTTTTAAATTCACTCATATGTTTCAACTCATTTCATGGTATATTTTAACTATATTTAAATATAAGGGGATTTTTTTATGAAGAAAAAATTGGTAATTATTTCATCCATTATTTGTATTATAGCAGGAGGGTATTTTACAATGGAATACTTAAAACATAAAGAAAAAAAAGAAATTTTTTGG
This sequence comes from Bacillus sp. AY3-1, assembly GCF_008368785.1. Taxonomy (NCBI): domain Bacteria; kingdom Bacillati; phylum Bacillota; class Bacilli; order Caryophanales; family Bacillaceae; genus Bacillus; species Bacillus sp. AY3-1. The sequence continues at coordinate 176,675 of NZ_QORZ01000016.1, read as the reverse complement.
AAAGCACAAGAGGCAAGAGTAACAAAGTATATTCATTATAATGTTAAAAATGTAAAATCTATTACATTTACAAAACAAGATGTAAGTCCAATGGGTGTCCCTAAATTAAAAGGGTATATAAATAAAGATGAAAATTTATGGTTTGTAGCTCATATTAGTACGACAGAAAATTTTGAAGATGATTTTGGATGTTCTGGGGAACTATATGATAACTATGTTAAAAAACCTGAAAAATCAATATCCGAAATTGAAAAGGAAGAGAAAGAAAAGAAAAAAGAATAGTCTCTGCACTACTCTTGTCTTGTCTTCCCTATCCCATTTTAAGAAGAATGTAATGGTAATTTTTTTATAAGGGGAATTTCTAATGAAGAAAGTATTTATTTTAATTGTATCTGCTTTGGTGCTCATAGCAGGAGGATTTTTTACTTTGGAATACTTAAAACATAAAGAACAAGAAGAATTTTTTTGGAAAACACAAGAAACAAGAGTAGAAAAGTATATTCATTATAATGTTAAAGATGTTAAATCGATTACATTTATAGAACATAAAATAAGTCCAATGGGAATTCCGTCTATAGAAGGATATATAAATGATGATAAAGATCTATGGTTTGATGATAGTATCAGTACTACAGAAAACTTCGAAGATAAATTTTCACGTTCTGGAGAACTAGGAAAACTTATAAAAGACCCTGAAAAATCCGTATCCGAAATTGAAGAGGAAGAAAAAAGAAAGTCTTCAAATGTTAAAAACTAAGAAATCTTACAAGTAGCTCCGCTAAATAATAAATGTAATTTAAATCATTAAGTATAAAAAAGAGCAAGTTCTCATGTAGGGAATTTGTTCTTTTTTGTCTTCTATAATGGGAGAACTATCTTTTGATAAGGTACCTTCCTTCAACTTGATAATTACATCTATATATTTGATAATTTTAGAATATGATATCCTTTTACTATAATTTGATATTTACCCAAAATTAACAAAAACACTGAAGGCCTACTGATTTATGTAATGTGGCTGTTATTTCATCATCGTTTAAAATTTCTATGCTTTCCTTCATACATCTGAGCTCATTTAATGGTATATTTTAACTATATTCAAATACAAGGGGATTTTAAATGAAAAAGAAATTGTTAATTATTTTATCTATTATTTGTATAATAGCAGGTGGGTATTTTACAATGGAATACTTAAAACATAAAGAACAAGAAGAAAAGTTTTGGAAAACACAAGAAACAAGGGTAGAAAAATATATTCATTATAATGTTAAAGATGTTAAATCTATTACATTTACAGAACACGAAACTAGTCCTATGGGCATTCCTAGACTAAAAGGGTATATAAATAATGACCAACAATTAGATTTTGTAGCTCGTATTAGTACTACTGAAAATTTCGAAGATCAATTTGATCGTTCTGTTGAGCTAGGAAAACTTATAAAACAACCGGAAAAATCCGTTTCCAAAATTGAAAAGGAAGAGAAAGAAAAGAAATAAGAGTAGTCACTGCACTGCACTACTCTTATCTTTCCTATCCCATTTTAAGAAGAATGCAATCGTAAATTTTTCATAAGGAGATTTCCAATGAAGAAAGTATTTATTTTGATCGTATCTGCTTTGTTACTCATAGCAGGAGGATTTTTTACTGTGGAATACTTAAAACATAAAGAACAAGAAGATAAGTTTTGGAAAGTACAAGAGGCAAGAGTAACGAAGTATATTCATTATAATGTTAAAGATGTTAAATCGATTACATTTACAAAACAGGATGTAAGTCCAATGGGTGTTCCTAAATTGAAAGGGTATATAAATAAAGATGAAAATTTATGGTTTATAGCTCATATTAGTACTACAGAGGATTTTGAAGATGATTTTGAAGATGATTTTGGATGTTCTGGGGAACTATACGATAACTATGTTAAAAAACCGAAAAAATCCGTTTCCGAAATTGAAAATGAAGAAAAGAAAAAAATCCAAGAGTAGTCTTTACGATTACTCTTTTGTTTTCCTATAAAAAATAAACCAAAAGTTAGTTATTTGTAATATAGTAATAGCCATTTAACTATCTATAAGATAATTTTTTTATATTTGATAACCATATGCCTATCAATCTCTTTATTTTAGTCTTATTCCTTTTCCAACCTTTATAATCTCTCATCCATCTTACGTTTTATGTATGCAGCAATTTCTATGCTCTTGTCTAGCTATGTCTCTTATATTGGCAAGAACATGAATTATTCAACCGAAGATTTATAATCACTCTTTACATTTTTTAATCCTTCTATTACATTATTTATTCTTATCGATAAATCTTTTATTTCCTCTACTATCAATTCACCTTCTGCCTCTTGAAGATTAAACATACTTAGCCTCTTTGTTATACCTTTAATACGCCCAACAAAGACCATATGATGATCGACTGCTATTTCTCCTATGGCAGTATCAACGATAACATCTTCAATCTTTCCTACATTATCAAATTCATCCGCTATTTTTGCTATAGCATATCGATCCCCTCTCTCTTCATCTAATAACTCTTCATACGCCTCCCGAATTGCATGAAATAATTCATTATACTCCCAATCTTTCATACATCCTCCCTCAAAAAAATCCCCACGCTTATGTGAAAATAATCTTTCAACACAAATATGAGGACTTCCATATTTCATTACTATACTTTATACATTTTATTCGTTAGAATCTTCGTCTTTCAATTTATATACTCTATCTCTTTTCTCATCACTTTTGACAAAAATAAGCTTTTCTTCTTTAACAAACCCTTCTAATAGTAAGCATACTTGCCCATATGCTTTAGGCTTATTCGTTGTGAATCTTTCATCTGATATTTTACCAGCTCGTATTAATTGTTCGCATAACTCAAGTGCACTTATTTCTTCACAATTAATTAATTCTAAAATATCCTTTTGTAAGGGCGATAAAGGTACGGAAATCTCAGCTACCTCCACCTTTTCTGGTTTGTTTTCTTCTTCAAATAAATCTTCGAATGAAATTTGATTCATACTTCTTTTCCTTTCTAACGATTGATTTGTATAACATGAACTGAATCCTATAGCGTATGTATTATTATGTATTACTTACCTTTTTTCATAAATCTCAAACTCATGTACATCGTTTCATATAGTATATTTCGATTATACCAAATATACGTTCTGTTTTCTATTGTAGAATTCGTTATAATAGGAATGAAAGTAATAATGAACATTTTCTCGTTGTTAATTGTATACTCTCTGTAAAAAAATAGAAATAAAATTTATAAATTTGTATAATAAAATATTACGAGTAAAATTTTATTATAGAAAGGTTCTGGTAATATGTTAGGTATTCATGTTGAAAAAACAAAAGATGAACTAATTATTTCATGGCAATTCTCTAAAATTCATATTCCATTATGTGAAATCACTGAGGTAACGGAAGATAATACATATGCTGGTGTTGAAGAAAAAAGCGCAATTCGAATTGGAACAGCATATGGTACAACTGATCGTATTTTAATTAAGACAGTAAAACAAAATTATTTATTATTCACTACTAATAGAGTAACCATTTTAAATAAAATAAAAGCTTAATTGTTTTTCTTCCTATATTTAAACGTTAAACACTTTCATTCTATTATAGGAAACGCTACAAAAGGTTCGTTGATTACTCCTGCTCCTAATTCGGAAGCATATGGTGAAACTATATAACACAAACACCCTAGCTCTTCGCTAGGGTGTTCTTAGTTTTATCTATAATACAGTAGTTCTACAATTCTTATTTATTTTTATGAACTCCTTGTAATTGACTAAGAACCTCATTGGCAGTCCTCTCAAATCTTTTAGGGTTATCAGCAATAATTTCATTAAGTAAATTAATTATCGTTAGTTGTATATCATGATTCATTCCTACAAGTACTTTAGCATACTCACTTCTATATAAATCATTATTTAAAATTCTTATGTTTAGTAGCATTGCCCACTCTTTTGCACTCTCAACCATTTTTGGTAAAGCTCTAGGCATCTCTGTTAGATATTTTCCCATTTCAAAATCTTCAATAAAATGAACTAGACCAAACATAACTTCTTCCTCTTGTGTTTCATCCTCAAATACTATACACAACTCTTTAATAAGCTTCTCATCATCACAATCTGCTAAGTTTTCTAATACACTGTCAAACTCTTCACATTCCGATTGATTTTTTAAAAATCTACAACTATATAATCTCTTAACCTCAGATTGATAGTCCATATAAATTTCTCCTTTTAAATGAATTGGATAATTAAATTAATATGATCATTAGTTTTCAACTTTTCTATTACATCAATTAAATCCATCTTCAAATACTTCTTGTCCATTTTTATTACACGTAGTTAATTCATCATTGCCTAATAAATTTGTAAGTTGCCATATCTTCATAATAGCTCTCCTTATTCTCAAGCATTACAAGAATTATATTTTGCTTTTTATAAAACTTCTCCCTTATTTTATCACTTCTTGTTTTTCCTCTATCACTATCTGTTAGTTAATTCTTTGGCGATTGTTTCAGCTTTATGTAATTCTTCTAATAATATATGTGGATAATCATTGTGACTGTCCATATATGCACGTACGCCACCCACAATGGTTATTCCCTTAATATCCTCGTTATTCTCTAATATTTCTAACGCTTTCTTATATCTTTTATATATTAATTGTAAAATACCACTATTAATATCTTTCACATAGTCTTTCTCCAACTTATGTATCACGACTTTTACTTGTTGAATTAACTGCCTTTTCTTGTTCACTATGTCCTCCTATTTAATTATCATAAATTTTATTTCTATTTTTCACCACTCCAACAATGGCCTTTCCTCAACTATTACTTGTATCTAGTTCTATACATATATTCCTTAGTCACATTTCGTTTACCAACCAGCATATTACTAAGAAAAGACCCTCTTTTGAAAAAACGAATCAAAAGAGAGCCCTTCTTTATGACTATATTTCCTATCCATACCTTCTGTCTAAAAGACTAATTAATTATTATGCATTTCTACGTTTCATAAATAATATTGCTCCAAGAGTTAATAACAAAAGACCGGCTCCGACTGAGAACCACATAAAGGACGTATTTCCACCTGTAGCTGGTAATGTTCCAGATTTTGACGTTTTCCCTGTTTTAGGTTGATCTAATTGCGGCTTTTCCTGCTGCGGTTTTCCTAATTTTTCCACTTTAAACTTCACTGTATGGTCCGCATCTTCAATGTCAACATTGATTGCTACTAAAATATCATCTTGATATAGTTTTTCAAATACTACTACTTCTTTACCTTGTAGTTTAGAAGCATTAAATGTGAAATCAAGTGTGATAGAACCATTCTTCTCTTTTGCCGTAAACTTAGATTCTACTGCTACTTCTTTACCATCAACTAGTAAAGGTTTCTTTGTTGCTTTATCCATTAGTTTACCTTTTGCTACATATTCTTTTCCTACGATTAAGTCTTTGTATTCCACTTTATCTTGGATCGTGACAGATTCGTTTGCATACATCTCTTTTCCACCATCTGCTTTGTTTGTTGCTGTTGTTTTTATTGTTGGTTCTACGAATCGAACTGTTTGCCCTACATCGTTAATATCAGATTGAATTGCCACTAAAACGCCATCTTGATATACCTCTTCAAACACTACTACTTCTCTTCCTTTTTGTTCTGCACCTACGAAAGGAAAGTCTAATGTTACAAAACCATTCTTTTCTTTTGCTGTAAACTTAGTCTCAGCTGTTACTCCCTTTCCATCTATTAATAATGGTTTGTTCATTACTTTGTTCATTAATTTACCTTTTACAACATATTCTTTACCTACAATAAAATCTTTATATTCCACTTTATTTTGGATCGTGATGGAATCTTTTGCATGCATCTCTTTTCCACCGTCTGCTTTGTTTGTCGCTGTTGTTTTGATTGTTGGTTCTACAAATCGAACCGTTTGCCCCACATCGTTAATGTCAGATTGAATTGCCACTAAAACACCGTCTTGATATACCTCTTCAAATACTACCACTTCTCTTCCTTGCTGCTCTGCACCAACGAAAGGAAAGTCTAATGTTACAAAACCGTTCTTTTCTTTTGCTGTAAACTTAGTCTCAGCTGTTACTTCCTTTCCATCAATTAATAATGGTTTGTTCGTAACTTTGTTCATTAGTTTACCTTTTACAACATATTCTTTCCCTACGATTAAATCTTTGTATTCTACTTTATCTTGAATCGTGATGGAATCTTTTGCATGCATCTCTTTTCCACCATCTGCTTTGTTTGTTGCTGTTGTTTTTATTGTCGGTTCTACAAATCGAACTGTTTGCCCTACATCATTAATGTCAGCATGGGTTGCCACTAAAACACCATTTTCATATAGTTCTTCAAACACTACCACTTCTCTTCCTTGTTGTTCTGCACCAACGAAAGGAAAGTCTAATGTTACAAAACCATTCGTTTCTTTTGCTGTAAACTTAGTCTCAGCTGTTACTTCTTTTCCATCAATTAATAATGGCTTGTTAATAACTTTGTTCATTAGTTTACCTTTTACAGTGTACTCTTTACCAACAACTAAGTTAGTGTACTCTACTTTGTCTTGGATCGTGATAGACTCCTTTGCATGCATCTTTTTTCCGCCATCAGCTTTGTTTGTAGCTGTTGTTTTCAATGATGGAATCTTTTCAATTTCTGCGCTAGCCTTTGGTAACATTAAGTTAAAGAAAAGAGATATGATAGAGAGTAAAGCTAGAATCCTAATTACATATTTCCTCCCCATATTTACACCCTCCTGTTTGATTTACATTACAAACATTTAAAATATTCTTACCAAACCACAATTCCATTATAAAACAAATAATTACATACTTTAACATTTTATTTAATTTTTTTAAATTTTGATTATAAGGTTTTACCAATAATTCGTTGTGACATAAAGCGATCAACCACTTGATGATTGTAGGTTTAAAATAAAGTAAAACTTTAGTTAGTAAGTTTTTGTTCATTCCACACCAATTATTAGCCTTTACTTACTAATCGAGTTTTTACGAGCAGCCTGACTCTCACCTCACTTCTTTGCACTAGCTGAATTTTGAGATGGAGTTTTACTACCTACAAATAGCAGGGTAAATATTGATTATACACTTGGAGTAAAGTTTCGTATTTTTTATTATTTTTATAAAAAATTTAATTATTACAGTAACTTTAGTTTACGATATTTATATCTACTAAGATTTGGAGGTTAAAAGATGATAAGAAATGAAAAAGAGTTGAAAACCCAATTGAATAAGTTAATTAGCGATCCTGATTTCTTGCGCTTACAAGAATCTTTTGAAAAAGAAAGCTTGTTTCAATTATTGGGTTTTGGACACCGCGAAACGATGCATAGTTCTTTTATCAGTTGGTTACTTTCGCCAATGTCTTCATTGAATTTAGGTACTTTCCCACTGAAGCGTTTTCTCTACTATATTAGTGAGGAAAATATATCAAGTAAGAAAACCGGTTTTAATTTTGCTTTAATCGAATCGGATCCATCACTTAAACTAGAGGAATTAGAAGTGGCAACTGAGGTAGCCGAGTCTGTAGTTATTCCAGAAACAAACCAGGAATTGCGGGCTCGATTTGATTTATATATGACAAATGATTCGATGAGAATCATTGTGGAAAATAAGGTATTGGCAAGAGAAAACAAAGACCAGACTGAAACCTATACGAAAATCTTAAAACAGATGGAGGAATCGTATCAGTATGAACTAAAGGTCTTTTTGTCTCCAGATGCCACGATAAAACCTAAATGTCCCGAATTTATTCAAATTGATTATCAGGGGCTATATGATTTTGTTATATTGCCTTGTGTGAATCACCCAAAAATTACAACAGCAAATAAAAATATTTTAGAGGAATATATCCATAATCTTCGCATGGTCTATAAAGGAGTGAATAAACCGATGGCAAGAGTAAACGATGAGTTGTGTGTAGCTATATATGATAAATATAAGGACGTATTAGATGAGATATTCGATGCAGTGAAAAATGAGACACCTGAAGAAAGAAAGGTCAAAACGTCTTCTCCGATTCGTAAATCAAACATTTCTTGGAAAGAGGTATATTCACGACTAAACGAAGACGAAAAATACCTAGAGGCTACTTATGGAGGTTCCATAACAAAAGCAGAAATCGACTTAACAAGTGGCAAAATCCTTTTTGAAGGGAAAGAATATAGTAGTCCTTCAGCTGCTGCCATTGCGGCAGTAAATTATGTTAAAGGTGATGAAAATTACACAGATCGTTACAATGGATATGCTTTATGGAGTATTGTGTATCCAAATGGAGAAAAGAAGAAGCTGTCTGTTGTACGTGATGATATCTCTTTATCATTAGCCCAAGAGGAAGAAGATTAGAATCTTTCCTAACTATCGAAGTATTACCCAAAATTGTAAAAATGCAATAAAGTTATTTAATCTTATAACCTAAAACGAGCATAACACCTTGCTAAACTTAGGGCGTGGCTATGCTTGTTTTATTTTCAATATAAAACGCGTCACTGTATTCATAAATATAACAATACGTACCATCATTATTCTATTGGGCCCATAAATTGATTAATTAAATAAACATGCTCGATAAGTTTAACCTTTTGTAAGTTTTCTACTTTTTCTAATCCACCTAATTGAAGTAACGGTGTGTAACCAAAACATTCATCAATTTCAAGACTTCCGTACCTGTGTATTGCCTGCTTGTAAGGCATCCAATCCAATACTTTCTCTAGAAAATAGTCATCTTTCATATTTTTAAAGAAAAACTTAAATTTTCCACCTGCTACATCTACCGTACCTTTTCGATACTTAAGTAATAATAAATAGTTATTTTCCCACACAAGAATATCTCCCATACCTGTTGTAAAAACCGGGATAGCCTCTTCATAACGGATATAACTTTCCTTTAATATATCTAAATATTCTTCTGGGTTTATGAACCTTAAATATCCGTTTAATATACTTCCAAATCCATATTGTTTCCATAAATCTATTATTTGTTCAGGAACTTTACCTGTATACTTTTCAACAATCTCTTGCGACGGCTTTTCGAAACATATAAAATCACTTATCTTTTCCATAGTATCCCCTTATCACAATTTCTCTAAGATTGAATTTACTTTTTCTAAATATAAATCTGGGTCGTCCTCTTTTATCTCAAGAAGAATCCCTTTAATTATTTGCTTTGTTGAACTATTTATATTTTCTAAAACATTCATATACGATACGACTAAATCTTTTGAATGTAAAAGTGTCCGATGAATTCTTTCCGCCCAGAATTCTGCATGAGGTAACATTTTAGGAATACTAATAGCTAATTTGTATAGCCCTTCCTCTCGCCCGGAATGTTCAGCAATATAAAAAATCGTTTCAATAAGGTAGTCACCCGCTGATGGCTCAGCAATATCATCATCAAAAATTATACAAAGATCAGGAATTATATCATTTGTCCCTTTATTCGCTAATTCATTGAGAATACTCTCAAAAACTTCAATATCATCCCCTTCATTCTCTAGAAAACGCATTTTATATAAAGTTGATATTCCCTCATTAAAATCCATTGACTTCTCCACCTTTTTATAACATCATTATTATAATTTTCCACATATTTTCACATCATTATGTTCATAATACGTTCAATTAATCTATCATAATAAACCATTACTTTCTAATAACTGATACCAATCATCCTCTTTGCTTCCTACGGTTTCACTAATTCCTCCAAATTGAACAAACTTATTACCTAATTCACAATATCTTTTTCCTACATAATAATGTTGTAAGAAATTATTAAAATCACCATATGACTCAATAATAAAATTTTGATTAATTAAATCTCCATACAAACAAGAAACTTCTCCATTCATCTTATTAATAAACAATGGATATCTTTGAATTTTCCCTATACAAATCCACTTATCAGCACCACCTGGCATGTCCTCCGTATAAAATTGAATACTTTCGCGTTTTAGATGACCATATATAGTAATTACTCCACCGTTCAACATTTCATATTTTTTTATAATAAAATTATAATCTTTCAAAGGGCCTTCTTCTAATTTTTCATCCGTTTTTTCTACCTCTATAATTTCACCAATAAGCAAACAAAATGGATCATTACCTAAAATATCCTTAATTAATTCTATTTTTTCTAATACTGATTTCTCCATTTTCTACTCCCACTCATTATCTATTTAACTAAGATATAACTATTACTGTACCCCTTTTAAAGGTTATTATTTTTCACTTCCTCAAACCATTCATCAGCAATATGGCTAGCTGTTTTAACTTCATCATTCGTATATACTAAATCATACTTATATTGAGCTTTAAACTTGCCACTATGAACATCATATATTAATTTCATCTCAGTTGGCATGTCACGCTCATACCCTTTGCATAATTCTTCAATTTTCTCAATATCTTCACATATAATGCGCAATACTATAGACTGTCTTTTGATAGACACATCATATCTTCCGTCTCCATCTTCCAATGCATCATTTACTTTGTGACATTTTACATATTTATTGTTAATGCAATAAAAGAAACTTCCCGAAATAATGCCTTCCTCACGCGAAGCATAAACGTACACTTTATCCGCTCTATCTTCAACATATTCCAAACATATAGATATCATATCAGCTTGCAATTCACTAAACCTTTCCTCAAATTCTTTCATATTACTTTTTCACTCCTTAGATTAAAATTCAAATAGCAACGTCTTGATACCCCACTTCAGTTACTTTTTCATTTAGTAAACGTATTCCTAATCCATTCTCTGTATCCCACGTACAATCGAAAGTTATCCCAATATCTCGCTCTTCATGAATATCTCCATATGGGACTACAATTCCAACTAATGTGATCCTCCTAAGTAATTGGTCAATTGTTTCGATATACGGATAATTTTCATTAAATCCAATATCATACCCTAATTGTTGACGCTCTTGCTTGTAATAGTCTAAAATCACTTGTAAAAAAACTTGCTGCAATTGTTCCCAATTTTGCAATAATGAATTATAAGCAGTATATTGTCCTTCATCAAACTTACCGTCTTCTTCACCTTTCACTATCAATGCTATTTCAACTTCTTTTCCACAAAATTCAACGTTAATGTCCTTAACCCATCCATATGTATACTCAATCTCACCAAAAACTGCATCATTTATAATCATTTTTAACTCTCCCTATTTACTCCCTTGGATTCATATCGATTTCTCTATTCGTATGAAAGTTACCCTCTGATATTAACTGTTTTTTCCAGTCGTTTCTATACTCAGTATAGTACTATCAATTGCTAATTTTTCAATGAGTTTTTTCGCCTTACCGTATGGAAATCTCTCTACTATTATATAAGGAAGATTTTTTGAACCCTTTAGCAAATCAATTGCGGAAATCTCAAGCTCTAATACGTTCTTTATTCTTATTAAATCTTTCAAACCTTCACTAGGAGTTTTCACTAACACTATATTACATATATCAGACGACTTATTTATCGTTTTCTGTTCTATTTCACTTACACAACCACTATTCACCCATTTTTTAAAATCAGCGGTAATTACAGTAGCATGGCTTGGATTCATGTCCCCAGAATCAATTACTACCACCTCTTTTTCCTCTGCATGTTGAGCCATTAAAAATACATTACCCCCACCGTCATCACCAATTGAGACATACCCCCTCGCATACTCATCTACTTCCCAAACCTCGTTCCTTTCTGCAATATGCTCCGTACCATAAATAAGTAACCCACCACCTATTGAAAAGCCATTTGTACATCTCAATAATTCCTTATATACATTAGGTAATGTAACATTCATGCGATTTTCTACTGCTTGAATTTCAATATCACTCGCTGCCGACTTTTCTATCAAATCTGGAATATTAGATAGATTAATCATTTAATAATCCCTCCTGAACTATCAAGATATTTAAACGTATTGCCTGTCATCTCTCTATAATCGTTTCACAATAGAGTTCATTAAATTTATAAAGTATGTCGGTATGTAAGCCTTCATTTTTCATTTGGTAAGTAGACAATCATTTTCCCTTCGGGGTACTCACCTTTCCATCCACAGGGCCATCCTCCCATTTTATACACCTCAAATACCTTTTCATAAAGTGAAACTTTAATCAGTGGGGATGAACAAAACCCCCAGTTTCACTTTATTCAATACCTTCATTAAGAACATAAATACTAAATCTCCCCAGCAACTTGATCTAAATTATGTAAGACTGTTTGAGTTTTCATTCGCTTCTTTAGGTGTTAACCCTTGTTCAAATAGCTTATCAATTTTATCTCTTAACGCTCTTTTTCTTGCTGTCTGTTGGTATGCATTTCTATTTTTTATACCTAAATTTCAATTGTGAAATGAGGTTTTCTAAGCTATTAGTTATTTTTTTATACTCATTTAATTCAAAATCCTCAACTAAAATTTCACCTGTATTGTTGTCTAACACTATTAACATCCCATTTGATTCATAACCAGTTGGGATATACTTAAAAATATCATTTTTAGATTCTGCATAGTCTTTGACAAGTGAAATAAAATAATCTGGTTCAATCCCTGGAATAACCGGATGCAAATTAATATTATAAGAAGAAATCCATCCTGTTAGTTCTAAAAACCAATACGAAGTGAAATACTGCTTCAATGAATCATGTAACTGAACGTTATATTGACTTTCAATTTCATCGAAGGAAAATTCCACTCCCTTCTCCATTGGTTTCCAACAAATATATCCATATTCATCTTCTTCACCCAAATATATAAATTCATCTACATCTTCATTCCATGCTATTTGCGGTAATGAGTTGTTGTACTCCATCCATTTATCTATAAATCTTCCGAAATAGTCTTTCATAACCTCTTTCATATTAGAAATCACTCCTCAATAAAGAATTATTCTTCTGGTAAGTGAATATCGATGAAAATGTCAGTATTACTTAGCTGACTGGAAACTACATCCAGAAATTTCAATCCATTTTCCGAAACACTATGTTGGAAATGTATATCAATTATTTTTTTCTCAAAGTTGTCTCCGTAATCTTTAAAGTACTGCTTATCTTCAATATATATTAAGTAATGATTAATTTTTTCTTGTAGTACGTCTAGATGCATGTCTTCATATTCCCAGTCTAGATAGTCTATTATTAACAACTTTAGGTTTTTACCTTCTACTCCAATTGCATCTATCTGATCCAAATCTATAACTGCCATATTTTCTCCTATCCTATATATGTCTATTGCAATAATCCACAATGTACTCATATATATTTTTTTCTTCATTAGGATCATAAGGATCTGTCTGTTGAGATTAGGTAGTTTCTACATTTTCAAATCCTGCTATGATGTTATCTATCGTTTCTATTCATTGAATTGAATTTAAATTATTTATATAGTCTAAATAATCCCCTAATAAAATTATAACATGCCTATGTATAAAAAATGCACTTGTTGCCTTTCGTAGACAATCAAGTGCATTAATTTCATATGTTTTTTAAATAGCATAAATTTTGTAGGTCTTAGCTTGATCTTAATCACATCTTTCTATAAAATACTGCAGTCCAATTGTATCTAACACTCGGTCTACACTTCATATCAGACATTTTTTCATATAAATGTTCTTAGTATATTATTTTTGTAACTTTAAATTAGAAATTAACTCATCTAGACTATCCGAAATCACTTTAAACGAACCTCGTTCAAAATTCTCCAATTCAACCTTACCACTTACATTATCTAACACAACTATCAAACCGTTCCCCTCTACACCTATTGGAGTCTTATCAACCTTATTATGATTATTTTTATACCCTTCTAAATTACTTTCGAAGGAATCCAATTCAATATTTGGTAATACAGGTTCTAGCCTAATATAATGATTACCAATAAATCCATCTAAATCAGCAAACCAATAAGAATTAAAATAATCATCAATTGAAGTGTGCAATTTAATTCCAAATTTTTCCTCAATCGTCGTTAAATCATTCTTATTATTTTTTTCAATAGGTTTCCATGAAATTTCTTCTTCATCATCCATTTCACCCTTATATATATAAATGAAGCCACTTCTTCGTTATATGGCGTTTTAAATAAAAAATCTAACCCTTTATCAAAATATTCTTTTCTTAAATTAAAATATTTGCTCATAGCATCCTTCATTACCAAAATAATCACCCTTACTTTTCTAATAGTTCAGCATATTTTTGGTCATTTCCCAAAACTCCTGCGCTTTTCTCAGCATTATGAATCCATCCTAACCCTGGATGTAGCTTTGAGGGTACAGCCATAACCTGACCTCCACCAGGTAGAATCGGATTATAGTTCCATATGTGAGTCACTTTACCACTACTTGGATCAGTATAATAAATTTCACTATTCTTCCCCAAAGTCTTGGTTGAGGAGGAATCCCATTTAAATCGGGTTTATCACTTGATATTATCACAACAGGGCTGCCGTTTTTCGAAACAATCGTTCGTTTCTAGTACCAACCAAAAACATACTTGGGGCGTTACCATAAGGTGGCATGAATGCTAGAGCGTCAAACTTCCTAGCGATAGACGAAAAGACCTAGCGTCCTAACTCAAGCCCCCACTGAAATGTTTCATCTCAGTGGGGGTAGTTGATAATCTACAGCTACTTGCAAACTATCAGTCTTCTTTTCTTCTGCAATGTCTTTGCTAGAACAAGCTATTCCTGACAATGACATGATTGGAACAACTAAAGATAACAATTTACGTTTCATTTACATATTCCCTTTATTGTTTTGATTTATCTGCAATACCCTTTGTTGCTTCATCAAATATCTTTGCACCTATATGTGTCTTACCCATTGACTCATGAAGTTTAGCTTGGTCTTCTTGCTCTATTGCATCAAATAGAAGTTGGAAAGCATCTTCATAATATTGCATGGATTGTTTTATCTCGTTTTGTTCTCCCTCAAATCCTGAAGGGGCTTTTAAGTTCTTTAGTTTCTTAGCATTTGCTTTTGCTCCACCTACACTTAGTTGGATTTCACTTTTCTTCTGTACATAAGCCTTGATGTCTGAACCTGCTATTCCTTCAATTAAGTGCATTGTATCTGCAATTGCATTCGAACTGTCTATAATGTCTTGCTTATACTTCGTAACTTCTTCTAAATTAGATACATCGTTTGACTTAGGAGCATCATCTGTTCTTTTTATCGTGTCAGAGTCTGTATCCCCCAATGCACTCTGCTTATCCTTTACAGCTTTATTTGCATTCACAGCGCCTACTCTAGATGTTTCGTCTTGGACAGGTTGGAATCCTGATATCCAATACTTATTACCTCGTTCGATTAACTCTGTGATTTCCTGTTTCTTATCAGGGTCTATATCCTTCTCATTTGCTTTAAAATACTTAGCTTGTTTTGAGTAAGCTTTACTATAACAATCAACTGCTTTTAGTAAATCTTTATGTGATTTTGCATACTCTTTTGGTGGTTCAATCTTATCAAATTTAGCAATGATTGTTTGTAACTCAGATTCTTGTTTTAGGACTTCTTTCTTTAAAGTTTTCTCATCCTTTTCTTTATTCATTGCTACTTCTACTATATTCGTGATTTTTCCCATTAACTCAGATGATAAGCTAGTCATACGTACTGGATAAATGTCTTTCGATAACTTCTCTTTTGTTTCTGCTTTAGACTCTACTTTATCCTTCGCTTTTGAGTCTACTTTATCTGTCCCACAACCTACTAATAACATAACTGGAATTGCTAACATTACGAGTTTCTTTGCTTTCATTATGTATACTCCTATTTAAAAGTTTTTTAATTGACTACCATATGGAACTGTAACATAAAATAAATAAACAAATATAAGCTCATTTTTGCTCTTAAAGGAAATTTTAGGGATTTTAATAATATGATAACATGTATTACGGTTGTAGAGAATCCCCCTTTGTATACCTTTATTCCAAATTTATCCTTATTCATCCCGAAACAAAAATATATGTGATTTTTAGAATGGGTTGTTATAAAAATCTTAAGTCGATGGGCTTGGACTTAGACTTCCAAATATTGTGCGTTCTCATCAAATAACAAACATAAAAAGGATAAATCCTCTCCAAACTTCTCGCCATTATTCATAACGTATTCTTCATTTAATATTTTATCTTCCAAATTTAGAAACCTCCGATATCATTTCAAATTCCTTCAATTGCTCTTCATTCACGCTCGAAGATATTTTTCAAATTTGTTCATCTAGAACATTTATTCAATCCTCCATTGAGAACATAAATACTAAATCTCCCCAGCGACTTGACCTGGATTATATAAGACCGCTTGAGTTTTCATTCATTCACTTCTTTAAGTGTTAATCCTTATTCAATTTATCTCTTAATGCTCTTTCTCCTGCTGCTTGTTGTGCTACATTTCCTCCTATTGCTCTACCTTCATCAATAAATCGCTTCCGATTTTGCTGGTACTCATATACATTTAATGCATTCATACCTTTTTCTTGATCCTTTAACTGTCTTGCAAATTCTTCTGAATCTAATTTAGTTTTATAATTACAGTTTACTTCCATTTCATCAATTCGCGGAACGTTATGTAGGTCCTTTACTTCACACGTACCCTTAGTAGGTACTTAAACAAAAATTTAAAAAATCCACAGTATAAAAGTTTATCACTGTGGATTCTAACATTTATTTTTCTTGGCAATGCAGCATATCATAAGGGTAATATGAACTATCTTTCAAGG
The DNA here is from genome assembly GCF_008368785.1 of Bacillus sp. AY3-1. Lineage (NCBI taxonomy): Bacteria > Bacillati > Bacillota > Bacilli > Caryophanales > Bacillaceae > Bacillus > Bacillus sp. AY3-1. The sequence goes on along the minus strand of NZ_QORZ01000016.1, from coordinate 159,903 downwards.
TTGAGTCATCTAATTTTAAAATTTTAGCGATTGCTCCACTTTCAAAACTCCAGTAACCACTATAAATGTCATGTTTATTTTCATGTGCATCGTACCATGCTTCTTCTGAATGTCCCTTATACCAATATTCCTTTATATATTCCCCTAAATTTTTTATAGAATTCTCTTGTGAAATTTTATTACTCTCAATTACTTCTTTTAATTTTAAATATGGATATTTTACATAAAACTCACTCTGATCATAAAAATCTGATGGCTCACTATTTCTAAAAGCAATAAAATAATTAATCAAATAATCATTTAATCCTTCTTTCCTTACCATCGCTATTAGTCTATTAAATTCCTTATCTTCAACATTGAGCATTACTGCTATAGATATCATCCATAACATACGTATATATCCACTTTCTTTATTCCACACTTTTTCCATTATATTTATTACTTCAGGTAAAAAATCACGAATAGTTTGAATAGAACAACCTGCCGAGTACATTGCCCTTAATTTATTAAAATGATACCCTTGTAACGCTATATATCCATTCTTTACACCTTTATCATCTTTGCCTCTTTCCTCAATAACCTTTTCAACCAATATTAAAAACTTTTCTATTCTCTTTTCCTCATAATCGATAAATTCGTTAAAATATATATCATTTTTGATTTTATCCCTTAGCATAATTTCTCTTCCACCTTTTATATGTGGTAACAACTACTACGTTAAAACTTACGAGTTTGTACGAGTTCGTTAGTTTCATATACATTCCATGTGTTTATATTCAGCCCCCAATAAAATGTCATCTCGCCAAAGCTCGTACCTCTTTTTCTATTCTATCATTACACATAATACTCCATGATGGTACAACCATCATGGAGTATATAGTTCAAATATCCTATTATTTTTTTATCCACTTCACATAAACTTTATTTTTCATTCATCATTATATTTTTAATCATGTAATTCACTTAAAAAATCAGTAAATGTATCTGCAATGTAAAATATATTTTCTCTTGCTAGTTCTTCTACTTGTGCTTCTGTTAAACCTTCTTGATGCATTAACATTTCTTTCTCGCCAGCATTCTCATGTTCCCAAAAAACTACAATTGGGTTTTCTGTATTATTTTTATAATCTAAACAAATTAAATTTCCAGCTGGATCAATTGCAATAGGGAATACATTTTGCGGAAGCGTAAGCTTGTATATTTCATACTTTTTAACAATGTACTCACTACTTTCCTCATCAAAACTAAATAAACTGCCAAAGCAACGCTCTACATTGCCTACATTAAATTCTTCTGGTAATACACTCGCACCTCCATTTATTTTTACACACTCAATATAATCTTGAGGTAACTGGAAGCCTAATTGTAATCCAATTTCTTTAATCTTAGTTTCTGATACTTCTGCATCAGCATATTCCCACTCTAAATCTTTTCTCATCTCATACCCTCTCCCCATCATTTATTTCCACCAATATGGTTAACTGCCCCATGAATATCTTCTAATACTAATTACATCTTTCCAGGAACCTGATGATGGCGCCAAGTAACCTCCTTTATTCTAGCTCTTCCCTTTTCAATCTGATCAAGCTATTGTGGAGTAAAAAGTTCTCTTTGCACTTTACCTTTTTCAATTTCCTCTTTTCATATCCTTGTACACTTTTTAAACTGTATATCATCTGGCTTAATATATAAACTTTTATCTAGTCTCATTGTAATCTTAGAATATTAAGCGGACAAACTATAATATCAATGGTATTGCCGATGAAATTAATATTATTGAGGATTTACGAGCGAATGTCGGTTTTTGTTGAAAAAATACGATTGAAAAAGGCGAGCTTTTTATTTAGATTGATTCGAGTGCATGTTGGAAGTGGTAATGAATACTTTAGAGCATTTACAGAACTTCTTTACAAGCAACGAATCGAACGAGACATGAGAAAAGCTATCCTTGAAGTTCGTAAAAACAAAGAAACCATTAACTTAAACGAAGATGATAAATAAATCTTGTCATGAAATGACACTATAAAAAAAAGTCAACAGACCATTTCGTTCTCCTAACGTCGCTGTTGACTTTTCTTATTGGAAATGTATTTTTGTTAGTGATCAAGGAACTCACAAAATAGCATCAATTTCCTTTTACAATTTGACCAATATCTTTCTCATCTTCACTTATCAAATCATAAAACCCTACATGAACACCTTCTTTATACAACCAACATAGGTCTGTTCCATAGGGAGCATCAAAAATTTCTAACATAACTGGGGCTATTTCTAATACAGAGTTTGCTCCTAAAACTTGAAAATTACTAGAATCACTTACATATTCATCATTATCTTCTGAAGAGTAAATAGTCCACCCATTTAATTGAGGAACTTCTGATTTTTCTCTAAATGTATAACGTATTGGTTTTCCGGCTACAACATTCTTAGAAACAATAAAACCTCCATAGTCAGAATTATTAACTTTCATATTCACACTCCTCCATAAGAGTTAATAAATCATTTCTCAAAGAATACTCTTTGGTATAATCCACACCTTTTGCTCTTCTAATTTCAATTATATAATATTAACAATTTATTTTCTTTTATTAATATATACCGCGCATTATTCATTAAGTTTAAATACATTTATGAAAAAAGCACTTGTTGTCCAAAATAACAATTAAGTGCTTTAATTTCATATGTTTTATAAGTAACATCAATCCATCACTATTCTTTTTTTTCAATAGTCCAACTAAAGCTAGTTAATTTGGATATTTTACATATTTACTCGCTAATAATGCAATTCTATTTTTCAGAAAGTTCATTAACAAATTCTGTGAAACTAGAAGCTATTTTTCTAATAAATTTTGGTTCTAATTCTCCTTCATCATCTATATGGTATGTATGGCAGTGATAAACACTACCTATATCGCTACCATGGATTGATATGCATATAATGTTATCAGCCGGGTCTTTCCCTATCGGAATAAATTTAGAGGGTAATTTATTCCCCTTGATATAATAATTTAAAGAATTTTGCAGATTATTTTCTGTTTCCTCTGATAGTGGAAAGAATATCATAATTGATGACGTAACCACATCATCTTTCGTACTAAATCTCCTTCTATTAGATTTACCACCATTATCCTTTAATAAAAAACTCTTATAATCATCTGGTAATTTTAATCCATTATTTTTTTCAAAACTCTCTATATCTTCTATTTTAATTTGTTTAAAAGTATATTCAAAACTAAGATTCATAATTCATCAACCTCCAACTCATTCATTTTCATATATAGTCGGTATAAATGCCTCATTCCATGGTACCTTAAATGAGTTATTAAATCCATGCCATACTTCTATAGATTGTTCAAAATATTTTAACATCTCTTCCTTCATCTTAGTTCACTTTTATAAAATAACCTGCCATAAATCTATTATTTTTTTAGGGACTATATTTTTATACTTTTCAATGAGTTCACTCGGAACTTTATTATGTAATTTAAAATATTTTAAATATTGCTCCATTTAAACTCCCTATTTAATGTGTTAACTTTACTTTAAGGAAATCTTTATTTTCTTCCAAAAAACTTCACTCCTTATCATATAACTTTTATATTTCCTTTAGGATATTCTCTAGTCCATCCACATGGAATATAACCATAAATATCATATAAAATTTGACCTTTCATATTTTATAAAAGTTGTCCTTCACTAAATCACAAACTATTCATCCCATTCCTCATATACAACTGACCCCATATAAATTAAATTTCCACTTTTAAATTTAACTTCATCTATATCTCCATCGTACTCAAAATCATATAATCTAATAACAGAATCATAGATTTCTGGCAATTCTTCCCCGTAATGTTCCACAAATTGTGATAAAATTTCCGTTTCGTAAGAGGAACCACTTAAAAGGGTAGTCAACGATGTAGTGGAGTCCTCTATCAAGGTGCTCTCTAATAAATCTTGGTTATAATCAATAAAATCAAGATTAAAGTCTCTCATGAATTTAGATTGAGTTCTATCCCCAACTTCATCAAACTTAATCTCAACATATTCTTTTAGGCTTTGCTTAGTTCTAAAATTACCTATCCATAAAGACATTACGCCTGGATTTTCCATAATGAATCCCCCTATATACAAATTATAGTAACATCAATTATCTTAAGCCTTCAGGTAATGAATTTATTCCATCTTCCAATCTATAATGTGCTCAATTTTTTAATCTTCTTTTAAATGTACTATAATCTAGAGAACTATCAATAATTTTTAACAACTCATTATGTGCTGTAGTAGAACCTATATCACCATGTTTACCTATTGGATTAACAAAATGAACTTTTTTCACCCTTAATAAAACGATTAAATGGACAAAAAAATCCACAGTGTAAAAGTTTATCACTGCGGATTCTTACATTTATTTTTCTTGGTAATGCACCATATCATAAGGGTAGTACGAAGTATCTTTCAAAGTTGAGTCATCTAATTTTAAAATTTTTACGATTGCTCCACTTTCAAAACTCCAGTAACCACTATAAATGTCATTTTTATTTTCATGTGCATCGTACCCTGTTTCCGAATAAGTTCTCAAGAAACTTTCACTATAATAATTGGCTTTGAATTATCTCGACCGCTTTCTAGTTTAACATGCCCATCACTTGCTTTAGCCATTTCACTTTATTCTTTAAAAATCTTTCTCCTTCGCTCATAGAATCTAGTGAAATAGCACATACTATCTTAATTCTAATTTAAGTTGCTGTTTTAACAACTTCAATAATATCATGAAAATCTCGTGATAATTCTTCATTTCTACCATCTTTATACATGAAATATCCTTCCAATCCTCTATGAATAATAGCAAACATAGTAGGATGGAAATTTTTATCTGTGGAATTAATAAGAAACTGGCTAAATTGAACAGCAGACTCTAAAGAATAATTTAGTTTTTCGTTTAAAATCTGAATCATAGCACCTTGTATGTCAACAGGTTTAATATTTTTTTCGTGTCCTAATCCATTAAACATTCCAAAAAGGTATGCACCTAAGATTTGCTTTTCTTGTTCATCATTGATGTCTATTTTAAAAACCTTATATATGGTAGTATTTATAACATTCATACATTCATTAAGGAAATCTTTATTTTCTTCCAAAAAACTTCACTCCTTATCATATAACTTTTATATTTCCTTTAGGATATTCTCCAGTCCACCCACATGGAATATAACCATTTATATATATTTCGTATAAACAATTATAAAATTCAGACTCGCATACTAAAGAATAACTTTTATATAGTGCGATATTCATTATATCAAATAAAATTTGACTTTTCATGTTTTCTAAAAGTTGTCCTTCACTAATCAGAACAGACAATTTTTCATCAACAATAGGAATAATTTCCTTCTTTATATCCATCGCTAAATTATTCCAATTTTTATTATACATTTCTTTATAATTCTTTGATAAATGTGAAGTAACATCTCCTATTTTATCTAAACAAAGGTTCTCCCACTTTAATTGATTAATACTTTTACTAGCCAATTTTAAAGTTGGTACTATCTCAAAATCAATTTCTAATTTTCTAGTGTGTGATAAAAAATCAATTCTACATAAAGACTTCACGACTTCATTTTCTAATCTCACTTTACTTCCTCCATCAAGGTTTTGGTTTTGGTTTTGGTTTTGGTTTTGGTTTTGGTTTTGGTTTTGGTTTTGGTTTTGGTAAATTAATTCTCCCCGGTATTCTAGGTACGAAATCATCAGCCAAAAGACCAGCATTTATTTGTTGCTTGATCGCTTCTGAAACTGCTTTGTTTACTTGTGCTTCTGATAACCCTGCATTAATTAAAGAATCTCTCAATGCATTGTTATAGTCTGTTAAATTAGGCTTAAGCCCTGCTAGATCTCCATTTTTCCTGTAAATATTCCAAAAATCTTCTAAACTTTTATGAGCATTGTAATGGGGGCTATCTATATCTTTAAATATATTTCCTTCCAATTTTACAGAAAGTCCGTCATTTGTTGGAATATAGTCTCTAAAAGCAGCATCTTGATTCAAATGATGTGCTTGACCTGAAATTTCTTTATTTTTCCTCAGATTTTTGTATGAATCAATTAAGATATCATCGAATTCATTAGCCCCACTGGCTCCCTTACCAATATTACCCGTACCCTTAACCCCACCACTCTCCAAATTCGAGATCCTACTCTGAATACTCGCCTTTGAGGCATCATGGGCTTCTTGGAATTTCCCGCTATAGTTCGTTCCAGATCTAACGACACTTCCATCTGGCAGTATTTCTACACCTTTAACGAATGGGGTTACGGAGTCCACACCTTTTGCTAATGTATTTCCAATTATATAATACCAGTAATTTGGGTTAGCCTTAATTCACAAAAATAATTTTTATAAATTTATAGCATGCTTATCTATTAAAAAAGCACTCATTGCCTTTAGTCGACAATCAAGTGCTTTAAGTTCATGTATTTTTAAATAGCATAAATTTGTAAGTTTTGTAGTAACAGTTTGACACCTTTTATATGTGGTAACAACTACTACGTTAAAACTTACGAGTTTGTACGAGTTCGTTAGTTTAATATACAATCCATGTGTTTATATTCGCCACCAAGTAAAATGTCATCTTACCTAAGCTCATACTTCGTTTTCTATTCTATCATTGCACGTAATACTCTATGATGGTACAACCATCATAGAGTATTTACTTTTTTAACAGTTTATTTTTTTTCATCCATCTTCTGCTTTAAATATTCAGCAATTTCAGTTTGCCCAAATTCTCTAGCATATTCATATGCATCCAAATTCTTAATACTCTCTCCAGTATATCTAATTGAAATATCTATTCCTTTTTCAACTAGAAACTCAACTACTTCTTTATGCCCACCATAAATTGCTCCAAATAATGGATTTCTTTTCGCTAAGCTCACATCTAATTCTGCGCCGGTCTCTATTAAATACTTTACTATCTCCAAATGCCCCTCTCCTGCTGCTAAATTTAATGCAGAAGCATCAAATGTACCACCTTTAGCATCAATATCTATACCTTTATTAATTAGATACTCAACTATTTCAAGGTGTCCTTTCTTGGCAGCTACATGTAACCACGTGCCAAATGAAGTCATTGTGTTTAAAATTTCATTATCATCACCTATTAATTGTTTTACTTCATTAGTATCCCCCAATTTAATTGCATTCCTTATTACTTTGTTTACAATTTTTTTATCCAAAACATATCCTCCTTAAATTCAATTATCTTCTGCTAGCTAATTCACCTAATTCTTCAAGAGCTTCAACGATATCGTCAAGCTCACCACCCTCAAATTCAACAGCCCTTAATCGAGTTACGACATTCTCCAAAGCATCAAAACTATGTTGTCCTATTACAGCATTTGGTGCCCAAACAAGGTTTTCTTTACCAATTATTGGATCTATTCCATACCTTCTTAATATTTCTTGACCTTCTCGAACCAGTTCTTGTTGCTTCTGACGAAGGCCTTTTTTAAATAAAATATGATGTGCATGTGGTTTTATCATAGCAGCAGGTGGGTCACCTATAAGTCCTCTAAGGTACTTACCAAAATCAATTTTAATTAATGCTTCATTATATTCTTTAGTAATGCCTAAATCAGACATCTTTTTACTAATCTCAGACAGCTCATCTACACTAAAAGTATTATTTTGAATAGCATTTTTTAGTTTATTCATCTTAGCGGCATCGACATTCCCATTCACAATTATATCATCAAGATAATCACTTACGGTTTTACCCGTACCCTTAACCCCACCACTCTCCAAATTCGAGATCCTACTCTGAATACTCGCCTTTGAGGCATCATGGGCTTCTTGGAATTTCTCGCTATAGTTCGTTCCAGATCTAACGACACTTCCATCTGGTAGTATTTCTACACCTTTAACGAATGGGGTTACGGAGTCCGCAACTTTTGCTAGTTTAATTTCAATTATATAATACTAGTAATTTCTTTTTTCCCTAATTCATAAAAATAATTTTTATACATTCAAAGCATACCTATCTATAAAAAAAACACTTGTTGCCTTTAGTCGACAATCAAGTGCTTTAAGTTCATCTGTTTTATAAGTAACATTAATCCGTCACTATTCTTTTTTCAATAGTCCAATCTTTATCACCAAGATCTTTGTCGTTATCGTGGACAAATACTATAATAAAAACACCTTTACCTAGTTACGCTTCAAAGCCAATTACAATCCACTCATCTACATAACTCCAAAAACTGATATTATATTTGGGCTTTAATTTTGCAGACCAAAAGGTAGCAGTGTTATCAATACAATTATTGTAATCTATAGCTACGTAACTCCCCATACCATTAGTGAAAAAGCCAAACGATGAATCTAGGTTGATTTTTATAGGCTCTTCTAAATCATCAATAATACTCCATTCAATATCCTCGTCCCCAAGATATGTTACTGATTCAAGTGGAACTAAGCCCATTGATTCACTCGCATAGTAATAAAATCCATCATGAACATTTTCATAAAAACTTCGAATTGAAGCAGGTATTTTATCCCATGCATCCTCTAATTCTATATTTTTTTGTCCCTTTTGAGGATTACACCCTTCGTAATATAATATGTCTCCTTTGGAATTTCTTATTGTGTATAAAATCGAATAAGCCCCTTCTACATTCATAATTTCAATATTTGTTAGATGCTTATTTAGGTAAGAGATTGTATTCCGTAATTCAGTCCCTACATTTTCCCTCCATATGTTCAGAAGTAAATCAATTCTCCCTTTAATATCGTCATTATAAAACAGTTCTCTCCATTCAATTGGTATCTCATTATCATTCAGTCTACTAATTTCATCGATTGTTAATATTCGAACATTTTTATTGTACCTTTTTAAATAATTAAGTTTTTGATCCATCTACTATTCATCTCCCATTTTTCTTTGTTTATTAAAGTCGTCAATTTGTTTCTGTATCTTTCTTTCAAGTTCTTTTTCTATAACCATCATTTTTTCCCTAAACTTCGGGTTAACCTCGATTTCTCCCGGTTTCCCCTTCTTATAGTGTGTCCATTCTTCAAATGATTTAGATTGCTTTGAAGTGTTTGCAGATTTACTTAATCCTGTAAAGTTTTCTGGGTTATTTAAAACTTCAAGTTTTTGGGCTTCTGTTAAATTCCCAAAGCCATCCATCCTAGCAATTCTATCCATCGAAACAATATGATCAGCTTCCAATGCACCCTTAAATGTTTTCCCAGGAATGGCTTCATCTTGGGTTACTGATTTTTTATCGTGACCCTCATTTACTTTATCTCTCAATTTCTGTGTTGGTGTCTGACTTCTTAACATATCATATTCTTCGTCTGATATTTGCCTATCACCATATCGAGGCGGTGTTCCAATATCCCCCGTACCCTTAACCCCACCACTCTCCAAATTCGAGATCTTACTCTGAATACTCGCCTTTGAGGCATCATGGGCTTCTTGGAATTTTCCGCTATAGTTCGTTCCAGATCTAACGACACTTCCATCTGGCATTATTTCTACACCTTTAGCGAATGGGGTTACGGAGTCCACACCTTTTGCCACTAGACCTTTAATGAAGTAGTCTGCATCATTAATTTTATCTACGGTTTTCCAACCTTGTATTTTTAAATTTTTTAATAGATTATTTTCCTTAAGCGATTGTACCACATTTTTACCCAAATTTGGATTAAAACCAGGCATTCCTTCTTTGAATTTTAATAATTTCGCTAAATCAGCTAATTCACTCGTGCCTTTGAATGCTTTTACTCCTTTTCCTACTGCTCCAACAACTGGGATTGCGTCTAATCCGCCAAAAATGATGTTTCCTACCCGCTCTTCTTGGCTCAATTTCCTATGTGTTCCCCAGTCTTCTCCGTCGATACCACTTTTAATTTGTACAGCTCCGTATACTACTGCGGCAGCGGCCCCGAGTGGTGGACAAAGGATTGTTGTGATGATGATTCCTACGCCTATTCCTATGTCTCGCACCATTTCTAGTTTTTTCTGTTCATCTTCTATCGATTTGTATTCAAATCCTCGTGTCGATGGGACTACTTTCTTGTATTCTTCATAATTTAGTTTTGCATCTGGATTTTGTTTTTTTAGTTCTTTGTATTCCTCTTTAAGTACGTTATCAAATGCGGGTGAATCTTTAAAAATATCTTCTACTGTTATTTTATCTTTTTTTGTTTTTATTGTTTGCGGTACACTTCCGTATCCCGCGTGCGCATCTGGTAATACTGTCGTTGTTGTAGAGCCAATTCGGTTATTTGTTTCGAAACTAAGAATAGATGTATCTCTCATTTTTTGAGCGAATTTATCCATTTCTACTAAAAAAGGTTTATCTATATGTTCAGACACCAATCGCCCTGCTTCTCCGCAATATTTTTGTAATGTCGAATAGCTCTCGAGTAATTCCCCGATTTTTTGCGATTGATCTTTTGGGTTAAAATGTATACTACCATCTGAGTCTAAATCTCGTATTCTTCCATCAATTTTTTTTAATAATTCATTTGCGCGCCGTAATTTTATGAGTGTATCTTTTGTAATTCGATTCATACCATCTCCCATGTCTTGCCATGGTTCAGGTCTATATTTCACATCCATTTCGTTTTCATCCCCCTGCCGTATGGTGATTTCTACAACTTACTTAATATTTCACGTAATTGTTCGTCCTTTTCAAGCATTTCCACGCATACATTTCCTACAACTTTCGCCGACCTCAAATAGTGTTCAGACAATTCAAGTGTTTTGTGTAATATATCAGGGTATTTTTCAATTACTCTCATCGCTTCACCTTTTTGATAAAAATCACTGCTTAATAAACTCTCAATATTCGTTCCAATAACGTCTAAATGGATTTTATATATATCTTCTAATTTCATTACTATATCAAGTAGTTCTTGAAAATTAACTAATACTTCTTCTCCACCACCAGAACCACCATCTCCCATTGATACTTGCATTATTCAATACCTCCTAACGAGAATTGTCTCGGGTCAATTAATTTTTTATACGGCATTTTTAACACGTCATACAATTTCTTATTCACCGCATAGAGGCTCACCCAGTCATATCGATTACGTTCTACATCTATTTGAACGAAATCTTCTCCTTCAGTGAAATATAAGAAACATTCCCATTTTCCTCCTCTATTACTCCGAGGCCTCGTATACGTTTCCATCGCTATAACGTCTTTATTTGATAAATCTTTTTCCTCAAATGTTTGTTGTTCTGTTTCGGTCATTCTCTTTGAGAAAAATGTATCTTCTATTTCCCTCGGTTCTCTCAATAAGAAAGGAATGCGTGTTAATAAGGAAAAATATACGTCTGGTTTTGGTATGTAGTCGATCTCGTATTTTTTATTTGGCTCTATTTCTGTTAATACAGCCACTCGGTCTTTATCCTCTTTTAAAAAGCCAATTAATACATTATTCATTCTCGTGTATTCATGACAATTTTCATATTCTTTTAATAGCTCAATCATTTGAAAAGCTGCGGGGGTAATTCCATTTTCACTTGTAAGTAAGCCTTTTTCTTTTAAACTCGCAGTTGCTTTCGTAACACATTCTTCATCAAGTAAAATAATTACGTCACGGTTTGGCAATCCAAATATATCGGTAACCCCAGCTGCACCTGCGAGAACATATAATTCAGCAGGTGCAAAAATCATTTCTTTCCCCATTCTTTTATTCCTCATTTCTCCATCACAATTTTTTTATCGCCCTTACTTCCGATATATCGCCATACGTTTGAATACTTTTCTCTAACTCTTTCAAAGCTTTCGTATGTCCTTCAAATGCCTCTACCATTTCTGAGTTATATTGAATGATTAAATCAAGATAACTTAAAAAGGCATCTCTCGTTTTTCCATTCCATTTCGCACATGTAACGTATGCTTTTAAGTTTTTCGCTTGATTTAAAGAATCTTTCATGCCGTTCTCTATGTTTTGTGCGTAAGAAATGGCACTTGCAGTGTTACTTCCTATAATTTCAACCTCTTTGCCACTCATGTTAGTTCCCTCCATTCTTTGTATACTTAATGGATAAGTTTTTCAATTTCCTTTTTCTTTTCTTCGAAAGCTCTGGTCGCTGCAGCATATGCTGACGCTTTTTCCGCTTCTGCTTTCGCTTTATATTCCAAATACTTTGCATAAGCTGTACCTATCGCAGATCCAACATCGCTTAATGCACTTTTAAAATAGGATAATACTGTATTTAAGTCTTCATCCTTTTCATGACGTTTTTGTTCAAATTCAACTGCCGGAATTTTATTAGCTTCTAAACCATTACTTTTACTCTCATAATCTCTCTTCGCTGATTCAGCCTCTTGAATGAATCGTTTTAACTCTCTTTCTTGATCTTTTAAATAATCATGTAATGTATCATACTGATCTCGTTTCCTCGCGCTTTCTGTAAAACCCGATGCATTTAAAAAAGCATTGTACAATTCATCTAACATCTTTCTCCCCCTTTAGCACAATAACTATGTAGTTAAATTCGTATATTTAAACATGAATATTCATTACATTGAGAATTTATAAATAATTATTTTTGCATATTGCTATTTTATCAAAGGGGTTTTAACATTTCCATATTTTATAAAAAGCTTTCGCATTTTTCTTCAATTTTATGTAGTTAATTCCTATCTATACTACCTTTACAAATGAAGATCGTTTAGCCTAGTCTTTCATTAGTCAGTTAAAAAAAGCCACCCAACTCAAATGAATTGGGTGGCTCTATACTATAAAGAGAATTTGCTATTCGGATTACTTCAATTTCCCTTCAAAAACAATTTTTCTACCGCACGGTTCAACTTCTGTTTTGCCATCTTTCTTCACTTCATGAAAGATTGGCTCTTCCATACGACGAGACGGTGCGTATCCTTCTTGTTCCATGCGCGCTAAACAGTCTGTAATTGTTTCATTTTCAAGTACTTCAAATTTCTTTTTATTAGGTTGTTTTGTCATGCCCTAACCTACTTTCTATTTTTCTTGATGCGAATTGATTCTTCATGTAGATCATATATACCATTGCGAGAATTCCTATTATAATCATAACCGCAATAAAAAAGCTTGTATACTGTATTTTTTCTATAAATACGCCTCCTAATACAGGTCCCAGTATACTTCCTAAACTAAAGGCGATTCCAGATAATATATTACCTGCTGGCAATAAGTGTCTCGGTAATAAATCTGTCATAAATCCAAGCCCTAAAGAGAAGCACGATCCAATGACCATACCCGCTAACAACATGCAGGCAAAGACGATCCAGTAATATTGATCAAATACGGCTGCCAGCAAGAAAATGCCCGTACTTATGCTGAACGTCCACGTTAAAATACGGTCCCTTCCGTATTTATCACTCAATATCCCGAGCGGAATTTGTGTAATAATGCCCCCAACTGCAAATGCTGGTAATAAGAAGGATACTTCTGAAACAGACCATCCTTTACGAAGCGCGTATACTGGTAAGTTACTGTTTAACATTGCTTCCAGTACGCCATATGCAAGTGGTCCCAGTAGCGCAATCCATCCTAATCCAACAACTTGTTTATAACGAGAAAATGATGATTCGCTCTTCACTTCTCTTTCATCTTGCGCTGGGAATGCATTTTTCGTTGGAAGTAATAGGAGCCAACCTATTAAACAAAGTATAGTAGATATAATAAACGGCGTTGCAAGACCGTACTGCACAGTGCTTGCTAAATACGGACCAACAGCAAAACCAATTCCGAAGAATACACCGTATATCGATACTTGTCTACCTATTTTACTCGGGTCTGATGTTGTCGTAATCCATGTTTGTGTTCCCACATGAAGCATATGATCTCCGACTCCAACTAGAAATCTAAGTACGAACCATACCCAAAATGAAAAAGTTTTTGTAAAAAAGAATAAAGAAATAATAACGAGAAACCCACCAATAACGATAATTGGCTTCATTCCAAACTTTTGCATCGGTTTTTCAAGAAACGGTGAAATAACTAATATCCCAATGTATAATGCCGTCGCATGAATCCCATTAACACTTGAACTAACCCCTTCTTGTTCAAAAATCATTGCAATGGCAGGTAAGAGCATCCCTTGTGATAAACCCGAGATTGCTACAATTCCAACCATAATCCAAAAAGTAAAACGCATCGACATCCTTTTCCCTCTCCTTCTCACGCTTTCCACTTTTCATTATAAACTGTTTCTCCAAATGCGTGTACGAATATTATGAATAAAAAAGAAGCTAAAAGAATGAACCTTTTAGCTTCTTATCCTTCCCATACTTGCGCTTTCACATTGTTATGGAATTGCTTGAAATACGGATGTTTATAAAAAGCAGTTTCATACACGTATTGCTGTGCATGAGCAATTGGTGGCTGCGGGTATTGCATTTGTAAAGGAACTACAGCTGGTGAAACTTGCATATACATCGGAGCTATCATTATTTTTGTATATAAGTGATGATTATATGGCGAATGCGTAATTAAGAACGGATGATGCATGGATAATCTCCCCTTTTACCTACAATGTTATAGTATATGCAATACATCTCATTTCGGGGATTATTTCTATTCTAACCAGTCCTCTACATGTTTTATAAATACATCTAAGCAGTCTATAAACGGTGAGTGTCCGCAATCTTCTAATATCTTCAACTCTGCATTCGGTAAATGTTTTGCTAATTCCTCACCGACTACTTGCGGTACGACATAATCTCTGTCACCTTGTATGACGAGTGTTGGAGCTTTAATATGATGCATTTGCTTATTTCCCTCTACAACCCCGTTATGTTCATCCGAAATGTTAAATGTAATGAGCGCATAATTTACATCTACGAAATTACGCTGTGTTAACATATCATCTAAATACTTTTCGTAACGATCCGGTTCAGGTTGATTATGTGTATATATTAATAAATTCCATATTGTACGGTAATATAATTTATTCATATTTTTTATCGCGTCTAGTACTGGAGCAATTTGTACGGGATCTTGTGCGATCTCTTCTTTCGTCTTTACTAAACTTGATACGATCGGCTGCCCGTTAATATCTTTTTTAAAAATTGGATATCCCTTCATGCCCACTGATTCTACTAAAATTAACTTTTCGACAAACGTTGGATGATTCGCTGTAAATTGCATCGCAACACCACCGCCCATTGACCAGCCCATTAATGAAAATTTTTCTAGTTTTAATTGATCAATAAATAGTTTTACATCTCTTGCAAAGTCTTGTAATGAATCTATCGATTGATTATACGTTGATTGGCCAAATCCTCTTAAATCAAGAGCGTAAATATGGTATTGATCTTGCAGCTTTTCAATTACTAAATCCCAATGTTGTGACGATGTCATGTTTCCGTGAATGAGTACAAGAATTTCTGCATTTTGCCTTCCAACTTCCTGATACGCAATCGTTTCTCCATTCGATAATGAAACAAACTCCATTGTTGCAGGCTTAATCATCACAAGTTCCCCCATTCTATTTAATAGAAAGAAAATTCTTTACTTACTTAAAGAATAGCATGCAGAATATATGTTCGCAACATAAAACCTATACGAATTTTTTACATAAATCAACATGTCTATTACTAGACAATTATAATGAAAAAGTATATAGTTAGCTAGGTAACTAATTTGAAAGGATCGAAATACATGGACGAAAAACAACATTTTTTTCACATTGTCAGCCAGACTTCTCGAAAATTCACAAAGAAATTTAATGAACGCGTATCTCCAACTGGGTTATTTAGTGCACAATGGGCTGTTATTTTCCGCATCAATCAAACTGGTTCTTGTACGCAAACAGAATTATGTCAGTATTTAAATGTTGAATCACCAACGATGACTCGTACGTTAACACGTATGGAAACGATGGGATGGATTATTCGTACAGAAGGAAAAGATCGCCGTGAAAAGCTTATTTCTTTATCAGAAACAGCGATAAAAATGATTCCGGTATGGCAAGAAGAAGTTGATACTTTTGAAGAAAAGACGCTAGAAGATATTAACGAAGATGAGTTACATCAAGCATTTGAAGTGTTACAACAAATTATTAAAAATTTAGATTAAATTGGGGGGATGACGATGCAAAGTGAGAAACTTTGGACGAAGGATTTCCTCGGAACTTGTTTTAGTAGTCTATTTCTCTTCTTAACATTTTATATGCTTATGACTACTTTGCCTGTCTACGTTATAGACAACCTAAAAGGAAAACCTGAGGAAATCGGTTTAGTTGCAACTGTATTTCTTATTTCATCTGTTTTATGTCGACCATTTACAGGAAAATGGCTCGATGATTTAGGAAGAAAGAAAATATTATTTATTTCACTTTCATTATTTTTAGCCGCTACTGTTATGTATTTCGGTGCGCAAAGTTTATTTTTATTACTTTCCCTTCGCTTCTTACATGGTATTGGGTTCGGTATGGCAACAACTGCAACAGGTACGATTGTCACAGATGTTGCGCCAGCTCATAGACGCGGCGAAGCACTTGCCTATTTCGGCGTATTCATGAGTCTGCCGATGGTAATTGGTCCTTTTTTAGGTTTAACAATTATTTCTCATTTTTCATTTACTGTATTATTTATCGTTTGTTCCGTATTTTCATTACTTGCATTTTTATTAGGACTACTTGTAAATATTCCGCATGAAGCACCAATAAAGAAACAAAGACAAGAAAAAATGAAATGGAAAGACTTACTTGAACCATCTTCTATTCCGATCGCTCTTACAGGATTTGTTTTAGCCTTTTCTTATAGTGGCATTTTATCCTTTATTCCTATTTATGCAAAAGAGCTCGGTTTAGCTGACATTGCAAGTTACTTCTTTATTTTATACGCACTTGTTGTTGTAATTTCTCGTCCATTTACAGGTAAGATTTTTGATCGCTTCGGTGAAAATGTACTTGTTTACCCTGCTATCATTATTTTCACAATTGGGATGTTCATTTTAAGCCAAGCACAAACTTCATTTTGGTTCCTTGGTGCAGGTATGTTAATCGGTTTAGGCTATGGAACATTAATTCCTAGTTTCCAAACGATTGCGATTTCTGCCGCTCCAAATCACCGACGTGGTTCTGCGACAGCTACTTACTTCTCATTCTTTGATAGTGGTATTGGCTTTGGTTCTTTCATTTTAGGTATCGTCGCAGCGAAATCCAGTTACCATAATATGTATTTTATCGCAGCTATTATCGTTGCCTTCACTTTACTTCTATATTATGGATTACACGGACGAAAACAAAAATTCAAGAAACAGCATACAGATGGAAAAGTTTCCGCTTAACATGAATAAGGAAAGTAAACTTCCCCGTTTACTTTCCTTATTTTGTATTTCTTTTAATAGAAGCGTATACTTATAATAGAAATAAAAAAGGAGGGACCGATATGAAACTTAAAAAATCTCCCCTACTCTTACTCATAATCACATTCATATTTGTAATTACAGGGCTCGGTTTTACATACTTCAAACATAATAAAACAATCCCATCGAAAAATAACGTGACGAAGAAAAATTGGTTAGATGATCCTTACTTACGTTGGTCGTACACACATATGAAAGAATTCACTTTAATTAACGAGGTAAATAATAACCCGGATCACGTTTCCCACTTCTCTACCGCATCACAAAACTTAGACGATTTTGCTGTGGAGCGTAGATTTGGACATACAACTCCTCTAAAAAAACTTTTAGACGATAATAAAACGGATGCCTTTGTCGTTGTACATAATGGACAACTTGTTTATGAACGATATTTCAATGGATATAACGAGAGTGAACCTCATGGCATGGCATCATTAGCAAAGGTTTTTACCGGTGCAATTATACAATCTCTCGCTAAAGAAAATCGTATTGACTTAGAAAAAACAGCTGACGCATATATAAAAGAATTAAAAAATACACCGTTCGGTAATGCCTCGCTTCAGCAATTATTGGATATGCAAGTTTCTGTAGAATACCCTACTCACGGATACGAACATCCAGCGTTAGAAAATCAAGATGCACAACTATATTTAGCGAGCAATATTTTACCTAGAGGTAAAAACTACGACGGTCCGCTGAAAATTTATGATATGTTACGAGAAGCAGAAGAAACTGCACCGCCTGGTTCCGATTTTTCTTACGATAACGGCTCAGCCGAAACACTCGCTTGGGTGATTCGAAAGATCACTGGTAAATCATTAGCTGAAAATGTTAGCGAGCGCATATGGTCTCAAATTGGTATGGAAGAAAATGCTTATTATGTCACCGATGAAACAAAAGTTGAACAAGCTAGCGCTGGTTTAAATGCAACTGCTAGAGATATGGCTAGATTCGGGCAATTGCTATTAAACAACGGGGAATATAACGGAAAACAAATTCTCCCTTCTACTATTACTGAAGGTATAAAAAATGTCCAAGAAGGTGAACTTGCAGTTGGCCCTGGAGCTTCCATTTCTTATCATAATCAATGGTGGATTCCGCACAATGAACAAGGTGCTTTCGAAGTGTTAGGCAGTTATGGACAAACACTTTACATCGATCCGAAAGCAAATATGGTCATTGTCCACTTCTCTTCTAACGCTACGCCAAGTAATGAAATACATTCAGTCTACTCAAATATGTATATTGATATTGCACATCATATAGAGAAGCTTCCACAGTAGTGGAAGCTTTTTCTTATTAGGGTGTTTTATTTGAAGCCACTATCCTCATCAAAGTTATTCATCATTAAACTTTTTATTAGCAATCCAATAATTTGTTACGAAGAGTGTCAATAAAATCCAAACTATAGTTAGTAATCCATTAATTATTGCGTTTGAATTTACTCCCCCCGTGACTAACGTTTCCATTGCGTGTTTACTCATACTGGCTGGATTAACCTGATCTATTATTGGATTCAAACCGACGATTATTCTACAAGCTAAAAGAAAAACAATTGAAATTAGCGCAATAATACCTTGACTGTGAAAAATAGCACTTATCATAGTTGTGAAAGATACGATAAAAAGAACCCAAATTAAATACAATAGTAATCCAGTAATCATGTACGAAAACGGAACAACAGTAAAAAGATAGTTTGTATATAGATAAGAGGTAAAGTATCCAATCATTACACTAAGCGCTACGATTACATAATTTGATACTATTTTCCCAGCTACATATGAAGTAACCGTAACAGGTCTCGTTAAAATAAAGGCTAACATACCGTTAGCTTTGTCTGTTTGAATGGCACCCATCATAGAGATTACTAAAATCATAAGGCCGAGCTGATCAAACTGAGAACCCAAAGTACTCGCCAGTACTTCACCTCCTTTTTGTGCTGTCATACTCGGATCGATGGTAATTCCCTGTCCTCCACCTAATGCTTCTAGAATTGATGGTAAGTAATGCGTTACTATTGGCTGTGTTGCCCCTAAAAATATAAAAACAATTGGTAGCCAAATCACCTTAAAATCACGTAACATTTGAACACATTCTTTTTTTATCAATACCAGTAAGTTACTCATTTTTGCACCACCAATTTCAAGAAAATTTCTTCTAAAGTATCGTTGCTTATTTCAAATTTAACGATGTTCACTTTATGTTCGAGTGCATTTTGCAGTAACATATTTTTGTTTATTTCGATACTTTCAACCTTCACTTTGATTTTAAGCCCAATTACTTCTACGTCCTTCACATAGGGCAACTTTTTTACAACATCAATCCACTCTCGATCTTTAGCTGTGATTTCAATGATTAATTTATTTTCGCCATTGCGGTGCAAAAGCTCAGTAATTGTTGTATCTTCTATCTTTGTTCCATCTTTAATCATGACAAATCGTTCACAGATTTCTTCTGCATCACTTAATATATGGGTTGATAATAAAATGGTCGTATCTTTTTTTATTTCTTCAATGAGATTTAATACTTCCCTTCTCCCGATTGGATCTAATGCGGATACTGGTTCATCCATGACAATAAGCGCCGGTTTATGCAATAATGCTTGTGCAATACCAAGCCGTTGTTTCATTCCACCAGAAAATGTACTAACCTTTGCATTTTCTTCGCCCTTTAGTCCAACTTTCTCCAACATTTTTGGAATGGACTTTGACAATTCTTCTTTTTTCAATCCCGAAAGTTGGCCCATAAACGTAAGCGTTTCTCTCGCTGTCATCCAATGAAAAAAATTAGGATATTGAGGTAGATAACCAATTTCTCTTTTCATTTTTGATATTTTTATCCCATTCAATAAAACTTCACCAGCAGTTGGATTAGTAATATCCGAAATTACTTTTATTAATGTGGATTTCCCTGCTCCGTTTGGTCCAATTAATCCGACGCATTCCCCCGCTTGCAGTTCCATCGAGAAATTATTGACAGCAGTTTTTCCTTTAAATGATTTTGTTACATTTTTAATCTCTAATTTCATAATTTCTCACTGTCCTTTCTTCCTATAACAAAGTACAAAATAGGTCCCAATATATTAACGAAAAGGATAATTAACGTCCATACAAGTACATTTTTTCTTGTTTTCCTATGACGATATAAATCAATGAATGCAATTAAAACTAAAAGTGCCCCCACTGCAATAACTGGAAATATAATGGGTAAAAAAGCCATAATATCAATGTCTTTAAGATCATTCAATCCATAATGTATTTTCATTGTCATTACTCCTTTCAAATCTCATTATCATTATTGATAATGATAAAATAAAAACGGATGGATTGCAATCATTATTCTCATTATTTATAATGAGAATAAAAAACAATACATAAGGTGATATAATGAGTAATAAAGTTGAAATCTTAATGCATCCGGTAAGAATGAAAATTTGCCAAGTGTTAATGAGAAATAAAGAAGATGGGCTAACACCATTAGAAATGGTAAAAATCATTAAAAATGTACCTCAAGCAACACTATATAGACAGCTACAAACTATGGTTGATTCTGGTATCGTCCATGTAATTAAAGAAAAAAAGGTAAAATCTGTTTCTGAAAAATATTACGCAATCAATGAAGAAGATGCAAAAATTGAAGGAAGTGAGTGGAAAGGATTATCTAATGATGAAAAGTTAAACTACATTTCTTATTACCAGTTATCACTTATGACACAATATCAAAATTACCTTAAGAAATTAGAAGAACAAAACAGTCAAGAAGATAGTGCTACTTTTTCTGTTGTGGACTTAAAGCTCGATGAAGAACACTTTATGAGCTTTCAAAATGAACTTAACGAATTAATGAATAAATACTACCATATCCAAAATAAAGGCGACGAAAAAGAGACCCCTGTTCGGACCGTCGCTATTACAATTATTCCAGAAACGTGAACTAACTCAATATACATAATACAAGCCGATGCTTCCTTAACATAGGAATCATCGGCTATCTTCATTTCGGAAATTTTTTTGACTTCTACTGTATGTCTAGCGAAAAAACTGATTTAGAAATTCGAATATGCTTAAAGACCCTGTCTTTCTTGTATTAAAGGAACTTTTTTCTTTCTTTTCTTATATTCGTCTCATACCATCCACACTCTCTCCAAACACTTTTTAAAAAGAAGCATGGGTAAACTAATAAATATAAATTAGGAATCCACCAAGAAATATCGAAATCTAAACGGATTGTCCAAAATGCTAGAGCTTGTAATCCTGAACAAAAAGTTAAAATTAATGATAAGAACGCAAAGTGGCTCCAAATATGTTTTTGTTTAGAATGTAAATACAAACTTAGAAATCCCGTTAACGAGATTAACAAATCCAAGGGTAAAAAAGACCAGTTCCATGCTACTAAAATAGGATCTTGGTAATCTTTAAACAAATATTCTTGCGGAATCATATGAAAAATTGTTATGAGCCAATATACAACAAACCCAAGATCAGTTATAAGAAAAAAATACTTTAATCGATTCAATGTATACGTTCCTCCACCATTTCTTTTTTCTTCGCTTCATGTGCCGTACTATTAAAATTTAAAATTACAACTCCAATTAAAATAAAGAGAATTGCTAGTATCTTAGTTACATTAATACTTTCTCCAAAATAAAAGAACCCAATTATTGTAATCGTTACTATTCCCATACCTGACCAAACCGCATAGGCAACAGACATTTCCATCCCCTTTAATGCGAATGACAGGAATACAAAACTTACTACATAAAATACAAAAATTAGTATGCTTGGTACAAGTTTCGTTAATCCATCAGATAGTTTCATCGCCGTCGTACCCGCTACTTCAAATAAAATTGCTAAGCATAAATAAATCCACTGCACTATTCTCCCACCTTTTACTCCGGATTAGAGATTCCATAGATCAACATGTCCATAATAGACTCAAGTATACTCCCTAATGTATAATCACTCTTTTCAATAAACATAGGATCATATATGCGATTCAGTGCTCCCAAATATAATTCAATAAAAAATGGAATTTGAATCTTTCTAATGCTTCCTTCTCTCATTCCCTCTTCTAATAAACTGATTACAGTAGACCAACCTTCACGTAAAAACTGATCTAATTTTAACCATTGATTATAATGATGTTTTTTTAGTTCTACTAATAAACGTGCATCCATGAATTGAAATTGTTGTGGAATACAAATTAAGATGAGTCTTATTTTTTCAACTGTTTGTAACGTATCATCTTCAGCTATGTTTTTTTCCTTTTCTTGAATACTTTCTATTACATGACGAATAACTTCATCTACTATTTCATCTTTTGAAGAGAAGTGCTCATAAATTGTCCTCTTACTCACAGCTAATTGCTTTGCTAAGTCACTAATTGTAAATGTAAACCCCTTCGTTTGAATTTGATGACTTGTTTCTTTTACTATTCTTTGTTTCATAATTCGCCCCCTAAACCATTGGTACCAAATTAGTTTTTCTAGTACCATTTCATTTTACAATATTTAACACAACCTAGACAACGAATATTTCGAAACTTCAAACTTCTAATCCGAAACAGGTGGATCCTACCTGCATATTCAACAATCAAGTGAATGTATAGAATAATACTGATACATGAAGCTTTAAATAAAGTTAAATGCAGCTCTTCTATAAGGATATGTTGGTACATGTTCTTTTTTAGCTTGATGGATATGAATAGAAAATATCCATCACTAAGCACTACTATTTTTTAATGAGTAACAAAAAAAGGTTACAAATTCAATTGTAACCCTTTTTCCAAGTGTCTTTTATTTCATATGATTCTTATAACAATTACAAAGCTAAATAATCATCGTTGGAGCTGCTTGCCTCTGCTAAAAAACTATAAGAAAAGACACTATGATAAGAGTATCTTTTCTACTCTCTTTAAAGAATTTATATCAACCTCATAAGTATTCCCATATGGTCTAAGCGATGGAATCTCTTCCTTTGGCCCATAAAATAATAGTTTCAAATCATCATCTTTATACTGAACTACGAAGAAGTCATCAAATTGGTCAAATGTGTTTTAATTGATCGTGATAAACCCTTTTTCTTAGGCAGTTGTTTTAACACTTATTCTTCTCCCTTCTTTGATAACATCATATCCATGCTGATTCGTCACTTTGGATAGCTCACCATTCGTGTAAAGGACACAAAAAAATTCACCTAGACGACCTATAAGATGCCTTAATTCAGTCGCCTTACAACCAAGAACATTCATTTCAAATCGTAACATTTCAAAGTATGCCTCATATAACTTTTTGATTTGTGAGATTCCTATTTTATCCTTATCCTTATAAAAAAGAAGTTTACCATTATCCCACTCACCTACAATAGATTCACAATCTGCCCCTTTAGGTTTGTGAAAAACTAATCCTGTATAAGGAAAATTTTCACCTACATATCTATAAGTTTTCTTATTTTTATATATAAACAAATTTTTATTAAATACTCTCCCTTTGTTATAATGGTTATAGCAATAATCAGCAGGATTAATACTCCCCGGTTTCGTATTAAATTTTGTTATTAATCTGTCCTTTATCTCTGCAAATGTTACAGTATCGCCTATTTTCTCTTTAAGAGCCTCTATAAATTGCTCATAAATAGTCAATGTAATCCTCACCTCATGCTTATCAATATTTTTAGCCATAGTACACCTTTACTCTATAATTTGACCCGATTGTAGAATAACGTAATCGATGTTTTTAACTTTTTATATAACCATCTATATAAATTTTACATTTAATCACTTAAATTTCATAGCCTAATAGAGTAAAATATAAATTGGAGAATTTTATTAAAGGCTCAAAATAAAGATAATACTCCATTAAGAGCTCTTTTTATTTAGGAAACGCGTCTTTTTTGTATTGGCTTTTTAAATAAGGTAAACGTGAAGAAGCATTATAAAAAACAGGACAATAATATTATCAAAGGAGTTTAAGCTTTGCATGTATGACTATTTGGTTGAGCAATCGATATGTTGTGCTGAAACGTCAATATATAAAAAAAAGGATCTCTCTTGATAAAGAGAGATCCTTTTTTTACTTCTTCTTCTTTTCTGTCGGTTGGCTTTGTTTAGCGAAATTAGATGAATCATCGAAATTAGGTTGCTTTTTACCAGCATTATTACTTCTACCTTTTCCCATATGTAATGCACCTCCTCTCATCCTTACTATTCCCTATAAAAAAATCCTCTTGCATCTAGGAGGATTTTTTTATTGTCTCTTATTAATAATACCCAACTGTTCTCGTAGTACTTCCAACCCCCCCGGTTCTTCCATACCATTTTGGATAGTTTTAAAACCATAGCGTTGATGGTGATTATCATGTTAGCTTGATAAAGAACAGCTTACGAATGAATTTGATATTGGCCATGAATTAGCCATGTATTATGTATCATCCTTTCTAAAAAACACTATCCCTTCTCATTTTTTTACAGAAAGAATAGCGTTTTTTTCATTTTAATGGTATTACTTGATATTAATGTATATTCCTATGGAAACTAATATAAAAATAGCATCAATATACTTGTAACAATCCCGACCCAAATGCAGAGAATGAAACAATAACCCATGATATCTTTAATTTTCAATCCCAGTACTCCTAAAAGAGGTAGTGCCCAGAACGGCTGAATCAAATTTGTCCATGCGTCCCCCCAGCCTACCGCCATAGCGATAGTAGCCGGATCTACACCTAACTTTAATCCTGCTGGGACTTGCAGTGGCCCTTGCAAAGCCCATTGCCCCCCGCCAGATGGTGCCAATAAGTTCACCAAACCCGCTGACCAATATGTAAATATATCAAATGTATCCTTTGACGCAATAGATGCCATCCATTCAATGATTGAGCTTCCCAAGCCTGAACTACCTAAAACAGCGATAATCCCC
Organism: Bacillus sp. AY3-1; assembly: GCF_008368785.1. NCBI lineage: Bacteria > Bacillati > Bacillota > Bacilli > Caryophanales > Bacillaceae > Bacillus > Bacillus sp. AY3-1. Next base: position 134,608 of record NZ_QORZ01000016.1, on the reverse strand, counting down.
GCATAAAATGGAAACTGTAGGATAATTGGAGATATGGATTGCGCTGCTTCTTTGAATCCTTGTGCAAAGTTGCCAAGAGAACCATGCAGGAGCAAACCAAGTGACAAGAAAAATAAATTAATGATATTTAAATCTAAACTATGACCGTTTATGAATTCATAAACACAATACAACGTGCCGATTACGCCTAATACTATTCCTAAAACCGGTGTCCATTCCAGTTTTTCCGCAGGAGTTAAGTTTTTTTGCGGAGGTTTTACAAAAGAATTTGTATCTGTTTCGAGTGCTTTATATCTAATAATCCCACTTTTTGGAGCCATGAGTACAATAATAATTGGCATCGTGATGAATAGAGCGAAAAAAATAATTAGAGTAGAATAACTAAAGATTGTTTGTGAGGTAGGAATAATTCCAATCATATCTACAAGAAAATGATCCTTTGTGGCAATTGTCAGGCCAATAGAACTGGAGAGACCTGCGCTATATAAGGCTGTCGGAGCATAAGCAGCTGCTACAAGCAATGGAAAATGTGCATTCGGATTCTTTTTCGCCACTTCCTTTGCAATGATAGCTCCCACAACTACGGCTAGTCCCCAATTGATATAGTATGCAATTGCACTGATCAAAAATGTCATCGTATAGGCCTTTTGAGGTGTATCGGCTAACTTTGCAACAGACTGCAAGCCTCTATTAATAAACGGGACAGAAGCTAACGTCATCCCTGTAACCATTAGCAATACCATTTGCATTGTAAACGTTAAATAAGTCCAAAAACCATCCCCCCAAGATTTTACGATTTTGTACGGATTTGAGGGATTCATCAACAAAGCTATAATGAAAGTAAATAGAGTGAGCAGCACTGCAATAACAAAGGCATCTGGGACATATTTCTGAGACCATCTCGAAAATACATTTGCACATCGTGTAAGCAATGATTCTTTCTTTCCTGGTTCTGGATTTGTCTCCAACAAGGAATGTTTCATAAATATTCTCCTTTCTAAATTTTAATAAGGTAAATATAAATAACATTCCACAAAAGAAAATAAAATCCTTTTCCACTTGCTGCATACTAATCAACTAGAGTTACACTCAGATGCCGTTACTTTCACCCTCTCATTAACGATTGATCCCCATGGACGTGGTACCCTCGTATTAATAAATATCATTTTATGTTCATTTCCAATTAACTTTATAAATGAAACAAGTTGCCCAAGGGAACGAATCACTAACAGGACCAGCCAATACAAATCTACCGCTAATCCTTCTAGGAAATTCAAATTCAAGTGCTAACGGAACCAGTTCACCAACATATAAAAATTTCATCACGATATTGTATTAATTCAGCTTCTTATCTTAATAAAAAAATGTATTTCAATTTATAATTTTAATAGAAGGAATAGATTAAGTAGGAGGAGGTACTTTGAGGATAGCGCCTTTTCTTTATAAAAACTCAACATGCTGGCATCGTTAATATTTTCGTTCCATCTGGTGGTGGTCAATGGGCTGTGCAAGCACCAATTATGATTCCAGCTGGCGCTGAACTTGGTGTACCTGCTGCAAAAACTGCAATGGCCATTGCGTGGGGCGATGCTTGGACGAATTTGATTCAACCATTCTGGGCATTACCGGCATTAGCGATAGCTGGTTTAGGTGCTCGTGATATTATGGGATTTTGCGTTGTTAACTTACTATATGCAGGATTTATCATTAGTCTATGTTTCTTATTTATTTAAACGAAAAGCTAGTTTTATACTAGCTTTTTTATATAATAAATCACTTATTTCCCACGCAATTTATCACGGTCTTCCACTCTATATCCGTAAGCTGTAATGCCTCAAATGCAAAAAAATCTTCACATACTTTTTCAATCAGATGTGGATTTTCCCTCAAGAAATTCCACTGTAACGCTTTAGGAAGAAAATACGTTTCATACTCTTTACTTCCTCTTACTACCTCATCCACTTCTCTTTCACAAATTCCTCTTATTAAATAATCATTTCTTAATTGAATCTGTATTTGTTGAAACGTTTCACTACATTTCTTCAAGTGGATTAAGCAATTAATATATGTACGAAAAAGTTCATTATCATACTGACAACACTTTATAATACGTTCCATTTCATTCATAACGTACGAGCCTTTTCTTCTATTTGTAATAACCACTTTTCCCGCTTCTCTCGTTTACTCGTTTTCACAGATTGAAAAAAAGATCGTTTTACATCGCGAATGCCGCAAAAACGTAAAACACCTCTCTTCATCATAATCCAATCTGCTGATCGATATAGTAGTGCGACGTACCATAACGGTGAGTCTAACGTATTAATTACCCATGCCTTCTTACCTTTCAATAAGCCTTTCGGCAGGGCACCTTCATATTTATAAGCAAAACCAGCTACGAAAATGCGATCAATAAACCCTTTTAAAATAGCTGGCATCCCCCACCACCATATTGGATAAATGAAGAGAAGAGTATCCGCTTCTTCCACTAACGTTCTGTACCGAGCTGTCTCTTCTTCATTTACTAAATCACGTCTTTTCTTCTCCTCATTAAATACAAGGACGGGATCAAATTGTTCTTTATATAAATCAAGTACCGTAACCGAATGATTTGTTTCTTGTAATCCTTTTTGCACATGCTTTAATATCCCCGCATTAAAACTGGAAGGACTAGGATGAGCGTATACAATTAGTACATTCACTGCCAAACAACTCCCTCTTTAAGTTAAAGTTTCCCCTTCTTTAACATCTTCTCTACAATTTGCACGTTTTTCGAACTTTGTAATAAACGGTTTAATAATGTAAGTAACTCTTCCTTGTCTAAAGCTTTCAATTTCTCTTTCACCGTACTCTCACCAGCACCTTGAATATCATAAACAACTGCGGCCATATGCTTGCAAAGATTCTCATAAGGACACTCGCAGCTACTTTCTGTAAAATCTTCAAGATCAATAATCACTTCATAGTTTCCTGCATTTCCAGTAACGAAAGCAAATATTTTCTTGTCTTGTATTTCAACATCTTCTACATGTCCCTCTTCATAATATTCATACCCTTTATCCAAAATGTACTTAGGAATCCATTTCGTTATATCATTTAGTAAGTAAGCGTACATAACAACACCTCTTCCTTTAATTCCCTTTTGACTTCCAAAACCCTGCATGTTATTCTAATAACTGTCAAATAGCAAGTCTATATGACAAAACGACTGACACCTATTCGGCGGAGGTGTCTCTTTTCATTTGCAGCCGATATGAAGTGCCTCTTTCAGGCACATTCAATCTTTGACACTACACACTCAACACCATTCCCTTGTATCAGGCTGCTTAAGCAGTCTTTTACGCTACATACTCCCAAAAAAAGAGAGCTTAGCTCCCTTTTCCCGCCTTATAAAATACCCCTTTTTCAGTATAGAGATATTCATCAGCTAATGTAATTTTCCCATCCAGTTTCAGTTCATCTAATAGTCTTGATAAATAAAATTGATGTAACATCTTTTTCGTGAATTTTTCTTCATGATGCGAAACGATATGTTCTTGAATATCTAACAATGATATTGGCTTATCTTGCTCTATCATATATTCATAAACTGTACTACGCAGTTTTACGTATTTTTCGAGTGTCACAGTACTTCGCAACCCCTTTCTTCTTACTATAAATTTTCGTAATCGGTTTTTTTGCAACAAAAAAACCTCTCCGATAAGAAGAAGTTACGTATATATCTTCGTCTTATCTCCCAGAACAAATATGTTCTGCTGGAATTAGCACCTGCATCGCGGTTGCTGGGTTTCATCGGGCCAGTCCCTCCACCTCTCTGGATAAGAAAATATTCACTTAATTCTTACTATACGTAATTTCATTCTAATTGTCAAACAAATATAACAAATTATATTTTGTTCCTTACTGTTCATACTATACATATATGAATATGCAAGGAGGATTATGAAATGCACGAAAATGCTCGCGGATATGTCCAAAATTCTTTTCAATCATTACAAGAAGCAAAACATTGTTTAGAAGAAGCGCTACAGACTGTTGAAAAAGATTTTAATCGCGCTCGTATTGAACAATCCCTTTATGCGATCGAACAAGCTATTCAACGCTGCGATTACACGGTTCATATTTTAGAACAAGATTGAAAAAACTTCCCATCATAAGGTGGGAAGCTTTTTCAAATGGCATACTTCATAATTATTGCCGTTATAATTAAAAAATATACAGAATTAACAATTTCTAAAACCCCTACTTTTATAATAGAAATTTTTTTGCCATACAATATAATTGCTCGAATGACACTCGGTATAAAAATAAGAGAACACAACGGATTGATAGCAAAGACAATGACTGTTAATACAATATGATACCCCCATGATATAAGACGATACTTCGGGTTATTTTTCTCGCGAATCATCGTTTTTACATAAAACGTACTTCCTAAAAAATATAAAAATGAAATAAGCGCAATAAATAGTGCTGTTTTATCTATCAGTTTCATTGAAAAATAATAACTAACTAAACCACCAATACAGAAAACAATAATTGCACTAATGTCATTTAGTAACGCTCTTTCATTCTTTTGACGGGCGTAATACATATTTACTATAAATAATGGAATCATTACTGCTATGAATAAAAGAATGCGCCATTCATATAATAGAGAAATCATCCCAAATACGAACGCGATGATAAAATATACAATTGCAGCATGTAAAAACTCTTTTTTTCGTTTTTGCTTTATGTACGTAAGAAATGGATACGTAGCTAAATAGATAAAGAACCAAGCTAAAAACAATGGAATATGATACATAGTAGGTTTCCCAAGTATGACACTTAATAGACATGGTATAACGAGCATGGCCCATGCACCATGTTGCTTCGGAACAACTAACTTCATTAACTATACACCTCCCTTTTGAAAATAGTTCTCACCTACTATTATACAAATAAATTTATATAATAACGGATATATATTGAATCTATTTTTTGACAATAAAAAATGCTCCTTACAATATGTAAGAAGCATGAAAGAGGCAAACGAATATGTAAGTCGCGACCCTACCTTATATGAGTATGCTTTTCTATGCCATGTTATGCTTATCTAATATGCCATATTTCTTTTTAAATCTTGTAAGAATCGTAATCCAGGACGTACTAAATAATAGTAAGAAAACAACATTCGAAATCGCATGGCTCAAATCGAAATAAAAACTTGCGATATAATACGAAATGACAGCTTCCCACGTTGCCTCACGTATAAAACCGAGAAGCCCCCATAAGTTCATAATCCAGCCAAATAAAAATCCAACAAACAATCCGTATAGAAGTCTTCCCCATAGCTTTCGCATTAAAAATGTATTACGTAATAATCCAGCTATAAAACCAATCATACCCCATGAAAACATTTGCCACGGCGTCCACGGACCTTGTCCTAAAAAGATGTTAGATACGATAGCCGCTGTTGCACCGATCATAAAACCAGTTTCACTCCCAAACACAATTGCAGAAACGATAATGACAAATGAAGTCGGTTGTACACTTGGCAATATCGAAAATGGTACGCGGCTAACTGCTGCAATTGCCGCTAACACAGCAACGAGCACAATTTCACGTGAAACAAAAGCCTTTCTTTCAAAGCGGATATAAAACGGTAACATAATAACAACTAATAAAAACAAACTACTTAACATGTAATAACCGTCCATGATAAGTGTAGTAAAGAGTAATGTGCCTATTATTACTGCAAAAATACATATTATGAATGCAACATATCGTTTGGACACGCTTCGTACACATCCTCCCACGTTAATGCATATGGCAACTCTTTTCGAATGAATCGATTGATAGATGTTGTATAAAAGAAGTTTCCACTAAAAAATTCTTTCGGTGCATCATTCATAATAACTGCTCCGTCAAATAACATCATACATTGATCAACGTATTTCGCTGCAAACTCAATATCATGCGTTGCCATTACAATTGTTGTACCTTCTTTTTGTAGCTTTCTAAATAGCTCTCCTACTCTTTCTTTTTTCCACGGATCTAATCCCTTTGTCGGTTCATCAAGTAACAATAAAGTCGGCTTTGATAATAACGTTGTACATAACGCAAGTAGTTGTTGCTCTCCCCCGCTACAATCATGCGGATGGCGTTCTTTAAGCGAGTACAACCAAAACTTCTTCAACATATCTTCTGCTATTTCTTTTCCTTGTTCTCCGTATAACTCACGTGCACGTTCATACACTTCTTCCCACACTGTATCAAATGTAAAATGATAATACGGATGCTGTGATACATACCCGATCCTTTTAAATCGTTCTTTCGAATCAATTTTATGTATCACTTTCCCATTCCACTTTACTTTCCCTCTTCTCGCTTTTTGCAATCCCGCTAAAATCGTCAAAAGCGTGGACTTCCCGGTACCATTTTTTCCAACGAGAGCTACCCATTTTCCTTTTTCAATCGATACGGTTAAGTCTCGTAAAATAAGTGGACTATTTTTTTCATATTGAAACGAAATATGCTCTGCATTTAAAATAACTTCTTGTTTTTCACTTTTTGCTACTGGCTCATTCACATATGATATCTCTGAAAAGTTATTCAGTTTCATCTGCGCTTCTCGCACTGTAAATGGTATATCTTCTACATTCCACTCTAAAAACAATCTTGGAATTTGCGGAATAAATGGACGAAAGTTTTCTACTTCCCACATGTTCGCTATAACCGTTTTAGGACTGCCATCATAAACGATGCGGCCGTTATCCATACAAATAACGCGTGTTGCAAGTGGTATCACTTCATCTAAACGATGTTCACTTAAAACAATCGTAATGCCAAGTTCTTCGTTAATACGTTTTAACAATCCTAAAAACTCTTTCGCAGCAATTGGATCTAACTGCGCCGTCGGTTCATCTAATAATAATAATTTAGGCTGCATAACTAATACCGCAGCTAAATTGACGAGCTGCTTTTGCCCGCCAGATAGCGTATGAACAGATTGATGCAATAAATCTTGAAATCCTAAGAAGCTAATAAGCTCTGCTATTCGTTTTTGAATAATCTGTGATGGTAACCCGATATTTTCTAAAGAAAATGCTAATTCTTGAATGACCGTATCCATTACGAGCTGATTTTCTGGATTTTGAAATACCATACCAATTTCTTGTGCAGATAATAAATCAGGTACTTCCTCTAATAAAACGTCATCATAAAAAATTTCTCCTGAACGTGTACCGATTGGAAGTAATTCCTTTTTAAAATGTTTCAATAAAGTCGTCTTTCCAGAGCCTGACCCTCCAGCAAGTGCAATAAACTCTCCTTTTTGAATAGAAAGAGAAATATGCTGTAACGCATATTCGTTCTCATCAGCATATACAAATGATAAATTGTTTATTTCTGCATGCGCCACCATATCCATTCCCTTCCTTCCATTATAATTGGTAAACTAATAAACATCATAAATACTCCGAACATCACTCCATCGTATTGCTGAAATAGAATAGATTCGACTTTCGGATAAATGATTAGCTTTCCTCCGCCATACGTACTACATATAATAGCAATGATAAGTAGAATACTTAAATAACTGAGCGTGTACCAATCGCGTCTTTCCATTCTATACCGAATATATGTCGTACGCTTCGTTACACCAAACCCACGAGCTTGCATAGAATCTGCTGTTTGCAGCGCATCTTCTAAAGAACAAATTAATAATACTTGCAGCAATTGCATACCATTTTTCACCCGTTCAACAATTGAACCTGCATCTACTTGTACACCTTTTGTCTTTTGGACGAGTGTTATTTTCTGTAATCGCCTCATAAACAAAGGAACAAACCTCACTGTAATCATCGTTAACAATGCTACTTTCGGTGAAATTCTAGAAAACAAATATAAAAATTTATGACTTGAAATAATATCATTATACGAAGCAAACGTAAACATAATCGCAACTAATAATAACCCCATTACTAGTCCGAACATAATCGCCTCAAGCTTAATACGGCTATCACCTAACCAAAATAATGTAGTTCGGCCTCTATGTGTTAATAGCGAATTAAATAAAATGACCATAAAAAAGAAAACAATTGTGCTCGGTAACATCTTTCTTATCTTTTCGCTATTCCCTTGCATCATATTGATTATGACGATTAATAGAATTGCTCCAATTAAAAAAAGAGGATGAAGACACATCATACATAGTATCATCACCCCGATATAATAGAAAAAATTCACAAAAGGATGTAAAGAAGAAAAACTTATTTTCATAGTCCTTTACCGAATGCCTTTCTTATTTTAATACATACACCCACTCGATTGTATCTCCTGGTTTAACTGTTACTACACCTGCACTATGGTTTGGAAACGCACCGTTCACACGATATTTCCATCCACTAGTAGCTGTAATATCTTTTTCATATAAATCATTAATACCTTTTACATAAATATCACCTTTAGAACCCATTGCATCCACATCTAAACCTGTACGTTGCAATACTTTATACACTGTATCGCCTTCTTGTACGTCCATTTTTCTCGCACCTAATAAGTAGCCTTTATCACCTTTTACTGAGATAGTGACTTGTTTTGGTTTTGGTATTACTGGATCTGGCACTGGCGGTACTGGATCTGGTACCGGTGTTGGTGGCGTTGGTACAGTTGCTTGTTGCTCTTTATTCGGATCAACCTTCTGCTCCTGCTTCGGTGTTTCTTTCGGCTGATTCACAACCTTCGCTTCTTCTTTTACTTCTTGCGCTTTCGGTTGTTGTTGTTGCTTCTCTTCTTGTGCTTTTTGTTGTTCTGGTTGCTTAGCAGCGGCAGGCTGTTCCTGAGGTTTTTCTTCTTTCTTTACTTCCGGTTGTGCCTGTGGCTTTTCTTCTTTCGGCTTCTCTTCTACTTTTTGTTCTTGTTTCTCTTTCTGTTCGTCTTGCTTATTTTGCTCTTGTTCAGCTTGTTTTTCCTCCGGCTTTTCTTCCGGTTTCGCTTCATCTTTTTTCTCTTCTTGTTTTGCTACCTCTTCTTGCTTTGGTTCTACTTTCTTCTCAGGCTTTACAGCTGCCTCTTCACATCCAGCAAGTAGCCCAAGTGAAAGCATTAAAGAAATAAACCATTTCATCTTACTCATATTGCCTCTCACCTTTCATAATAAAATTAGGAGCAAATGATTGCTCCTAATTTTTGTTAAGCTGCTTTACGTCTCCATAATACATATGCAGAAGCAATACATAATACACCCATACCTACTTCTGTAGCTGCACTATGAGAAGATGCTCCTGTTTTTGGTAACGTACTACCGTTTCCTGACTTTTTGCTTTTAACCGGTTCGTTATCAACAACAACTTTTAAATTATCATCTTTTGTTTCTTGTTGTACTTGTTTTTGTTCTTCTGGTTGCTCAGTAACTTCTTTTTCTACTACAACATTTTCTGAATCCACATTTGGTTTCTTATCGATTTCAGGAACAGATACATTTGACCAGTCATAAATCGATTTTTCAAGATTTTTAAACTGAAGTAGTGCTAATAACGCTTGCTCTGTAGCCATTCCGCTACCGTTTTGATCACTTGGTAACCATTTGAATTCACCATTTGGAAGTTGATATGACAGTAGATTTTGCACTGCCTTATGTAGACGGTTTTGATCTACATCTTTCACAAGTGATAGTCCAATAATTGCTTGCGCAACACTATTAGAGTTTTCTTGTCCATCAGCAGAAAAACCACCATTTTCTAGTTGCTCTTTATATAAATAGGCAACAGCTTTTTCTACAGCTGTCTTCACATCTGGTCGATCTTGATATGGAGCTAATGCTGATAAAACCATACCTGTTACATCAACGCTACTAGCACTGTCTTTACTACTTGCGCTATCGTAAGTCCAGCCGCCATCTGTATGTTGCGCGTTTAAAAGCGCATCTACTAAAGCAACTCGATTCCATTTTGAATTCACTGGCACTTCATATTTCTTCGTATCAAATGCAAGTAAAGCAAATGTATAACCTGTAACAGAATTTACTTTATCTGATTCATACAATTTTTGAACTAAATTATGTTCGCCAACCTTTGTAGGGTCTGCTTGCATTGCATTCATCATAATAATCGTTCTAGCTAAATCTGTCGCTGAAAAACGGTTAATGCGCTTTTCTACTTTTTCAGTTACTGACTTAACATAATTTAATTTTGCCTCAATTGGAACATTCTTTCCAGAAAGAGAAAGGCCTAAAGCTACCCAATCACTTTCAATTCCATCTTGTAACATCTTTTCAGATGTCTTAGAGATCGCGTCATTTACTTTCGCTGCTGGAACTTGAATGTTCTCTTGCTTTGGTTGTTCTATCTTTTCATCATTTGTTTTTGGTTCTTCTGGTTTTGGATCATCTGTCTTTGGTTCTTCTGGTTTTTCTTGTTTTGAATCATCTGTTTTTGGGTTATCTGTCTTTGGATCTTCTACAGTTTTACAAGTACCAAATTTATCTAATGTTTGCTGTAATGTTTCCTGGCTCATATTGCTCCAGTCTGCAACAAAACGAAAGACAACAACATCTCCAGACTTTAATTTATAACTATCTGCTCCAACTTCTGCAGATTTATCATTTACATCATACAACCAGCCGCTTGTGTCCCCAGCCATTAAGCCGTCAATGCCTTTAACATACGTTCCAAACGACATCGTCTCTGCTGTTACTTTGTCCCCCATGACCTTTTGCAGCAAACTTAAAGCTGTTTCCCCATCTTTAATTTGCTCTTCTTCCGGACATAACATAATGCCCTTTTGTGATTCCCCAATAATTGCAAGTTTTGCTGTATTTCCTTCAGCAAACGTAATATGTACTGTATTCGCAAAAGAAACAAATACGAGTGTAACTGCCATTAACGACGTAAGCAGCCATTTTTTCCACATTGCCATCCCAAAATTTCCTCCCTTACTACTATTTACACAAAAAAAGGCCCTTCAAGGGCGTGCAATTGACACTCTTTTTTTGTAAGTGTCGAACAAACTGTGCAACACCTCCTACCCGCATCATGCGCGGCTATATTTGTATAGGAAAAATAATTTTGTTTATGAACGTATCATTGTGATAACATTCACTTTTCTAGGCACTACTTACTTCCATTTCAGTTATCGTAAAACGATAAACCTATACATTCTGTTAATTATAAATTTCTGTATTATTTTACTATTGACAAAGAATTTTGTCCATGCTTTATCGGATTTATTTTCTAAGAATAGTAGTTTACTATCCTTTAACGATGCAAACTCTTTTCACTAATAATGACGCCATCTTCATCCGCATACACATATTCATTCGGCTTCCATTCTACTTGTCCAAATTGCAATGAAATATCACGCTCTCCTTTTCCCTCTTTTACACTTCTATTTGGCATCGTCCCTAACGCTAAAATACCAATATCAATATTCTTTAGTTCACTAGAATCACGAACATATCCATTTACAATAATCCCTGCTAGCTTTCTTTCCTCCGCAATAGCTGCCAAATTATCACCAAGTAACGCACAATTCGTAGATGCTCCGCCATCAACAACTAATACCGTTCCTTCTGGTAGTCTTTGCAATCCTTCCTTCACTAGTACATTATCATCCTTCACTTTTACCGTTGCAATTTTCCCGTAAAACTGTTCTTTCTTCCCAAAAGATCGAAAAGACTTGCGACATATTTGTAATTCCTTTTCAAACTCATCACATAAATCCGTAGTTTTCCACATCTTTTTCCCTCTTTTCCCTATTCTTTCTATATAACATATTCTTTGATTATTTTCGTTTCCCTGTCTAACGTTGCAAGAATTTGTATGTACAGGAAAAGCATAGAAAAACTATTGCCTTAAGAAGCCACCTTTATTATAATCTATTTCACAGATAAATTTCAGAATATTAAAAATTAACCAAGTGAAAAAGGAGGGTTTTTATGCAATTCCATACCGAGGTAAAAAAGCAGCCGAGTAAACGAAAGTTTAAAATGCCTGACGCGTACGTACTACTATTTTTTATTGCCTTACTTTGTGCCATTGCTACATACTTCGTTCCTGCTGGAGAATTTAAAAGAGTTACAAACGGTACTGTTACAACGACAATACCAGGAAGCTATTATTCTGTTCCACAATCGCCGGTAGGGTTTGTTTCTTTTTTTACCGCTATTGAAAAAGGGATGACACTTGCTGCTCCTATCATCTTTTTAATTTTATTTACAGGTGGAGCTATTGCAATTCTTGAAAAAACAGGCGCTCTTGACGGTTTAATCTATCATGTGATTAACAAATTTCGTAATCAGCAATTACTTTTCATTTGCATTGTCGCCGCACTCTTTTCTATTCTCGGAACGACTGGTATTATCGTTAACTCAGTTATTGGCTTTATCCCCATCGGCATCATTGTTGCACGTACATTAAAATGGGACGCTATCGTCGGCGTAGCAATTATTTATTTAGGCACTTATGCCGGTTTTAATGCTACTATTCTATCTCCCTCACCTTTAGGCATTTCACAAAAGATCGCAGAACTTCCGATGTTTTCAGGGATTGGTTTACGTACCGCAATCTATATCTCTTTTTTAATTGCTACCATTTTATATATTAATTGGTACGTAAAACGTTTGAAGAAATCGAATAAAGGAAGCATTCTCGGTGACAACTGGTTTCCAAGTAACGCTCTTTCAAGTGAGAAAGAAACTGAGAAAACAGAAGTTCCTTGGACAATACGTCATAAATTAATTTTACTCGTTTCAGCTTTATCATTAATTGTATTTTTAATCGGCGCTTTTCGTCTACATTGGACAGACGCCGAAATGACCGCTACTTTTATTTTCATAGCAATTACAGCGGGAATAATAGGCGGCATGAAAGCAAACAATATCGCTTCTACTTTTCTAGCAGGCTGCCAAAATCTCATATACGGTGCTTTGATCGTCGGAATGGCTCGTTGTATTTCAGTCATTTTAGAACAAGGCAAATTGCTTGATACAATCGTTAACCAACTCGCACAGTCTCTCGAAGGACAAAGCCCTGTATTTGGCGTTATCGGTATGTATGTAAGTAGTGCCGCATTACATTTTCTCATTTCATCAGGGACAGGTGAATCCGTTATTTTCATTCCGATATTAGCTCCATTAGCTGATTTTATGCACATTACACGTCAAGTTACAGTACAAGCTGTTATGCTCGGCGAAGGTGTAGTGAACTGCCTCAACCCAACTTCCGGTGTTTTAATGGGCGTTCTCGCAGCGAGCGGCATTTCTTACGGAAAATGGATTCGCTTCATGGCTCCACTTGCATTCATTTGGTTTATCATTGGACTTATTTTTCTTATTGTTGGTGTGAATATTGAATGGGGACCGTATTAAAAGACTCATATTATACTTTACTTAATAAAATATCGATTCTATTCTCCAATCCTATAAAAATCACTTATTCTAGTATAGATATAAACAGGGATTGATCATAGTGATCAATCCCTTCTCTCAAAGTAAAATACCTTTAAGTATGTTACTTCCAAATTTTATTTACCCATTCCGGATGATCAATAAAAGGATTACGATTATGTTGATATTTCGTAAAAATCACTTCATTACGCTTTCGCTCTAAATCATCTACAGGGTCTTGTTCATTCCATTTTAGTAAAACGGATAGTTTGCCCATGTATGGATCTTTATTGTTATTCACCTTTTCATTTAATTCTAAGTCTATTTCGCCGTTGTCTCCTTCATAACGAACAGCCATGTAAAATAGCATTCTAGCGATATCTCCTTTTACACTATCACGAGGTTCCCAAGAATCACTATCATATTTACATTCTGTCGCTTCCGAATGATTCACACCACCATTATCAAAATCCAGATTTCCACGTGAGCTATTTACAGATACATCCGTCGCTCTTAAATGATGCAAATCTGTTCCAGCTCCTGCAGTCGTTCCAAAATCACCGTGAGATTTTGCCCAAACATGCTCTCGGTTCCAATTATCAACTCCTGAACCATTCGTAAGTTTCCCTTGCGAACGCCCAGTATATAAGAGTATCACATTATTTTTATTATTTGGATCTTCATCAGTATCTCTTAGTGCTTCCCAAACCGCACTGTATGATAACTTTGTATGATCATCAATAATATTATGAAGTTCCTTCTTTAATTCTAAACCCGTTTTTCCTATTGCATTATTATAATATGTATCATCATAGCTTTTTACAGTAATCTCTTGTGGTGATGCAGAAGCTACTTCACCGTGTATGATATTTGTGAATGAAAGAGATGCAGTACTTAAAATAAAAAATGAAGATAGTGTAACCATAGCAAGCTTTGTATTTCGAAACTTCATATGCCCATTTCCCCTTTAACATATAATTTGAAGCTATTAACTAAAAATGCTTTCTAACCCCCAAAAACTTTTAGAAAGCCATACCCATCCTTTTCTTTTTATTTAATACAAAACTCTATTGAGTCTGTATTATTTCCACACTTTTGGTTTATCTACTTCTCAAGGAATATCCTTCTCTAGTAAAGATTATTAAAATATTCTTTACAATTAAAAAGTAGTTTAATGTTAACTTAAAAATTTCAATTTTTTCATGCAATTATGCATATTTGATAAATCGTTCGACTTTTCCTTTTTCTATAATTGTCTTTATTTTTTGGTGTAAAACCCTTCTTCCTCTGAAGAATAAGTACAAAAATAGATTGGATACCATGTAGGCACCAACCTATTTTAATTAAAGAAACTGTGTCAATTCTGAGTTCACAACACGTTGTGCAGTAATGATAACATTTTTATATCGGGCCAGAACTACTACTATTTATTTGGCAACGTATCAATATACTTTTTAACTACTTCATATACATATTCTTGATTTGCAGCCGCTGTATTTGGATTATATTTTCCGCCGTTTGTTTTATTGTTAGATAATACTCGAATCCCTAAAAACGGTACGTCATACGCTTTTGCGATTTGCGCTGCTGCAGCGCCTTCCATTTCTTCAACAGATGTACCGTATTTTGTATGGAACCATTTAATTCTATCAACTTCATTATTCCAAACATCTGCTGAACCTATAGTCCCTTCAACCACTTTACCTTTTGTATATTTATCTTTTACCGCATTAGCTGCTGCAAGTAAACCCTTATCTCCCTCGTAGTATCGGACTTTCTCAGCATTTGGATCTTCTCCTGCACTTCCTTCAGAAGCCATTAAGTCCATTGAAATCCATTTTGTCGGTTCAATCCCTTGATTCTCATCCATATTTGTTGTTTTTAATGAACCTATGTTTACTACTTGTTTTCCTAAAACAATATCAAATACGTTTAAATTTGGATCGTGTCCACCTGATGTTCCTTGGTTAATAATCGCCTTAGGCTTATATTTTTCAATAGCCACTGCTGTAGCAGCTGCTGTATTTTCCATTCCTTTACCTGTTTTCGCTACGATTACAGGATAATTGTCGACAGTGCCTTTATAAAATACGAAAGTTCCAGACTTTTCTTCTTTCACATTTTTTAATCTTTTTGCAAACTTCTCAGCCTCTATCGGCATTGGCCCTTGAATTAAAATAGGTTGTTGATTACTTTTTGCCTCAACTTGTTTTGGACTCGCATTACATCCCGCAAGTATTGAGAATGACAATGCAACAGTAGTTACTAGGGCAGCACATTTTTTCAACGTATTCTTCTTCATAAATAATCTCCTCTTTCTCTTGTTGTTTTCTATACTCGATGCTTTTGGTCCAAACAAAAAAGTTCTAGAAATTGTAGAAGAATCTCTACTTTCTAGAACTACGGTAGTCAAAGTTAATTAAGCACATGCAAAATTATAAATCGGTAGCGTACATTACATAGCACGGCCGAATACTTTAACCCGTAGTCCAGTTCTTTCATTGGGAACTAGGTAGAAACGCTCGGACCATATTACCGAGTATATACGAGTGATGATGTGTAAAATTATTATATTGGTAATATATCAAACTTTTAGTGTGCACGCAATCTAAAAGTGAACATTTTAATTAAAAATGTTTTTAATGTTCGTTTTTAAAAGACGAATTATTTTTTTCGTCCATTTCGAAGTGAAAAATACCGTCAAAAAATTATATTCTGAATACTAAACTAAATCCACCTACAACATTGGATTTCTCATCTTCGCTAGTCGCGTACAATTCAGCCATTGCGAAGTCTAACCCAACAACTGTTTCTACTTCTTTTCGTTCAGCCAGCATTTTATTATAAACAAAGCGTACACATCCGAACGTTTTACGTATGAGATGTGCTTGTTCTTCTGTTGGATACAAACGGAATTTGTACGCCTTATTATGGCTTTATCATATCCGTTCACCTCATTTTCCGCTTCATTTCCCATAAGCTATGACTGTGATCACACAACCTGAACATTACAAAATTATTATCTACTTTCATTGTTATACCAAACTTTACCTCTTATAAGAATGATTATATCAAGGGCGAAATAAATAGGAAAACCCAATGTTTGGCTACACCAAACCGAAATTCATCTCCCACCTACCTCTAGACTATCGCCTTTCACACGCCCCAGGAAGGAGATTTCTTTCGGATAATACGTTAAAACTATGCAACTCTCTACCTAGTATTTCATCGTTATTTTATAATAATGACAAAAAGGATTGATTATAGTAATCAATCCTTTTCATTTTCATCTCTCAAAACTAAATCTCTGCATCTAATAAATTGTACTCATTGTCAAAAGAAGCATGGATTCTATGTCCACCAAATACATCTCCACCATTATATTCGCAATATATATCATTTTCTCTAATTACAATGTCCATAAGAGTAATAGATTGCTCAAATGTTTCTTTCGTCATATCATATTCTCCTGCATCTACAGCATCCCAATCTAAATGTTCATCATTCTCATCATATTCAGGCCAAAAATCATTTTTATATTCTATTAATTCTTCCGCTATAGCGACCTTAGCTTTTTTATCAAATTCCTCTAAACATACATAAAGCTTTTCTGCTCTTTTCATCATTTCATGTACATGTACAAGCTCTTTTCCAATATCCAATCCCCAATGTACTTTTCCTTCGTTTTGTTCATATGTATGAAAAGTTTCATTAAAGATAAACATTCCAATCAATTCACTTTTTATTGATTTTTCCATAATCTCAATTCCTTTCTATGCGAAAAAAAGAAACGATTATATTATAAGTAGTTATAGCCGTTGACTTTCATATTATATAAAACCTGCATTATAGAGAAAGTAAAACTTTAGTTGGATTGAAGTAAAGTGAATTAAGTATCCTATATTTCCCGCCTCTGCCAATAAAAACAACAAGCCCCTCCCGTTTGAAGAGAGGGTCAATCTTTATTTTGTTCTTCTAACAATTGAATAATCCTATCTAACTTTTGCTCAACTGGATCTTGCTTTTTACGATTACTAGTATGCCGAATTATGCGTATAATCCCGCCAATCAATACACCGATAATCAATGCAGTAATGGCATAATAAATACTGGTTCCTAAAGACATTATTCAGAACTCCTTTTTCCTTATTATACCATCAAAAAAAAGTCATATGTTGCGTAATTTCGGTTGTATATGTTATTCATGTTAATACATTTCCACGCCTATTATTAACCCACAACGATCAATCGCTCTCCCTACTACATTCCTCTTATTCATCAAATTTTGCTTAGAGAGTCTTACTTCCTGCATATTGCGAGATAAAACGTGCATCCATCCAATTCACAATTATTCCTTCCAACTCTGGATGAAGCGGCTTATCTGCACCTTCCGTATAAATCTTTTTAAATTCTAACGCTTTAAAATCACCTTCAAAATATTTTAAGGTATGATCCATATTTTTTACTACATATATTTCAGAATCACCTTGTACATAATCACCAATTCTCTTCGCTTTTTCAGGATTCGCCTGAAAGTCTTTATCCCCAGCAATAGCTAGTACTGGACATGTTACTTGTTGTAAGTCTTTATAGATGTCATGCTGAAAATGCTCTCTAAACCACTTTGCATTCATCGGTTTAAAACCAACTTTAATCGTATCTTTTTCTGTGTTCATCATTTTCTCTTTTATTTTTTCAATCTGCTTCTCTCCACGTTTCTCCACATTGAGAAGGCGCATTAGTTTTCCTTTTATCCCTTTCTGCTCTTTTAGTTCTTTATAAGCAATCTCTCTTTGTCTTTTCGTAGCCTCTTCTAATGATTCCGCAGCTCCTGTAAGAAGGATGAGTCCATTAACTGGTGTTCTTGCGTTTACTACAGTTGCTAACATACACCCTTCACTATGACCAGCTAAAATGATATTTTCCGAATCAACAAATGGCTGTTCTTTTAAATACGCAACCATAGCCTCTATATCGCTAACTAAATCCCACATTCCAGTCTTCTGAAATTCCCCATCACTCTTTCCTACCCCACGTTTATCAAAGCGGAGCGTCACTACTCCAAGCTGCGCCAATACATGCGCTAAATCTTTATATATGTTCGACTCAAGCTTTAGCGGTAATATCGTTCCATTACGATCAATCTCTCCAGATCCAGCAATAATGACAACAGCCGCATATTTCCCATCAACTTTCGGTTTAGTAATTGTACCTTGCAAAGTAAATTCACTCTTGATCGCTACTTCATATTCGTCGAAGGTCATTATATTAGTCCTCCTTCTATTCTTTTATACCCAATTTAAATTTCAAACTCGCTATTATATTTTTATACTCTAGTAAATCTTTCATCTGAGCGAAAACTGGATTCTCTGCAATACTTTGTAGCATACTTCGCTTTATAATCTCTTCATTTCTAACCGTTTTAGCCCCGAGTGGAAATTCTGCAAACCATCCATCAATCGCATCAAAATAGGAATCACCGTGTAAATGCAGACTATTTACTGTGAAGCTTGCCGCACAAACCGTTACATATTTACGTAACATTTCTAATGCCTTTTCAAAATTCCCTTGCATACAATATACTTGTGCAGCAGCATAGTATACTTTTAAAGTCATATTGGGATGTAATGTTTCTATTTCATATATATTTATTAACATGAAAGCTCTATTTAAAATTGCCTCTACCTTTTCAGCGTTTGAAGCATTTACTACTACATAATTCGGTATTGTCGCAACAAGTTGTATTAAATGTTGATACATACTAATTTGCATTATTTCATTTGCCTTTTCAGCATTTCCAAGCATTTGATATGCTTGGGCAATTAAATCCTCTTCTGGAACGTTAGGACGTATCGTTCCGCCAAGCAATTGTAATACTTCATTCGGTTTATTGAGTATAAGATAACAAGTTGCTTGAAACGATACCGCCTCTTTCACAAGAGAAACATCGTCACTTTCTTCCTGCACTCTGCTAAAGAGATACATTGCCTCTTCTAAAATTTCAATTCTTTTATCCGTATCCTCTGTTAACATATGGTGATTAATAAAAAGTAGTCCCATTTGAAGTAATAACGGAAAACAAGAATAATATTTTTTGGTTATTCCTCTGCACTCTATCATTACTTCATCAAACGGTTTTTCACTAAAAGCTTCCGCTAGTCTATGGTATAATTCCCTAATAGCTTCCTGTTCCATTTGTGGTGTATAACAGATTAGTTCATCTATACTTATATTAAAGTACGATGCTAACAGTGGTAAAAATGTAATATCCGGATAACTCTGCCCCGTCTCCCATTTGGAAACAGACGCCTTCGTAATACCGATATACGCCGCTAACTCTTCCTGCGTAATTCCCTTTTCTTTTCTCTTATCCGCAATTATTTTATGAATATTTATCTCCTTCACATCATCACCTCATACTTTTATTATATGCTTTTATTTCACACAACATATGGATTTGAAGTCGATTTTCGTTAACAAAATCAACTGTTAGGACACATGTCTCTAAAATCAAAGGCAGGAACATATTTGATATGTTCCTGCCTTTTTATTGTGTGGTACCGATACATAGCCATCTAGCTAGGATTTTGAAGTACTTCAAAATCAAAATTTTAATCTCACCACAGTTTTCTATGGGAATCCAGTGAACAGTTTATTTACATAATTTTCGTTATTGGTAGTTAATACATCTAGAAGTCTAAAAAAATATCCTCCAGTTAAGTACTCTGGAGGATATTCATATTTACATAATCATTCTTACAAGAAGCCACACAAAATGAAACCTCTTTAGCTCCCAAAAGGCTTACTCTTATCTATTAATAACTGTACATCGTCTTGCTCCTCTACAGATTAAACGCTCGGCTTCTCTTAATGAAATTGGAACAAGTACAGCTTCATCAACATCGTCTTCTACATCAAAAACCGCAAATGCTTCCCCACCCACGATTAAAACACAAATGAATTCTACTTCTAAATCATCATGAGACCTAGGAATACAATTAGAAATAGTACAACGTTGAATGCCCCCTGCTAACAATGTTCTAGCTTCTTGCTCAGATATTCGAATAAAAACAAATTCCTCTATGGCTACATTTCCAACTTCCACTTCAATTTCTACTAGAAGAAAGAATCTGTTTCTAATTCTCACTATACAATTTGCTCCAATTGAAATAATATCTTCATTCATTCTTTTCACCTCCTTTAATACTATAAAATTCATAAAGAGGTGAAATGGTGTGGACAAGTAAACAAAAAAGTTGTTTTTTGAAATGTGAGACATCATTTAACAACTATCATCAAAAAAACAGAAAAACAACCTACACAACAGGAAGTTTTTTCTGTTTTTAGTCTGTATACGATATTCAAAAATTAGTTAACATAACGTCCTATTATCAGTAGAAAGGAAAAAGGAGAACCCTGCTCTCACAAGGAAATCCTCTTTTTTAGTTCTATGAATCTATACATTTTTTGATACATTCCTATTCTGGCACAGTTTTAAGGTTCTTATTTGTTACTGGATTAGCAAAAAAACTGTATAAAATCTTGCATACTCTTAGCGTGGGCTTTTTCAAAAATACTGGCATCCCCCAATATGTGCTTTCTTATGGGGATTTCTTGAACTCTCATTAGAAACAATCTCCCGTCCTTTGTCTATCTTTGAGAGCAACTCTGCTTGTTTATGTAAAGTCCTCGCACCGAGGCTTTGTCCTCCTCCCAAAGCTAAACAAATGATTCATATTACATGCCCATATTAAACTGAATGTTCAATTTTTATCCAGTTTGTAAATAAAAAAGGATAATCAGCCACATAATGGACTAACTATCCTATAAATCTTTATCTAAATTTAATAAAACTAGAACTTCTTTTCCTATGTATCATTATTTCGTTACCTCACCAAATTGCGCTCTCGTCACTCTCGCCAAGTCATCAACTTTCAGCTCAATTTGTATACCAATTTTCCCGCCACTTACAATCATCGTTTCAAGTGATTGGGCGCTTTCATCGATACATGTAGAAAATAACTTTTTCATTCCGACTGGTGAACAACCGCCGCGAATGTATCCTGACACTTTCGTAATATCTTTTACGGGAATCATTTCAATTTTCTTTTCACCAACTGATTTTGCTGCTGCTTTCAAGTTCAGTTCTCCATCTACCGGAATGATAAACACATGATAATTTTTACTATTCCCTTGAGCGATTAACGTTTTATATACTTCTCTCACTTCTCGTTCAATTTTCTCAGCTACTGATACGCCATCAATTTTTCCATCGTCCGGATCATATGACATCATCGAATATTCGATCTTTTCTTTATCTAATATTCGCATCGCATTTGTTTTATCTTTTTTCATAGCGGTCTCCTTAAAAGGTTATTTCATATTATTAAGTTTTCTTTTATTATACACCCTTTTCCATTTTACCTGCATAACTTCACATTTTTGTAGATATATTTATGCATCATCCTACAAAGATTTTATTTCCCATTAAATTTAAAATCACATAAAGTGAAACTTTAATCAGTGGGGGTTTTGTTCATCCCCCACTGATTATTAGTTGAACCAATCGGGCTGCCCGTTAATGCGGGATAAAGAAAATCGACATAGAGCCTTCAAACGGAAGGCTCTATGTCGATTTTACATTTAACGTCCAAACTCTTTATTAAATATTTTATCCCTGCCTGTAATAACTTCTGGTCCTACTGCATTAATAGCAGTTACTAAAATATGTTCTCCTCCAATAGGTCCACCAACCCTTGTTTCAAATCCAAAAGTCCCACCAGCATGCCCCCAATACGATTGTCCATCTGATGTTTTCTCTTCATAAATTCCTAGTCCAACCTTACCTATAGGTGAATCTACTGTTGTGAACATCTGATCCATTAGCTCTTGATTTAAGAGCTTTCCACCCAATAGTGCACTGAAGAATGTAGTCAAATCTTCCACTGTTGAAACCATATTTCCAGCTGCATTTGCCCATGACTGATTAATTTCTGTCAAATCATATAAACGACCTGATCTATCCATATTATATCCATTAGCATGCTTACCCGGTATGTGCGAACTTGCTTCCATTACAAATGTCTCTTTTAACCCGAGCGGTTCAATAAATCTTTTTCTAATTTGCTCCGCATACGTATCTCCTGTTACCTTCCGAATAATTTCCCCGGCTATAACAGTATTTGTGTTTGAATAGTCCCAGCCCTCCCCTGGTGCAAATACAGGCGGCTTTGCAAGTGCTAAACTTATGAGCTCATCGGTACTATAATAACGAAATGGGTTTTGAGGCAATGTAATATCTCGCATATCTAAATCAGTATATGCTGCAATCCCACTTGTATGGTTTAATAACTGACGAATTGTAATTTTACTCCCATCATATCCGTTACCCTGTACAACTCCTGGCAACCATTTTTCAACTGTATCATCAAGGTTTAGTTGTTTCTCTTCAGCCAATTGCAGTACAACAGAAGCAGTGAAAGTCTTCGTTATGCTTCCGATACGGAACGAAAAATTCGTTTCTACAGGGCGTGGCATCTCATAACTAGCTGTTCCGGTAGCATACGACCAACGCTTTCCATCCTTTAATCCGCCAGCTATAACACTAGGAATTTTTTTATTCGTTACTACTTGATCCATTACATTTTGTACTTCTTCTCGATGTTTACTTTTCTTTTCCTTATCAGTAGGTTCCTTTTTTGATTTTGCCGCAAATTCTGAAGCTAAAATATTATTAATTTGTTTCTCTGCGCCTAATACATTAATATTTATCGAGATAACATGCTGACCATCTTTCGTTCCACCAGCAAAGTTAGTAAAACCAGGGATACCACCACCATGTCCCCATACTTCAGTACCATCTGGTAATTTTGTTGCGTGAATACCAAGTCCATACTTTCCTAATGGGGTATCTACTGTGTGAGTCACCATCTCCTTCTGCATTTCCGGTGTTAGTAATTTACCACCTAATAAGGCACGGAAGAACGTTGTCATATCTTCTCCTGTCGAAATCATTTCACCACTAGCATTAGCAAACGATGGATTAAACAAAGTAATATCTACTAATTTATCTCCCGTATTTAAATAGCCACGGGCATTTTTTTTCGGAATATCCATTGAGCTTCCAGGAAGAACTGTTTCTTTTAAACTAAGAGGATCAATAATTCGTTTTTGTATCTGCTCAGCATATGATTCCCCTGTTACTTTCTGAATAAGTAATCCAATAATAACCATATTCGTATTCGAGTATGACCATCCTTTTACTGGTTCTAATTGTAAGGCACGAGAAATTAATTGTTCCGCTGTATAATTCTCACTTGGATTCTCTATTAATTTCTCTTTAAGATCTGGAGTCAAGTAATCAGCAATTCCGCTTGTATGATTTAATAGTTGGCGAATCGTAATTTTGCTGCCATTATAACCTTTCCCTTTTATAAGTCCCGGCAACCATTTCTCTACCGTATCATCAAGACTTAACTTCTTTTCACCCGCAAGCTGCAATACTACTGTAGCTACAAAGGTCTTCGTTGTGCTCCCAATTCTAAAAGCAGAATCAGCATCTACTTTATGATTTCTCTCAATATTACCTTCCCCAGAAGCATATGCCCAACTTGCCTCTCCATTTTTCACAGTAACAATAACTCCTGGAATATTCTTTGCATCGGCAGCTTTATCAATAACTTGTTCAATTGATGTCCTTTTGTTTACCGCATGTACGTTTTCATAAGAAGGTATCGCTAACGCTCCAACCAATATTGCTCCTGTTAAAATAAGGGGTGTTCCTTTTCTTAAGATAAATGACTTCATTATGCATCGCTCCTATTATTTTAATTTTTTCTGTTGTCTTACTCCCTCACCTTAACTTCAATATTGTTAAATCACATAGTGACAAAACGTTTTAATTTATTTATGACGCTTTATGCAACTATGTCATATAAAACATGTGACAAACTGTCAACTGCTTCATATGACATACTTTGTTGACTGTTTTTCTATTGACGATTTCAAAGATATGTTACATGATGAATCTGAATCATTGATAATTAATCTTAAAATACAAGTAGGTGCTTAATTTATGTTCTCATTCACAAAAAAATGGATTTGGTATGACTGGATATTTGTGCTCATACGAACATTTTGGCTAATTGTTATCATCGGCGCTAATTTTATGTTTCCAACATCCATTCATACATCAAGTATGATTGTACTTTCTCTCACTTTTGTCGTTTACCTTGTACCATTAATTATTCGATATAAGAAACCAGAATGGTACCCTGCATTCGATATTATTACTGCGGGTTGTTTTTATCTTTACTTAGCATCCGTAGCTCCAAATTTACTTTGGTCTTTCATTTTACTCGTAATCATTATTGGACTATGTAGTAATCAAAATAATTATATATGGAGCGGTATTTTTTGTGGATTTGCATTCCCGCTATTGAATGCTTGGATTGCCAACCGACCACCATATGAACTAATCGTTAGTTGTAGTCTCGGTTTTGCCATTGGCGTTTCTTTTAATATATTAATTCAGTATCATAAGCAATCTCGAATTATTGAAGAGCAAAAACTACTATTAGAGCAACATATTAATAGGATTGAAGAGCTTACTTTAATAGAAGAACGTAATCGATTGTCACATGAACTACATGACACAATTGGTCATACACTTACTTCTCTCATCGCTGGCGTCACATCACTAAGATCATCGGTACCGGATTCACAGTTTGAACGAATTGATTCCCTTATCAGTATTGCTCAGCATAGTCTAAATGATATTCGAAAGCATCTACATGAGCTATCTCATAATCCACTTAGTAATTCATTAAGTGAATCACTACAACAATTAACAAAAGAATTTATGAAATCTACAGGTACAACCGTTACATTTCGTATGATCGGAAACGAGACTCTTGTAATGCAAAAACTAAATTTTTGCCTATACCGTTGTCTTCAAGAGTCGTTAACAAATGCTGTTCGGCACGGTAAAGCGAGCAACATATCCGTTCAACTACATTTCGACGACCAACAACTTCGATTGCAAATTGAAGATAACGGGATTGGAATGAAAGAAATTCAATTTGGCTTTGGACTCAGCGGAATGAAAGAGCGACTTGAACAAATTCAGGGGACATTATCGGTTCAGTCTAATGTTGAACAGGGAACATTAATTGTTTGTAATATTCCATTACAAACAAAACTTGTACATGACATAATTCGCTTATTGGTCGTTGATGATCAGGCACTTATTACAGATAGTTTAGAGCAAATTTTAGAGCACCAAACTGATTTTATTGTTGCTGGTAAGGCATATGATGGATCTGATGCATTAAAATTATGTGAACAATTACAACCTGACATTGTACTAATGGACATTCAGATGCCAGAAATGAATGGTATTGAGGCTTTACTAGAAATGAAGCGACGTTGGCCTAATATGAAGATTGTACTTATGACAACATTTGAAGATTCCTTACAAGCAGCAACAGCACTCGAACATGGAGCTGAAGGTTACATGTTGAAATCTATTCATCCACAAGAAATGAAGGAGGCCTTGAAACTTATTTATAACGGTGGAACTTGGATTGACCAATCAGTTGCCACACGCATTTTTGAAGAAATGAAAATTCAACGTGAGCAATTAGCGAAAATCAAATCAACTAAACAAACTTCTCCATATGGGCTTACAAAACGGGAAATGGAAATTTTAGAACATCTATCAAACGGATTACGCTATAAATCTATTGCCGCTAAGCTATTTTTATCTGAAGGAACAATCCGTAATTACTGCTCAAATCTCTATTCAAAACTAGGTGTTAACAATCGTGAAGAAGCGATAAAAATGGCACGAACAGAAAACATCTTGTAGGCAATGTGCAATGAATACATTTCGCTTCACAACTAAAAATATTGATAATTCAAAAATCATCTGATATAATTTGGAAAAACTTATGTTAAGGAGAGATTTGTCATGCGAAATGTTAATACTTCTTTCCAACTTCATCATCATACGTAACGCCGTGTATCCGAAGAAAAATTTTTCTTCGTGGGTACAGGGCTTTTCCTGTTGACCCACGAAGCGTTCATAAAGCTATGTGGGTATTTTTATACCCGCATAGCTTTTTTTAATTTAAAAAAGGAGTGATTATAATGGAAATGAAAAATGTAAAAGGAACGAAAGACTATTTACCAGAGGAACAAGTGTTGCGAAATAAAATTAAAAGAGCTTGTGAAGACACGTTCGAACGATACGGATGTAAACCGTTAGAAACACCAACGTTAAATATGTATGAGCTTATGTCTTACAAGTACGGCGGTGGCGATGAAATTTTAAAAGAAATATATACGCTTCAAGATCAAGGAAAACGTGACCTTGCCTTACGCTATGATTTAACAATTCCATTCGCAAAAGTCGTGGCAATGAACCCGAACATCCGCCTCCCTTTTAAACGGTATGAAATTGGAAAAGTATTTCGAGATGGGCCAATTAAACAAGGTAGATTTCGTGAGTTCATACAATGCGACGTTGATATAGTTGGTGTAGAATCTGTCATGGCAGAAGCGGAACTTATGAGTATGGCGTTTGAACTGTTCCGAACGTTAAACTTAGAAGTAACGATCCAATATAATAACCGAAAATTGTTAAACGGCATTCTCGAATCTATTAACATCCCTACTGAACGAACGAGTGACGTTATTTTATCATTAGACAAAATCGAAAAGATTGGGATTGATGGTGTACGAAAAGATGTACTAGAGCGCGGAATTACTGAAGAAATGGCTGATACGATATGTAATACCGTTTTATCTTGTCTAAAGCTTTCAATTAATGACTTTAAAGACGCTTTCAATACTCCACTCGTTGCCGATGGAGTAAACGAACTACAACAATTACAGCAATACTTAATTGCCCTTGGAATAAATGAAAATGCTATATTCAATCCATTTTTAGCACGAGGACTTACAATGTACACAGGCACCGTATATGAAATCTTTCTAAAAGACGACTCAATTACATCCAGCATCGGTAGCGGCGGTCGATACGATAATATTATCGGGGCATTCCGTGGTGATAATATGAGCTATCCAACAGTCGGCATTTCATTCGGTTTAGACGTTATTTACACAGCACTATCACAGAAAGAAACAATATTATCTACAGCGGATGTATTTATCATCCCACTCGGGACAGAATTACAATGTTTACAAATTGCCCAGCAATTACGTTCTACCACTTCCTTAAAAGTCGAACTCGAACTAGCAGGACGCAAATTAAAACGGGCCCTTAATTATGCCAATAAGGAAAACATCCCTTATGTGCTTATTATTGGGGAAGAAGAACTTAGTA
Organism: Bacillus sp. AY3-1; assembly: GCF_008368785.1. Lineage (NCBI taxonomy): Bacteria > Bacillati > Bacillota > Bacilli > Caryophanales > Bacillaceae > Bacillus > Bacillus sp. AY3-1. The sequence continues at coordinate 106,895 of NZ_QORZ01000016.1, read as the reverse complement.
CAGAAACCGTTATGCTGCGGAATATGAAGGAAGGTAGTGAGGTGAAGGCTCCCCTTTCTTCTTTAAATAGTTATTTATAATACGAACTACCCTCGTTTGGGTGGTTTTTCTATTTTATAGATAACGAAACCATTAGTTAACATAAAACAATTATATTCTACTAAAAATCACAAGTATTTAATATCCAATTACCTATTATTTTTGGTAATATATAGATATGAATTGTTTTAGGAGGATTTACTTTGAAAACTTACATACAAGCACTAAAGTGGACTACAGGGATCTCTCACCTATTATTACTTCCTTGTTATTATTTATTTCCAAGTTTTGTTAACCTAGGCGGGATACCTTTACTACTTTTGATTGCTTTACATATTACTACTATTTTATTAGCTAACAAAGCAGGCATGAATACGTACGCTCATTATATAGGTATTATCGTTACTCTAGTTGCCTTCTTTCCTTATATAGACGTCGTTCTACATATTATAGCAGCTGTTTTCCTTTTATTAGATGCAGCTTCTACTACTAAAAAGGAAGTTTTTAATTCATAGCAAAATCAACAGCACATCCCCAGAATAGATTCACATGCATTTTAATTACAACCAAAATTTAAGAAAGTAAAAAATAAAAGGTTTCTTCACATATGGAAAACACCTTTTATTTCTACAACTCTTAACTATTATTTTTCGTATTTCTACTCTCCAAAACTTTCTCCATATTATGAGTTGCCCATTCCATCATTAATAGAATCATTGGACGTAGTGATTCACCAAGCTCCGTTAACGAATATTCTACTTTTGGCGGCACTTCACGGTATACTTCACGATGTATAATGCCATCTGCTTCAAGTTCTCTCAGCTGCAGTGTTAACATTCTTTGTGTGATATTAGGTTTTAATCTTTTTAATTCATTAAATCTCTTTGTACCATCTAATAAATGATACAAAATAACCCCTTTCCATTTTCCGCCAATAACCTCAACCATAGCTTCCACTGGACAAGAATATTTATTTAAAAATGGGTAATTTATATTATTTTCGTTTGAACAATCCATCATAAGTCCCTTCCCTTACCAATAGTATCTTTTTTGATACTATAACACATAAATGTGCGTACTTGTATCTATGTTACTTTAAAAATATAATTTACTTACAAAAATAAATTAATGAAAAGAGGAACTTTTATGACAAATACAAAACAAATTACAAAAGAGAAAATTATGGAGGCTTTCCATTTCAGACATGCATGTAAAGAGTTCGATCCTATGCACAAAATTTCAGAAGAGGATTTTCATTTCATTTTAGAAACAGGCAGATTATCTCCTTCTTCTTTTGGTTATGAACCTTGGAAATTTATTGTCGTACAAAATAAAGAATTAAGAGAAAAACTACAACCGTATTCATGGGGCGCTGGTGGGCAACTTGCAACAGCTAGTCACTTTGTCATTGTTCTTTCAAGAAATATTAAAGATATGCATTATGATGCAGAGTATATTAAACATATGATGAACGATATTATTGGATTACCTGAAGACACTCAAAAAATTAGATATGAATTCTTCAAAAAATTCCAGGAAACAGATTTTAACTTATTCCAATCCGATCGTGCTGTATTTGATTGGGCATCTAAGCAAACTTATATTGCTTTAGGTAATATGATGACGAGTGCAGCTCAAATCGGCATTGATTCTTGTCCAATAGAAGGATTTGATAAAGAGAAAATAGATTCTTTACTTCGTCAAGAAGGCATTATAAAAGACGATAATCTTGAAGTATCTGTTATGGTTGCCTTTGGTTACCGTAAAGAAGAGCCAAAGCGTGATAAAACAAGACAAACTATGGATACAATTGTTGAATGGATTAAGTAATATAGCACTCACAAATAAAACTCCTTCTAGCTAAATACTTATTCTATTGAAGAATCAGTTGTTTTTCTAATGTATGAAATTGATTTTTCATGGAAAGATATGTTAGTATGTATACAGTTTGAGCGCTCTATTTTTTAGAGTCGAACAGGAGGAGAATGGATATGTCTGATATTGAAGTTGGCGAAGTGTTTACTCTCAGTGATGAGAATAATGAGGATCAGGAAGTAGAAGTACTCGGAGCGATGGATGTCGAAGGCGCAGAATATATTGCAGTTGCCTTCGTAGAAGACATTCAAACAGAATCTGAGGAAGACATTGATATTTTCTTTTTAAAAGTAGAAGAAGATAATGAGTTTTCATACATTGAAAATGATGAAGAGTTTGATAAAGTATCTGCTGCTTTTGATAAAATTTTGGACGAGCAAGAGCAAGAATAATAAGAATGAAAAACACGAGGGTGGATGCATATCCGCCCTCTTTTTATTTATCACTCATCCAAAGACTTATGCAACAATTCCAGTACATCTTTCATCACAAATGGCCCCTCTTTTTTCACATGCTCAGCGAATTCAGAAACGAGACGTAATGTTCTTACACTTTCAATTGGATGCTCGCCTGATGCACTTTCAGCAGAAAGCATAACAGCGTTCGTTCCGTCCAGTACAGCTTGAAACACATCAGTTACCTCAGCCCTTGTTGGAATAGAATGATCTACCATAGATTGAAGCATTTGTGTTGCTGTAATAACATATGTATTCGTTTGATTACATTCCTGAATCATCATTTTCTGCAAGAGCGGAATAAATTGAAATGGCAACTCAACTCCTAAATCACCCCTTGCAATCATAATTCCGTCTGCTTCTTTACATATATCTTGAAAATTCTCGATTGCTTCCATCGTTTCTATTTTTGCAATTAAATTAGGAGCAGTTTCTTTATGCCCTTTTATAAAATCCCTTATTTCTTTTATATGGCTAGATTTTCTCACAAAAGAACACGCAATAAAATCGACTTCCTCTTCTAAAAGAAACTGAATATCTTTTTTATCTTTCTCTGTAATAGCCGGTAAACTAACGATTGCCCCTGGTAAGTTCACTCCTTTATGTGAGGAGATATTACCACCTGTTTTGACCTTTGTTTCTATTTTGTCCGCACTTACCTTCTCAACGATTAACTCAACTTCACCATCATTAATTAAAATTCTACTTCCAACTTTCACATCATTCGCGATTCCTTCATAATCAACATTTGCTTCTCTATTGCTCCCTGTAACTGGTTGCATATGTAAAATAAAAGAATCCCCCGCCTGAAGTGTAATTTGTTCTCCTTTTACTTCACCTAACCTTATTTTAGGACCTTGTACATCGCCTAAAATTTTAATAGAATCGTCTAACGATTTGACTAAACGAATGATGTCTTTATGACTTTCATGTGTGCCATGTGATAAATTCAACCGCACTATTTTCATACCATTGTTTATTAACTGCGCTAACGTTTCTTTATTATTACTTGCTGGCCCAATTGTACAAACTCGTTCGATTGTCATTTTTATCACCATCCTTTTTCGTTAGGTTTCCCATAAACTTTACTTACACTCTCAACACAAAAAAGCCTACTTCCACAGTAGGCTTTTCAAACTACGAAAGTTTCGTTAATAACTGAGTTAAATCTTTTTTCGTTTTCGTCGTTAATGATTTCATTTTATTAATATCTATCTTTTCTTTCTCCGCTCCTACAATTAACGGATACATACTTTGTCCGATTGTTTTATATTCAGCTGGGTGAGATGCTTCTAACTCTTTCTCGATTACATCCCACTTTTCATTAATTTGTTTTCCAAGTTTATTTACTGTTTCTAATTTCGGATTTGCAGCTAATTGCTTGTCTAAACTATCAACTAATGCAGCAACTTCTTTAACACTCGTTTTCACAGCTACGCTTTTCTTCGGATCTTTCGTTGTTTTTCCGTTTGAGTTTGTACTTGTACTTTGATCTGTTGTTTTTCCGCTAGTCGTTTCGTCATTCGTTTTTCCTGTCGTCTCTTTTTCTTTTGTTTTCACACCCTCATTTTGAGATGATGTTTTACCGTTACTTTCTGTTCCTGATGATTCTTTCGTATTTTTTGCATCTTTATCTGTTTTTTCATTTGAAGAAGTATTTGTATCTTTTTCAGTATCTTTCGTTGTTTTTGACGTCTCATCTGCACTTGTCGTTTTTGCTTCTCCTTCATTTTGCGCTGTTACTTGCTCTTTCTTTTCTGTCTCTTTCTCTGCTGAAGGACTACAAGCTGCCATAGTAAGCATTGTACCAATTGTTATCGATGCGATAGCGACCTTTTTCATTTTCATATAAATCCCCCTATGTTTACTTTATTTATCCTCCCCTTTACGATTCGATTTCCCCTTAAAAAATCCCTTTTCACATGAATTACCATCTTTCCGACAGTAATCTTCATAATAATACGTACAAAAACTGATAAACCCATTTGAATATTCGAGTTTCTTCTACTTCATTTTTCTTCTCTGTAGTAAAAGAAAAAGAGTATATTGTCACATGGGGAATTACTATCGTTATATGACGATATACTTTCCTATCAAATTTTTATCTTTCTTGACATTTTATTTATAAAAAAAATAATATTTTCTTTTATTTTTTTGTTTCTCAACAATTGTTAACATAATATATTTATGAGTAACCACCATTCGAATGAATGACTTGCCCCGTAATCCATTTTGCTTCTTCACTTACTAAAAAAGAGATTACGCGCGCTGCATCCGCTGGTTCTCCTACTTTACCTTGCGGGAACTTCCATACTAAATGATGCTTCAGCTCCTCTGTAATCCATCCTGTATTCGTCGGCCCTGGATCAACAGCATTCACTGTAATCCCCTTCTCCATCGCAACTGGTGCTACTGATTTTGTAAATGCTTCAATTGCTCCTTTCGTTGCTGCGTATGCTAGTTCATCAGGCATTGGCCCTAATGACTGCCCTGAAGTAAGGTTAATAATACTGCCACTCGTTTTCAGTTCATAATGTTTTATAAATAATGAACTTAATAACATAGTAGCGCGGACATTCACTGTATAATGTTTATCTAACTGTTCTACATTTAATTCTTCAATTCTCGTATGTGTAGAATACGCTGCATTATTAATTAAAATAGATGGATCACCTAAACGTTCTGAGACCATATAAAACAAACGATTTGGCGAATACGACTGCGATAAATTGATTTCTGCCATTTCACATCGAACACCTAAACTTTCAATCTCCTCTTTCAACAAAAAGGGCTCTTTATCATGCATTCCCCACGGCATCGCTTTATCATACTGAGACCAGTACGTGAAAAAAATGTCTATCCCTTTTTGAGCAAGCACCTTGCATACAGCTGCACCAATTCCATTCAGACGAGTTGCCCCTGTTACAATTGCTATTTTCTTCACCTTTTCTCCTCCATCTATGGATAAATCCCCTGCACGAATACAGAGGATCTATCTTTTTATTCAATATTTGACAATATGCGTTCTGCACCTAATTTTAAAATTTTAATGAAGATATAATTTACAATCGTAAACATTACAAATAAAACGATAAACATAACCCACAGTCCTACTTGAAGGAAGAAGTATAATAGACTTACTCCCGCTACAATAACTAAAGCTATAAAAATATTAGCCAAAAAGTTCCACAAAGTTGTATAGCGGCTCTTAAATAATTTCTGCTCTGTATCCCAATGTATATCTGCAGTTTGTGCATCCCAGCGTGTACCGATTAAATTAATTAACAATAACCCGTTCGCACTTAGTAAAAACCACAGTAACATGAAAACAGGAGAAATCCCGGCTACAACTGCCATCGTAATACCGAATACTGCTAAAATAATTACATTAATTAACCAAGCAGTGATCGCTTTCGCAAAAAAGATATCCGAAGCTTTTACAGGTAAATAACGATTCACAAACCATGAACTTCCATCACGTGAAAATGATGTTGTTGCGATAACATTACTTCCCATTAAAAATAACGATGCACAAAGACCAACGCCAATTGCAAGACCTGCTGATTTTGGGTTATCAATATACCCTGTAATCCATTTTAAATTCCCATCTTGCACGAATAAAACAAAGAATAACATAATCGGCATAACGAAAGTTTGTACGATACAATTTAAGAAAAATTGTGGTGTACGGAATAACGTTTTAAACTCTTTTTTCACATACGCTTTCAAATGTGAACTTTGTACCGTTGATTTCTGTAAACCTTCTGCTGAAATGACCTCTTTTTTTGCTGTACTCGTTGAAAGTCCAATAACCCCTTTTAAATATGTACGCTCTGCAATGTAATAAAACAACACAAAAAATACAAATGAAATAAGTGCAAAGATTATTACGTATAAAGGACCCTTCCAATTTGCATTTTCTACTAACGCCACTGCTCCAAAATATGTAGTTGGAAAATAATTTGTCATTTGTACTAAAAGTGAAGATTCGTTGCTCGCAAGATAATTCGTAAGTGCATCTTCAGAAAACGAACTTTTATTTTTCCACTGTAAAAATACATTAATTCCTACAATAAATAGTATACTTACGATTCCAATAAATATATTGCCTCGATCTTTATTTTTCGCTATATTTGTATACCTCATAATAACTGTCATCAGTAATGAAGCTAATACTAATGGCACAATCGGGAAGAGTAAGTAAATAAAAATCATGTATATGTAATATGTAATAAATGCGCCACTTTTTAACCCGTACGTAATAAAGATTGGTAATAAAATAAATGAACTCATTACGTATTGTGTAATTAATACCGTTAGAAACTTTGCCGAAATAATCTGCGCTGGTTTCAATGGTAACGGCAATAACATTTCAATGTCATTACTATAGTAAAATACAGTTAAAATGTTCGTTATACTCATTAAAAATACCCATATACTCGCAATCGCAAGTCCCATTGCGATAATCATTCCTGGATCTTGCCCCAAATGTTTCATACCTTCATACATTCCGTGCGTCATCGAACCAAATATTAAAAAACCAACAAATAAAATGGCTGCAAATGAAAATACATACGCCCAGCGCTTCTTCTTATCTGTTATGAAATCTGCATAATTTAATTTTAATAATACTTTCGTTAACGTCCAAATTTTACTCATTGCCTGTCATCTCCAAGAACATTTTTTCAAGTGATTCATTGGATTTAAAATGATCTCTCATTTCATTTAAATTTCCTTTAAACTGCAAATTCCCCTTATTAATAATCGCAACGCGGTCACATATTTTTTCTGCCACTTCTAATACATGCGTTGAGAAAAATACAATCTTTCCTTTATCCGCATGCTCTCTCATCATTTCTTTTAAAATATATGCAGATTTCGGATCAAGCCCCGTTAACGGTTCATCTAAAATCCATACATCTGGCTCATGCACGAGCACACCAATAATAACAATTTTTTGTCTCATACCGTGTGAATAACTTTGAATTTGATCAGATAACGCATTGTAAAGATCAAACTTCTTCGCTAAAGACTCGATTCGTTCTTGGCGTACTTCTTTCGGCACTTCATACATATCTGCCATAAAGTTTAAATATTCAATTCCCTTTAATCGTAAAAACATATCCGGACTATCTGGAACATAACCAAACGTCTTCTTCGCTTCCATCGGATTTTTCATAATATCTATACCGTTAATCGTAATCGTCCCTTTGTCCACTCCATGAATACCAGTAATCATCTTAATTGTCGTTGATTTACCCGCACCATTCGGTCCTAAAAACCCAAAGATTTCTCCGCTAGGCACAGATAAACTTAAATCTTTTACTGCATAAGTAGACCCATTATAACTTTTTGACACATTCGTAATTTCAATCATTCCATCCAATCCTTTCCTTAATTACCAAATAACTATATTGATATTATAGCATACTTCTATTTTTAGATTTTTATATTTTTTCAGTTTTTTAACCTTTAAAATAAATATACACGCCTAATCCAACGATTAAAACGACAGCTAATATAATATAAATCATCGTCAGCCGTTTAATATTCCCTTTTGTCGCTTTACTATAATTCGCATCACCATTTCGCCCAATTAACACCGTCGCCACTACAGTAATGACTACAAGTAATACAACGATCATGATCCAAGTTAACATTCCTTCCTCCCCCTCCTTACAACCATTTTACAATATTATCCTCTTTATTTCGCAGTATATTTCCTCTTTTTACTATTATTATGAAAAGAATTGGAAAACTATTATTACTATACATTTCTATATGTGATATATTTATAACATAACGTGATTTATTTCTAACACTGAAAGGAGAATCTATCGTGAAAACAAGTTGGATAAAATATTTAGGATTTCTCGGTTTCTTCGGTTTCCTCGGCTTTTTTTATGAAAAAGGATTGTTTACTATGTTTTGTTTCTTCTCCTTTTTCACAACGTATAGAACGGTTCAACACGATGAACTATTTGAACAAATCGTCAATAAATCGTGCCGCAATGCCTTTATCGTTACATTACTAACGACCGCTATCATTATGTTTATTGAAATGTTATTTCCAAACCCGGCGCTACAAGAAATTGATATCGCTCTTATTTTCAGCACACTCATTCTTACGTTCGGCTTCTCTATGTTCTTTTATGATAAACCTGTTGATGAAATGAAAGATGCGCCATGGCGTTCGTAACGAGAATAAAAGAATACCGCGCCAAATCGAACATGACACAAGAAGATTTAGCGAAAACTGTTGGTGTACGTCGTGAAACGATAAGCCATCTCGAAAAAGGAAAATACAACCCTTCCTTACAACTCGCTCACGATATAGCGAAGGCACTTCATAGTACGATTGATGAGATTTTTATTTTTGAGGATTAATTAAGGACACAAAATCACATAAAAATACCGGCATCCTTCCCATGAAGAATGCCGGTAATTCTCATTTATCAACCATACAAAACAGCATGAAATACGCCTAACAGTAAGTATTGATCTTCTATATAATTTTCATCATATACATTCATCTCAATATCATACATATCTTCCTCAAGACGAATATTCCAATCTGCGATTACATAGCCGTTTCGTAATAACTTTCCAAGCCCAATTGAAGTTTTGTGAACAACATATTCTTCTCCCTTATATGTAAAAGTAAATAAGAAATTTGCATCTAATAACTTTCCGTCACATACAAGTATTTCATGCTCTGCATCATTATTATCGATGTACGTTACTAAAATCCTTCTTTGACGCTGCCTACTTACATCCTTTGCAATGACACGAATATTGTCTTTACTATCCTTTATTTCATAAATGATATTACTACCGACTTTCGGAATGAAGTCTAGCACTTTCATCAACGCATTTTTATAATAGCCCCGTACTACGCCTACTCCTTCGCTTCCATTGTAAACCTCTATTGAAGTCGTATCCGCTTTACTATCACACAGTCGTTTATAAGAAAGCTGCATCATTCGCTCTCCTCTTAAGTACTGATCAAACGTCACAGGATATTCTATCGCGCGCAGCTCCTTATTGAGCTCATTCAAATAACGCCCAACGCTTTCTACTAATACTGTAGTGGATATACGCTCTTGAAGTTCAAATTGCTGCCAACTGGAAGCAACTCTCCACTGATCTTCCTCTTCATATAAGAATCCGAGAATTACTTCCTCACGGTCACTCGTTTCATAATTCAACTGTTCGTTCTTCCCATGTTGCACTTGTTCCATCCACTGTCCTAAATAAATGCCGAGCTCTGCGACCTTCATACATGACTTTTGAAAAAGTACTCTGTCACCCACATGAATCGTTAAATCCCCTTCAATAAAGCCATTTGCATAAGCAGCATACCGTGGCTCATCTTTCTGCGGAATACTTTTGTCTAACTCAAATAAAAACGTTAACATCTTTCACTCACCTCTAGTTATTACACCGATCGTACCTATAAATTGAACGCAACTCAAATTATATCGACACGATTAAAATGAAACTACCTTTTCTTCCGCCACTTCCACAATTTCTAAAATTTGTAGCAGGCTCTCCACTTCATAAGTCGGCTTAACATCTGTCTTATTTTCTTTCAAACTTGGATTATACCAACACGTATCAATGCCGTAATCTTCTCCGCCCTTCATATCAGAAGTTAAGGAATCTCCAACCATTAGTACGCTTGATTTATCCGTAATCCCAAACTTTTCAAACGCATAATCAAAAATCTCACGTGCTGGTTTTTGATGGCCGACTTCTTCTGAAATAATAATATGTTCAAAGAAGTTACTTAAAGGTGAATTTCCGATTCTAGATTGTTGCACCTTCGTATATCCATTCGTAATAATACCTAGCTTGCAATCTTGTAGATTTTCACATAATTGCACTGCACCTTCTATAAGGTGTACTTCTTTTCCTAAGTTTTCAAGGTATCTATCACTAAATTGCTGCGCATCTACTTCTATATTATGAAGTGCAAATAATTGTCTAAATCGATCTACTGCTAATTCACTTAGCGTAATCATTTTATTTTCTAAATCTCTCCATAATCCATTACTAATCTCTTTATAACTTGCAAGATAATCATCATACCCAGTAGGCATCCCGAACTGTACAAACGCGTTATGTAATGCGTTTCTTTCCGTTTCAGGAAAATCTAATAATGTATCATCTACGTCGAATAATATAACTTTATATTTCATAATGCTCTCCTCAACTAGTACGTTATTTACAACTTATATTTTCTCATTAATCGTCTCTTAAGTCGAACTTTTTCCCTTTACGAATCGTAGATTTACAGCAATCTTAAAGTTGTTTAAGGTACACGAGTCATGTTATTCAAAAATAACTAATTGTGAAAATACTATAAATTTGAGATAATTTGGATAATGAATCCGATTTTAAAAAAAGGAATACAGGAATAGAAGGGGGCGGAAAGACATAGTAAATTCATGGGGAAGACCTAAAATACAAATCCCAAAAACAAAAAGTGAATGGGTTGGAGATATCATTGGATATTCATTATTCTTTGGATCAATCATTTTTTTGATTATCATTTGGGGAAGATTACCCGAGGAAGTACCCACACATTATAACGCATATGGGGCTGTAGATCGCTGGGGATCAAAGTGGCAACTTTTGCTTCTACCAGGAATTGGGGTATTCATACTCCTTTTAATGCAAACTTTAGAAAAGTTTCCAGAAGTTCATAACTACCCACAAAGACTGAATGAATCGAATGCTCCGCTGTTTTATTTAAATAGCAGAAAAATGCTTAATCAATTAAAAAATGTCTGTTTACTTATTTTTGCTTTCATCCAATTTGAAACAATTTCAATAGCTTTAGATTGGAGCGGCGGTTTCGGAAAATTATTTTTACCGATATTGTTAATTGGGACAGTTATTCCAATTGTCATAGGAATCATAAGACAACGAAAAATTTCATAATAGAAACAGGAGGCTAATCCAATTAGCCTCCCTCCTCATTATTTATCCTCTAGCAATAACACTTTCATGTATTCTAACGACTCTTTCGTAAAGCCAAGTGCTTTTTCAGCATACACTTCAACTGAACCGTATTGCTTTTTCACTTCATCAATCGCAGCTTGTAAATATTCAGCGCGCGCTTCAAACATTGCGCCTAATATTGTTCTACTTTCATCGTTTTGTAGTTTTGCACCTAAAAAGGCCATCATTTTTTCATTTAATTTTTCACGGAAGCCGTTACTTAGTAAATAGTCTTCCATTACTGTTTTTTCCGGTACACCTAGTAAAAGTAATAATAGTGCTGATCCGAATCCAGTACGGTCTTTTCCAGCTGTACAGTGGTTTACTAACGGTAAATTTTCTGGGTTTTGTGCTAAGTTTAAGAAGCTCACGAATGCTTCATTACCACTTACGAAATCTTGATTCATTTTCACAAGATACTCGCCTGGTTTCCCTAACATAGAAAGGTCACCAACTTGGAAAAATTCATTTATGTTCAAGTCTTTTGCCAGGTCTTGCATAACTGGTAAGCACACTTGACGAGCACCCGTAATCTCTGGATTCGGCTTATGCTTCACTTCAAAATCTGTACGGTAGTCACAAATTAACTTTAAGCCAGACTTTTGTAAATAGTCTATATCCCACTCTGTTAGTCCTGCTAATTCTTCAGAACGGTACAACTTGCCCCATTTTACTTTACGGCCTTCAGTCGTTTCATATCCTCCCATATCACGGAAGTTAAACGCGCCTTGTAATGGCAATCTACGCTCAGCTACTGTCACTGCTTGTCCATTACTTCCTACTAGTCTAAAATATGGACGTTCAGTTTCACTCGGGTTTTGAACTGTACACGATGATTCTCCATTTACCGTTGCAAGTAATTCTCCAGTTTCTTCAATATGATCTGGTGAAGTACTCCAATAAATACGAACTTCTTCTATATTATTTTCCCACTTTATTTGTAACGTATTATCTTCATTTCTTTCTACAGTTGCTTGTAACCAATTTCTTTGCTGCTCCATTCTTTCACCAACACTTTCTCGTATAATCGAATCTTTCTCTATTGTATTATAGGAATATCTATTTTGTCGTTCTCATTTTTCTTTTTATCTTACAAACAGGCTAGAAGTTCTTTTACTTGTTCAAAATTTGCACACGGATTCCCGTTAAACAAGTTCAAGAACCCTTTCCCCCTCCTAAAACCTTCTCACATATCGCTCAGTACAACTTAATAACTGACATCCATTCTTTTCAAAAACATCCTTCATCCACTCATTTTGTACATTTGTCTCGCCAATATAATAAGATGCGCCTATTTCTTTTAAGACAAACATTGCCCCTGTAAAGAACGCTGCTTCATACCCTTTATTTCGCATATTTGGAGCAACTGCGAAATACATTAGTTTTCCTTCTTCTAACGTACCACTCTCAATATGTGGGATTACAATTCCTATCAGCTCTTCATCGACACTCGCTGTTAAACAATGCTCTTTCCATTGCTCACCAATTTCTTGTAGCATCATATTTACAAAGTGATCATAATCGATTTGTTCTCCCGTCACTTCATTCCACAATGAATAAAAAGCGTCTTCGCCTATCTCTTCAATAAGCTTAAAATCAATCTCACTTTCGACACCTTCTACTTCATATATATCCTTAAATACAATCATGTTTTCAGTAGCATATTCAAATGAATACGTTTCGAAAGATTTCTTATATACATCATAATTTGGGCTTTTTGAAGAAATTTCAAAATGTAAGTTTTCTATTCCCTCTTTTTCAGCCTCAGCAACGCAATACTGCACTATTTCTTCTAATTGCTCTTCTGTAAAAAGCTCTGCATTATTTTCTTTTATCATAATAGAAGAAGCATTTCTTCTTATTTTAAAATGTTTTTCTAACTGTTCTATAGTCATCATATACTTCCCTCATCTATGTCATACTCGAATTTCTACTTGTTCTCCTTGCATGAGCAGGATTGTCCTTGAATATATAGAATACTAGAAAACATCGCATCTTTAAAGTGCGGAGGAGGTTCTCCATTGGATATTACAACGTTACAACAACAGTTAGAGCTTATACAACAAAATGACTATACGCAACTGCAACATATAGATATAAATGAGTTAACACTCAACATGCTTCAGTATATCGGAACGACTGATAGTTACGTTCGTTACCAACTTATATATAAATGTTTTGCACATTTCATTCATCATGAATTCCTTATGGACGATCAACTGAAATTACTTCTACAAACTTGTTTAAGTGATGAATATTTATATTGTGACATTTACTCCCCGCATACAGATGGGGTTTTCACACGTTCTTACACTGTTTCGTTACTTGCGTTAATACTCCAATTCGCTAACTCGCACTACTTTTTCACAGAGGAGGATATTGAAGAAATAAAAAATAAACTCATTACATATACAAACTTAGAAATGGATTTTCGAGGCTATATTGAAAATAAAGGATGGGCTCATTGTCTTGCCCACGTATCTGATGCCTTTACTGAAATTGTTCACAATTCCTATACGACTTTTGAGTGGTATGAAGAATTAATTCATTGTTTATTGAATAAAATCTTCATTCCATCTGACCTTTTTCATAATAATGAAGATGAACGAATTGTTACACCGTTACTATCGATGCTATATCATGATTTTCCGCAAGATGAGTTAATTTCAATTATTTATAAAAAAATAAAAAGGCTTCCTCAAATTAGAAAACGCCTTTCGCTTAATGAGTATTGTATATTATGTGCCAACATTAAAACCTTTTTACGCACATTATTTTTCAGAACGAAGGATGATCATAACTTAGCCTATACAGCACGTAAAACAGAAAGAATGTTAAAAGAACTTCCTAACTATTATTAAAAGCAAGGAGAAATAACATGGGTTATATTGAAGACATGAGAAATTTAGTAGGAAACCATCCACTTATTTTAATAGGTTCACACGCCATTATATTAAATGAGAAAAATGAAATATTACTGCAGCTACGTACAGATTTTAACCGCTGGGGCATTATTGGCGGCGCCTTAGAATATAACGAAACGTTAGAAGACGCTTTAAAGCGAGAAGTATATGAGGAAACTGGACTTATTATTAAAAATCCAGAACTATTCCGTACATACTCAGGACCAGATTTCTTTCAAATCTATCCAAACGGCAATCAAGTACACGGTGTACTCGTTGTTTATATTTGCCGCGAATTCAATGGCGAACTTGTATGCGACCAAACGGAATCGAAAGAATTGCGCTTCTTTTCACTTGATAAGTTACCTAGTAATCTTCCTTCTGTTATTGAGAGAATTATTAAGGAGTTTCAGCACTCCAATTAAAAAACATTACATAATAAAACAACCTCATTTCCCATTATTATAACGCGAAATGAGATTGTTTTATTTCACTGTAAATCCTAATTATCCCCTTAATAGTTAGATTGTTATCTCAATCTGATTTCCTTCGGGGTCACTTACTACACTTTCATAGTAACCATCCCCTGTAGTACGTGGGCCGTTTAACACAGGGTATCCTGCTTCTCTTAATGTATTAGTTAATTCATTCACTTTTTCTTTACTACCTATAGAAAAAGCAATATGCGCATATCCTATTGTTTGTGTTTGTGTATTATCGTCTATCCCTACTTGCCTCATAAGTTCTAGACGTGCTCCACCTTCAAAAGTTATAAAATAAGACTCAAACTGCTTTTTCGGATTGTGATATAAGCTATTTTCTTCACCACCAAAGTACTGTTTATAGAAATCACGCATACCTTCTAAATCATTTACCCAAATTGCTACATGTTCAATTTTCATAGTCGACACCTTTTCTTTTACAGTATTCAACCAACAAGTTGATATTTAATTTTCTTTGCTTGTTCTTGTTATCATCAAATCAAGTCCAAGGCTTTTCAATCCATATAAATAATCTTGTTTCCAATCGCTCACTGTTATTTGAGGTATATGTTCTACCGGAATGTACTGCGGACAAGTTTTTACAATTTGATCTATTACAAATTGGTTCACTTCATCGTCACAGAAGATAAAGGCATGAGGGTTAATAATAGCTATACATGTAGCTATTAAACGGGTAATAGCATCTATATTATATTTCTCTGGATTATTTGCATCGTTAACTTCGTCTCCATTTCTTAAAGCTTGTAAGAAATTTTTATTATCGTACTGCGGAACGAAAGATATCTCTCCTGAGAAAAAGGTGCTTCCTCGCACTACATTTCCATTTACCATAATCCCTGCCCCTGGGCCATTTTGACCTGAATACAAATACACAAGAGATGAATTGTCGTTATTTCCAGTGCTTTTATAATAACCAAGCACTGCTGCATTCATATCGTTTTCTATTACTACAGGTATTGAAAACAGATCCTCCAAGTGACTTTTTAAATTAAAGTTTTGGAACTTTTCATAACCAGGAATATAGAAAATACGACCATTATCAACCGAACCGGGCACACCAATTGATATAGAGCTTATTTTCGGGAATGTAGCGATAAGATTTTCAATATGTTTCGATAATAGATTCACGCCAGTATCCATTAATACATTTGAAGTACTTCCTTGTTCTTTTACTTCCCCTAAACAGTTAAAAATGGTATAGTTTGTTTCATTTTTCTCTAAAAATATCGCTAATCCTAACATATATTCCGGATTATACGCATATCGTTTCGCTCTTCTTCCGCCACTTGAATCATCTAAACCGACTAAAGTGACTTCACCATCTTGTTTCATACTCTCTATAAATTTACTTATCGTCGGAAAACTAATTTCTAATATATTACTAAGCTCAACTTTCGTCGCACTTCCTTGCTCTAAAAGAGCTGTACGAATGCCGCGAAGAATCGTCTCTTTAATCGATTTTTGAGTAACAAATTGTTCACTCAAATCGCTCACCACCTTAATCAACATACTTATTAAACTCTTTTAATAAGTTGCGTTGAAAATATATCATACATCATTTTCTAAAGCAATAGAGATGATATAGTTAGGATGCATACAATTGCTATTTAGCTCGATGTTTCGTCTATCGTTTTAATAACTTTAGCTGGATTACCGCCAATTACTACATTATTAGGTACATCTTTTGTCACAACTGCCCCTGAGGCAATTACAGCATTATCACCAATTGAAATACCAGGGTTAATAATAGCGCCCCCGCCAATCCAAACATTGTTACCTATCTTTACCGGCTTTCCATATTCTTTGCCAGAGTTCCTCTCTACCGGATGCAACGGATGCGTAGCAGTATAAATGTGAACACCTGGTGCAAACATACAATTATCACCGATTCGCACTTCACAAACGTCCAAAATCACACAATTAAAATTTGCGAAAAAGCTCTTTCCAACATGGATATTGTAGCCGTAATCACAACGAAAATCAGGATTAATTTGGGCTTTCCCATCAGCTGAAGAACCTAAAAGCTGATTTAATAACGTAAAACGTTGTTCATCTCCTGTCTCCATCGCCTTGTTATAAAGGCGTGTTAAACGTTTTGCCTCCACCCTATCAGCCACTAATTCTTCATCCTCCGCAACATACATTTCTCCTGCTAACATCTTTTCTTTCTCTGTTTTCATCCAATCATCTCCCTCGTTATAGAATGAATTACACTTATTAAATAAGTTTAATAAGTGTCCCTATATTAGCATACTTTTTAATATGTGCAACTAATAAGTTTTGAAAGGAAATGTGAATTCTTACTTCACCTAACGAAATGACGAAGAAATAATTAAAATTTATATTGGAAAACAAGGGAACGCTCAGCGTTCCCTCTCAAACCCAATCCGTTTTTTAATTTCTGCTAAATTTACCTTCGCAATAGTACGCGCCCGCTCAGCACCTTTTTCTAACGCTTCATATAATAAACTTGGCTCATTCATATACAGAGCGTACTTTTCACGAGGTCCAGCTAATTCACGGTCTACAACGCGAAACAACTCTTTTTTCACATCGCCCCATCCGATTCCAGTTTCATACTTTTCGCGCATCGACTGTATTTCATCTTCTGTCGCAAATTCTTTATATATCATAAATAACGTTTCTAGTTCTTTCGGTTCATTCGGAAGTGAGGAGTCTGTTTTAATTTTAAATATTAATTTTCGTAGTTTTTCTTGCTCTGTAAATAATGGGATCACATTTCCATAACTTTTACTCATCTTCCTTCCATCAAGACCAGGTAAAATGGCACCTTCTTCTTGTATGACATACTCCGGAAGCGTAAATGTCATACCAAATGTATGATTAAAATACGTCGCAATATCACGCGCGATTTCAATATGCTGAATTTGGTCTTTCCCTACCGGCACATGAGTAGCTTGAAATAGTAAGATGTCAGCTGCCATTAAAATCGGATACGTATATAATCCCATATTCACGCCTGCATCTACCTCTAAACCCAATTCTTTATTTTGCTCCACCTTCGCTTTATACGCATGGGCACGGTTCATAATCCCTTTCGGAGTTAGGCAAGCTAATATCCAAGCTAATTCTAGAATCTCCGGCACTTCTGTTTGCCTGTAGAAAATAACATCTTCTCCAAGTCCAAGTGATAACCAAGTAGCTGCTACCTCTTTCGTATAACTACTAAACTGACTTGGATCATGAACAGCATTTAACGCATGATAATCCGCTATAAAATACAATGCTTTTCCTTCATTCTTCTTTGACATTTGTAATGCAGGTTTAATCGCACCAATATAATTTCCTAAATGAGGACAACCTGTCGGCTTAATTCCTGTTAACATTATTTTTTCGCTCACCCTAACTCCTCCTTCCTTAAAATAAAAAGAGCCCCTCATCCTATAAAAAGGACGAGAGACTCCCGCGGTACCACCTTCATTAGCTATCATTCATAGCTCACTTCAACTTCGTAACGTGAAGTAACCGTCTTTGCCTACTCATTTCAGCTAGAAGCTCCGGAGCCCATTCCATATTCATCCCTTACTGATTTCCACCACATATCAGCTCTCTGCAAAGTTTTGAATATGTACTCTTCTCTTTCATTGCTTTTCGTTATTTTTTTACAGTTTATCACATTTCTCGTTCTCTCAAAACTGAATTTTCTATTTTTATTAAGTTTTAACAATAGTTATTACCAATTTATTCCGAACGATATATAATCAATATATATAGAATTGATTTGTAATACAAAAACGAGGTGATGTCATGGGTTGGTTTACTAAAAAGAATGATACGTTTAAGATTGATGTATTTAAGAACGATGATAATAGTCACGATGATACTTTAGGGGTAATTATACATTTCACACCTATCGCAATATATTTATACACCTGCGATGAGTACATAGAAACATTTGACGGTGCGCTCACTTTTGAAAATGAGAACGGAAATCAAGTAGAAATCGGGGGTACCTTCATTTCTCTTGAAGTAGATGCTAATTTTCGCATGGACGATTTAATTTTTGATTACAAACTAAAGGAAAGCAATCTACCTATCATTGAATTAAAAGCCTACGCATAAGGTTTATTTGTTTACTTCAACAAGAGTATAAATAAAAAAAGGGCTAAAACAGTTTTATCTGTTTTAGCTCTTTTTTTACGTATTCAACTTAACAAATCTATAACTATGCGTTACTAACACTTTTAATATCGCATATCCTGGAATTGCTAAAATAATCCCCATAATTCCAAATAAATTTCCGGCAGTTAAAATAATAAAAATGATAGTAATTGGGTGAATGTCTAGCTTTTTTCCCATAACTTGCGGAGAAATAAATTTACCTTCTGCTAATTGTACGACCATCATTACAATAATTACTTTTAACACCATTGCTGGCGAGTCAATAAATGCGATAATTAATGCTGGTGTAATTGCAATGATTGGTCCTACGTACGGAACGATATTTACAATCATTGCTAAAATAGCGAGTAATACCGCATATTTAATACCAATAATAAGGTAACCGATTAATAGCATAATACCGATAAACAAGCTAACGATAATTTGTCCTCTAATATACGAGCTAATCGCATAATGCATATCATCTAGTATTCTCATCGCTGCTGGTTGTCTTTGCTCTGAAATAAACTTTAAAAAGTGGTTCGGTAATTGTTCACCATCTTTTAAAAGATAGAACAATATAAACGGAACCATTACAAACGTTAAAACGACCTCTGTAACAGTACTTAAAAATCCAGTTACATTTCCAGTTACTGATGATAGCGACTTCGTAAAATCAACTGTGTAGTCTTTTACCATACTCGCTACATCAATATTTAAATTCTCTTGAATTTTGCCTAGTAAATTACTTTCCCCGAATCTACGTGCTGCTCGTTCAATTTCATGACCGAAATACGGTAAGTTATCTATTAATGCATCAATTTGATCTTTAATAATCGGGATTACTGTTACAACTAAAAATACAAATAATCCTAGTACTATTATATATATAGAAGCGATTGATACGATTCTGGAAACACCTTTCTTTTCTAAAAGCGAAACGAATGGATGCAAAATATAAAATAGCACCCCCGCTAATAATACGGGGAAAAAAATTGTTTTTAAAAAGACGATAAACGGAGTAAAAACAAAAGAAATTTTCGTTAGCAGTAATATGTTAATAAACAATAACGCAAAGCCGAGTAACACCGCTAAATAATTTTGTTCTCTAAAAAACTTTTTCAACTTATCTCTTTTTCTAATATTTAATTTCTCCAATGAAACCACCTCTTCGAATGATGAAAAGCCCTTATTCAGGGCTTTTCATCATGATCTATATCTTTATTTTCTTGCAGCTTTCACTACAAATGATACAATAAGAATTAATACGATTGCACCTAATAATGCTGGCACGACATGAATCCCACCAAATGATGGCCCAAAAGCTCCAAATAGTCTACCACCTAATGAAGCACCTAACAAACCTGCGATAATATTTCCAAACATTCCACCCGGAAAATTTTTACCCGTTATAGAACCTGCAATTGCACCTATAATAGCACCAACTATTAATGTGATAATCCATCCCATCTTTAGCCCTCCATTTCTATTATGGGTGTATTTCTTTTTCATACTGAATTGTTATGTAACTATTATAATTATTATATCCAATAAAGAAAAATCTTGTCAAATCTATGAAAATAAAGTCTATAAGGAGGTTTTACCCTATGATTCAAAAATTAGTAACAACTTCTCACAACACCGCTACTTCTATTTTAAACATTCAAATACCCGCTTATGAAATTGAAGCAAAATATATAAATAGTACGGCTATTCCTCGTCTTTATGATACTGTAGCCGATATTCAATTATGTGATGAAATTTTTCACGGCTATTTTTATGAAGATACACTTGCTGGGTTTATTTCTTTTAAAATGGATGAAGAGGAAGTTGATATTCATCGTTTAGTAGTATCCCCCGATCATTTTCATAAAGGAATCGCCACAAAACTACTACTTTATGTATTTGACATGTTCTCCCCTTCACAAACATATATTGTACAAACAGGGAAAGAAAATACACCTGCTCTGTCTTTATATAAAAAACATGGATTTATTAAAATAAATGATATTATATTACCCGATGGAGTGGTTTTAACCTCACTCAAAAAATCAGAAAACATAAAATAGTTTGACTCATCAATTTATTTATGTTATCCTTTACTTTATAAATCCTTTTGCTGAGTCCAAATTTTGGAGCGGGGGAACCATTTTTGTAGCCATGCTACTTGGGGCGAATCTTATTTAAGTAGGGAAACTCTCACTTCCCGAGTCCGACAGCTAACCTCGTAAGCGTAATGGGAGAGGAAGGTGCTTTTTGCCTATGTTACACAGTGTACCTCCTTAATTATAAATATGGGATCGATACCAATAGACACCTATATTTATAGAAAAGGAGACATGTATAATGTTACGTTTATCTGATCACGCAATAAAAATGATGGAGCAAAGACTTCGACTCGAACAACATCGCACATATCAAGCTAATAAAGTTGTAGATAACTTACATCACAAATACTTCTTTCAACATATTTTTCAACCGAAAAGATAAAGAAAAAAACACAAGGTGTGTCTATACAGACATTCCTTGTGTTTTTTATATTCCTTATAGTATTCTCACTATATTTAAACTTGCCGTAAGCAAATATATACATTCTTATAATCATAAAAGGTTTCAAAAGAAAAAATTAAATAACCTGAGTCCATATAAATTTGGAACTCAGATTGCTTCGTTATGTTTTTTAATTACGGTTTACTTAATAGGAGTCACTGCAATGTTAACCCTCTCCTTTACTTAGCAATAAACCGATTTACTTTCATTACGTTTTTCATTTCAATACGTGGTGTTACGCCCTGAATCCATTCCGGGTCAAATCCAAGCCAATCTTCTTCTGAGCTTTTTAACCAATCAAAATCAAAAATATAGGACCATGAAGATATCATTTCTTCTTCAGAAAAACAGTCTTCTAATTGGGTATACTCTTCTTCTGTTTGCGTTAATAGCCATTTATTTAAAACATAATGCCAAGAGTCAAAACATGACCAAAGAATATCCTCATCTGGTATGTCTAATGTAATGATAACACCTTTTTGACCTTTAGGTAGCATCCCTGGTCGGTTCTGATCTGGTCTTTTATGCCAAAGCCATACAGGATAAGTTAAACCATCATAATGAGGAAGCCTTTCTTTCATTTGCTCCATCATCCAAGCATACGAAGATTTAAATTCTGGCCAAACATATTTTTCATTACCGCTATAAAAACCGTCTTCTCGCATTTTCTTATATATGTGAAGAGGTTTAACTGTGTGTACTATCAAACAAACACTTCCCATCTAACTATTAATCATCTTTTATTATAATACACACAAAAATAACAACCCATCAACCAAGATGGGTTGACTATGGAGATTTTGCAATGGGCGTCTTTTATAGTTTATTACTTTCTCGCCTTAATAATAAAAGTCGTTGGCACCATTCTAGCTTTATATAAAGAATAATATTTCGTAGACGGCTCAGCTCGTTCTTCATCAAATGAGCTAGATGGTTCAGGCTCTTCTATTCTCTCAATTGTAAATCCCGCTCTATTTAACTCATTTATGTATGTACTTATTTTTCTCTTATATAATGTCGCTTGTACATTTTCTCCTTTAAATGTTTCAAACGTAATAGGTGTTTCCTCATGGTATGAAGACTTTAAAACAATTTCTTCTGTACCATACTGTAAGTTTGAATATACTGGGTGCTCCCAGCTAAAAATAAAACTTCCGCCTGGCTTTACATACGAATAAATTAGTTCCAACGTTTTTCTTAAATTCGAAGTCCAACCTAATGCATAAATGGAATATACAATATCAAAATACCCTTTTGGAATATCTCCTTCTTCTTCCATTGCTCCACATATTAACTTTGGATTCCAACACTTTAAAGTTTCATTTGCTGTTTTAATTTGTTCACTTGAAAGATCAAGACCCCATACTTCCTCTGCCCCGTGTTCTGCCATATATTGCAACGAATGCCCACTTCCACATCCAATATCAAGAACCTTTTTATTTCTAATTGAATCGAACAAATGAATCTCATCTTCAGACGCCGTATACGGACCATATTTCGGTAAACAATCCACTTGAAAGAAATATGGTGCAACTGTATCCCAACACTTTTTATTTAAAGCTAACATTTGTGTCCCTTTCATATTCTACATTCCCCCATCCAATTTTCTTCCCCTAATATAAATTACACATTATAACCCGATCTCCCTTTTCTCTTCGCCCGGTAATTTTTCACTTTCGCAATCGTACCGCACGCTCTTCCTCCTGTTTCTCCAGCATACATACCGCACCATCTTTTACTTCCATTTCGCGAATGATCATAAAATACCCAGCGGCAATCTGGACATGCTTTTAACCTTCCCCACAAATGTTCTTGAACTGCCATTAAAACAATGCTTAATACTTTTGTATATACATTCTCTTCGTGCACAGGCTCATATGTAATACCTTTCATATCTTCCATTACATGTACATGAAATGGATATTTCTCTAACCACTTTTGCAATGATCCTCCGCCTTCAATGGTCATCCGAATGTCTTCTCGAAAACTTTTTAATTCCTCTATCCTATAAAACGGAAACTCTTCATGAAAATGTTTGTTCATAAATTGCTTTATATCATCTTCGGTCTGCAACAAATCAATTGCTTCTCTCGTATCGTTTGGTATTTTCCATGTATTTAAAAATTCCCGAATATATTCTAATTCATTTGGTGCATTTTGATTCAATTCCATCCACCTTCTTCTTAAAATTTACTTTTTTCTGACTTTATGTATAATTATAATATAAATTAGTTAACCATCAAATCATTTTACTGGTTACAACGTTAGGAGGAGTTCTATGAAAAGTTTCTCAATACCGATACGTTTCATGCTTATTTCTTCATTCTTTATGTCTTTTGGGTATTTTGCAGTATACGCATTTTTAGCTATTTATCTATTAAGCTTTCTTCATTTTTCTGCTGTCCAAGTAGGAACAGTGTTGACAGTTATGACAATCACATCAAGAGTTATCCCTTTATTCTCAGGATTAATTGCTGACAAAATAGGCTATATCATTATGATGATAGCCGGATTATTTTTAAGAGGAATCGGATTTATTGCTTTAGGAATATGCTCTGATTTCTATACAATTTCTATTTCTTCTGCACTTATTGGCTTCGGAACTGCATTTTACGAACCTGCTGCGCGCGCCATATTCGGCTCACAACCAGCTCATATGAGAAAAAATTTATTTACATATTTAAACCTTAGTTTTAATTGCGGTGCAATAATCGGACCAATTGCAGGAGGGTTCTTACTCTTACTCAATCCCATCTATGCTTTCTCTCTAACAGGATCACTTATGCTGTTATTCGCTTTTATCTTTTACTTACTTAAAAATCACTTCCAAGTCACTACTGAAAACACGTCTATTACATTTGGAATACAGGCTATCTTACAAAACAAGCCTTTTCTTCTGTTTTCATTTATCATGATTTTCTTCTATATTATGTTTACTCAGCTTACTGTCGCACTTCCACTTCATATGAAAAACATTAGTAATAGCAATCAGCTTGCTACACTCGTTATTACGATAAATGCAATAACAGGCGTCATATTTATGGTATTATTTCGTAAACTATTTCATAAATACAATACACTTTCGATTATTAAATACGGTGTTTTATTAATGAGTTTTTCTTTTTTACTCATTCCTTTATTTCCACACCCATATTGGCTATTTATTTGTGTAATTTTATTTACAATTGGCGAAACACTCGTATTACCTAACGCTGATATTGCTATTGCAAATTACAGTAACGAATCATATACAGCTACTTACTTCGGATTTTATCAACTATCACTCGCATTTGGTTTTATCATCGGTAATTATACCGGTACATCTTTTACAGCCAACTTAAGCCGAATGTATACACCATGGCTTATTTTCGGTGGAATAGGACTTATTGGTTTTATTTCACTCCATATTTTAAATATTAAAAAAGAGAGCTCTAAAGAAGATATATACCTATGTAATGAGACGAAACATCTTTAACACATTACAATTGAGATGGTACCTTTAGACAAGCAGCCTATAATAAAAAATTCGACCATCATATGTGACAGTCGAATTTTTTTATTTTTCATATTTAATAAGTACACTTTTCAAACCCCTTAAATTGGATATACAGCCTGTTTAAATTTACATATTATGGTACAATTAAAAAGAGTGCTAGCTAGACAGTTACGTTCCACACTAGCAGTCTAGCAATGCCAAAATCAAAAATCACTTGAAATTGGGGGATGTTATGAGAAAGAAATTAAGTGCTCTTCTATTCATCGGAATCATATTATCCGGATGTTCAACTATAGCAGAAAATTCTTTAGAAACTGGAAAAGGCAGTATTGAATTATTAACACCGACGATTACAACAAAAGATAACGAATTAGAATTTAAGACTGAAGGCATTGATGAAAATAAAGTAACGTTTATTTATGTTGCCAATAAAAAAGTATTGGAACAAAAAATTAATAATGGCGAATCCTACAAAGTTAACATTAAAGATATCGAGCACGCTCATAGGACAGATTACAAACCAAAAGTTCAACTTTTGCAAACGCAAGATGATCATAAAGATGGAGAGATGGTAACGTTTAAACAAGTTAGATATACAGTTAAAAAAATTAATTTTATAGGTATTTCATTATAAATGTAACGAACGAAAATTCACTTTTAACAGAGGGTAAATGTAAGGGGTGCTAGCATGAAAAGAAGATGGATTTATTGGTGGATTGGTAACATATTTTGGATTATAACTTTCGGGATATTGGTAGCTATCATTTGGCTAAGAGAGGTTGATGGGACTGGTGTTACTCAAACACCTGAGCTGAAATTAATAGCCTTTATCGTTTTATTAATTGCATTTATATTACCACTAATTATTCAAGTTGTATGGTTACTTGTTAATCTGAGAAAAAGCAGAAAAAAATAACGCAGAAAAAAGAGAGGAATCTTTTTCAATATAGATTCCTCTCTTTTTTCTATGGGGATTATGCAGTGCTTTTAAAGCTGCACAACTCCCTTCTCTTTACGATGCATGTTCATCTTTCTTCTTCATTAACGCTCTTTTCTTCATCGCCTTCGTTAAATATCCGCCTTTAAATGAACGGATTTCATAAGAAGACATAAACGCTTTCGGTGCAATTTGATTAATAATTTCTAACAGTTCTTTTTCTCTAGAACGCTTTGCTACGATATCTAAGCGATAACGTATAGAATTAATACCTTCACCTTCAAATACTGTAACGCCAAATCCAGAGTGACGTAATTCATCTACTAATTCATTACAACGGTCTAGTAAACTAACTTGATACGTAATATAACCAATTGCTAATTTATTCTCTATATAACCGCCTAATAACAGTCCCGCACTAAAGCCAATGACATAGGCAATGATGTTCTTCCAATTTGATAAATCTTGAAACACAATACCTAAACTGACAATGTAAATAGCTCCTTCTAACAATCCAACACCAGCAGCGGATCTTGTTTGATTCTTTACAAGCAAAATCGTACGGATTGTTAAAATGGGAACGTAAATAATTTGAAGCACAAAAATAAGTAACGCTTGTAACATTGGTATCCACCTCTTTCAAAAAGTCTTTTGTCATGATAACATACATAACCTTTAGAAATCGATGGGTTTTTTAATTTTTTTTTATTATTTTTCATACTATTGAAAAACGTAAAAAAGAAGCGTATTATATTTGTCGTAAATTTGATTCCTTTCATTAGCTCGCTTTAAACACAAAAAGGAACCCCATTAGGCCCCTTTCATCATAGCTCTATGTTTTTCGAAGCCTGTTCTCTTTGCTTCTCTTCTTCTTTCACTAACTGCACGTTTGCATAAGCTAAATTCGCAATCATTAAAAAGTGACCACCTAAAATGCCTGTACCGAATGCCCACATTTCCATTTCATGCTCAATTTCATACATAATAATAGCTCCTAAAATGGCTGCTGCAAATCGGTTTAAAACTCCTAATCCAGGAGCCTTTTCTTTCATTACGATACTTTTCCCAAGTTTCTCCACTCTGCGAGCCAATAACCAAAGGCAATATGCACTTACAGCTAATCCGATACCAAACCCTGTTACTTGTTTTCCAAACGGAGTAATCGTCCACATAAGTAGTAAACCACTAAAGATCGCATACAATTGTAATCGATATACACGTAAGGCTGCTTGAATCAAAATATCCGCTCCTAATTTCACATTTTTTATACTTTAGAAAAAAAGCAGCAACTTACACAGTTGCTGCTTTCTCTTCTTCTTGCTCTTGTTCCATCTTACGAATTTCAACACGTTTAATTTGGTAAGCATCTTTTTCTAACACTTTAAATTCATAACCTTCCGCCTCAACGTGTTGTCCTTCTTCAATTTCATGATTTTGCATCATAATCCAGCCACCAATTGTATCCACATCATCTTCTTCAATGTGTAATCCAAATAAATCTTTCACTTCGGAGATAAGCACTTTTCCATCAACGATTTTATGGTGCTCATTCACATGCTGAATTGGTGGTGCTTCATCTTCATCATATTCGTCACGAATTTCGCCGACGATTTCCTCCAAGATATCTTCAAGCGTTACAATTCCGGCTGTTCCTCCGTACTCATCATATAAAACAGCCATCGGAATTCGCTTCTTCTGCATTTGAAGTAATAAATCGTGAATTGGAGTTGTTTCCATCACTTCAATAATCGGACGCATATACGTGCGAATCGATGATAAATCTTCTTTATCGTTGTTCATATATCGAATAAAGAAATCTTTTACATTGACCATACCGATAATATCATCTTTATCTTCTCCAAAAATCGGATAACGTGTGTATCGTTCATTTTGGATTACTTTCATGTGTTCTTCTACTGAATCTTCCAGGTAGAAACCAATGATTTCTGTTCGCGGTACCATAATCTCTTTTGCAATACGATTATCAAATTCAAAAATGTTATTTACATACTTGTATTCAGCCTGATTAATTTCGCCACTTTCATAGCTATCTGAAAGGATAAGGCGTAATTCTTCCTCTGTATGAGCTACTTCATGTTCTGAAGCTGGTTTTAAACCGAATAAGCCAGTTACAACACGAGCTGAACCGTTTAATACCCAAATAAATGGATACATGACTTTATAGAACATCATTAACGGACCTGCCAATAACAATGTTACTTGTTCAGCCTTTTGAATTGCCATCGTTTTCGGAGCTAATTCCCCTACTACAACGTGTAGATACGTCATTAGCATAAAAGCAAGACCAAATGTTAATACTGATGAGATAGAAGGATTTATGTTCCATTTCTCAAATAACGGGTGTAATAACTTTTCAATTGTCGGTTCACCTAACCAACCTAATCCCATAGCTGTAACTGTAATACCTAATTGACAAGCAGATAAATATTCATCTAAATTTGTTGTTACCTTTTTCGCTGCTAAAGCACCGCGTTTCCCTTCCGCAACAAGCTGATCAATACGACTTGAACGTACCTTTACAATCGCAAACTCTGCTGCTACGAAAAATCCAGTAAATGCGATTAAAATCGCAACCATGACTAAATTAAATATTTCCAATGAATCCCCTTAGTTTAAAAAACTAAGGTGTCCACCTCCTGTATACTATAATGTTTTCTTATTTGTTCATTAGAAAACATAGCCCGATACAAAAATTAAAGAGGTCGGATTTCACTTTTTTCTATAATAATAGAACAAGTGTCTGTATTAAAGCTGTCGTTTGACCAGATAAAGATTTCGATATTTTTTCACGTTGTGAATCAGTCAATCCATCTAAAAGCGGCTTTAACTCCGTTAACTCTGCTTCTAATCGATGAATATGGTCTGTCACTTCATTCACTTGTTTCGAAACGTGTTCATTGATACCGAGCAGCTTCTTCTTCTCCTCGATTTTCTCTTTAATCTCACAAAGCGGCATATGCATTTCTTTGCACTTCTCAATAAATTGTAATGTCTCAAATGCTGTTTCATCGTAATAGCGATAATTAGATTGAGATCGCTCCGCTTTTAAGATTCCTAGATTCGTATAATAATCAATCGTGCGTTTCGACACGTGAGCCATGAGAGCCAACTGTCCGATTCGATACACCTTCCCAACGATCTTCCCCCCTTGTTTATATTACTACCATCATACAATACATAAACTGTACAGTCAAACGTGACGGTTTATTATTCATAATTTATACAAAATTCCACATGCTATCTAGGTATGTAGTATATTCACACTCTATAACTCTACCCATATAGTTAGATTACTGTTTTTTCGATATGCCCATACCAAAATGTAAAAATGGAATCACACATTCCTTTCAACCTTCCTTAATTTAAAACATATGATAATAATATTGAAATAAAATCATTATTTATGCAACTGGAGGAGATTAAAATCACTAGGACAATTATCTCTCACTTTTATAACGAGGAGTATTTATTACCATGGTGGCTTATGCATCATACAAAAATATTTGATCACGGCATATTAATTAATAGAGGTTCTACAGATCGTTCTGTTGAAATTTGTAAATTATTTGCTCCCAACTGGGAAGTACGAAATTCAAGATTCCTTGATTTCGATCCCACTAATACTGATATTGAGGTGATGGAAATTGAAAGAGAGGTTTCCGGTTGGAAAATGGTATTAAATACTACGGAATTTCTTTGTTGTAACAATGTAGAAGAGTTTTTCTCATCACTTCATACGTTAGGCCAAAATATGTATGCGATTAGAATGATTGTAATGATTGATAAGCATAATTACAATTATTCAAAACTAAGATATTCTATTCCGTTAGTAGAGCAACGATATCACGGGCTCTTTCCTTATAAACCAGAAATCGGCTGTGCCTGGAGATTTATACACAACCATCTTGATGGCGCATATTTACCAGGCAGACATTTTACGCGGCACCAACCTATCGTTTATAGCTCCCCTTCATTCATTTTTAAATTTTATTTTAGCCCTTGGAACGAACATACAAAGGCAAGAAAATTACAAATTACACCTACCCTCTCAAAAAAGGGCATTCGATTGGGACTTCAAACACAATATGGTCGGTCCTCTGAGGAACTCGAAGCTCGATTTTTAATGTTAACTAAGGCAACACAGGATCTACGTAATCACCCTGATTACCAACAATTATTCCCTAAATTCAAACCTTAATATTTCTCATCCTATCATGTTCCACATATTTTTACGCACTTAGCTAAAAACCATACCATTTGTATTTCATATGAATACTGTATATATTATAAATTTTTATTTTAGGAGGAAAAAATGAAAGCTGTTATTCTTGCAGGTGGATATGGAACAAGGATTGGGGAAGAAACTCATTTAAAACCAAAACCTATGATTGAAATTGGAACAAAACCTATTCTATGGCACATTATGAGTTTGTATAGCCATTACGGGATTACTGAATTTATTATTTGCTTAGGCTATAAAGGATATGTAATTAAAGAATTTTTTCTAAATTACAACTTACACATGTCCGATTTCACGATACATTTAAACGACAATACGATTACTAACCATTCTCATCGTATAGAACCATGGAAAGTTACACTGATTAATACCGGTCTAAATACCGAAACAGGTGGACGAGTTAAAAAAATACAAAATTACATCGGGGACGAACCTTTCTGCCTCACTTACGGCGATGGATTAAGTAATGTAGATATAAAAGAACTCATTGCATTTCATAAAAAACACGGCAAAACGGCTACTGTTACAGCCGTACAACCTCCTGGTAGATTCGGTTCTCTCGTCTTAGATAAACAATCTGTAACATCCTTTCAAGAGAAGCCACTAGGTGATGGCGGATGGGTTAACGGTGGATTTTTCGTTTTAAATCCTGATGTTTTCAATTACATTAGTGGAGATACATCTGTTTTTGAAACAGACACTTTAGTTCAGTTAGTAAACAAAAACGAATTGGCTGCATATCAACATACTGGTTTTTGGCATCCAATGGATACATTGCGCGATAAAAATAAATTAGTCGAGCTATGGGAAAGTAATAACGCTCCGTGGAAGGTTTGGTAATATGGCTTCATCATCTTTTTGGAATAAGAAAAAAGTATTTATTACAGGACATACTGGCTTTAAAGGCTCATGGCTCACCCTTTTTTTAACTTCTTTAGGCGCAGAAGTAATCGGATACTCCTCTCAACTCCCCTCCAATCCTAGCCTTTTTGAACAAGGTAATGTAGCAAATGAGTGCACATCAATTCATGGCGACATTACAGATTACGATTCTTTATTCCATGCCCTAAAGCAACATAACCCTGATATACTATTTCATTTAGCAGCCCAGCCGATCGTTACCACTTCCTATAAAAATCCTATTGAAACATTTAAAACGAATGTTTTAGGTACTGTTCATGTATTAGAAGCGGCAAAACAGATAGAAAGTATACGCGTCATCATTAATGTTACAAGTGATAAGTGCTATGAAAATGATGGGAGCGGTAACCGTGCATTCTTGGAAAGTGACCGATTAGGAGGTTTCGATCCTTATAGTGCGAGTAAAGCTTGTGCTGAACTAGTGGCAACGTCCTATCAAAACTCATTCTTCCGCACTAACACTCCGAATCTTGCCTCAGTAAGAGCAGGTAACGTTATCGGCGGTGGTGATTGGGCAAATGACCGATTATTCCCAGATGTCATTCGTGCATATTTACAAGATGGTACGTTAAATATTAGAAACAAACACGCTATTCGCCCGTGGCAACACGTATTAGATCCTTTACATGGCTATATCCTTTTAGCTGAAAAACTTTGGACAGACGCTGCATATGCAGAAGCGTGGAATTTCGGTCCGCTGAACGAACCTAACCGAACAGTTCATGACGTCATTCAATCTATCATGAAATTATGGAATCAACCACTAACAATCCTTTCTCCTCATATAAACACACCCTATGAATCACCTGTCTTAACACTCGACAGTACAAAAGCAGTAAATAAACTCAGTTGGACACCTAAGTTATCAACAAACCATTCTATCGCTTGGACTGTTGATTGGTACAAGAAATATGCATCTGGTGAAAATATGGAATCTTTCACGCGCCAACAAATCGATGCATTCAAAAATTTATAAGGGGGCTACAAAATGGACCAGAAAAAATGCCGTTTTTGCCACTCATTATTAACAAATACTTTTTTAGATTTAGGCGTTTCCCCTCTCGCTAACTCATTTATAACTCCAGAACACTCATATAAAATGGAACCATTTTATCCGCTGCACACATTTGTTTGTCACTCTTGTTTACTTGTACAATTAGATGAATTTGAACCTCCGCACAATATTTTTCATGACTACTTATACTTCAGCTCTTACTCCTCCAGTTGGCTACTACACGCTAAGCAATATGTAGAAATGGCGATTAAGCGTTTCAACTTAACCAATCATTCGAAAGTGATTGAAATCGCGAGTAACGACGGGTACTTATTACAATATTTTCAAAAAGAACATATCGAAACGTTAGGAATTGAACCAGCAAAAAATGTAGCAGAAATCGCTATCCAAAAAGGAATTCCTACTGAAGTGAATTTTTTTAGCAATGACTTTGCAAAAAAATTACCAAAAGCTGATTTAATCATCGCAAATAACGTATTGGCACACGTCCCGAACTTACATGATTTTGTCGCTGGTTTAAAAACGTTATTAAAACAAGACGGAACAATAACAATTGAATTCCCGCACTTATTAAATCTCATATCCTTTAAACAGTTTGATACGATCTACCATGAGCACTTCTCCTATTTCTCACTTATAAGTCTTCAAAAAGTTTTAGCTCATCATCATTTACAAATTATCGATGTAGAAGAACTTTCAACGCACGGTGGTTCCTTGCGTATTTTTGTAAACCATCATAGTGACTCATCCACTATTCATTCTAGTGTTACAAACTTAATCCAAAAAGAAATAGATCACGGGATAGATACATTAGATTGCTATCTCCTTTTTTCTAAACGCATCGAACAATTGAAAATAAATATTTTAAAGTTTTTTATCGAAGCAAAAGCTTTAAACAAACAAATTATCGGTTACGGTGCTCCTGCTAAAGGAAACACCCTTTTAAATTATTGCGGGATAGGAAAAGAATTTCTAGCTTATACAGTAGATAAAAACCCTCACAAGCAAAATCTCCTTCTACCAGGCACCCGCATTCCAATAAAATCTCCAGAAGAAATTAAACGTACAAAACCCGATTACATTCTCATACTTCCTTGGAATTTAAAAGATGAAATTATGAAAGAATGCTCTTTCATTCGTGAATGGGGCGGCAAATTTTTAGTAACGATTCCAGAAGTTGAGGTGATTGAGCCATGAAAAAAATCCTTGTAACAGGCGGTAGTGGATGGATTGGTAAATATGTTGTAAATTCTCTTATACAAAAGGGCTATAAAGTGCACGCCACCTACAATACAAATAAGCCTTCTCACCTTTCTTGCCATTGGCATAAAGTAAACTTACTTTGCGATGAAGAAGTAAAAAAACTCATTTACGACATTAAACCTAGTCATCTCATTCATTTAGCTTGGGAAGCGGTGCCGCCAGCGTGTTATGTATCTATTAATAATTACTATTGGCTTACGTGCAGTATCTCATTAATTCAACACTTCACAACATGCGGCGGAAAGCGAGTCGTTGTTGCCGGCACCGGCGCAGAGTATGAATGGTTTAACGGCGTACTATTTGAAGATTCACCGCTTCTTTCCTATAAAACACCGTATGCGTTATGTAAAAACGCACTACACTCTTGGCTACAAACGTACGCTGAGCAAACCGGCCTCAGCATGTGTTGGGGCCGCATCTTTCATATGTATGGCCCTCACGAACAAGGGAATCGGCTCGTTTCTAACATTATCACTTCCTTATTAAAAAATGAGGAAGCACTATGTACACATGGAAAACAATCAAGAGATTTCCTCCATGTGAGCGACGTCGCTGATGCTCTCGTAACAGTATTAGAACATGGCGTTACAGGCACAATCAATATCGCTTCTGGTCAATCTGTACAAATTAAAGAATTAGCTTCTATCATTGCTAAAAAGTTAGGAAAAGAACATTTAATTAAACTAGGTGCGATTCCTTTCTCTAAAGATGAACCTTTATTCGTCGGCGTTAATGTAGAGCGTTTAAAAACTGAAGTAAATTGGAAACCAACATACGATCTAAATACTGGGATCGAAGAAACAATTTTATGGTGGGAATCATTTATAAAAAAGCATAACGATACGCACCACTAAAACGTAAATCCTTCGTCCCTCTCGCTAAATCCTTATACCATTCTTCTAATTTTTCAGGTGTAATAATATGATGTGTTCCCATTCCCCCATGCTTACTAGCTTCAGAAAGAGTCGGGCCAATTTGTAATTTCCTCTTTCTCATCGCATCGTTCCAAGGGCTGAAACCAAACCATGCAATACACGCAAGTGGCGGATAAATCATAGATTCATGTGCAGATAAATGTCTCCCAACCGTATAACTTCCGTGTTCATGATTATGAATAAATCTACCTCTTCTCCATAACGCCCAATCTTCTGGTAAATAACCATGAAATCGCTGTTTCATTAAAGGTATTCTAAAGTTAAGGTCCGGATAATTATAGTTAAGATCATCGACCATAATAAGCCCTTCCAGCCAATACATCCTCCCTCCCAATTCATTCAGGGATTTCCAAAACTGATTTTTATCTTGCACACAAAGAAACTCGGTCGTATTTAAAATCATTTTCCATCCTTTTACTTCTTGCTCTACCCTCATCACTTCATGATCTGTCGCTAACGCATCAAATTCTGGATTTGCAGAATCTCGCACTTCCCAGTGTGGTGCGAATTTTTTACAAATTTCAACCGAACGATCTGTTGAACCTTTATTAATTAAAATGCCATGATCAAACAGTTTCGTATGATGAACAAGCCACCACGGTAATAAATACTCTTCGTTATAAAAATGAGAAATAACGGTTGTAGTTATAACAATCTCCTCCTCGTTCTCTATTAATCTACTTTTTCATCCTACTCTTACTATACTTAGCAGTTATGTAATTGGTTTCTTTTATTTTTAAAATATGTTTTTCTACCATATACTATGCTTTCTTAGACAACCGCCATTTTCTAAAGAAACATCCCAATAAACTGAAAATTAAGTTATAATATCTTTATTAAATTATGAAGGAGGAATGCACTCATGTACTACAACACTTCATTCGAAAATGATCAACCTGTAGGCCGTCTATAAACTAAGGCGGGCATTCATATAACACTTAACACTATGCCTCGTCTTAGGGAACTCATAATACCCTAAAAATAGACGGAGGTACTTTACATGAAACAAACAATTTTAGGAGCTATATGTTTATCACTAGCAGCTAGTATATGGGGTGGTATGTATGTTGTTAGCAAATATGTACTCGACTTTATCCCACCACTGACACTTGTTTGGCTACGCTTTATTATCGCTTTCGTTGTTTTATATTTCATTTTGAAAATAGCTGAGAAAAAGCAAAAGAAAAAAGTAACCATTCGCAAAAAAGACTGGCTTTTATTCGCTTGGATTGGATTTATCGGATATTTCATTTCGATCACATGTCAATTTATCGGAACAAAATTATCTGACGCTCATACAGGCTCTTTAGTAACGTCAGCTACACCTGCATTTATGGTTATATTTGCAGCGATTATTTTAAAAGAAAAACTAACCGCTCGTAGACTACTATCTACTATCGTAGCGACAATCGGTGTCATTATCGTAATCGGATGGGATATTGAAATTGGCTCCTATTTTATCGGTACAATCATATTAGTCGGGGCCGCTATTACGTGGGCTTTACTATCCATTTATGTGAAGATTGCTTCAGCTCGATTTTCATCCTTAGTTATTACAACGTACGCCATATTCTTTTCACTCTTTTTCATTACACCTTTTATGATATGGGAACTACAATCAACCTCTATCGAAACAATAAATACGTACGTAATATTAGGCGTAGTATATTTAGGAGTCGTCTCAACGGCAGGTGCCTTTTTCCTTTGGAATAAAGGGTTAGAATTAATGGACGCAAGCATCGGTTCGTTATTTTTCTTCTTCCAACCCATCGTCGGATCATTGCTTGGTTGGTTACTCTTAAATGAGACATTAAATATTAACTTTTTTATTGGTGGTATCCTTATTATATGTAGTGTTTTCATTACTACTTTTGAAAAGAAATGAAAAAACAGGCAGAGATTCTTATTCTCTGCCTGTTCCACATTCTTTACGCACTCCAATGCGATGGACGGGACAACACTTTCGGTAATTTCGTATGTTTATCCCCTTTCGCTGCATTAATTTGAACTTGCGTCAGAAAAATACTATTTGTGAAATCCGCCCCGCGAATATCTGCATCTCGTAAATCTGCTCCGATAAGATCTGCTCCTCTTAAGTTTGCTCCATTTAAGTTAGCCGCAATTAAGTATGCCCCTCTTAAATTCGCTCCTTGCAAATCTTTCTTTTTCAAATTTGCCCCCATAAGATCTGCTCCGCGGTGACTAATTCGTTTCTTACGCGCAGCATTCATTTCCTTCCAAACTAGCTCACTCGTTTCTAAAAGTAACACATTTACTTCCGCACGGTGTAATGGAATATTTACTTTCATTAACTCGTCCGCATTTAAATTTGATAAGCGCTCTGTCTCTCCAATTGCTTTACTTAGTTCTTTATGAATCGATTGTGTCGCCTTCAAAAGAATAGCCTCATTCAAATACCAAAGTATTTCATGAAGCTGATGCATAACTGGAAAAGCATCGTACATTTTTCTCGCATGCTTAGCATCTTTCCGCCAATCAATCCCGTTAAACGTAACTTGCGAAATCTTCTGCCCAGCCCCGAAACACTCAAACACTGTACAACCTTTATAACCTTTTCCTCTAAGATTTTTATGTATGCTACATTTAAAATCTGTTTGTAAGTTAGAACATGGTGTCCCGCCATCTTTATTCACCGCAAAATCTACCGATGCTGCGAATGGTAACGCCACGCAACATAAACCGAAGCATTTTTCGCAGTTTGCTTTTAAATGATCGTTATGATTAGTCAAAATATATACCCCCTGTTGTCTTTTGACTATTTCATAATATTCCAACCTTATTAAATAATCAATTTAAAAATAAATGAGCTTCTTTCATTTCAAATCATAACTTTATTATTCGATTTCCTTTCAATTGAAAAAGACAGCTTCTATCTAATGAATTATAATTAAATTATAAATATTCAAACTAAAAGGAGACTTACTATGGCACTCGAAATGAAAACAAACTGTCAAATTTGCGATCAATCTCTCGAATCAAATTCCGAAGCCTACATTTGCGTGTATGAATGTACATTTTGTGCACCGTGTACAGAAGAAAGACACAACGTTTGCCCAAACTGTGGCGGCGAATTAGTACGTAGACCGAAAAAGAAACAATAAAAAGCAAAGCGATATCGCTTTGCTTTTTTACTGTTTTTGGGATATATAGAAATTCTACCAATCACAAATTAAACGTTCAAAAACTTCACACAAACAGGCTCTGGTACAATAACATCAGATTGTAACAATGTTAACTCACCTGTCGTTTCATTTCTTGAAAATAGCACAAGGTTATGTGACTTTTCATTTGTAGCAAGAAGAAACTTTTCAGTCGGATCTAATACAAAGTCCCTCGGCCAATTTCCTTCTGTAAATGTATGTGCAACAAATGTAAGCTGGCCTGAATTTTGATCCACACTGAAAACAGCAATACTATTATGACCGCGATTCGCCGCATACACAAAACGGCCGTCAGAAGAAATATGAATCGCACTTCCTTGACTATTGTCATCAAATTCTTTTGGAACGGTAGAAATATACTGCAACTCTGTAAAGGACCCTTCTTCCGGATTATATGATAATGCAATAACTTCCGAACTAAGTTCAGTCATTACATACGCATACTTTCCGTTCGGGTGAAAAGTAATATGTCTAGGACCACTTCCTGGGTTCACAGACAAGCTATTCACTTCCTTTAACTTACTATCTTTTATTTCATACGTAATGATTTTATCAATTCCTAAATCAACGCCTACCACATATTTTTCATCAGGAGTATATCCCGCGTAATGCGCATGTGGTTTTTCTTGTCTTTCTTTATTTGGACCAGAACCTTCATTTGCCATAATCGATGTAACAGGATTTACAGTTCCATCTTCTTCATTAACTACGAAAGACTCAATTGTTCCTTTATGGTAATTTGCTGTAACTACCGTACCGTTTTCACTATCCACACTAATATGACAAGGAGAAGCCCCTTCTACTACTTGTCTGTTTTGTTCCGTTAGCTCTCCTGTATAACTGTTAATTGAATAAGCAGCTACACCACCAGCTTCGCCTTCCTTAACAACAGAATAGAGATATTGATTATTTTTGCTAATCGTTACATATGTAGGGTTATCCAGCTTAGCCGCAAGCGTTACATTACTAACTTTTTGTGCTTCTGTATTTAAAGTAAAAGTATATATCCCTTCACTATTTTCTTTCGTGTACGTTCCAACATATCCAATAAACTCTTTGTTATCCGTCATTTTCATAACCCTCTCCCTATAGTTTTTTTCATCATACTTCTTACCAAGTTCATAAAACTATTTTTGATTGAAAGAATATCCTAAAAAAATCGGAGTACCTCTTTATAAGTTACCATATTTTTCTGCCAAATAACCTCTAAACCCATTTTTTCTGAAAAGCTGCTATACTTTCATATTCTTCTTCCAAGTGACGGGCCAAACGAATATAGATCGGTATTAATTCTTTATATTTCTCCACACTTTCCATGTTTGGCTCATGATAAAAATTGGCACCTACCATATTAGAAACTACATGTAATGTATTTATTTCACCTAAACTATATAAACCAAGGATAGCTGCTCCTAGACAAGAGCTTTCGAAACTTTCAGGAACATATACGTCTTGATGAAAAATATCTGCCATCATCTGTCTCCAAAGTTCCGATCTTGCAAAGCCACCTGTCGCTTGAATTTTTTTCGGTTCGCCAATTAGTTCTTTTAAAGCAAGGAGAACTGTATACAAGTTATAAATGATTCCCTCTAAAACAGCACGGATAAGATGCTCTTTCTTATGATGTAGTCCAAGCCCAAAGAAAGACCCCCGCGCATTCGCATTCCATAAAGGAGCTCTTTCTCCTGCTAAATACGGATGAAATAATAAACCATCAGATCCAGGATTAACTTTTGCTGCTATTTCAGTAAGCAATTCATAAGGATCTTTTCCTAAGCGCTTCCCATGCTCAACTTCTAACGCACATAATTGGTCACGAACCCACCTAAAAATCATACCACCATTATTCACCGGTCCACCAATTACCCAAAGGTC
Organism: Bacillus sp. AY3-1; assembly: GCF_008368785.1. Taxonomy (NCBI): domain Bacteria; kingdom Bacillati; phylum Bacillota; class Bacilli; order Caryophanales; family Bacillaceae; genus Bacillus; species Bacillus sp. AY3-1. The sequence goes on along the minus strand of NZ_QORZ01000016.1, from coordinate 67,557 downwards.
CTCAGTTAACGCATAACAAAAAGTCCTACCCTTCGGATCCGTTACAGGATGATTTGTGACAACTCGCACTGCACCGCTCGTACCAATTGTAATAGCAACTACTCCAGGTTCTATTGCATTCACACCTAAATTCGATAGTACTCCATCACTCGCTCCTATTATAAAAGGAGTAGTAACAAGTACATTCATCTCTCTTGCAAATTCTTCATCTAATCCTATTAAGGTGTGCGTAGTTGGAACGAGTTTAGAAAGCTTTTCCTCCGAAATTCCTGCAACACGAAGAGCTTCTTCATCCCATTTTAAAGATTTCAAATTGAACATTCCTGTTGCTGATGCTATAGAATAATCAATTACATATTCCTTAAATAACTTATAGAAAACATATTCTTTAATAGAAATGAATTTATAGCTTTTTGCAAATAAATCAGCATGTTCATTTTTAAGCCAAACTAATTTCGAAAGTGGTGACATAGGATGGGTTGGTGTTCCAGTACGAAGGTAAATTTCATGACCATTCATATCATTCTTTATTTTTTCTGCCCAACTTGCACTTCTATTATCTGCCCAAGTAATGCATCTCGTTAACGGCTTCCCTGCTTCGTCTACAACAATGACACTATGCATTGCCGAACTAAAAGAAACACAAAGAATATCAACTGGCTGTACATTACTTGATTGTATAGTCTCTTTAATCGTATGTATGACCGCTTGAAAAATCTCTTCTGGATCTTGTTCTGCTATTTCTGGTGCGGGCGAATATAAAGGATATTCAATCCCATGGCTTGCAATAACAGATCCATCGATCGAAAACAAAACTGCTTTTGTACTAGTTGTCCCAATATCTACACCAATCATATATTTCGAACTCACTATGTAACCCCTTTCAAATCATTCCTATAACAAAAGAGCACCATGGTGTCTACAAAAAGACGCTCCCTTATGAGAGCTATGTTTTCATAAACTTCACTCTCATAAGGGGACCCTTTTTATAACCATTGTGCTGTTTTGAAAATGCATGGTGTCTTTTCATATCGCTGCTTTTACGTAATAAGGTACCAAACTCGAGATTTATTTTAAAGGATGAAGTTACATAGAGATTGGTCCTCTCGTGAAAAAGCAATTTGTTTAAACTTTACTTCCTTATAACTTAGGCGCCTTCGCCCAATCCGCAGCAAACTTCTCAATACCTTGGTCTGTTAATGGGTGCATAGCAAGTTGTTCAATTACTTTATAAGGAATTGTTGCAATGTGAGCACCTGCCATTGCTACACGAGTGACATGGTCTGGATGTCTAACAGAAGCCGCAATAATTTGTGTATCTAATTGATGAATATCGAACAATTCAGCTATTTTAGCAACTAATAGCACCCCATCTTCAGAAATATCATCTAGGCGACCTAAAAATGGTGAAACATACGTTGCACCTGCTCTAGCAGCTAAAAGGGCTTGGTTCACAGTGAAAATAAGTGTAACGTTCGTTTTCACACCTTTTTCAGTAAGGTAGCGGCAAGCTTCTAATCCTGCTAGTGTCATCGGAAGTTTTATCGTGATGTTTTTATCGCCACCATTAATTTTAATCAGTTCTTCTGCTTGTGCGATCATTTCTTCAGCTGCCACAACATCTGGAGTTACTTCTGCCGAAACAGATTCAACTTTAGGCACTGCCTGACAAATTTCTGCAATACGGTCTTCAAACTTAATGCCCTCTTTCGCTACTAAAGAAGGATTCGTTGTAACGCCGGCTAAAACTCCAAGTTTATATGCTTTTTTTATGTCCTCAAGATTTGCAGTATCAATAAAAAACTTCATAATTCATTCCCTCCATTTTTTAAACGTTAACGAGTTATAATTTTAAGATATTTATTTCTTTTCTACCGCATGTCCACCAAATTCATTGCGCAGTGCTGCTACAACTTTTCCTGTAAACGTATCATTGTCTAATGAGCGGTAGCGCATTAATAGAGACATTGCGATAACAGGAGTTGCTGTTTGAAGATCTAAAGCTGTTTCTACTGTCCATTTTCCTTCACCAGAAGAATGCATAACACCCTTAATCTCATCCAGTTTGGCATCTTTAGAAAATGCATTTTCAGTTAATTCCATTAACCAAGAGCGAATAACTGAACCGTTGTTCCATACTCTTGATACTTTTTCATAATCGTAGTCAAATTCACTTTTCTCTAGAATTTCAAATCCTTCACCAATAGCAGCCATCATACCGTATTCAATTCCGTTATGAACCATTTTTAAAAAGTGACCACTACCAGCTTTTCCTGCATATAAGAATCCATTTTCTACAGCTGTATCACGGAAAATAGGTTCAACGATATCCCAAGCTTCTTGATCTCCTCCGATCATGTAACACGCACCATTACGAGCGCCTTCCATTCCGCCAGAAGTTCCTGCATCCATAAAGTGAATACCATCTTTCTTTAATTGCTCATATCGGCGGATAGATTCTTTATAATGCGAATTACCAGCTTCAATTAAAATATCTCCTTTTGATAAAAGCGGTGTAATCTCATTAATAACAGAATCAACAACAGCGTGCGGAACCATTACCCAAAGAATTCTTGGTGATTCCAATGATTGAACAAGTTCGGTTAAACTAGATGTACCTGTAGCACCGTACTCTTTCATTTCTTCCACCGCACTCGTATTTAAATCAAATGCTGCTACTTCATGTTTATGATCCATTAAATTCTTCCCTAAATTTAATCCCATTTTACCTAAACCAATTAATCCTACTCTCATAATATAATTCCTCCTTGAATTACCTTTCATCATAAATACATGTTAATAAAATGATGAATATCTTTTTGTCATATTGCTTTACTTATAAGGATGTACTTATTTTTTCAATTCCTCATCTAACCACCATTTAAATTCACTTTCTTGTAATAGAGCATGAGCAGCATCCGGACCATACGAGCCAGACTCATATTCATGAAGAGGTAACAAGTTCTCTTCGAACGCTTCAAGGATTGGCTGCACCCATTCCCATGACAATTCAACTTCTCTCCAGTGTGCAAAGAATGTAGAATCTCCGCATATAGCATCATAGATAAGCCTTTCGTAAGCTTCAGGTATTCCCACTCCTGTTTGCTCACAAGTGAAATGAATACGGATCGGTTCAAGCTCTCCATTGTTCAATGGATTTTTACTATTTAATTGGAGTGAAACATTTTCATTTGGACTAATTTCAATGATTAACAAATTAGGCGCTGCATTTGGATTACTATCTTGATACTGCTGTTTTAATGTATTTTTAAACTCAATTACAATACGAGTAGACTTTTCTTTCATTCTTTTTCCTGTTCGTATGTAAAAAGGAACATCAGTCCAAAATGGGTTATCAATCCATAAGCGAGCCGCAACAAATGTGTCCGTTTGAGAAGAAGGATTTACTCCCGGCTCCTCTCTATACGCTACAACTTGTTGTCCTTTTATCTCCCCGGAGGCATATTGTCCGCGAATGATATGGTTCTGCACGTCTTCTTTTTTCACTTTACGAAGAGTCTCCATCACTTTTCGTTTTTCCTCACGAATTTCACATGCATTTATCTTTTCCGGCAGATTCATTGCAGTCATCATTAATATTTGCAGCATATGATTTTGAACCATATCGCGAATTGCTCCTGCATGATCATAATATCCTGCCCTTTCTTCTACACCAACCGTTTCACTAGCTGTTATTTGTACATTCGCTATATGTTCTTTATTCCAAATCGATTGGAGAACAGGGTTTGCAAATTCAAGCGCTTCAATGTTTTGAATCATCGGTTTACCTAAATAATGATCAATACGGTATATTTCGTCTTCTTCAAACGTTCGGCTAAGCTTATCATTCAGGTCTCGGGCAGATGGAAGATCATGACCAAACGGTTTCTCAATCATTAGGCGCTTCCATCCATCTGTTTTATCAAGTCCACTTTCTTTAATATTTAAAGCAATGGTCTCAAAGAAGTCAGGAGTAACTGAAAGGTAGAACATTCTATTCCCTTGTATATTTTGTTCTTCTTCCCTTTCATGAACTACTTGTAATAACCTTTTATAATCTTCTGGCTTATTCACATCTAACGGACAATAACGAAAATACTCTAAAAAATCTTCTATTTTCGGAGTACCTTCTTCTCTGCGACGAGAAAAAGTTTCTATGGATTCTTTTACTCTTTTTTGAAAATCTAAATGAGATACTTCACGTCTTCCAAGCCCGATAACAGATATTGGCTTTGGAAGCTTTTGATCTCTATATAAGTTATATAGCGCGGGGTAAATTTTCCTTTTCGCTAAATCCCCTGTCGCTCCAAATAAAACAAAGGTCATCGATTCCAATTTCAGTCCTCCTCGTGATGTATAGTCATTGCCAATATAGTAAGAATGCATTGTACAGAAGCTACTATTATTGTTGATCCAATCTTACTTCTTAACTTCTAATTTTTTATATTTGTCGCTTTCTAATTGTCCCCAATATTAATAGTGGCAATTCAAAGCATTTTCCCCACATCCTACTTACTCAGTTATACTTACATAAAATAACTAAATTATAAAAAGTAATTAAATTATTTTATGTCTATCATATTAACTACATAGATTATTATCGTCAAGGAAAGTGTCTTGAATTAAAGATTTTTCATTTCGTAACATCTTATTAAAAATATGTTCATGAACTGAATAATAAAAAGGAAAAACCGAACATATTATTGTTCGGTTTTTCCTTTTTATTATTGCTTTAAATGATTTTTAACTGCCCTTATAACTAATTCATGATCTTCTTCTGGTGGTAACCCTGAAACTGTTATCATTCCAATAACTCCTACATCTTTTATTTGCACAGGAACGCAACCACCAAACGCAGCATAATCCGACCTATCTAAAAGATACTTTTCATTATATGGAACACCCGTTATTTCACTTTGTATTTGCATATAATACGAGCTATGATTGTGCAAAGAAACAACTCGTTTTTTACGCTCAATCCATTTCGTATTTTCCTCAGTTGTCCCCGTCATCTTGAAATGAAATAGTTGCACACCATTTTTCGTTATATCAACAGCAATCAATTTCCCTTCTTTCCTCGCTGTTTCAACGATAAATAAACCTATTTGCAGTGCATCTTCATTTGTAAAAGAGGAAAATTGAAGTGTTTCCTCCTCTATTAAAATTTGTTTACTTATTTCATTCAAATTTGAAGTGCTCATATGTTTATCCCCCTTACTCACTTTATGCCACATTGCTATTTTTAAAATTATGCGACCCTACCGTACGGACTTTCCATATAACTAATAACGTAAAGCGTATTCTTTTCTTCTTGGTGCTATTATGAATTATATTTAACGCACTAAAAATGTATGTCCTCTAGCGCTAAACATTTCGTATAGAAGTTTTCTTCCAGCTACTACTTACAAGCATAAAAAACCAGTTGCTTAAGCAACTGGTTCACTAAAAGTTTTATCTAGGATATTCATTCAACCAAAGGAATGCTTGTTCATAATCATCGAAAAATTTTACATATTTTTTGTATTAGATTGTTGTAAATAACTCAGTATCTCCCCTTCTTCAAGGAGAAAAGCAATTGCCTTACTGTGATTCAAAATCGTTTCATTGAAAAACTTATCTTTCCATACTTTTTGAACAGAAAAATGATCTGGCGTGTACCCTTTTCTATCTACCAGCAATTTGTATTTCCGTCCCTCGGAAATGAATTGCTGACAAACTTGCTCGAAACGATTAAACCATTCATAAACATCATCTGTTTTAATCTTGCCTATAAGACGAGTAACAATTATATCTCCGGAAACCGTTGTAATAATATTCAGTTTACTCAATCTGAAATCATCTCCCTTAGTTACAATTATGCGTGAATCCCTCATAAAATCAATAAGATCAAACTGTAACGCATTAAAAAGGGACAGACTCTCCAAACGGAGAAACCTGTCCCAAAATCGTTCTATTTTGCATTAGAACTAACAATCGTGAATTAGAATAATGATTTAATACTTGCTAAAACAGTAAGTACACCTACAATAATAACAAATACGTTACTCATTTTCCCTTTGTATTTAGCTAGTACTGGTACTTTTTGAATCGCATACATCGGTAATAGACATAAGATAGCAGCAACTAATGGACCGCTTAGAGAATCAATAAGTCCAAGAATACTTGGATTTGTATAAGCAACAAACCAGCATGATAATACAACAAAAGTAAGGACGATTGTTTTAATTGTTTTTTCTTCAATAACTTTTCCACGTGATTTACCGAACTTAATAATCATGTCACGCATTACTTCAAATGCTCCGATATAATGGCCAAGGAAAGATTTTGTAATAGCCACAAAAGCAATGATTGGAGCTGCAATCGTAATTACAGGTGAATTAAGCTCATTAGCAAGATATGAAAGGATTGATAAGTTTTGCTCTTTTGCCATTTTTAAATCCTCTGGAGTCAAGCTTAATGTACTACTCCAAACGAAGAACATAACTACAGCGAATGTCATGATATAACAAACTTTTTGTATTTGCGCACATTTAGTATCAGTAGCTTCTATTCCATACGTAGCTCTCTGTTTCACAACAAATGATGAAATCATAGGTGAATGATTAAATGAGAATACGATGATTGGTAGAATCAACAGTATCGTTCCAAAATATCCTGTTCCTGTTGAAGCAGTAGAAACAGCTGAAAAGCTAAGCATTGACGTATTCCACTGTGGAATTAAAGATATTGCGATAAACAGTAGAGAAGCTATGAAAGGATACACTAGCATACTCATGATCTTTACAGTAATATCTTGACCAAAATTCAGTATAGCGATAAGACCAAGAACTAATACAAGTGATAAAATAGCCCTTGGAGGCTCTGGCATGTGCAATTGATGCACGATAAAACTACTTGCAGTATTTGTAAGCGCAACCGAATACATTAGCACGATTGTATAAATTGAACCGAAATATACGATGTTAAAAATGATACTTGCTTTATTTCCGAAATACTCTCTAATTGTACCTGTGATCCCCTCATCAGCAGAATTAGAAGCGTATATCATTTTAGCAAGTGCCCTATGTGAGTAATACATAACTGGATATGCAAGCAATGTAATTAGTAGTAATGATAATAAACCACCTGAACCTGCATTAATCGGTAAAAAGAGCACCCCTGCTCCAATTGCAGTTCCAAATAGGCTCAATGCCCATGTAGTATCCTGCTTATGCCACTTTTTCGGATCTGCATATTGCTCATTTTCTAGTGCGATATTTTCAGCTTGAACTTCTATTTTCTTTGCAGTATTCCCGTTCATATAATAACTCCCCCTTGTATCCTATTCTTGCGTATCTCTTTATAGCTAACGAACATTCCCTTTTTTCGGAAAATAAATTCCTTACAAGTTGCCCCACATTGTATGTCCTTCATCATAATGAATCCAAATTGAAACATTCGCTAGTTAGCGTCCTAACATAAATGTTAGCGTTCACAAAAAAGTTTACTCGTACTATCCGCTCTTTATATAAAGACCGCTTAAGAGAACAATATTGAATAGACTTCATAAATACGTTGCAACATTTCTAATAACAGTGTGTTACTTTAATGGTTTCTCTTACTTACTTGTAACAGTAATTTTAGATAAACCGGCCTCTCTTCATTTATGAGGCATTTCTTTCTCAATTCTATACATCACTTTCATAACTTCGGCAGCATTTATGGTATTGATTACACAAGCCACTGAAGCACTTTACATACATTTCGCCTCTAATCACACGCCTTTCTTTCTATTAATCGCATTTTTTATATTTTCTCCAGAGATCATAAAATTTCTCTCGACGCCCTCATTATAACGTGTATATTTATAAAATTAATATTTTTATATTTTCAGAAATATTCAATGGATATAATTTTACATGGATAATAATTTACAGTTAGCATACAACCCTTGTTCCTATCGCTTATAACGGAATTAATCAGCAAAAAACACAGTAAAATATTGTTTATTCAAGATACTCATTTTAAAAATTTTTATATTCTTCTTTATCTAAAAATTTTATTTTGATTTAAAAAAGATATTCTAATAAATAATTAACCTGGTTAAAAAGAAATTTCTTTTTAAATGCATAAACCAATTTTTAGGTTATATATTATCAATATTGCATTCATATACATTTTTAGGAAAATACATATTTTAACTTGATGACAATAAGAGAACCGCTAACATTTCGCAAAAATCTTCGCTAAACGAAAAAATAAAATAAGCTGCCCATATATGGACAGCTTATTTACATCATTATCATTGTTAGGTGTAGGCAAACGAATCACTTCAATGTCATCTTAATTTTAGTTTTTTCAAATCTTCTTCAGGGATATTTCTATGTTTGTAATGAATGGATTTTAGTTCATTTACTTTTATACGAAAAGTAATTGTGTCCTCTCCATAAGGCGGATTGTGTGCCCCTTCAAAAGTTTGAATTTGCACAGTTACATAGAAAATATAATTTGCTTCGTCTTTTGTTATTTCAACAATTTTTTCAGAACCTCGGTACCAAAGCTTCGGTTCCTTATAATATTTTTCAACTTCTTTACTTATTGGTTCTAATAAAAGATTAATTACTACTTCTTTTAAATTTTTTTTTGGTACAGTTATTCTGTTAATCCTTTTTCTATTTACATTTATAATTTTCCAAAAACCACTTTTCTGTTCAACGGTATAAAGAACATTCGTACCATCCTCTTTCCAAAGATGAAAATAACCTTTAGTCCCCTTAATATATAATCGTGGTTCATCAATCCATTCACCTTCTGTTTGAACTATACCTAAAAACAGTTGCGTAAGCGGCGTTATCTTATAACCTATTTGATTAAAGTCACCAAACGAATAAAGTTCATAACCAGTTAAATCTATGTCAAAATATTCGTTGATTTCATTTTCACTTTTTCCAATTGCTTGAGCAGAAATACAGGGTAATAAAAAACTCAGAAGATATATGATGCTAATTATTTTTATTTTCATACCATCAATCACCTCTTTTATTAAAATGCAACAAAAGAGATGATATTATTGATTATTACACCATTAAACCTATTAAATAAGAATAATGTAATCTTTAAAACCCCTCATTAACTAGCTCTTTTATCAAGTTTAATTTTGCAGAGAGCTCAATAAACCATTCTTCATCCCCTGTTAATAATGCAAGGTCTATAAGATAAAGGATTTGCTCCTTATTTATTACTTTTGATTCAGGGAGTTTGTTAACGTGTTTACTAAAAAGTAAAATTGCTTCGTTCATTGTGTACTTGTCGTCACGTTTCACAATGCTAACTGTAACTACATCTTCCACTTCATCAAGTGATACAATGTAACCAACTATGAATTCACCCTCATTTGATATTCCACGAACCCAATCTCCCACTTTTAAAACATGATTATTATTTGACATCATACTTTTCACCTTCTTATAAATATTTTTTGTAACGATAAAAAAGATATAAAAACTAACTTTAACTGTAATTCTTTTTATTACAGTTGTTTTTTAAGAACTCACGGCTACATAATAATTAAGCCGCTTAACGTTCTTGATTAATAAGGTCAACAACTTCTTTCATTGTATAATTCTTTAAATATTCACCTAGATGTTCTTCCGCACCTAAGAAAATAGCAAAAAGAACTTTCCGCATGTTCGAACCTACAATACACTGATCATTTGATTCTGGACACTTCGGCTGCAATGCACCTTCAGAGGTTATTTGATACATATTCCAAAGATTAATTTCACTTAAATCACGGGCAAAAATAAAACCTCCACCAGTTCCCTCTTTTGATTGTATAAACTTATGTTTTTTTAACAAACTTAGCACTTTGCGAATGCGTACTGGATGAACACCTGCACTTTCTGAAATAGCATTACTTGTTGACATCCGATCTGGCTGTAAAGCTAAATAAGTTAAACTGTGAATGGCCAAGGTAAAGTCGCTGTTCATCGTTGTCCTCCTACGATAAAAAATATGATTTCTCGCTTAGTAACATACTGTAGCCATAAATATTACAGATAGGTTAGTCAAACGGTGAACTACCCACCACTTAGTACCTCTTACGAGCTTACTTGAAGTAGGGGCTTCTCGGTTCATCGCTACTTTTGATAGCTAACGAATTTGTCCTAGGACAGCCGAGCTAACTCCCTTGTTCCAAAGGTTATTTTATTACTATTTATGCCAACACTAATAAGCGGATGGCTTCCTTTTTGATATTGATCGCTGCATTATAATCACGGCCAATTGTGAGTCCACACAAACACGCATACGTGAGTTCACATAATGGCATTTCTTTTTTATTTCCACAATTACTACACATCTTTGTAGAAGGAAACCATTTATCTATTTTTACAAGCTGTTTTCCTTGTTCTTGTAGCTTATATGCTAAAAATGTCGTGAACATCCTCCAACCGTTGTCCGCTACACTCTTACCAAATCTAAATGCTCGTGACATTCCTTTCATATGTAAGTCTTCGATTGCTACAACGTCAAAACTCGTAGCTAATTCTTTAGACTTATGATGAAGAAAATTTTTACGTTGATTGGCGACCTTTTCATGCAACTTCGCTACACGAATTCGTTGTTTATTCCAGCGTTCTGAACCTTTCACACGTCTTGCTAATACTCGTTGTGCCTTCGCTAATTTCTCTAACATCTGACGATAAAAGCGAGGATAATTGGCTTTCTCATCTTCGCTACTCACGTACAATTCAGCCATTGCGAAGTCTAATCCAACTACACTTTGTACTTCTTTTTGTACAATCTCTTTTTCATATTCAGTCAAGATGGACACATAGTATTTACCAGTAGGTGTCATCGAAATCGTACACGATTTGATGATATGTTTTGGCGGGATTTCTCTATGTTGCTTCAGTTTCACCATTTTCAATTTTGGTAATTTGATATAACCATGAAATAACATAATATTTCCGTTTACTCGATTCGTTGTATAGGATTTTCTACTCTTTTTACTTTTGAATGTAGGAAAATCACTTTGACCACTAAAAAAATTCTTATAAGCAGTTTGCAAGTTTAATTGAGCGTTGGCCAATGCCAATGAATCAACTTCTTTCAACCATTCATACTCTGTCTTATATTTTGCAGGAGTAGGGAATTTTTCTTTCTTTAGTTCTTCCTTGTTCTCTTTATATTTTTCATATACTTCTTTTCGTTCAGCTAACATTTTGTTATACACAAAACGTACACACCCGAATGTTTTTCGTATGAGATGTGCTTGTTCTTCTGTTGGATACAGACGGAATTTATACGCCTTATTCTGCTTTGGCATATCCATTCACCTCATTTTCCATAAGCTATGACGGTGATCACACAACCTGAACACTACAAGATTATTATCTACTTTCATTGTTATACCAAAATTCCCCTCTTATAAGACTGATTATATCAGAGGCGAAATAAATAGGAAAACCAAATGTTTGGCTACGCCAAACCGAAATTCATCTCCCAAATGCCGCTAGACTATCGTGTTTCACACGCCTGAGGAAGGAGACTTCTTTCGGATAATATGTTAAAATATTCAAGAATAATGCTTAGCATGAAAAAATTAATCCCTTTATATTCTATCAGAACTCCCCTATATCTCCTAACTTCATTTAGCTTTTTAAGTTGCAAATAAATTTAAACAGTCCACTGTTTCTTAACTTGTTCTTCTGCCAATTGTTTAATTTTTGTCCAAATCGTATCTTTACTCACAATAACATTTGTGTGATAGTTTCTATCTTTATAATTAACTGTAACACATACTTCAATCACTTCTGTTTCCTCCTTTCAAAATATTACTTATTAATTAGCCATTTTTTGCAATTCAATATTCAAAAATGTTCGAACGCTACGCGGTAAAAATTTGCGAATTTCTTCCTCGTTAAAACCAACCTGTAATCTTTTTTCGTCCAGCATAATTGGACGACGTAACATTTGAGGATACTCAATTATTAATTTATAAAACTCATTAAGCGAAAGCGCCTCAATATTTATATTTAATTCCTGAAAAGTTTTAGATCTAGTTGAAATAATTTCGGTAGCACCATCTTCAGTTAAACGAAGAATGGATTTAAGTTCATCAACTGTAAGCGAATTTGATACGATATTTTTTTCGATATAATCAATTTGATGTTCTTCAAGCCATGCTTTTGCTTTTCGGCACGAACTACAGCTTGCTGTCGTATATAAAATCACCATATTTTACACACACTCCTTTACTTTTTAAATTATTATATAGATTATTGAAATGTATTAAAAAAAATTACAGTTTAGAATGAAATACACGTTATATTTTTTATTCGAGAATATTTAATTTATCTGTTTTTTACAAACAATAGCAGCTCACTTCTAAAAACTATACTGTAATTTTAAACTTTACAGTTCCATTAATCAACTGTTAAGTCTTGGATGCATTCCATTAGCGAAATAAATTATATTCCACTTTATTCATTTCTTCCCGACATGTTTAGCATAATAAAAGCTACTGCATTGAACACAGCAGCATTGTAGGAAGAAATACGCGGACAAAAAAAGCAAAGCGCGCACACTTTGCTTCTTACAAAATCCCTTTTAACTTTTTACCAATTAACTCCGCTACATATTCATAACCTTGTCGACCAAAATGCAAACCGTCTTTTTCATCATCTTCTACTAATCTTTTATAATGAGGCTCTTGAATCATTTCAACATATAAATTTAAAAAATAACTTCCTGTTTCCTTCGCCACTTCTTCTACTACGTCTGCATACTGACCAAGTACTTTATTTGTTCTATTATGCTGACGTTCTTCATCAACTGGCGCAGGACTAATAAGTAATATCTTTTCTGGTGAAATCATACTTACAATCTTCCCTAAATTATCTTTGTATACTTGTAATGGTACTGGATTGAATAATACCGAATCATTCGTACCAAGAAAAACTGTTACAAAGTCTGGTTTATGTGATAGTACATCCTCTTCAATCCTATGTAACGCATCGAACGTATTATCACCCGGAACCCCCGCATTTACCACCTTCCAATTTGGAAACATCTCCCGCAAACGCGGTGTTAACCTCGGTGTTCCATCAAAAAACGTTTCATCAGCTGTAACACTATCACCAAAGCATACTAACGTTTTCATAGAGCTAACTCTCCTTTTACGTACGAAACAACTTTCCTTCTACCGCCTTAATATATCTTTCAGCAGAACGTTCCACTGCCTCATTTGCATTCTCTTTCACTACTCGGTGAAAAGCATTATATAAACGATTAAATTGTAACGGCTTCACTCGATTCGCCATTTCCTCCACTTTTCTCGCCGGTAATGGAATTAAGTTTGGATAGCTGTACATGAAGCTCACCCACTGCTGATCCGCTACGACTTGAATAATATCACCTGTTAATAAAATACCTTTCCCACCATTTCCTTCTTCCCAATGTAATACAGAACCGCCGCTAAAATGTCCTCCGAGACGATGAATAGTAATTCCGTCCGCTAATTGTAAAGACTCGCCAGACCAATAAATAATACGGCTACTCGGGCGTACTACCCACTCTTTATCGTCTTCATGTATATAGATTGGTACATCAAACGTTTCTGCCCATTCTACTTGCGTTGAATAATAATGAGGATGAGATAGTGCTATCGCATCTAACCCGCCCCACTCCTTTATCTTCTCAATTGTCGTTTCATCTAAATAAGTAATACAATCCCATAGTAATCGATACGCTTCCGTTTTTACTACATATCCCGTTTGACCAATTGCAAATGTCGGTTTTGTCGTAATACTATAAAGCCCATTTTCTTCTTCTATCATTTCATTTTTATATGTACCACTCGATTGCAAGTTTTCTAAAGTCGTCCAAGACTGTCCTTTCGGATTCACATATTGTCTCTCCTCATCACAAATAACACAACTTACCGGTTCTTCCACACTCGCTGCATACTGTACGCCGCACGTTGTACAAACGAAATTTTTCATCATAATTCCCCCTATCCCTATATTTTTATGAAGCTGATTTTTGTTGATAATGATCTACTTTTTTATTTTCAATTACTAAACCTATTAGAGTCAGTAAATAGACAACTGTAACTGCCAATGGAATGACAGTAAATCCATTGTCTGCAAAAAGAATCCCGCAAACTGACGTTACGAGCACAGTCCCTACTGACAATACACCATAACTTTTACTTTCATAAATCCATACGTACGGTACAAAATGAACCCCTATTAACATCGCTACTACAAAAGGTAGCCACTCTGGAAATTGAAAATAGGCAAGTAATACAAACGGAATATTTAATACATTTATCCCGCCAATTAATCCAGCTAAAGTTCCTAGCGGATTTCCTTTCGCAAACATATCAATTTTCAATATAGCAGCTATCATTTAGGCAAAAGGAAATACACAACCCATACCAATTAAATACACCCACACAACTTGCTTTTCTGAAAGAAGAACGCCCGTTACACTTGCTACAATCCAAAATAAAATACCAGCTATTATAACTGGAAATCCTCTTTTCGTTCTTTGTGCTAAATCTCTTTTTGCTTCTAGAATGTTCATTTCACTATCTCCCCCAAACTATTTGTACTATAAAGCTGGCTTAATTTCGCCCATCCAATAACGCCAAGCTACTAAGTAATCTTCTAAATCTTTCGGGTGGTGTCTTAAACATGTATCTATACGCAAATATAATCCTATGACTATCTCCTCGTACAAATCTCGTTCTTTTTTATGAAATACACATTGTTTCATCGCATAATCAATCGTTTCTTTCGTTAAGTCTTCCGGAGTTGAACAGAACGCATAAATTAAGTCATACAAAGGATTTCCAAGGACTGGTAACGGATCAATTACTCCATGTAACCTATTTTCTCGAAATATAAAATTATGAAATCCGAAATCACCATGTAATAAAAAGGGTTGATTTACTCCGGCTTCCCTATTTGCTAGTTTAAGAACCGTTCTATATTCTTCTTCACTTATGTAACATCTTACATTTTCATAAGCTTCCATCACATTTGCAGTTAAAAATTCATTCCAAGATTGAACCGGACTTTCTTTCCATCCCCAGACTTCTGCCTCTGGAAACATTTTATATTTATTGATAACTTCTTTTACAAGTGTACGAAGCGTACTTCGTTTATATCCTTGTTTACACGAAGTATTACCTTCCAGGAAAGAATACACGAAATATGTATGTAAAGGTTCCTTAAACAAAAGCTTTGAAAATAAAGTATTCCCCTCATAAAAAGAAAGAAAATTGGCTTCTTCACGTATTACTTCCGCTTCATTCAGCTTTACTACATATTTTTCGTCCAACAAATATACAGTACTTGTCGTTCCTCCGTTTAACGCTTTTACGCTATTTGGAGCATGTGAAATAACTTTCTCCTTAACTAGTTGTGCAGCAATTATTGAAATGTCCATTCTCTCACCCTTTAATTTCGAAGATCGCCTCAATTCAAAAGACAACTTTACTATTATTTGACAAACGAATAGGAAACCCCTTCCAAAATCTTAATATAACAAAAATTCATTTACTTTTATATTTCAAAAATAAGGAAATACTAACAACAACGTTACATACATATTAGGAGGACAATATGAAACCTGAATTTTTAAAAGCAGTACATGATGCCATTGGAAGTGTCGAACACATTCATATAGAAGAAAGCGGTGCTGACAGCTTACTTATCCATCATGATGATGCACAGCAATTACAACAAGTCGCTAAAACGTTAGAAAACAACAATTTCCGCTCTGCTTTAAGAACAACTGGAGATGCTTCGTATATTGAAGTGTTGAACAGATAATGAAAGTCCGGATGTATTCCGGGCTTTCATTTCTTATATCGAAATTTCAAACTCTTTTACATACACCGCTGTTCCCGCAATATCTATTTGTAACTTTTCATTCTCTACATCTTTCGTTACATATACCGTTACACGACCATCTTTATTCATTTCCTGTCCTTGTTCAACAATTAACTCCATTTCATGGTCAAAATCTTTTTCCAAATACATCGCATAGTACGCTCCCATTACACCTGAAGCTGTTCCTGTCACTGGATCTTCTATTGTTCCAGAGTAAGGTGATGAAAAATGACGACCGTGCATTTTTGCTTCTGCATTATATGTTTCTGTGCAAAGCGGATGAATAGAGGCATTTGGTATTTCTTTTAACACAAATGGAAATTCATTATTATTAGGTTTCATTTTCTCACATGCTTCTAGATTTTTAACAGGTACAATTACAGTCCAAATACCAGTACTTCCATATACAATTGGTAATTTTCCATCTAAATCATTTACTTCCAGACCAATGCTGTGCGCTAATGCCTCTTGGGAGCCTGTAAAACTTTGAAACTGGGGTGTTGCTTGTCTCATTTTAATAAAAGTTTCTCCACTTTCATTCGCACCTATATGTATCGGCAAAATCCCTGCCTTCGTTTCAATTGTTAAATTATGATTCCCTTCTAATAATCCCCTTTCATGAAGCGCATATATAGTCCCTACTGTCGCATGACCACATAAATCCATTTCATGACCGGGAGTAAAATAGCGAATCTTTATATCTGCTTCTTTTGAAGAAAGAACAAAGGATGTTTCATTAAACCCAACTTTTTCAGCAATACGCTGCATTTCTCCTTCCGTTAATCCATCCGCCTCTAATACAATACCTGCTGGATTCCCCATATTCGGTTTATTCGTGAATGCGTCATAATGAAATACGTTTATAGTCTTCATTTTCTTTTCTCCTAACTTTCTTTAAAAATTTTATAATAAAGCTCTATCTCTGTTTTCACCGAACAATGATTTCTCCAAAATATCTTCTGCATCTTTTCATTTGAAGTATGTGTGCTTCCGATGTAATAAGTAGCGCCCATTTCCTTTAACATATGTAAAGATTGAAGATGCAGTTGGGAAGAGATTCCTTTCCCGCGATAATGAGGCATTACCCCAAAGTAAAATAATCGTCCTTCATTTTCCGTTCCAGACTCTATATGCGGTATGGACAAACCAATCGGATCATTTTTATCATAAAAAACAATGCATGACTTCTCCCAACCTTTACCTAATTCTGTTTGCACTGAATGAAAATGCTCATCAATATTTAAAATGGAAGTTTGATTTCCTGAGTTCAACATACATTGCTCCCAAATGTATTTAAAATCTTTTGCCGATAACGTTTCTCCTATTGAACGGTATGCAAATTGTTTTTCAAGCGCCTCTATATCGTCTAACTCTCTACACACTTCTATCTTTGCTGCATGTAAAGAAAAATCCGCATCAAGTAACACTCCCGCACTTGAGTTATAACTACTAAACCTTTTATTTAATACAATACTCGCTCTTTTCAACTTCCAGTTAAAACAAATTTCTTCAAATCTACTTATCTTTCCTTTATAAGTTTGTACGTTATAAAAGGCATCTTCTTCTATCTCTTCAATCGTTACTGCATTTGGTAAACCATTTAATACTTTTTTAGAGGGACCAAATAGATTCTGAATGATTGTAAGATCGTATATCACCACTTTAATTCTCCTATCCCTGGCTCAATAAACTTCCCTGAAACATCCTCATTTGAATCAATTACCCAATCATATATATTTTGCGCTCCTTCAGCCGGAGTCATATTCGCATCAAAGGCACCGATATCAGTCTTTAATTTTCCTGGGTGAATTGCCGTTACACGAATTCCTTTATTCTCAAATTCTTGTTGTAAACAAAGTGTTAACATATTTTGCGCAGCTTTAGCAATTCGATAGGAATATGAGAACTGTCCTTGCGGAAACTCTTTGTTCGCCATTTTATGTAGTGATCCTAACCGAGAGGACACATTTATTATTCTCGGCTGATCCGATTTAGCTAAAGCCACATATGTACCTTTTACAGCTCGAATTACGCCTAAGCAGTGAATATTAAATAAGTCCGTTAACTCTTCTGAATTTGTATGTAAAATCTCAGTCTCCTTTCCAGTAATTCCAGCGTTATTTATAACTAGATCCATATACTCTGTATATCCCTCGAGCTGGTCCTTAATCTGTTCCGTACTCTCATTAAGTGATAAGTCTGCCAATATAGGAAAACATCTACAACTAAACATTTGCTTCAATTGCGTTACCGCAACCTCAGTTCTAACTAACGGATAAACGATATGCCCATTTTCATGAAATACTTTTACTAACTGTAACCCTAACCCGCGATTTCCCCCTGTAATTAAAACTCTCATATATCCATCTCCTTATTTTTAAAATAAATAAGAAAGTCCATCCATTTACCATTCTATAAAGAAAAGGCCTCTTTCTTGCATTCAAGTGAAAAACCTGTTCTTTCCGCAAGACGAACGGATGGCTCATTATCAACATGTATATGTAATTCAATTCTGTGAAAATGAAGACTATTAAAAAATAACGATAACGCAGCTTTCACACTTTCAATACCATATCCATTTTTCCAGTATTGATTATGTATGGAATACCCCATCATCGCCCATTGATAGTCCATACGTAAAATTTTTATAAGCTCTAGCTTCCCAATATTAGCCCCATCTTCTTTACGAAAAATACCTAATACATACATCTCATCTCGATGTGCTGCTTCATCAAAACCTCTTATCCATTCCGTGAACCATTCTTTTGTTGATGATGCCATAACTTGATGGCCATCGTCATATTTATACTGCGATGGTAGCCTCTTATGAAATCCATATAGCCAATTTTCATAATCATCATTTTGAAACGGACGAATTATGAGCCTCCCTGTTTCTACTTGTAATAACGGTAGCTTCATTTATATCTCTTCCTTTTATTAATGATTGAATATTCTTTATTATCTTATACAAAATACAAAATCTAGTAAATTATTATGTTCTTTACAAACAAAAAATCCAGTTATGCTTTGTACATAACTGGATTCCTCATCATCTAATCGTTTTTTATTTTACAAGTACACCTTCTCTTAATTCCCTCTTCAACACTTTCCCTAAAGCATTTTTCGGTAATTTGTCCATAAATACAACGTCTGGTATTTTATAACTTGCTAGTTTCTCTTTACAATGCCGTATAATTTCTTCTTCCGTTAAAGACGTTTGCATATCTTTTACAATATATGCTGTCGGAATCTCTCCCCAAAAGTCATCTGGAACTCCAACTACTGCAACTTCTAAAACACCATGTATTTCATGAATAACATCTTCTACTTGATCTGGATATACGTTGTCACCACCGCGTATAATAACGTCTTTATATCTTCCCATAATATGCAGGAATCCATCATCATCTATCATGCCAGCATCGCCCATGTTAAACCAATTATCTTTTACTACCTTTTTTGTCGCCTTTTCATTATTCCAATACCCTTTAAACATGTATGGACTTCTTACATGAATCTCGCCAACTTCATTTGTTGTTAGTTCATCACCTGTTTCTGGATGAATAATTTTTAACTCTACATGTTTCAAAGTTTTCCCTACAGAAGACATCTTTTCTTTTCCCATCATTGGATGCCATGAAGTTACAACCCAACCTTCTGTACTCCCATATCCTTGCACCATATATATTCCTTTTTCCATATATTTTTGAATAAGTTTTTCTGGCACTTTTGTACCACCACTTTGTGCTACTTTAAAAGTTGAAATGTTACGTTCTTTTTTATTTAGCTCCTCAAGCATGTAGCTATAAACAGCTGGGAATGCAAGCATCGTAGTAATTTTCTCTTCTTCAATCTTATCCCAAATAAGAGCAGGATTCGAATCAGCTAAAAAGATCATCGTAACACCATGATAAATACAATTTAAAATAGAAAGCACTCCACTCATATGAAATAATGGATGCACGGATAAAAAGCGTTCACCTGCTGGAAATTCTCTTTGGCCCGCAATCTCAGAAAAATAATGATGTAAGTTTTTATGTCCAATTACACATGCTTTTGCCTGTCCAGTCGTTCCTGAAGTAAATAAGTAAATCGCATCATCATCTTCATGAACTTCTACGTTCGGTTCTGTCATTGACTGTTCTTGTAATATTAATTCAAATGAACCAAAGCCTTCTTTTGTCGTTTTAATTACAAAAGGAATTTCTTTAACAGCATCAATCTTTAAAGCTTCATGAAATTCTTCATCAATAACTAACACTTTTAATTTTGCTTCTTTTACAATCGTTTCTAACTCATAAGCAGTAAGCTGATGATTTAACGGAATACATACAGCTCCAATTTTTAAACTTGCCATCATAACGCTCGGAAACGGATGATTATTTTTGCATAGTATTCCAATACGATCTCCTCTTTGTACACCGTTATGTAGCAAATAGTGTGCAAGCTGATTTACTCGTTCATTATACTGCTGAAACGAATACCTTTTCTCTCCCCCTACAAGCGCTTCCAAATTTGGTGATTGCATTGCTCTTTTTTGTAATAATTTTTGCATCGTTCTCAAGTAAAACTCCCCTTTATATATATTAGGTTTTTTATTTTATCAGATTAACTATTAATTTACTAAAGATTACACTTAGTGAATATAAAATCAATAAAAATAGCCATCTACTTAACAAGTAAATGGCTATTTCCTCTTATATATTAGAATACTCCTTATTCATCACATAGCGCACATACTCCGGTGCACTTTTATTAATCTCTTCATCACTTAATTTATATTCGGCACCATATAAATAAAATGAAGGTATAAATTTCATGTCTGTATATAAGCACGTAGCTTGAAATGGTTTCGTTAACTCATCCATTGTAATCCCGCTATTTTTATAGTCTTTTTCTAATCCACCTATAGAAATAGCTAGACCAAATTCTTTCCCTTTCACTTTATCTCCTTTTGATCCGTACGCAAATCCATATGTTAATACATCGTCAAACCATTTTTTTAATAATGGTGGTGAACTGTACCAATAAAGCGGAAATTGAAATATATATCTGTCATGTTCTACTAATAGCTTTTGCTCTTCCTCAATATTAAACTCCCAATTCGGTGCCGCTTTATATAATTCATGCACCGTTATTTCATCCGAATGTTCCTCAAGTTCTTCGATCCATCTTTTATTAATTTTTGATTTTTCAATATCAGGGTGTGCTACAATTACAAGTGTTCTCATCATCTTCCATCCCCTTTTTAAATTATTCAATCCTTTACGTATTAGTATGAGTGAGTCACATATAATTGAAAAGTACGTACTTTAAAGTGCTATAGGAACCTTAAAGTACCTGTGGAGGTGTTATATGAATCAAAATGAAGACTGCCCAATTGCAACGACGCTCGATGTAATCGGCGGAAAATGGAAAGTTCATATTTTATGTGTTTTGATGGATGGAAAAATGCGAACAAATGAAATCCGACGAGAAATCCCAAACATTACGCAAAAAGTTCTAACTCAACAACTTCGCCAACTTGAAGCTGATAGGATTATCCATCGTACTGTATATCAAGAAGTACCACCAAAGGTTGAGTACACAATAAGCGAATACGGGAAATCTTTAATGCAAATTATGGATGAACTATGTGAATGGGGAAAAGATCATCAAATGAAAAGATTACATGACTAAAAGAACATTACCGTCTTTATTAAATCTTCTACATTCATATTAGTAGTTCAATATTTCTACTGAAATTTTATATTAGAGGTACTCCAACAACTCGTAATTTAGAAGCCCAAATCTTTCAAAAGTAAAAAACAATAACATTCATCTATAAATGCTCTTTATAACAAAAGTATCCTATACTTTTTACCTTATATTTTATTCGGACACTTTTTATTCATTGAACCGCATCCTAGTTGTTAGACATATAGTCAACAATTTGAGATGTGGTTTTATTATTCGGATAACAGCTCTCATCAACTTTAATAATCATGACTGCAGACAAAATACTTTGCAAAGAGTTCCTGTACAAGGTGATTTTTCACATAGACTTACCAAATAGAATTTTTATAAAAAACTTCTCACATTTAAATTGGACAAGCATATTTTATTATATGGGGACTCCCTACTCATAGAAAACTACCTTTCTATTCTAAGAGCACGCATATTTGTGTGCTCTTAAACTATTTACAATAAAATAAAGAGTTTATTAATTTGCTTAATTCACTATCGGAAAAGTACCCATAATAATATCTTTATATTTATCTATTGTTTTTTGATTTTTATAAAACTATATTATTTTGGAGTTGGTTAATACGTTACAAAAAACTGACCGTGTAATCATTATGGTCCCCCCATTTTCACAAGTGTTTGTTACATTTTACTCCTCATCAGGAGAACTCCTTTCATCACAAGTCTTATCTAATACCTCTCCACATCCTGTATCAATGTATGCACTTAATGAAATTGAAAGCGAATTATTTGAAGTCGAGTTACAACCACTACTACTTCATTAAAACTACGAATAGCAGAAAGACCTTTACAACTCCCATATGGAACTACAGTAGTAGCATTTTTAGCAAAAATAGTACAAGCAGAAGAAGCTGCAAACACGCTATATAGCTTTAACTACACACTTACTAAGTAAACTTCTCCTAGGAACTTCATTTTAGTTTCCTCGGAAACCAAAATGAAGTATAATTATATATGTACAATTGATAACATTTATAAATCTATTTACAATTTTTAACATTAGCTCTTAAACAATTAAATAAATGGAGGGCATGATATGGACAATTATTATGATGTAGCGGTAGTTGGTGGTGGTCCAGTTGGACTTATGGCAGCATGTGAATTAGCTATCCAAGGCGTAAAAGTTGTTGTTTTAGAGAGAAGATTAGACCGGGTACGAAATTCTAGAGCACTCACACTACACCCCCGCTCCTTAGAATTGATGGCTATGAGAGGTATTGCAGATCGATTTTTAGCTAGAGGAAAGAAATTAAATACAAGTCATTTTGCTGCCTTAGATACAAGATTAAACTTTAAAAATTTAAATACTGATTTTCCGTATACACTTTTTATTCCCCAATCTATTACAGAAGAAATATTAGAAGAACGTGCATTAGAATTAGGTGTAGTCATTAAACGCGGGTATACTGTGAAAGACTTAAAACAAGATGAAACATTCGTACAACTAGAAATAGAACAAAGAGAAACAATATATAAAATAGAAGTTCCATATGTAATAGGAGCTGATGGAGCAAGAAGTATAGTTCGTGAATTATCAAATATACCGTTTAATGGAACAAACACAACAACTACTGCTATATTAGGTGATGTTATTTTAGAAGATATACCAGATACTCCATTTTTATCTACTTCTAATATAAATGGGATATTAATGATGGTACCTATTACACCTGATGTATTTCGTTTTGCAATTGTTGATCCTAAGAATCAGACAATACCTGTTCATGTTGCTGTTACAGAAAAAGAGTTTATAGATAGTATTTATAGTATTACAGGTGAACATCTTCAAATTAAGAACACAATATGGCTTTCTCGTTTTGGCAATGCAACCAAACTAGCAAATACTTATCAACATAAGCGTGTATTCTTAGCAGGGGATGCAGCACATATTCATTTCCCTGCTGGAGGACAAGGTTTGAATGTAGGTCTACAAGATGCTTTTAATATTGGCTGGAAATTAGGACTCGCAATAAAACAAAAAAAATATGAAAGCCTATTAGAAAGTTATCATATTGAAAGACATGCTGTGGGAAAACAATTTTTCAAGGAAGTACAAGCGCAAGAACAATTAATGATAAACTTTTCAAACGCAGGAATGGAATTAAGGGGTTTATTTTCGCACCTACTTACATACCCCGAGATAAATCACGATTTATCTGAAAGAGTAAGTGGCTTAGGAATAATGTATTCATCGATGCACGATACAGAAAGGCATCCATTGATAGGAAAAAGATGTACAAATCTCACTATTTCTTCTCTAAATAAGAAAAGTTATAAACTCTTTGAATTAATGCAGGATGGTAAATTTATCTTATTAATACACCCTTCTTATATAGATAAGATAAATAAAATAAATATTGATTCACACATAAAAGTGATAATAGGAGAAATACAAGATTCCAAGTTAAAAAATATAGATACCGTTTTGATTCGACCGGATGGTCACATAGCCGACATTGAGTATAACAAGGTAAATAACTGCGAATAGTCCAGAAAAATGATTATCAATTGTATTAGTGATACAATTGATAAATTCACTTTTATAAAACGAAAAGAATCCTATTTATTTAGGACTCTCTTCGTTTTGCTCATCTCACTATTTATAAAAACATGTCTACAAGGGAAAATACTAAACTTACAGTTAACTATAAAATTCCGCTCTGATGTACTACAAAAAACTCCCACCTACATACTCTCATAATCAAAAATATTTGTTTCTATGTTCCAAAATTTTAAAAAGAGGATTTTTGATTGTTTAAATTACATAGAAGCTACATTAATTACAGACATAATCAAATGAAGTTAACCTTTCTAACTAATTATAAGGGTTTTATAAAAAATTTGATTATTTCCTTTCTCTGCCACTCAACAATTGTACCCTTTAGCTAAAAAAGAACACAACAGTTTATCACTGATTTTTCTTCTCTAATTTTAATTTTTTTACAATATAAGATACTAATGTATTCAATGGATTAATAATAGTCTTAGCTGTTTTATACTCAACTTGCTTAGTTGCATCAACCATAGATAATTGAGCAACAGAGATAACTTTCTTTTCATCTTTAATGATTTGATTTAAGAACTTTGTAATTTCTTGGTTGTATTCTTCTTTTAGTCCTTTCATTATCAATTCAAAAACACTATTTATGACAATAACCTCTAAATCTAAAGATTTTTGACGGCTATTAGCATGATGTTTAAGACGTTCTACTGTACCTTCAACAGTTGCAGGATTTGTAAAAACAATTGTCTGCGGTTGCTGTATATTGCATATGTAATCAAAGAACGGTACATCAATTTTAATAATTGGCACTGATATTGAGAGTTGGTCTTCATTTAAAATTGCAATATAATTTGTACAAGTAATAAGGATAGCATCAACATTACATTGAGCAATCCATTCTATTTGCTCTTTAACTTTATATTGAGCATCTGATTCTTGGAATTTTTCATTTGATGTAACTTGATACATTAATGCTGGGTCAACAAAATGGATTAACTCAATGTTAAATGAGGAAAGTGCATTTTCTATATATTCTATATTTGAATAATGGGCGTGTAAGCATCCTAACCTTTTTCTCAATTCCATTCCACCTTTATTATATTTCTGCTTATTCTATCATTATGCGAATCCAGGTGTCTATTGAAATCCAGACTCTTCCTTACATTCTACAAAATGGACCTTTAACTGAAAAATTTATCATCACTCAATAGGTCCTTAATTGTTTTTTTAATAAATGCGGTAACAAATAATTTTGCAAAATCCGAGGGTGCAGGGGATTTTAGCTATGATTATTTTTATAGTGAGCATGTTGATTTTTCTACTTAAAAATTAAGCTTGGATGGACTTACTTTTACTCCAAACCTATTATTATTTTCTCAAACGTTTAAGGTAATTAATAATTATAAAGATAGCGTATAGATTGAAATCAAGACATTCTTCCTTCTATTACATATATAAAGAATATGGTATAAAAATTCTATTTTATACCATATATTCAAACAACTATTTTATTTATTAAGGGACTTTGCTTCAGATCTTCACTTGTGTAAAAACCTTAAAAATTCTCTCTATAGAATTGCCTTCGTATCCTCTTCTTAATTTTGAAGTCTAGACAGTCAGCGTTACAACAAACTTGATAAAATTGCCTTTGTACGACTATCCGTTACTTCATAATAAATTTCTAATCCTTTCCGAGTACCTGTAACCATTTTAGTAGCTTTTAGTTTAGATAAATGTTGACTAATTGTACTTTGAGGCATTTGTAATGTTTCATACATTGTTGTTACGTTAGTAGGGCCTTTTGTAAGCATTATTTCTACTAAAGATAAACGGACAGGATGTGCCAATACCTTTAAAACTTCAGTGATTTCTACGTACATTTCTTTATTTGCTTTCATATTTCTTACTCCCCTTTTATATAAATATTATTGATATCCATATATATAATTCGAAAGGATATAAGATTTTATGTCCGTCATTTTTAAAAAAACAAAAAAATTTCAGTCTAAAAACTAAAGTCAACTTACTAAAACCAATGAAAAAGAGAGCAGATAACCTGCTCTCTTAAGATGCCTCCTTATGTTCCGTGGAATGTTTAACACTCCCCATTCTCTTTAATTTATTCCACCCTACCGCTACTCCTCGAATTGATGAGAATATAGATTTAATGACAACATAAGTCATAAATTGACGATAAATAAAGCGTTGTAAAATTAACCATGCTAGTGGTTTCGGATTCTCTTCTTCTAATTTAAATGCAAATAAAGATGCGAATAGATCCATTAAAAAGAATACAAAATAAAACCCTAAAACTTTTAGTGGATTGCTACTAAATAGCCCCATAATCATTAATATATCTGCTAAAGGAGCAATGAATTGCAAAACATATTGAAATAACCACATGTTAGGCAATGCAATAAACCCTAATGTTTTATGCTGTGAATGAAACAATGCTTTTCGGTGTTTCCAAAGACATTGGAGTGTACCATATGACCAACGATATCGTTGTTTAATGAGACTTTTCACATCTTCAGGTGACTCCGTATAAGCATACGCGCTTTCTTCATATACAATTCTATACCCTTGACCTAAAAATGTAATAGTAAGATCCGTATCTTCTGCTAACGTATCCTCACTTAAATATCCAGATTCAACTACATTCTTTTTACGCCATGCCCCAATAGCTCCTGGAACTACTGTAATACAATTTAACTCATCAAAAGCTCTACGTTCTAAATTAAACCCGGTAATATACTCAACATGTTGCCAAGTAGTTAACAAGTTACGTCTATTACCTACTTTGACATTACCTGAAACTGCTGCAACATTATGATCTTCAAAGTGTCTAACCATTAAAGAAATAGCATCTTGTGCAATAATTGTATCCGCGTCTAACGTAACAATGATTTCTCCTCGTGAGTGTTGAAACCCTAAATTCATTGCCGATGATTTCCCACCGTTTTCTTTCTGGATTAAACGTACTTTAGGGTGTTTATTAAATGTTTCTTGCATTACTTTTGACGTATCATCTTTCGATCCGTCATCCACAACTATAACTTCAAATTCTTTATAATGACTATCCAAAATTGAGCGAATCGTCTTAGCTATAACCTTTTCTTCATTATATGCCGCTATGACAACACTAACAAAAGGTTGATAGGACGAATGGGTGCAACGAGATAGCGTTTTTCTTTTCTGCTTCCATGCAAAATAAATTAAGAATAAGAATCGGAAAATACCTAATCCAATAGCAATATAAAAAATAGTTGTTAATATATGTTTAAAGTATCCCGCTCCTGAAAAGACAGCTTTATTGTAAAGTAAATATTGCTCACCCTCAGAAGAAACAGGAGGCATAATTTCATTTCGTTCTTTATTCATTAAATCTGAAATTGTTACAAAACTATATCCATTTTTTTTAAGTTCTTTAATAATAATCGGAAGCGCTTCTACCGTATGGGTACGATTCCCTCCCGCATCATGGAGAAGAATAATATTTCCCTCTCCCTTATAAATAGGAGTAAGAGCACGCTTTACTAATTCATTCGTTGATGGTGTTGCCCAGTCTTCAGGATCAACTTTTTCCGCCACCATTGTATAGTTCATATTTTGCGCACGCAAAATAGGCAATATTTCATTTGAGGAATCCGGATTAGCATCGGCTTCATATGGTGGTCTAAATAAAACCGTAGAATGTCCAGTTACTTCCTGAATTAAACGTTGCGTCGTATTAAGTTCTACTTTTGTTCGTAGTAAAGACGTATCAGCTATGTTAGGATGCTTGAAAGTATGATTGCCAATTTCATGCCCTTCATCGTATATTCTTTTCACAATACTAGTATTTATTTGCGCGTTTTCACCAAGTACAAAAAAAGCAGCTTTTATTTTATTCTCTTTTAGTATGTCTAAAATCTCTGGCGTATATTTCGGGTCTGGTCCATCATCAAATGTTAATACTACTTGTTTCCCGTTTGGTTTTCCAGATCGTTGCACTTCATATGCAGATGGTAGGGATTGATATACTTCATCTGTAAGATAACCATCTTTGCCTACTTTAAAATCTCTCAATCCATTTTTTCTTTCATTCTCAATCTGTAAAATTTCACCTTGTCCAGCATAATTCACTTCATCTAAACTAGTGATTTTATGTAATACATCAGGATTTTTTTTTGCCTCAATCGGATTTTTTAAAACTTTCCATATTGTAGGATCTTCTGCTCCTAATCTCCATAACGCAAACCCCTTTGCATTGTTGTCCATTGCGATTTTCACTTGATTATAGAGAGTAACACCGTCTAAGAACCAAGCAGTATGTTCTTTCTCTCCTGTTTTATATCTAAAATAAGGATTTCCACTAATCTTATCCCATTGAATATCCATATTTGAATTATGAGCCATTGCCATAACTTCTGAAAAAGTTAAAGATTTTGCCGGTTCCTCACTATTTACTTTCCAATCATATCCATAGTTACCGAAAGCAACTATAAGTTTATCAGACGGAATATTCAGTTCTTTTAATGTGCGTTGGAACCATTTATTTGAAGCAATTGGTCCTGGTTCTCCCGCTCCATAGTGCTCATCGTACATCATTACAATCATTCGATCTATTATTTTCGCTAACGCACTATAATCAAAAGCCTTATCATTAGCTGGAACATCTTGTGTAACGAGCAAATCATGTTGATGAAAGACCGTAGTAAGTTCTTTCATAAAATTTGTTAAGTTTTCCCTATCACTTTCAGGTACTGCCTCAAAGTCAATATTAATACCTGAAAACTGATTCTTTTTAACTTTGCTTACTAAATCATTAATAAACTTTGTCTTTACATCATTTGAGGAATTCAGTAACTTATGAATTAGCCCACTATCAGGACCAGAAGCTTCCTCAGTATAGTTAGTAAGTAAAGGCATAATTTTCACTTGATTTTTTTCTGCTAACTTTACTATCTCAGGTTTTATCTCACTTCTAATCGTTAAATCTGCTTTTAAATGATACCACTCTGGTACTAGCGTGGTTAATGAATCGATATTTTCTTTTAAAGAAGCAGTACTATTTTCATCCCAGTTTACATAAAAACCATACACTTCTTTAAGTTGTTTACTATCCTTCGGCAAATTTACCAAATTTTTATTATCCTTCGTTTCGGTATTTGGTTTAAATTCTTCCTTCTTTAACTGCTGATCACTAAGTTTTTGATTAATTGGTACAAGTTTATTATCTTGTTGTACAGCGGTATTCATATTTGGAATTTCTGGTGTTGAAAAAATACTTTGAAAGAAAAAATAAAATACAATACTTACGCTAACTATTGAGATACATAGAAACCAAATAAAAGCTATGTTTCTCCTTCCTTTCGGATCATAAAAAACAGGTTTTGCTTTATCTTTCTCTTGTTGAATGTTTTTCTCCATTATATTTTTCACATACTCCTTCTTAATAGAACTATAGAATAATAAAGTGCAACTTTAAGCAGCCCAACTCCCAGCCAAATTTTGAGATGGGAGTTTTACTGCCCGCAATAGCGAGATAAGTCCTTTTAGCTTTGAAATGAATCTCTCAATATTCTATTGATTCTTCTTTTCATTCCCTTGCTGGTGACCTCTATTTTCTTGTTGAGAACCCCTACCATTGTTCCCTTGTTGATTTTCATCATTTTCTTTCTGGGATCCTCTACCATTGTTCCCTTGCTCGTTTCCATTATTCCCTTGTTGCGGACCTCTACCGTTGTTCCCTTGCTCGTTTCCATTATTCCCTTGTTGCGGACCTCTACCGTTGTTCCCTTGCTGATTCCCATTATTTCCTTGTTGCGGACCTCTACCGTTGTTCCCTTGCTGATTTCCATTATTTTCTTGTTGTGGACACCCCCCCCGTTGTTCCCTTGCTGATTCCCATTATTTTCTTGTTGCGGACCTCTACCGTTGTTCCCTTGCTGATTTCCATTATTTCCTTGTTGCGGACCTCTACCGTTGTTCCCTTATTCCCATTATTTCCTTGTTGTGGACCTCTACCGTTGTTCCCTTGCTGATTCCCATTATTTCCTTGTTGAGACCTCTACCGTTGTTCCCTTGCTGATTTCCATTATTTCCTTGTTGAGATCCTCTACCGTTATTCTCTTGTTGATTTCCCCTATTTTCTTGCTGAGATCCTCTTCCATTGTTTTCTATTATTTGCTTCGATGGCTGTTCCTCTGTTTTCTTTTGTTCTTTATGCTCTGGCTTCTCATATTTTTTTTCTTTTTCAGGAGACAAATCTGGTGATGAATCAGGAGCTGACTCCTGCTGCGATTGCACCTCTTCTTCGTTTTCCACCGGATTAGACGGCGTGGCAGGTGGAGTAAGCGATTTGTTCTTCTCATTCTCTTGCTTTATATAAACCCCTGTCCCAATTCCAGCTTTTCTAGCATTCTCTCGTACTTGCATCGTACTATTTTGATATTCGACTGTAATATGTTTTAGCTCATATTCTTTCTTTAATTCTTTCATTGCCTTTACCAACTGTGGTTCTAGCAACTTATCCTTTGCAACAGCCGTTAGTATAACTTGCTTATCATTCGTTAAATACTTGTCCTCTTGACTTTGCTTAATAATCGTACGTATTACGTCTTGCAATGGTTTATTTTCCCATTGCTTCAATTCTTTTAAAATACGCCTTCCATCATCATTACAAGCTTCCAAATCTATAACACGGAGATCTTTTGTTACGCTCACCTCTAAACTTGGATTTATATCAACTGAGACGTAAGCAAATACTTTTTCTTCCGGTTGGTTGTAGAAAAATAACAACGCACATAGAAAACAAGCAACAAGTAATGATGCCGGCTTTAAGAAATAAGGGATTGAAAAACGTGATGCTTTTTGTTCTTGTTCTTCAAACGAGATTTCCTCTCCAATCATGCAAGAATCCCCTTTTCTTTTACACGTAATAAACTCTCCATTTGGTGTTAAAACAACTACGCTATGTTTTTTTATATCCATCACAATTCCTTTATTCATCATGCTTCCCTCCCCTTATATAATCAAGAATGTATGTATAGTTGTTTGCGAAGATAATACACATTGCAATGATATATTTTCTATGACGCTCTAACGTTTTACGACTTACCCTAACACGCGGTTCAATATGTTTAAGCGGCAACTTTTTCTTTCGGAACAGCTCCTCCATCATTTCCTCTTCTTTTATAATCATCTTTACAATTTCTATTAAGTGCTCACGCGTGTCACGATGCTTAGGAGATTCTTTAGCAAGCTCTGAAAATGTGATTTTAAACTCAGCTAACACACTTTGAAAATGAAGAATTTCTTCCTTACGATTACTATTTTCTATTTCTTTCATATACTCCGTAAGCGATACTTGCATTTCTAACATTTCCTCTTGCTCATCTTCTTTTAAAAAGACACGGTTATGCTTAGACTCCTTGCGTATATAGTCAATTACATCTCTTTTTATAAGAAGATCAGCAAACGCTAGAAAAGATTTCCCTTTTTTATATGAATATTGTTCAATTGCTTCATTAAACGCAAACAATCCAATACTATATTCATCATCCTGTTCTGTAATGTATCTACGGCAGACAGACGAGATTGATTTTCTAATAAACGGCTGATACTGTACGATAAAAGCTTCCTTATCTTCTCCGTTGTTTTGTATGTTACATACGATATCTTCTATTTTTGGTTTTCTTAAGATCTTCATTACTAAACTCAACACTTGTAATCTCCCAGCCTCCTTCACATAGCAAAATGGTCACTAAAAAAGTGACCATTTAACCACATTTTGTTAGTACTTTTCTTTGAGCTTGTCTTCTTGCTGTTACTTATATTTTTCGAGACTAACTTTATTCACCGTTTTCCTAATGATTTCTCTTTTCTCTCGCCACTATAGTTAAGCCTATATTTTAATGTACGTTCTTATTTTCTTCCGCTTGTTTTGCTTACTCTTTTTCTATTTTATCTGCAATCCTTGAATAACTCTTCTTTATATCATTGGTAATTCCATCCTTTTATTTCGGATGCCCACTTAATCTATTAATTTTATTAACATTTCAATATTCTTTCATAATCATTTTTCTTCTATTAATTTTCTTCACTATACATATTCGGAGGAATACAAAGTTTTATGGGGGTCAAAAATTTTTTTATAAAAATATTTATTTCAAATATAAATACCATTGATTTGAAAAAGGCTAATCAATGGTTTTTATATAATATCTATTAAATTAAGTTGGGCTCTCATTATATATAAGAAAATCTGCTATTCTCACTATTTCCTGCCGATTTTTTTTATTGTTATCTTTCTTGATTATCATAATATGTCTTATGTGCATATTTTTGATCCTTTCCTTTTAGATAAGCTAATATTACTTTTTGGATTTTTAAGTAAGGATCGGTCTCCATATGTATCAAATTTTCTGCATGAAGTTATCATTCCATTTTTAATGGTCCCGAATTTCTTACTATTTCGCTTTCCCCATTCTTTTAACCATTTAGCAAACTCTACATCTTCTGCCATAAATATATTTTCATTAAATCCGTTAATTGCCACCAAATCTTTTTATGGCACCAAAAAAACAAAAAATATAGCTCCGTACTTACAAAGTAAGAGAATTATTAGCATTGCAGAAAAGGATATCCTTAAAGATTCGTTTGTTTCAGCCCTGATACTCCCCCTATTTTATTAGATACATATCTGTTATACATAACATATATCGAAATTTATTAAGTTATATTAAAAAAAGTACCTAAAAAAAATATGAACATATTAATTTAAGTGTATTAGCGCTCTTGCCACACCTCTACCAAACTAACAAAACAAAAATTAAAGTTGTATGAGTTTGGATTGATAACGATGTGTTAGGCCCCTATATAAAAAACCACAGTTTATACCCAAACTGTGTTTTTTTGAAGTACAAGGAATTATAAGCCACTGTCTAAATTGTACTCCTCATTTATCAATATCTGTTTCTAGTTTTCAACTTCGTAACAGAGCCAAGTCTAATTTTTTACAGAATGAAGCCAAGGCAATTGTTTAATATATGTATCGCTATAACATATGCAATGGATCTTTTAGAAATAAGATAAGCTGCAGTAAGTATCACCGCACCAGGTAAATAAATAGCAATATCCGAAAGCTGGTTCGTATGAAGAACTGTAAAAATTATAATCGAAATGATAGATGCAATAGCAGTACTAATATAATGCGAAAAACGATTTAATAATATATAACGAAACACAATTTCTTCAAGTATTGGACCCAGAATACCAAATAGAAGCAATGTAAATATAATAGGTACCTCCGCGCCCGTTTCAAGGAGCTGTTCTTGGTTCTCTGGCTGACCAGTTGCTAGAAAACGCAAAACAACCTGTTCTACAATTACCGTAAATAAAACCACCATAGGAATACTTACTATTTTCAAAATTGTCTTCTCTTTAAAATAAGTAAAACTTTCAATAATTTCTTTCCTAAAGAAAATTATTCCTACAATAGCAGGTACAGTCAAACCGACGGCACTAAGAACAAATTCTGATTCAACTAAATTGCTGTTAGTTAAAAGTGATATGCCAAATAATATGAACAAGCCCATTTGAAGTAGTGCAAACATTGTATAAACTATTAGCATAATAAGTTCTTTTGTATTCCTTTTAATAAAGTTCACTTTATTACCTCCATAATTAAATTACCTAGAGTCTTTGAATTTTCTTTCTGCATAACGTACTCCTTCTAAATATATTTATATAAGATTCCAAACCGGACGGTTCGGTCCGGAATCTATGATACTATAAGTCTCTAGTTTTTTAAACCCCCTTTACAAATTATTAACACATTCAAAACGGGAAAAAACAAATAAATTTATACCTCAGTTTCTTATTTACAATCAAATTCCCGTACTCATTCATTATTAACGATTAATCTTTTATAGTATGAAATGATACGGCTTTTAACCACAAGATATCCTAATTAAACAAAGTGAAAGTGGGAGTAGTTTAAACATTTTAGCTAAACATATTAATTAAAATTATATATACTACTCATATGTCTATACGTTAAAATTAACTATATATTTTTACACATTATACGATTTCAAGTAAAATTATTTTTATAAAGTGACTCAATTAAACAATTGGTCACGTTGCTTTTGACAGAAAATTCACTCGAATAATACAGATAATACAATTTGATTAACCTCTTTTCAAACTGTATCGTTTGAGGTTTCCATAAGATAGGGATTGATAAGATATTTTTGCTCCAAACTTATTTATACTTACAAAAAAATCAAGAAAATAGAGGGTAAATATTACCTGAAATATTAAGCTCGTTTTTATTAGGAGGATTACAAAGCATGACTAAAGTTGATAAGGTAAAAGAAAAGATTATTGAAACATCTTTATATTTATTTAATACCAATGGAATAACACGCACATCCATCCAGGATATAATGACAGCTACCGAACTACCTAAAGGATCTATTTATCGTAGATTCAAAAATAAAGAAGAAATTGTCCTTGCTGCCTACGACAAAAGTGGTGAGATTATGTGGAGTCATTTTCATAAAGCAATGGAAAATAAAAAGACAGCAATTGATAAAATCCTTGCAATTTTCCTTGTATATCAAGATGCAGCTAATAATCCCCCTATTGCTGGAGGCTGTCCATTGCTTAATAGCGCAATTGAAAGTACTGGAGTATTTCCAGAATTACAAACAGCAGCAGCAAAAGGCTATGATGATACAGTAATGTTAATGGCTTCTCTCATAAAAGAAGGAATAGAGAAACAAGAACTTAAAGAAGATATAGACATTATATCGCTCGCTTCTTTTCTTGCATCTTCAATGGAGGGCGCTATTATGGCAAGTCGAGTATCTAACGATAATATACATCATCAATATTTTATTGAACAAATAAAACATCATCTTTCCTCTTATTCTAAATAAGTGAGAACTTATATTGCTTTCATTCAATTTTTATAGACTTAAATTGAATAAACCCCTCTCATAAAAAGTGGCTTCTGTTTATAAGAGGGGTGAATAGTTTTTAGCAAAGGTAGCTTTTTAGACGTTGTATATTATGCATACAACCAATCTGTTTTTTTACATACCTCTTCTCTTACTGTCGACGTTCAAAAGCAAGACGTACAGCAAGCCCCGTTAAAACACTTGCCATAAGCCAACGCTGCACTCGTAGCCACGTTGGGCGTGTGCCAAACCATTTCGCAATCCGACTTGCTGTCAACACAATTAGGAGGTTGACTATAAAACTAACAGTGATTTGCGTAAGACCCAAAACTGCACCTTGTAGAAGCAACGACCCCTTCTCAGGATCTTCAAATTGAGGTAGAAGTGATACATACAAAATAGCAATCTTTGGATTTAGAAGATTGGTCATGAGTCCCATCAAAAATAATTTCCGTGGTGGCTCATTAGAAATCGTACTAGGCTCCATAATAGATGTAGCACCAGGTTTAATCGAATCCCAAGCTAGCCAGAGCAAGTAAGCAGCACCTGCCCACTTGACTGCTTCATAGACAGCGGGAACAGCAAGGAAAAGAACTGTAAGTCCGAACATTGTTGCGATTATATAAATTACAAATCCGAGCATAATGCCCAAGAGGGAAATAAATCCTGCCATACGCCCTTGCGTAATGGATCGGGAGATGAGATAAATCATATTAGGCCCCGGTGAACAAACCATACTAAGTGAAACAATTGCAAAAGCTAGTAAAGTACTAAAACTGACCATAAACCTTCCCCCTTTATGTTACATAAAATTTCCTATTGTACATTTTATCATGATTGAGGAGAGAAAAGATTAATATAAGCCGATGTAGCTAAGGAATATTATCGGGTTAAATGTATTGTAATCACATACTTCTCATTCTCTTAAGTAAGGATTAAAAGTAACCGATCCATAGTGATACTCCAATAACAACTAACAAAGCAAAACAAATTATAATATTTCGAACCCACTTCTGTATATCATCAAAATACCGGTCTATAAATTTAGCATGGATATAAACCATAAGAAATAGCACAAAGAAAGTAAAGGAACCCAATTTATCGTTAAATTTTTCATTGGTATATGTGCT
This sequence comes from Bacillus sp. AY3-1, assembly GCF_008368785.1. Classification (NCBI taxonomy): domain Bacteria; kingdom Bacillati; phylum Bacillota; class Bacilli; order Caryophanales; family Bacillaceae; genus Bacillus; species Bacillus sp. AY3-1. The sequence continues at coordinate 31,346 of NZ_QORZ01000016.1, read as the reverse complement.
TACATGAAGGAATAGAAAAACAAACACTACTATAAATAGCTCAAATATCCTTTTTTTATTCACCTCGACACCACCTTACAATAATCCCCTTTTATTCCATTTTATCAGAACATAATGTGTCGTAGTATATGAATATTATACTCATGTCAAAAAGGCTAACACTTTAATATTGTTAGCCTCTACTTTCCATATTCGTACCTTTTATCACTTTACTTCCTTACAACTGGAATCCACATTTCACCAAATACTAAGCCGTCTCTCTGTCCCATCTCAACTGTTGTATTTGGTCCACCAACATAAGCAAAATCTGTTGCTTCTCGTAAAGCTTGACCGAAGGCGATGCCAGTCAGCTTATTACTTAGCTCTTCAGCCGTTTTGTCTTCCCCTTTCACTACTAAGTATTCTCCCTTCGGAAACTGGATCACTCTAGATTCTTCTTCTATTTGTGCTTCTGTCATGACACCAGCATAATACATCATCTTGTTATTCACCGCTTCGCTCACAGAAAAAATGTATTCGTTTGTAGCTAAAGCTTTTAAAGTGTCCAACCTTCCGTCTTCTTTAACAGCTGACCAAAAGTCTTCTTTTTCTTTATTTATTCCAACAAAGTTTGTATATTCGCTCTTAATTTCAGTTCCAATTCCTAACACAATAAAGCTATCTTTTTCTTCAATCGTATAATTTTTCATATTCAAAACCTTCCTTTTTTTAAAATGAATCAAATGATTTATCTTTTCATCTGATGAGTTTATAATATCTTTAAATCATGTCAAAAAATGATACTGTTTAGGAGAATCCAATGAAAAAAGTTGAACGGATTAATACAATTATGCGGTATATCAACAATCGCTCCCACTTTACAATTACTGAAATCATACGAGAATTTAACGTATCACGATCGACAGCTATTAGAGACATTAGAGAAATTGAAGCTATGGGCATGCCACTTGTCGCTGAAGTTGGGAGAACTGGTGGATATTTTGTCATGCATAACTCTATCCTGCCCGTTGTTCGCTTTACTGATAATGAAGTGAAAGCTCTTTTTATTGCCTTTATGGCTACAAGAAATCAACAACTTCCCTATTTAAAAAGTCGCCAGTCTTTAGCTGAAAAACTGTTAGGACTTATCTCTGAAACTCAGCAAGATGATATTGTTCTTTTAAATCAACTCTTGCTGTTTGAAGGGACTAACCCTCATAATCCTGATTTACTTGAACTTTCTGACCTCCCCCACCCTTTGTTAGAAAAACTCATTCAAATGCTTCTTTTGGATAGCCATTTATTGATTACCATCAAAGAAGAGAAAGAAATCAAGTCTTATTCCATTTATCTATTACACCTGTATCAAGAAAAAAGCCAATGGATCATTGAAGGGTTTGACTTAAAAGAAGAAAAGAAGAGGATGTTTCCTGTGGATCATCTCATCAATATCGAACCATACACGACGAAAAAAAAGCTAAATAAGAAAAAGATTTTAGAAAAACTAAGTAAGAAGGATGAAGCAATTAATCTTGTACTTGAACTTGGTCCAAAAGCAATTGCCCAGTTCAAAAAATACCACCCTTTCAAAATTTCAATATCTTATACAAATCCTTACCAATCCACAGCCATTTTAAAAACATTTATCAATGTTAACAATTCCGATGAAGTGATGGAAATAATAAATTGGGTGCTTTTCCTAGGGAAGGATATTACAATCAGGGAAATGCCTGAAGAAATATTAGCAGGTTTACAAGAGAGATTATGTTTATACTCCCCATAAGCATTGATTGGTGTAACCCCAAAATATTGAGTTTAATTCATTACTAGTTGTCTATATTTTTCTAATACCTAGGGAAAACATTATATTTGCTATCATCGCTGAACGAAGCTTCTAGGAATAATACAATAAAAAAGGTGTGAACTAGCTCTTAGTTCACACCTTTTTATATTAGAGTTTACTATAAACACATTAAATTGCTTGTTTAAGATTTGAATGTGGATTTGGTCCATACTTATTCTCACCTTCATCACTTTCAATGATACAAAACACAAGTAGAACCGCTCCTCCAAATGGCACCAAATTTAATAGCTGCCACCATCCCGTTTTTCCACTATCATGTAATCGACGAGCTCCCACTGCCAGAGTAGGAACAATAAAAATTGCAATAAATAGCAAAGTAATATTGGCTCTTAAGTAAAAGGCAGACGAAGAATAAGAGGCCAAATATATTAATGACCAAAACGTAACCTTATTAACTAAAGTAAAAATCCAGTACTCTTTTCTCGTAGCTCTCCCACTAAATTTCGCATAGTTTTTGAGAGTATATAAATACCATTTCATTTGAACCTCTCCCTTTTCCATCCCCTAAACGATTGTTTTATACATTTTATACCTTATAAGTATAAATATAGCACATAACATCTTTAATCTCTATTTTCATATAGAATATTCTGTTTATTTCAGTTGAATGTTAACATACTATACTTCAAGGCATGTGTATTTGATTTATTATTCTCCTATTTACTTTAAAACTACTACAATTAAGCGAAGTATGAATGTAGTATTAAAGCACGGAAAATCTCCCCGTGCTTTTTCAAAAATATATATAATTTCGGATGACTTAATTCACTTACCCTAACTGACGTTTAAATGCTTTGCTAGCGAAAAAGTAAGAGATGATCATGATACCCACGCACCAAGCGAGTGCAGTCCAAATATCGTTGCCAACAGTCCCTTCATATAATAGGGCGCGAATCGCATTCACGATTGAAGTTACAGGCTGATTCTCAGCGAACGCACGAACAATTTTAGGCATCGTTTCAGTAGGTACGAAGGCCGAACTAATAAATGGGAGAAAAATTAGCGGGTACGAGTAAGCTGTCGCCCCTTCCATAGACTTCGCTTTCAGCCCTGGAATGATAGCTAGCCATGTAAGCGCTAACGTAAACATCCCCAGTATTCCCGCTACCGCAAGCCAATCTAGCATATTTGCACTAGAACGAAAGCCCATTAAGAGCGCAACAAGAATAACCACCACGATAGTAAGTACATTAGCAACAAGAGAAGTTAAAACGTGAGCCCACAATATTGATGAGCGCTTAATAGGCATCGTAATGAAACGTGCCATCAGCCCACTCTTTACATCCGTAAATAATCGTACAGAAGTATAAGCTACACCGGATGCGATAGCCATTAACAAAATTCCCGGCAATAAATAATTAACGTAGTTATCCGTTCCTGTCTTTATAGCCCCGCCAAATACGTAAACAAATAATAGCATCATCATAATCGGTGTAATCGCTACTGTAATAATTGTATCCGGACTACGCATAATATTACGCATTAAGCGCCCTAGTAATACCCCTGTTTTGCTTTTCATTTACATCTCCTCCTTTTTACCGATAATCGCAAGGAAAATTTCTTCCAACGTCGGCTGCTTCTCGATATACTCTACTTTTGCTGGCGGGAACATCTCTTTCAGTTCAGTAAGAGTACCTGTCGTAATAATTTTTCCGCCATGCAAAATAGCGATACGGTCCGCCAGTTGTTCTGCTTCCTCCAAGTACTGAGTCGTAAGTAAGATCGTTGTGCCGCTGCCGGCAAGTTCCTTGACTGTATCCCACACTTCGATCCGCGCTTCCGGATCAAGTCCAGTCGTTGGTTCGTCTAGAAAAATAACTGCTGGCGCCCCAATCAAACTCATCGCGATATCAAGTCGGCGCTTCATCCCACCTGAATACTGGTCTGCCCTCTGGTTGGCCGCATCAGTCAGGCTAAATCTTGCAAGTAGATTATCAGCAACTTGTGCGGGATTGGAAACACCACGTAACTTAGCGATCATTATCAAGTTTTCCCTTCCAGTAAGCATGCCGTCTAAAGCTGCGAACTGTCCTGTCAAACTGATGCTTTGACGAACATGATCTGGTTGTCGCTGGACGTCAAAACCGCAAATACTCACTTCACCATCATCTCGTTTCATTAACGTCGAAAGGATATTGACCGTTGTCGTCTTTCCCGCTCCATTTGAGCCTAGCAGCGCAAAAATTTCGCCACGCTGCACCTCAAAATCCACTCCCTTTAAGACTTCTTTATCTTTAAAAGATTTTTTTAACCCTTTTATAGAAATCGCTGCATTGCTCATACTTTTTCCCCCTTATAAAATTAGATTACATACACCCTCTATTTAGTATCACTGATAATCTGTATTACTTAGTACTGGTTTAAAAATATAACTGAATAGCGATGGCGGCAATTCACATTTGTAACCAGCTAATCAGTCGGTATTACTAATTGCATTTATTTTTTTCTCAATTTCTTCATAATACTTTCATTCAAATCTTCACGATACTTGGAGACATACGTTTTAGCGTTTGCCACTAGTTCGTCAGCAAAGGATGCCACGTCCTCCCCAGTAATATCAAGCACTTGTCTGCCTTCCGCTGCACCTGCTTCAAACAAATCGATTAACTCATACTGTATGTGCAGCATATCCATTCCATTACCCGCTGAGAAATTCCACATGTAGTTTTGAATTTTCTTAAACACAAACTGATAGTCCTCTGGCAGTGCTCCAACACGTGCCATCATCATTTTGTACTCTTTTTTATCACCAATTAATTTTTTAAACATTTCCAACATCTTATTTTCCTCCTTTTTTATAAAGCAGAACTAGAAACTCTCCAAATATGAGCCGGAACATTTTATATTATGAGGCTAGTTTGACTTCAAGACGTTAATTTTTGAAGATACAAAATCCCATTTTTTCCAAAACAATTCAAGCTCCTGACGGCCATCCTCATTTAATGAATAAAACTTACGAGGCGGTCCCATATCTGATGGTTTCTTTTCAATATTCACAAGCTTTTTCTTTTCTAATCGTACGAGGATAGTATAAACCGTCCCTTCTACGACTTCGGTAAACCCAAGATCATTCAGGTGGCGGGTAATCTCATAGCCATACGTTTCACGGCGACTAATAATTTCCAGCACACACCCTTCCAGTGAACCTTTCAGCATTTCAGTTAAATTTTCCATGTCCTGATCCTCCTTTACCCCCTATTCTGTCTGACTTATATTCAGTATCACAGAGTACTAAGGCGAATTTTTACTGAATAGATTTTGAGCAAAACCACACTATTCAGTATTACTTACTACAACTACATTGTATGACTGAGTAGAAAGAATGTCAACTCGATTTTCAAAAAAATTAAAAATCCGCTTTATCCTAACGAGATACAACCGCAGCTCTTACATAACCGTTTGGCATTTCCCTCTCATTTCGCAACTGTAGAAATATAAAATTTTGATTTTGAGGATATATTAAAATCTTGGGTTGATGAGCATACATATCACTCCTATTATGAGTAATATGTATGAAACATTTCAAAAAAATAATAAAAAGAGCTGACTCAAAGTGTAGTTTAAATCAGCTCCTTTTTAGTACTTTTATGCTGATATATTTTATTTCTCACTACGATTTTCTATAAATATACAACATAAAAATAGGTGCGATCAAAGATTGGCCGTACATGAAACGAGCCACTAAAATACCATCCCCATTAGAAATTTTTACGCTGTATTCTCTTTTATTTCTGATAGTTGATTCACAACACTATCTAAAAATTCTTCTACCTTTTCTTTTGATGTATCCGGCGCATGATAACCAATCGTAAATGTAAGTATTCCATTATAAGAGCTTGCTCCCATTGAAAAGAATGGTGCATACATAATAGGCGATGTCATATACCCGTCTTCAGCTTGAATTTGACCAAACTGAATAGCTTCATCAGCGATTACTCCCAAATTTGTCAGTAATGGCAACGCCATCCCCATCTGTATAGCCTGTTCGTATTGCTGATTATACATTTCTTTCACTGTAGATAGCTTCATTTCTGCCAGTAGCTCCATTCCTGCTGCTGAAGAAAGACCTGGATTTTGAGACTTTATTTTATCCATTGATTGTTTAACTCGAACAAGAGTCTGATTAAATGTTTCATCTTCTTCCAATTTAATCACTGGCATTTCCATACCGGATAAGTTGCAAATAGCACCAGTTGTATTATTAGGCAGATATCGACGTAAATCAATTGTCAAACCAATCATTTTTTCTGCGGTGCGAGGTTCTGCATACACAGTGAAATGTGATAAAGCTCGGAAGTATGCAGCCATGATTACATCATTCAAGGTAGCCTGTTGTCCTTTTGCCCATTGGGTTAGACGTAGAGTTTGCTCATGGCTCAACCGTCGTACGGACATTTGGGGGAATTTATTTTTATTAGGTTTAGATGGAAAAGACCATAACGATGCCTGTTGTTCTTGGTTAGGACGATACGCACTTTTTATGTCCGATATTCCAGCATATTTGAATACATGTGATTGATCTCGAAAACTCTCATTTTCCTCACCAAATTCCTTTATAATTTGATTCTTAGATCGTCCCAAGGAAAGTTGAGTATAAATTGTTCCAAGTAAATTAATATATTCCTTGACTCCTGTACCATCTGAACATAGATGAGATAATTTCACAACTAACATATCTATTGTAGTGCCTCGTAATAATTTTGTTTGAACCATAGGCCCATGAATACGATCACCAGGTTTCTTAATAAAATCCATTGCCATTATTTCAAGTTCTTGATTATTTCCTTCTGCAAAAAAGAAAATGGGTGATTTAGTGCCAGATGAATGTTCCTCCCAGTAAGGAATATCATTTTCTACAAACCGGCTGTTCAAAACTGGCTGCAATTGCAACGTTATCCTTACTGATTCTTCAAGTATTTCCTTTGATATACCTATAGGAAAATAAAGAACTGCATTAATTTGTTGATCTGCAGAATAAAGACCTAATACATAATTCATTCGATCTTGAGGTGTTACCAAATACTTTCTTTGTTTCATAATTCCGTCCCCCTTTAGGAATTTTTTATATACACCTATTCTCCATATGCTTGTAACTTTTTTATTCATTTTTCTTCAAGAGCTAACAATGCTTACTTTTTTAATTTTTTACAAACGCATCCTTTCCGTATTAGTTCCACTCTTTTTGCAGGTGATATACCCATCATTTTATTGTCATTAACATTTCCTACACATCCAATAAAACCAAACGTAAATAAATTAAGTTTACGTATACATAAACATTTTATAATATCGTTTACTAATTATCAACAAGGTAAATAAGTCATTTTTATGTCTGTCAAGAAAAAACAATAATATAATACGTTCAGAGATTACTTTATAATAAAAGGTTGGTGGGTATGCGTCTGTACCCCAACTTTTAGTTACAGTAAAAAAAGCCCTACATGTTGAAAAGTGTAATCAAAATGAGTTGGGCTTTGTTCAATATTTTCAATTCAAATGAAAAAGAGGTGAAATTATATATATTCATGTGGAAATTTCATTTTGTGGATACTTACAAATCTTAAGTTGATGGGCATGTGGTGGGACCCTTTAAAAGCCTTATAAAATCATAAATTTTATAGATATAGCAGCTTCCTTTTATTAATAAGATAAATCATTTGTATGTACGTTTACTCACGCACATACAAATGATTTATACAGCCATAATTAAATAAAAACATTTTTTCGTTACGATAACATCATATCCATATCTTCTGCTGCAGTTGTAATTAGTTTTAAACCGAATGTTTCTTGTAATACATCAAGCACACCAGGTGAAATAAATTCAGGCGCCTTTGGACCGATGCGAATATCTTGAATTCCAAGACTAAATAGCCCAAGTAAAATAGCAACCGCTTTTTGTTCAAACCATGATAGGACAATACTTACTGGCAATTCATTCACTTCACATTGGAAAACATCAGCTAAAGCAGCTGCTATTTTCACTGTAGAAATGGAATTATTGCATTGCCCTAAGTCGATGTATCGAGGAATCTCCGTACCAGGCACAACACCATAATCTACATCATTAAAGCGGAATTTCCCGCAAGAAGTCGTTAAAATAACCGTTTCTGGCGGAAGTGACGTTGCTAATTCACGATAATATTCTCCGCCTTTCCCTGGTGCATCACAACCTGCGATGACAAAGAAACGCTTAATCTTCCCTTCTTTTACTGCCTCAATAATTTCCGGAGCTAATGATAATACTGTATTATGATGGAAACCTGTTACTAACTGTTCATCTGACTCCATATGTACTTCTGGGAGTTCTAGCGCTTTTTGAATCAATGGTGCAAAATCATCATTTTCAATTTTTTGTACACCCTGTAAACCTGCAATATCATATGAAAAGAATCGATCAGAGTATGATCCTTTAATTGGCATAACACAATTCGTTGTCGCTAATATGGCACCTGTAAATTTTTCGAAAAGACGTCGTTGATCATACCATGCCTTACCGATGTTTCCCTTTAAATGCTTATATTTTTTCAGCTGCGGATAACCGTGTGCTGGTAACATTTCAGAATGTGTATAAATATTAATGTCTTTTCCTTCTGTCTGCTTTAATAGTTCTTCTAATGCAAATAAATTATGGCCCGTAACTACAATTGCCTTACCTTCTACGTGGTTTTGTGTAATTTGAACAGGCTCTGGAACACCAAAGTGATTCGTATGCGCCTCATCTAACAACTCCATTACTCGTAAAGCCGATTTCCCTACTTTCATAGCCATATCAATATGTTCTTGTTCATTAAAGTTAGAATTTGTTAATGTCATATACAGTGCTTCTTGCGTTGTAGCATCTACAAATGCATCAGTATACCCTAGCTGAGCAGCATGCGTACGATAAGCTGCAATTCCTTTTAGCCCAAACACAATCGTATCTTGTAAACTTGCAATTGTTTCATTTTTACCGCAAACACCTATCACTTTACATCCACCTGTTGGTGTTTGTTCACATTGATAACAAAACATTATCATCCCACCCTCTCCCAATCATTCATTACACCTTAAGCATAATACCCATTGAAAAAAAGTGATGTGATATCAATCACAATAATATGTATAAATTTGTGACAATTTATATTGTTTACATAATATTTTTATTGGTACCAAAAAAAACCATTACATAATCCTGTTGTTCAAGTTTTCAAATATCTAGACTATTGCTGAATCTCTTAAGAAAACAGAAATAGACATACAAAAACGCTATTCTTTCTTTTTATCATTCAACAGAAAGAATAGCGTTTTTTCATTTTGAAGAACTATCAATTTTTTGATTAAGGATTTTATGAAAAATCACTTTTTTCACAATATATTTACACTATCTTTACAATGTTTACATTTTTTATATGATATATTTATATAGAATCTACTTAAGAAATTTCATGTACATTGTTATCTTTATAATCTCTGATCTGATTGATAAGAGATTATGTTATATTTTCATACCAGGGGTGAATTAGGATGACTGAAACTTTAAAAACACTTATAATGCTCGATATTACTTACGTTGTTATAGCAATTATGACGGTACTGGTATTTGTATACTTGGAATTAAAATCTCAGTAACGTATGCAGGCATAATTGATAGCTTCGCATTTAAATATAGCTAGAAGAAAGCGAGGAGAAAATTGTTTCTCCTCGCTTTTATATTCCCATAATTTCTTATTTCAACAAATCCAATGTATGTAAAAGTAACCCTCTGTCCCCTACTTCTCCATGACCAGGCACTACTGCATTTATGTTCCCATATCGCTTCAGCACATTTTCAATCGATGTAGACCATTCATTTACATAGGCATCAGCGACATTCCCTAAATTTTTAGCTTCCGCAGATTTCACTAAACAACCTCCAGCTAAAATGTTATATTGCGGTAACCATACAACGATATTATCTTCTGTATGTCCTTTCCCTGGATAAAACGTTTCTACTTTCATATTTTCAAACTTTAATTTCGTAATTGTTTGTAAATCTCCAAGTGGCTCTTCATATCCATTTTTCTTTGCTAATTCCGCAGTTAATGCCGTACTATGCGCTTTAATGCCTCTTTCTTTCAACGTTTTTATTCCGCCAATTCGATCAGCATGCGCATGTGTAATAATGACATCCGTTACGCGCTGCTTAAATTTCTTTTCTACCATCTCTATTAATTCCTTCGTTAACTTATCATCCCAAGAAGAATCGACAAGTACTAAGCCTTTTGAAGTAGTAAGAACTAGACCGTTCGAAGGAACTGCTTCTCCGTTAAAATAACCTAACTCCGTATGAACCCATACATTTTTGTTTAACTGAGAAATTGAAATAGTTCCTGTCTCATTTTTTATTACTTTTTGCTCTAGCTTTTGTTCCGCTTTCACAGAAGAAACTGTACTAACAAATTGAGTTGTTCCTAGCAAACTAACACATACCCCTAATTTTAATAATGTATCCTTTTTCATTTTCTCCACCCTTTCTTTCAAACGAAATAGCTATTACCTATATTAGACAATTCATCTCAAATGTTTGTTCCATCTTTTTTTTACATATTTTTCATACCATTAATAAAAAGCGCACAAAATTTTGTGCGCTTTAAAACTTAACCTTTTATTCCATAATTCTCAAACTCTTCCTCATTCCCATAAAATACATTCAAATCAATATACTTTTCTTTTCCATTATAACCATTTAATCTCCCGCGATTCGTGTATTGCCAAAACGTCCATTTTCTCTCCTCAGATAAACTCGGTTTTGTAAAGACACTACGAATCCATATATCACATTGAGGATACGCATTCTTTATATACAAATCATATGCCTCTTGAGTTGCATACAATATTACTTTCTTACCGTAATGTTTTTCTAGCATTTTTATCATGACCGACAACTCTTTCACAACATCTTCACGCTTAGGGGGATTATCTTTTTTGTTAGCATAAAACTCAACATCAATTACGGGTGGCAATGCTTGTTTATACTTTGGAACAGTTCGTATATATTGCTCTGCTTGTGTTTCACCCTTACTATCAAAACTAAAAAAATGATACGCTCCGACGCGCATACCTGTCTTATTCGCATTCGTCCAATTTTCCGAAAAGTACTTATCTACAAAAGAGCTTCCTTCAGTAGCCTTTATAAACGCAAACTTCATATTTTGCTTTTACAACTCTCTCCAATCTATATCTCCTTGGTATGACGCAACATCTACACCTTTTATTTCATACTTATCCGCACTTATTTGATTCGGAATAAATATGCCTTGAAAGACTAAATAAGCGAAAACACTCATTACACTAATTAAGGTAAAGACTCCTCCTATAATAAGCTTCTTTTTCATTCGTATCCCCATCTTTACACATTAATATTCCACTTACCATTCACGTTTTTTATTAATCCTCATTTTTTCTTCAAATGCCTTCTCTAAATCAATTTCTAACTTATTTGCTAAGTCACATACATTCCAAATGACATCAAACATTTCTAAACCAATCTCTCTTTTCGAATCTTGTATTTTATCACGCTTTAATATCACTTCCGCTAATTCACCTAATTCCGCCATCGCATACATCGTACGCTCTTCAATTGTTGTATCTTGAAATCCTTTTTCTTTACTGAAATTTGATACATATCTCTGGAATTCCACAATATTCATACTTAATCTCCCTTCATGATAAATACTCTGTTTCCTATTACACTTATATTTTGTTAAATTATAACATTCATACTATAATTTATTTATAACCCTTTAACGGAGGTGTTTTCAATGACTCTCTTCGCTTCACCATCATTATTCATACTAGCAATTATTTCATTTGCACTAGCCTATTTCATCGGAGTTAAACAATACACTTGGCTCTTATCAGGATTCAATGAACGCCGTGTGCCAAATAAAGATAAGTTATCAAAAATAGTTGGTCTTTATAATTTAATTGCCGGTGTTATCGCCACAATTGGTAGTGTCTTCACTACTCCTAATGTCAAAATCTTATTTCCTATCATTATAATTGGCCACGTTATAATCGCTGCTTATGTAAATACACGCATGGTGCATTGAAAAAAGATCACCCAAATGGATGATCTTTTTTATAATTTATCAACATATTGCTTCGCTTCTAGTAAAGAAAACCCAAAAGCCTCTCTCACTCTCTTAACTGCTGTAACTGTTTTTCCTTCTTCCATAAGCTGGCGTAACTCTTTATTAATTTCAGGTTCTCTATCTATAATTCCCATTTCTTTCGTAATTAGCTGTAATCTATCTTCCATCCTCTTTAAACGTGCATCCGTTTTCTTTTCGATTCTATTTAATTTTTCAGCAATATAAATAAACCCAAAGACCGCTATCGGTATGATCATCCAAAATCCCATGACTATCCCCCCTATTAGCTTTCATTTGTTTTATTTCACTATCTTATGTAAATTTTACCACGAAACACATTTAATGTATAATAGCAATATACAACATTTCTGATAAAACCTTTTATTTTAGGGGGACACTTTATGAAAAGATTTTTAAATACGTTACTACAATTTGTAGTTCTTTCAATTGCACTACATTTATTATTTGATATCGTTGGCTGGCTTGTTTTCAATGCGCCAATTCAAAACAAACAAATCATTATTTCCTTACTAACAACCTCATGGCTAATGTACATGTACCGAGATAAATTTTTTAAAGCATTCACTTCAAATTAACTAAAAGAACTTCATCGATAAAAGATGAAGCTTTTTCTTTTTCTCTCATTCTCTCTATTAACTACTGTATAATAGAACTAATATTCTGTCTTTCATAAGAAAGGAGTCACTATGAACTTAAAAAGTAACACTATATACGAGAAAATGAACCAATATTCCGTTGCAGGTTTAAGCCTTGCTGTTATACGTGATGGTAAACTAGATGAAGCAACTGCCTGCGGAACACTTGAATCTGGAACAACTAAAACTGTCACTACGAATTCCATATTCAATTCTTGTTCTATTAGTAAATTCTTCACTACAATGCTCGTACTAACGTTATCAGATCAAAAGATCGTGCATTTAGATGAAGACGTAAATGATAGACTCACATTTTGGAACATACCTACCAATCTATTTACCTCACAGAAAAAAGTCACGTTGCGAAATTTATTAAGCCACCAATCTGGAATCATTGATCCTCCTAATAGTTTTGAACATTATACACTTGCACAAGGGCGACCAAACATGTCTGAACTCCTTGCCGGTAAAACATCATATTGTCCAGTACCGATAGAAATAACTTATAAACCAGAAAGCGAATTTCACTACTCTGATGCAAACTTTTGTATTATTGAACTACTACTTGAAGATATAACTGGGAAACCATTCAATCTTTTACTTGAAGAATATATCTTTCAGCCACTGCAACTAAAAAATAGTATGCTATTCCCTCCTGAAGATACAAATAAAATGGAGACCTTTGCTTGTGGGCATAATAAAGATGGTGCTGTTACAAATGAGAAGTATCCATTTTATCCATTCGCAGCTTCTTCAGGTATTTGGACAACACCAACAGACTTATCAACTTTAGTAATTGAAATCATTCATTCCTTACAAGGAAAGGGCAAACTAAAACTTTCTCAAAAATTAGTACAAGACATGATTTCTCCTCAAGGTTGCTCAAAATGGACTGGGTTAGGTGTGTTTCTAGATGATTCGAATAAAGACTTACAAATGTATTCACTTGGATGGGGCGTTGGGTTTCAATGTATGATGGTATGCTATCCATACCGAGGTAATGGTGCTGTTATAATGACGAACACTGACTTAGGTGTTCATCAAATGGAAGGGATTATTGGTGACGTGTTAAAAACGTTATCCTTATAATGAAAAGAAAGAAGCTGTTCTTCCAGCTCCTTTCTCTATATAACATTTTTCGCAACAATTTTTATATGTTCCGGCGCGATAATCTCCGTTATACTTTCTTGGAAATCTTCCCGCAACAATTCTTCAATATGTTCTAACTGCACTTCAACATGTGTGCATTCTAAATCATGTATATTTAATAATGCATAATGATCTTTTTTCTTAATTACTAAATATTGATTTTCCTCTGTTACAATCACCGATCCTAATCGTACTCCTAATAGGCGTTGATCATCAAACTTCATAATGCCTTCTCCTTCCCTCACATAAATGCAATTATCATTTGAATAATTATATTTATGGAAATGCATCTCATGTAGACTATACCATAATCTACTAAAATATAAATATTATTTTTTCTTTTAATAAAAATCCCTATTCTTTTATATATTTCAATACAAAAAACTTTCTCAACATAAAATTAGAATTTTCAGTTTTTATTCTTATGAAAATCTATTATAATAAAGTTAATAAATGTTTGACCTCTCCTAATTCATGTACATATGGATGATCAGTAGTTGTTGCTACTGATCTATTTTTTTGATTTCAGAAAGTAAATACACTGCATCTCTTCCTACACCACAAATAAGTGCAGAACCTCTTTGAGATTGCCACGGCAAACCGATATAATATAATCCACTTACTGAACTAATTCCCTTTATATGATTAGGAAATCCATTCTTATTTACTGCCTTTTCTATTTCAATCCAGTTATACTCTAAAACAAAACCCGTTGACCATATAATGCTTTCTGCACTATACGTACCACCATTTTGAAACATAATATTATTTTCTGATGCACTAACCACTTTTTCCTCTAGTTTAATTGCTCCATTACGAATAAGTTCTTTGCCTTCAAAACCAAAAATAGGATCCTTTCTCTTCTGAAACCATTTTCCCCTCTTAGTATTTACTTCGGCGTACAATAAACCCAATTTTTCTAACCAATAAAAAATGCTTTTTCTAAAAAGACGTAACGGTAAAAATGTTAAAGAATGACTGATAGATATTGTAACTTCATGAGTTTTTGCAAGTTCTACTGCAATTTGCATTCCTGAATTCCCGCCACCTACTACTAGTACATTCCCCTTAGGAATTTGTGATGGTGATTTATATTGTGATGAATGTATTTGAAAAACATGCGATGAAAGATGTTGTGAAAATGAGGGGATGTATGGTTGCTGAAAACCACCTGTTGCGATAACAACCTTTTTTGCTTGTAAAATTTCTGTAGGAGTATGTAATTTGAATATCTCTTTTTCTTTCTTTATTTTTAAAACTTCGGTTTGCAATTGGACCGGTAATGTAAAGTACCTTGCATATTCTTCTAAATAAGTTGCCATTTCATCTTTATTTGGAAATCCATTTCCTTCTCCTTTTACTATCATACCTGGTAAACTACTATATTCCCTCGGTGTGAAGAGTTGCAAAGAATCATATCTGTTTCTCCATGAATCCCCAATTCGGTTTCCTGCCTCAAGTAATAAAAAATTATAACCTTCTTGCTTCAAGTAATATCCCATTGTTAATCCAGCTTGACCAGCTCCAATAATAATTACATCTAGCATCTTTTTCCTCCTTCTCATAACGTATGAATACATGCTCATTCGTTCATATGTTTTATGATACAATTTATTTATCAATAATTCAATTTGTTTAACAAAAGGAAAAAGAGTAGTTCGCTACTTTATGAACTACTCTTCATTACATTTATTTAATACCCAATTACACTGCACTATCTCTAAAAAATTTATATATTAATCCCTTCCGACTCTACCATCTCTCCTCATAAAATACGATTCTATTTGAAAACGGATCAATTACAGTTAATTCGATTGTATCCCAAGGTGTTTCTTCTATATTTGGCTTCGAATAAGCATATTCTTTATTCAATAATATAGAATGATAATCCTCTACATTATCTATTTTGACCCGAATCGCACCGCCTGGCGAAGCATCCCCATGATGTTCTGATAAATGTATTACAGCATCATGTAACGAAATTTGCATATATAATGGCATATGTTCCTCATACCGATGTTCCCAATCCATTTTAAACCCTAAAAAATCTATGTAAAATAGCTTTGCTTTTTCAACATCAAAAATTCTAAATATAGGTGTAATCATTCTAATCTCCTCCTATTTATAAACATCTGCTGCCAATTCCCTCAAAACATCCACATTTACTACTTCGAAGCAACCATTGTTCTTTTTTATTATCTCTTTATCACAAAAAATATTTAATGTACGTAATAGATGACGATAACTCGTTCCTAACAATTCCGCTGTTTCCGTTAAATTCCCACTAAATACAATTCTATTTCCATGCTGCACCGCTCGTTCCCCTGCTGCTAACATGTAACTCGCAAGTCTATTTTCAAGTGGATATAGTAAATTAATTGTACTGTTTTTTGAAAGCCGATTTAACTTATGTGCTAATGATCCGCAAATACACCGTAAAAATTTCGCATCATGAAATAATTGATTTCTCACTTTACCTAAAGGTAAACCAACACAATATGAATCTGCCATTACTTGTACGTTTGAAGCAGTCTTTTGAGAATGAATTAACTCCACATCTCCTAACAGCTGCAAACTATCATAAAAGCATAATAATACAGATTTACCGTTACTTAATGTATTAAACGCTTTCGCTTTTCCTTCAACAAAGAAAAATAAATAATCTATCTCTTCATTTTCTCTACAAATAAACTCATTCTTTTTAAAAAATATGAGTTCCATATTCGGTTTCATATCATTACTAAAAAATGAATCAATATTATTTTGTTTCATATACTCTGCTAATTTAATTGAATTACATACTTTCTTCATAGTTCCCCCGCCTTTACAACTCATCCCCATTGTAATCAAAATTTCCTTCTTCCACTATGACATATGTCATAGTAATACACAATTTCAGCATGATACAGTCATTACAAATATGAAAATTAAAGGGGATATTACATTGTATAACTTTCTTTCTGTCTTTATTGGTGTGCTCATCGCCGTTATGCTTCCACTCAATGGGATTTTATCTGAGTTAATTGGCAAGTATACAGCGAGCGTTGTCATTCACCTTGTCGGTTTACTTGCAGTTATTTTCGTTTTAATCATAAACAAAAATAAAATTCGTTTCGATAAAGGTATTCCACTTTTTCTATATAGTGCTGGAGCGATTGGGGTATTCACTGTTCTTTTTAATAATATAAGTTTCTCCGTCCTTGGTGCCTCTATTACGATCGCATTAAGTTTACTTGGTCAATCCATTGCTTCCATCGTTATTGATCATTTCGGCTTATTAGGAATGAAAGTTGCAAAGTTTGAAAAGAAAAAACTAATTGGATTATGTTTCATCTCTTCCGGAATTATTATCATGACAATTTATTAATGGAGGCAGAAAAATGTTATATATTACGATCGCTATTTTAGCTGGTGTTTCTATCGTTGTTGCTAGAATTATTAACGCGAATTTAGCAAAGGAAATTGGAAATTGGGAAGGCACGTTTTTTAATTATATTACTGGATTATTTTTCTCTACATTATTTTTAATTTTCAGTTCAGATTCATTGTATATTCCAATGCAGACGTTACAATCTATTCCTATCGCTGTGTACTTAGGCGGATTAGTAGGCGTTATCGTCATCTCTTTATCGAACTATATTACTCCTAAAATATCAGCATTTTATTTAACGTTACTCATCTTTATTGGACAATTATTTGCGGGGACTATCATTGATTTCATCTTGTCACACCAACTCTCAATGGGCAAAGTTGTCGGTGGCATTTTCGTACTAATCGGGCTTACTTACAATTTACTCGTGGATCGTCCGATAAAAACTGTGAAGCATAACCAAGTTCAACTATAATACTTTATGCTTACCTATCATATATTAATAGAAAAGCTCTTCATATGAAGTAATAGAGAGGAGAATATTCTATTAAGAAAATCATTTTACTACTAGGTAGCACATTGATTATTTTTGGTATCGTATGGTTTTTCAACTCTGGAAAATCTATTCAAGACTTCTATACAGCAAATAAACCAAAGAAGAAAGCTACTATCATTTCAACTCAAAGAGACCCAAATGAACCCCCTGTCTTTTTAGGAAAACAGGAAATAAAAGATATACATGTCGAGTCAATTAAAACAAAAAAGGATATCTTTCTCACAAAAACAGATGAATTAAAAACGTTCATTAACAGTATGGATACAGCCAAAAAAGGAAAATTAACATTAGATGAAGAAGGATCAGATTTAATAGATTGTGACATGTGGATTACTTTCGAGGATGGAACTTATAAAAAATATTTCATATGGGTAGTTGACCATCACAATAACGAAGTGATGATTGCCCAGCAAGATACTCCTGATGATGTAAACCTTACGTACTATCAATTAAATGAAGATAGTTCTAAAAAAGTCTATAACTTATTTAAAAAAATTATTTAAGAGAAAAAGTCATGAGCACGTAAGCTCATGACTTTTTGCACTATATATATTCAGGGAACACTTTACATCCCTTTTCCTGCTCTATATCATGCCCAAAGAAAACAATCGGCTTCTCTTTTATCACAATTTCTTTTAAACGTTTAATTGAAGATAAAGCTAATTCTGGATCAAATCCAGCAAACGGCACTTCATCTTCAAAATTCTCTTTCGTATAAGATGCATCAATCGTTAATAATACAGGACCGGATTTTTCTGTCTCAATTAATAGCGATTGATGCCCTGGAGTATGGCCTGGTGTATGCAATAATTGAACTCCTGGTACGACTTCATAATCACCTTCAATGATTTTGTAGTTTAAATTCGGCAATATACATTCTTTCAAATATTCTTCGCTATGCTGCGCCGCCTCATATTCAGCACGCTGTACAATGATTGGTGTATTTATAAAAGCGCCATTTCCTCCTGCATGATCAAAATGCAAGTGAGAACTAATAATATAAAGAAGGTCTTCCGGCTCATAACCAACCCGTTTTAAAATATTCACGATTCTATCTTCTTCAGTCATTTTCGGTAAAACCTGTCCTTCGACAAATGTACCGTTAAAAAGATCTTCATTTTTAACTGCACTTTCTGGCATACCTGTATCTACTAAAATAGGTCCTTCTTCAGTCTCCAAAAGATAACACCATACAGGTAAGTTCAATAAGTTCCCCGGCGTGAGCCTACTATTAACTGAAGAATGATCTAACATACAACGACCTGCTGGGACGAAATAAAGCTTCTTTACTGTCATTATGTATCCACCTTTAAATTTAGTTTTGAATAAAACAATACAGTAAAGAATTCCTCTTGCTAGAAATAAACTCCTTCTCACTTTTCATTGTTTCACCCATTATTTTTGAGACATTCACAAATTCTCCTTACACTATTAATTATTATTCGTTATTTTTCTAAGAATCCAAGGTAATAAATCAACTGTTTGTATTTTGAAATACGAAAAGGATACACACTTAAACGAAGGTTACATAAAAAAGAACCGACTACCTATATGTTGAAAAAAGGAGTCGGTTCTTTTTTATTTATTATTGCTCTTTATGTGCGACGAGCTGAGATTATAAAAGGTAATATGCTATTGTTTTTTCACTGTAATATTTCCGTTATGTGTGTTTAATTTAATTATATTTTCTCCCTTTCCAATAACCGTATTCCCGTTATATTTATTCAGGATATTCGCACTGCCGTTGTCGACAGAAACATTAAATTGAACATTAGTTGGTTCTTTTTCGGTTTCAATATTAATTTTCCCATTATGAGTCATAAAATTGAGATTTCGATCCAGTTCATTCGTTTTAAGAGTAAGACTTCCATTTTTAGTTTGCCCCTCTATTTCACCTTCAACATGGTCTAGCATTATTCGTCCGTTGTTCGATTTCACATGAATATTTTGTGCCAATACATCTTTGAAATCCATAATTCCATTGTTTGCTTCTGCGATAATTTTTGGCGAATTGATTTCTCTTAATTCAACATGTCCATTGCTTGTATTGATATTAAAATGTGTTGCGTTTAGTTTTTTAGCAGAAACGTAGCCATTATTATTGGAAACTTTTAATGAATCATATTGTTTTTCGGGTAGATACACATTTAATGTTAATGGAGCCAATACTTCAGAAATATTAAAGTTGAACCAGCTCTGTTGTTTTTCTTTATAAGAAATGAGAAGCGTTGAATCTTCCTCATCCGTAGCTAATGTTCTTTTTACGTTTGGATTAACCTCGCCATCTAATTTTACTTTCACGTTACTATCTTTTGTAGGATTGATATTAACACGAACGTTATTTGTATCAATAATGACGCTTGACACATTATTATTATTAACGACCTTTTCTTCTGAAATTGGTACTGCAGCAATTGAACGATAAGTGAATAAACTTCCGATAATACCAATAATGAAAACAACACCTGCAATGATTGAAAGACTCTTTTTATTTATCATGCTTCAAACCACCTTTTACTAATGCTATATTGAACTTTAAATAACGAACAAATCCATTCTTTGCTAGCTTCGTTAAAAATAACATAGCAATAACAATGAAATATCCAAGTCCACAAAGTGCTAAAGAAACAAAAAGATTAAATAGCAAGAATGTATTTGGATGTATAATCGTATCAACTAAAACAAGTAATGGTGCGCCTAAAAATGAGATACCTAGAACCCATCCTGAAAAAATTAATGCCGCTAATGTAATTGCAGGTCCAAGCACGATTAACAAATTAAAAAAACCTAATCCAATTACTGCCCAAATTGCCCGAAAAACATTTCCTGTTGTTGCACTTGCTGTTACTTTCTCAATATGATAATCTGCTAATAACTCTTTGGCGATTTGAGCTGGAGAGCCTAATGAAGTTGCAATTTCTTCTTCACTTTTCCCTTCCTCTAATCCGAAAGTAAAATGTTCTTCATAATCTTTTAAAATATCTGCACGCTCTTTATCAGATAACCTTTTTAGAGATACATTTAATTGTTGTAAAAATTTATCTTTCGTCATTACCTACACCTTCTTTAATTAATTGATTGACACCTTGTGAAAACTCATTCCATTCCTCCAAAAGTTGATACAAATACGTTCTACCTTTATCCGTCAGTGTATAATACTTTCTTGAAGGGCCTTCTGAAGACTCCTGTAAATACGTTGTAAAATATTCTTCCTTAGTTAGCCTTCGAAGAAGAGGATAAACAGACCCTTCTGATATTTCAATTCGATTGGAAATATTTCGAACTAATTCATATCCATAACGGTCTTGCTTATCCAGTAAGACAAGAACACAAAGTTCTAAAACTCCTTTTTTAAATTGTACATTCAATATTCATTCACCCTATTCTAATTGATATCCACTACTGTTTATTATTTAGTACTATTTTATAACTAATAACTACAAGTATAATATAACACTTGGTATTGTTCATTGCAAGGTACACTGGAAAAATAAGTATACCTCTCATCCGACGCTTATAAAATCAGAGTGATGGATGTTGCTCGCCAGTTACAAAGTTCTAAATGAAGTTGAAACAGCTCTTTTACAAAATGGAAAGAACTCAACTTTTTTACATAATGACGCTTTACCTACTATAATAAAAGAGAAAAACTCTTACTTTAATGGAGGGAATACAAATGAAAGCAATTGGTTTACATGAATACTTACCTATTGAAGAAGAAAACAGTTTAATTGATATTGAAGTTGAAAGACCTGTTGCTACAGGAAGAGATATACTTGTTAAAATTAACGCTATTTCCGTTAATCCAGTTGATACAAAAGTTCGCTCTCCGAAAGATAAAAAAGAAGATGTAGCGAAAATACTTGGCTGGGATGCTTGTGGTGTCGTCGTACAAACGGGCGAAGGTTGTACGTTATTTAAAGAAGGCGACGAAGTATTTTACGCTGGAAGTATTACGAGACAAGGTACATATAGTGAATACCACCTAGTTGATGAACGAATCGTTGGCAAGAAACCTAAAACGTTAAGTGATGCTGAATCTGCAGCACTTCCTTTAACAGCTATTACGGCTTGGGAAGGTTTATTTGAACGTTTAAGCATTGATTATAATAAGAAAGATGAGAATACCTTCAAAAACATTTTAATTATCGGCGGGGCTGGTGGTGTAGGTTCAATTGCCATTCAACTGGCGAAATGGGCTGGACTGAATGTAATCACAACTGCATCCCGTAATGAAACGATACACTGGGTTGAAAAATTTGGTGCCGATTATATCATTAACCATCACCAACCTTTACAAGATCAAATATTAGAGTTTGGGCTAAAAGATGTAGATTATATTTTCTGCTTAAACAATACAGATCAACATTGGCAAGCAATTTGTGACCTCATTAAACCACAAGGAAAAATTTGCTCTATCGTAGAAAATGAACACCCTCTTGAGATGGGTATTTTAAAAAGTAAAAGTGCTACATTCGTTTGGGAGTTTATGTTTACAAAAGCGATGTACGAAACTGGCGATATGATCACGCAGCACGAACTATTAAATAAAGTAAGCGAACTATTAGATGAAGGTATTTTAAAGACTACTCTAAATGAAACATTCACACCAATTAACGCTGAAAACGTAAAGAAAGCACATGCACTGCTTGAAAGCGGAAGTACCATTGGGAAAATCGTTTTAGAGAAATTTTAATAGTAAAAAATCCGATTTTCATATGAGAAATCGGATTTTTTACTTTCTTTATTTACTTGAAATCTCTTGATCATTTTGAACATCTAACGGAGGTCTTTTCCCTATTCCGAAAGCATAGAAACTAATTGTGACGATAGCTAAGAAAACAATACCTACAACTAATGAAATACGTGTATCATCGTTAAACCACATTCCGATTAATACCATAATTAAAAAGGCAATTGTCAAATAGTTTGTAACAGGAGCAAATGGCATTTTGAACGGATGATCTTTCATCTCTGCTCCCTTTTCTTTTCTAAAATTAATTTGACTAATTAAAATGACGAACCATGGTACCATACCAGGAAGTACGCTCGCACTATATACATATACGAATAAGTTTTTCGGTGCGATATAACTTAAAACAACACCAACCGCTAAACCGATAATTACGCCAACTGTACCGAATAAAGGTACACCATTTCCAGAAAGTTTCGTGAAATATTTCGGCGCTTGTCCATTTACACCTAACGTATAAAGCATACGGCCCGCACTATAAATACCACTATTACAACCCGACATTGCCGCTGTAATAACAACGAAGTTAATAAGTCCAGCTGCTGCCGTAATACCAACCTTCGCAAAAGTTGCTACGAACGGACTACCAATTGTACTTAATTGATCCCACGGATATACAGTTACAATAACGAAAATAGCACCAATATAGAAAATTAAAATACGCCAAATTGTACTTTGAATCGCTCTTGTAAGTGTCTTCTTCGGGTTTTTCGCTTCACCAGCAGTAATACCAATTAATTCCACACCTTGGTATGCACCAACTACAAGTGATAATGCAAAGAAGAATCCTGAAAAACCACCTGTAAAGAAACCGCCATTTGACCAAAGATTAGATATGCCAATCGCTTCTCCACCGTTACCAATTCCAAAGAAAATAAGTCCAAATCCCGCAATAATCATTAATAGAATCGTAACGATTTTAATCATCGCAAACCAAAATTCAAATTCACCAAATGACTTAACAGAAATTAAGTTAGCTGCGCCAAGAATAACCATTGCGATTACGCCTGGTATCCAAGCTGGTAATTCCGGGAACCAATATTTCATATATGCTCCAACCGCAATAATTTCTGACATCCCAACGATAACCCACTGGAACCAGTTACTCCACGCTGTCATATAGCCAGCTAGCGGATGAATATACTTATGACCGAACGTCGCAAATGAACCTGTACTCGGCTCCATATACAACATTTCACCCATCGCACGCATAATGAAGAAGATAAAAATACCTGCAATTGCATAAGCAAGCATTACTGACGGACCTGTCCATTTAATCGTGCTGGCCGACCCCATAAACAAACCAACACCAATCGTTCCGCCTAAAGCGATCATTTGAATATGACGTGCTTCTAAGCCCCTTTTCAATTCCTTGTTTGCCACTTCACTTCCCCCTCTTAGATGATTCATAGCCGCATTTTAAAACAAGATGCTTTCCCCTAATTCCTTTCGGCCCTGAAAATGATGAAGCAAACGTCATTTTACACTAGCTTTAAAGCTATCCTAAAATCGTTTTTTGCCTCTTACAAAATTCTCAAAACCTTTCATCTTCCAATATTCTATAAATCTTAAAATTACTTACCTTATATTAATTCATTTATCTGAAAAGTTCAATTATTTTTTCAATAAATTATTATACATAAGTCTGATTAATTTTTAACTAAATTAACAATAAAATACATCTATTCAATATGATTCCGGCATGAATATTATTACAGTATAAATAACCGAGGAGAGTATTTCTTCCTAGGTTTCACATCTCATGTACTTCAATCTTTATAGTTGATAACGTAATTTCCCACACGTCCGATTCATATACTAACCAGAAATTTAATATATTAATAAACTACTGATTTCTTTAGTCCAGCCCAATTCTGAGGTAGGAATCTTACTGCCTCAAAACAGCAGGATAAAATATAAAAGAGTCTCATTAAAAAACGAGACTCTTTTACCATTTCATATTTAAATCATTTTTGAAGTTTGTTTACCTAAAATAAACACTTTAGTAAACACCATCATGATAACTACAATAGCCAGAAAATAAAGTGGCATCACCAGTAACGAGCCCGTATGAAGTTGACTCATTCCCCAAACTGTCATCGTTACAATTACATAGTACCCTAAGCTAAACAAAGCTCCGGCTGTACCAATGACATCTTGAAAATCTACTAACGCTAAACTTAAACAGTTAGGTAACGCTATCCCAATTCCTAATAGCAATATAAACATCGCTACTAAAAATACACTCATATATATTACATTCGGATTTGATCCAACAAACGTAATAACAGATAAAAGGATAGCTCCTCCTGTCATTACAAGACAACCAATATATATAATCTTCTCTGGTTTATACGTGGCAAGCAATCGTCTCGAAACTTTCGCTCCAATAATAGAAGCGGAAGCAACAACAATTCCTAGAAGTCCATACATACTAGGCGATAACTGAAAGTATTCAATAAAGATAAACGGCGCTTCTGCATAATAGCTAAATAAAACACCATTTGCTCCTCCAATTAATAACCCATATGTTACTACTTTCGGATTTGTAATTAACCTCTTCAAGACTAAGAATACATTTATTTTATTCGTTACTGAGTCCGTCTTTGTTTCGGGAAGAGAAACAAACGTATACAGAAAAATCCCGATACTCATAACTACTAAACTTAAAAATACGATTTTAAATCCAAACATTTGATCAAGAAAGCCACCAATTAACGGTCCTATCGCTGGTGTAAAAGCAATGACTGCCGAGATTTGAGCAAACATAACATGCCTCTTATGCCCTTCTACACTTTCACGTAAAATCGTTTGTGTCACAACTGAACCAGCACTTGCTCCAAACGCTTGAATAAAACGACTTAGCAATAAAACTTCAATGGAATTTGCAATAAAGCATAAGAAACTCCCAACGCCATATATGACAATTCCAAATAACATTGCCGGGCGACGGCCAATTATATCTGACAACCATCCAATAAAAAATACACCTAAAGCAAATCCAGCAAAATACACACTAAGTGTTAACTGTACCTCATTATTACTTACATGTAACGCCTTTGAAATATCCGGTAAAGACGGTGTGTAAATCGTTTCACTAATTTGCGGAAATGCGACAAGAATGATCATTAACAAAAGTGATGGTACTGAGACTTTTTTCATTTTTCATACCCTCCTATAACTTTGAAAATCTCAGAAATAAAAAGACTTTCCTTAGCTATGGAACAGGAGGGGCCATTATAGAAATTCGATCATAAAACAACAAAGAAAACACCTCAATTACGTATGTTAATACTTATAGGAGGGTAATATTAACATTGATTTTAAAATATGCTTTTTCAATTATATTACATATTGCGTTTCTTTTTCTAGTGTTTGGCCTTAGAGTATTTGTTAAAAAGATAACTTGATGCTACCACCTTTTTATGGAATAATTAGGAATAGTTTGAATTGATAGTTCTAATTATGAAACGACAGACTAGCATATTTTTAATATCTTAAAGCTTACAAACAGGAGGCCTTTCGTAATGATTGAAATTTTAAGGACAGTAATAAACTTCCTAATCTCTCTATTCTCAGGAGAATTACCAATTGTATATTATGTATGGATTATTACCCTATTCCTAATTCAAATAACCCAAGCTACTCTGAACTATAAGCTCTTTAACAAGAAAGATAATTTCAGTACTTATATATCTGAAGGATTACTCGCTTTTATTATTTTATTGTTTGGAGGCATGTTAGTTTCTAAGTTACTAGCTTACATAATAGATGATCCTACTATTAGTATGACAAATGTAACACATTATTTTATTTCTCTTATCATATTAACTATATTTGTCGTAATAACCTGTATTAAAGACTTTATAGAGACATCTATAAAGAATAAAAATATATCACTTTTTAGCTTTTTAGTAATTTCCTTAATAACAAGTATACTTTCATTCAAGTTTTTATCACATTTAATTGAAGGTTCTTTTTCTCTTTCTAAATCTTTTATAACCACTTTAATCATTCTTGTAACTATATCAATTCCTCTATTAATTTCCTTAGAGGATAAATATGCAGATGAAAAAGAAACAGAAAATGTATAACTTCTCATTTACATAAAAGAAAGAGGGAGCTCCCCTCTTTCTTTTATATCGTCCTATTTCACAAGATTAAATAATCCCTTTTAATATCAATCCTAAAACTGACATTACTATCGCACTAATAATAATCCGCAAAATCCAAGTTGTGTTTGCACTTATTTTTTCTAATTGCTTATTGATTGTTGCTATGTCTTTCTCATTAATAATGGTACGCGTTTCTAAATTTCGAATGTCTCTCATAATTTCTTTTTACTCAGCCTTGAGACTGTCAATTTCAGCATAAACATCTTCCGTATATTCATAACATCTTTTTATCCCAATATACACACTATTAGACAACCCTCTTACCCGTGAATACATGCCGTATATCCGCGCGCCAAATTATTTGTACAATCTAATTGAATTACTCACATGTTTCCTTTCTTATATATAAATCAGCGTTAAGATAATATGCAATTAAGATAAATTAAAATTGGAAAAGGAACCCCTTGTTTATTTAACAACAAACAAGGTGCAAAATCCAACATCCGGGAGCACCTACGATAATTTCTATTGTTTTAATCAACACTTTCACATTTACAACTCAATATAGTCAGTATGATTTTATGAAGAGTCTACTTTTTAGCTGCTTAATGTATACTAATATTAATACGAAACAGCTGTATTGATAAACTCTCTAAAACAATAAATATACTAGCTGAAACAAACCTATATCCCATAGTTTTCCCAGTAACATTAATGGTTATTTCTGATAAATTCATTTGTATATCATTGTTTTCAAAAATTTCATCCTCAACCTTTACAATATCTGCTTCACAATCTACTTCTTTAAAAGTTTTCAATAATTTTGTTTCCAATAAACTACAATCAAAGTTCTCATCTTTTATTACGGCAAATTTAACCTTCATATTGATTTCCCCATTTTTAACAAACTATAATCATTAAATCAATATAAATATATATTATTCTATTAAATAATTCAAAATATATGTTTCTTGCAAATCATTACTAAATATCAGTTCTAGGGATTGTAATGCCTTTTATGGATTTTCCATCAAAAATAGAACTTAATCCACGAATAATCACGTGTTTCAAATACAATATCTTTATCTGTTGAACGACCCTATCTCTCCTTAAAAATTCTTGTTCTTACCCTATTTCTTAACAAGGACTTTAACTCAAGTTGTCTTTTCTTTATAAAAAATAGCCTACCTATTTCCGTAGGCAGACTATATCTTTATTACACCATACAAAAGTATACTCTCTACTCGAACTTTATGTAATGATACAGATTACAAATAAATTATTATCTTTTCTATATTCTTATCACTGATTTTTTGTTCATAAATTCGTAACACATATATATGAGTTATCATGCTAAAATTAGTTTATTCAAAAGAAGTTATTCTTAATGCATCGATAATTTTTAATACCCTGTTTAAAGCCTCGCCCCCCTGCGAGGCTTTTTCCTATTTAACTAGAATAGTAGTTATCAACCGTTACTATGCTGCTACACATCCTACTTTTAGCTATTCAGCATCAGCGCACGTAAAATTCTTTCCTCCATCATTTGATTTACAAATATTATTTATAGATTTTTCGGTTATTCTTTCATTTTCATTAGAAACTCGATCTAAGTCCATTCGAAATACTTGTTCCGGATTCTCTTTTGAATTCCCTTCAATATGAATTGTACGATCGAACATCTCAGCCGTGAAGCTACTAGATGTATTTATCATTTCTACTCCATTATTTTCACCTACATAGCGTTCAACTACTTTTTCGGCTTCTTTAAGTTGTTGAGATGTAGGATATGGTATAGATTCCGCTAATATGACTACACCTACTAAATATGTAATATACAAACCACCTGCAATCAAGATCACTTTCTTTACTGTTTTATTAATCATGCTCTAACTCCCTTTGCTTCTTTTGCTATTAAAATATATAACTTTCCTAATTTCTATCAATTTCTTTTTAGTACATAACATTTATTTTACATTTTATAAAAAACACCTCTTTTACTAATTTTCAATTGTTTAATAATAATTATTTGTTGTTTTTCAATAAATAATTATTATTAAATAATTATTATTAAACAATTTATTTTTGCTTTTTTTTAGTTTTTATTCAATCTGAAAACAACCGACTTATTTAATTCCACTACATGATGCTAGTTTTGTTAATGGTACAACACTTCTTGTTGATGGAGGCTATACTGCACATTAATTTTAAAACTTTAAAGCATATCTCTAAGAAATATATAGTCTTCAACAAAAAAGCACCGTCACAAGTGACAGTGCTTTTTTTATGTAAGAGCAGCCAGAAGATATCTTCTAGCCTACTCCCATTTATAAGTCCAAAATTGTTCAAGTTGCAGCCATTTTAATGTTGCTGCATCTTTATTTTTGATTTTTGCATGTGTTTCTTCTAACATCGCTTCTGTTTGTGAACGGTGCGCACCTAGTGCAGCTAATTTATGCTCGAATACTTCACTAATATTATTTACAACATCCGGCTCACCTAATACAGCTTCGCGATTTCTTGTAATCGCAACTGCATGAATGACTGGACGTTCTTCTTTTGGCATACGCGATACAGCGCGAACGACAGCGCGGCCAAATGCATCATGATCTGGATGTACGCCGTGCTCTGGATAAAATGTAATAATTCGAGATGGATTTACTTCTTGAATGATTGCTTCAATTTTATCTGCAACAAAATCAACATCTTCAAATTCTAACGTTTTATCATGGAAACCAAGCATTCTTAAATCTTGAATTCCCATCGCTTCACATGCATCTTTCAATTCTTTTTCACGGATATTTGGAATCGTTTCACGGTTAGCGAATACGTTTTTCCCCATGTTACGTCCCATTTGTCCTAAAGTACCACATGCATACGTTACAGGTACTCCTTGATCTGTTAATAAGCGAATTGTTCCTCCCGCCGCAAATGCTTCATCATCTGGATGCGGAAATACAACAAGTACATGTCTCTCCATAAGTTTCCCTCCTTCTTACTTAAATGGCGTTAAGCTTAACTCAAGTGCAACTGCTAAGCGACCTTGATTATCGTGCCCTGCAAGTAATAAACGCTCTTTATCGTCTACTTCCCAGTGCGTAATACCTTCTGCATATACCCAGCCATGATCCATTTTTAAACCAACTCGGTATGGATTTGTTCCAGTAATCTTCCCACGTTCAAAGCGAATAATTGCATTTCGAATGAATGCTCCAACTGTCATCATCTTTTCGTTAAAGTGTGACGCATACGCTCCGTTCGTTGTTTCTAAATGAATATATACATCTTTATTTACAAAACGTTCAATTTCATTTTGAATAAGAGAACTATCTTTTACTATTTCCATCGGAATTCACCTCTTTAAACCATTTTACGCAAAAATAATGTAAATTGCTATCTCTATATTAGAGGACAACGCCCACTTTTCCTAATAATTTGTACTGTGTTTTTTATATTTTTTATATGATATGTAAAAAATATATTTTTTCCTTCACTTTGTTAAATAGTTTTCTTTCTTTTTTGAATTTGCTACAATATATTTTATCCCGTATTTATGCAGCGAGATACATTTTGACAATTGAATACATACTTTAAAGAAGGTGACATGATTGGAACAATCAGCACATGAAGTAGCAAATTGGCAATATTATTTTGCAATTGCCGTATTTTTAATCACGTACGGATTTATTATTTCTGAGAAATTGAATCGTGCTGTAATCGCACTATTCGGCGCTGCTATTATGATTATTTTTGGAGTTGTAGATTTACATACTGCTTTCACATCACATATTCAATGGGAAACGATTACCCTTTTAATTGGGATGATGATTCTCGTACATATTACGAGTCAATCAGGCGTATTTGAATTTGTGGCCATTAAAGCAGCGAAGGCAGCTGGTGGAAAACCAATCCGCATTTTATTATTACTATCCCTATTAACTGCTGTCGGTTCTGCCTTTTTGGACAACGTAACGACCGTTCTACTAATCGTTCCTGTTACACTGTCCATTACACGTATTTTAAAAGTAAACCCTGTTCCTTATTTGATTTCAGAAGTACTATTTTCAAATATAGGTGGAACAGCAACATTAATCGGTGACCCACCGAACATTATGATCGGATCAGCAAATAAGCATTTAGACTTTAATGCCTTTTTACTAAACTTAGCTCCAATCGTAATCATTATCTCTATCGTTACACTTGGTATTATTTACTTCATGTATCGCAACAAACTAAAAACAACACCTGAGCAAATTAAAATATTAATGGCATTGAACGAAAAAGATTATATTAAAGATCAAAGCCTCCTTTTAAAATCCATTTCAATTTTAGGACTAACCATTTTAGGCTTTGTACTTCATTCGATTATTCATGTAGACGCTGCGGTTATCGCGATGACAGGTGCTACACTTCTTATGCTAATCGGCGTGAAAGAACATGATATTGAAGATGTATTTGCCCACGTTGAATGGGTAACCATTTTCTTCTTTGCTGGACTATTCGTTCTCGTTGGCGGATTAATTGATATCGGACTTATTTCTTCACTCGCAAAAGAAGTACTCGACGTAACGAATGGTGATATCGGTTTCGCTGCGATACTTATTTTATGGGTATCAGGCATCGCATCTGCGACAATTGACAATATCCCCTTTGTCGCAACAATGATTCCGCTTATTCAAGATTTAGCTACAGGACTCGGACTATCTGTCGACTCTCCGCAAATCGAAGTACTATGGTGGGCGTTATCACTTGGGGCTTGCTTAGGAGGAAACGGAACATTAATCGGAGC